>NZ_RBAH01000015.1 GCF_003626695.1 Paenibacillus ginsengarvi
ACTACCAAAGCGAATTCAGGGGGGTTGGTTTCCTATTGCCAAAAACGTGCGTATCCGGAGGATTGCGCAAAGACAATACCCTCCAAGCGGCGTTCTCCCACCCGATTAATTTTCAGGATAGAAAGTTTATTTGCTAAAGCTTTAAAGCGAAGTGCGACTTTCTGTACCAGAAAAACTTCCGCTAAACCGCGGTCGCTCCTCCTTGAATTTCGTCGATAGACGTTTTTCTTATAATACCACAAGATAGGCTTCGGAACGAAGCGGCTGAAGGGACACGTGTCAGAGAGAGCCGCATGTTCCGGATTAATGTATACAAAAACGATCGAAATTCAAAACTTTTCATGAAGATGCCACGGATTATGGATACCATAACCGGACTTTATATGTTAACATATAAATGATATTTGCAACAATATTCAATATTTTACCAAATATCCGCGTGTTCCACGTAAACATAGCCTAGTTATTGGCAAAGATAGTAGCAGGCATTCTTATCAAAATGAAAGATCGTTTATCGAAGCAACCGTTCCGGACCGTTCAGGTTTCATCGGAATCGCTGCGACTAGCGAAGCTGCAAATGAGGTGTAATTTTTGAAAATATCGACAAAAGGCCGCTACGGACTTACGATCATGATGGAGCTGGCCTCGAAGTTCGGTGAAGGCCCCACATCGCTTAAAAGCATTGCGGAGAAACATCAGCTATCCGAGCATTATTTGGAACAATTGATCGCACCGCTGCGCAACGCCGGTCTCGTAAAGAGTATCCGCGGCGCATACGGCGGTTACATCTTATCGCGCCAGCCCGAGGACATTACGGCGGGCGACATTATTCGCGTGCTGGAAGGACCGATCAGTCCGGTCGATTTCACGGACGAAGACGATCCGGCCAAGCGCGACCTGTGGATTCGAATCAAAAACAGCATTGCCGAAGTGCTTGATTCGACGACGCTGGCGGCCCTGATCGCGTATCAGGACGAAGGCAAAAACGATAATTTCATGTTTTATATTTGACGGTGGAGCCGATGAATCCGATTTATCTCGATCATGCGGCTACGACGCCGATGCGTGCGGAAGTGCTGGAAGCGATGCTTCCTTACTATACGGAGAAGTTCGGCAATCCGTCCAGTCTTCACGCTTTCGGCCGGGAAGCGCGTATTGCGCTGAGCCGTTCGCGCGACCGTATGGCTGAGCTGCTTGGCTGTTCGCCGTCGGAGCTGCTGTTTACGAGCGGCGGCACGGAAAGCGACAATACGGCGATATTCGGGGCAGCCTCCTTGTACGGCACCGCCAAGAAACATATCATTACGACGCAATCCGAGCATCATGCCGTTCTTCATGCATGCGAGCAGCTCGGGCGCTTCGGTTATGACATTACGTATTTGCCCGTTGACGAGACCGGACAGGTCAGCGCCTCCGATGTAGCCGATGCGATTCGGCCCGAAACGTTTCTGATCAGCGTCATGTATGCCAACAACGAAGTCGGGACGATTCAGCCGATCGAATCCATCGGCTCACTAGCGCGCGAGCGCGGCATCCTGTTCCATGTCGATGCAGTTCAGGCGCTTGGCTTGCTTCCTCTTCAGCTATCCGAACTGCCCGTCGATCTGATGAGCTTCTCGGCACACAAAATATACGGCCCGAAAGGCGTCGGAGCTTTGTACGTTTCGAAGCGGGTCTCCGTAACTCCTCTCCTCGTAGGGGGCTCCCAGGAGCGCAAACGGCGTGCGGGCACGGAACACGTAGCCGGCATCGTCGGGTTCGCCAAAGCGGCCGAGCTCGCCATCGAGGCACAACCGGACAACCGGCGGCATGTACAGCTTTTGCGCGACGAAATGATTGACGGCTTGTCCCGCGAGATCGGGACCGCAGCTTTTACGGTGAATGGCCATCCCTCCAGCGTTTTGCCGCACATCCTAAACGTCAGCTTCCCCGGCATTGATACCGAGACTATGCTAATGAGTCTGGATTTGGAAGGTATAGCGGCCGCCAGCGGTTCGGCCTGTACGTCCGGTTCTTTGGAACTTTCCCATGTGCTTCGCGCCATGAGGCTTCCGGAGAGCGTGATGCGCTCCGCTGTTCGCTTCAGCTTCGGTTTAACGCAGCCTGTCGAACAAATTCGTGCTGCAACTGAAAAAGTTGCAACCATTTCGCGCCGAATTCGTAATAGAACATAATAGACTGTTAAGCCACGTGTTCACGTGCCGGAGGAGGTGCGCCTATCGCAAACCGATCCAGCTTTTTCCCGTAGATAACACCGTATTTACGCTACCTTACGCCAAGGACAACCGACGCCCTAAGTGCGTGCGGAACAGGAATAAACTTCCGCCGGGGCGAGCATCATATATACGAACGTGTACGCTGAGGAAGCGGCTTGAATCAGCAAAGCTTGTAGGAGGATAAGGAAACCCTTGCGCAAAGCTGGAGACATCATGGGGCTTCCCGTTCTGATTCTCGCAACGGGTAAGCAGGCAGGAATAGCCAAAGATTTTTTGATCGATCGCGATTGGAAGCTGAGAGGCATCCTGATTGAGGCGAAAGGCTGGTTCGCCGCGTCCCGCTATATCGAATGGGACGACATCGAAGCTATTGGCGCGGACGCCGTCACTATAAAGGACGAGCAGGCCGTCCGTGACCTGGGCGAAGAAACGGCCGATCTCGTGCCGCTTCTGGATGGCAGCTTCAAATTGAAAGGATTGCCGGTCGTCACGGCTAGCGGCGACGAGCTTGGCTTTGTGGAAGATGTTTATTTTGGTACGCAAATGGATAAAAAGATACTAGGATACGAGTTATCCGGAGGATTGATATCCGACCTAACCGAAGGACGCAGATGGCTCCCATTGCCCGAAGAGGCGACGATCGGGGAGGACGCCGTGATCGTACCGGTCCATTGCGATCTAAAAGACGCACCATCAATTGAAGAAATAGGGTGATTATGATGCTCAGATGTCCGAACTGCAACTCCAAGGATATTGGAAAAATCGGCTCCCACCAGTTTTACTGCTGGAGCTGCTTTATTGAATTAACCGTAAACGGCGACAAAATGTCCGTGTATCAAGTAGAAGAAGACGGTACGCTCAGCTCGCTGGACGATTTGTTCTTTGAGGAAGAAATCCCGGAAGTTCACGCGAACTAAGGAAGCGATCCCGATAGACCGCTTAAGCTTTCATAAGACGAGAGAGATCACGCCAAGCCGGCGCGGTCTCTTTTTTGCTGCGCTTAACTCCTTCCGTATTCGCTCAGGTTCGTGAATGAAGCGGACCGGGTTGTACATATACTGTAGTGGGAAGGAGGCGGCAAAGCTTGGACAAATTCATCAAAAATAAATGGTTCGCCATCATGGTATACGTGCTGCTCGGATTGGCCATTTTGTTCATGCTGCTGCAAATAGGGCCGATCCTTTCTGCAGCTTACGGGTTTTTGAAGGCAGTGCTGGCGCCTTTTCTGATCGCTCTCATCATCTCTTACGTGCTGAACCCGATCGTGCGTATGTTGAACGTACGCAAAGTTCCGCGAACGGCGGCCGTATTGCTCATTTACGCCGTCTTCATCACCTCTTTCGTCGTTATCGTGATGAACTTGACGCCGATCTTCGTCAAGCAGATCGGGGAGCTTAACGAGCATATGCCGGAATTAACGATGCGGGCGCAAGGGCTGTTCGACGGCTTGAACGACAATCGGATGCTTCCTTTGAGTGTGCGCAGCGGCATCAACGACGCGCTGCTGAAGGCGGAGAACGGCCTGTCCAAATTTATTTCAAACTTTGTCGACGGCATCGGCAGCACGATCAATATGCTGATGATCGCATTTATCGTGCCGTTTCTCGCCTTTTACATTTTGAAGGATTACCAGCTTATCGAAAAAACGGTTCTCGCCACGGTCCCCCGCGCACACCGGCACAGCGCCATCAAACTTGTGATCGACATCGATACGGCCCTCGGCAATTACATACGCGGACAGTTTATCGTATGCGTGCTCGTTGGTCTTCTCGCGTACATCGGCTATTGGCTCATCGGGATGCCTTATGCGCTGCTGCTTGCCAGTATCGTGGCTATATTTAATATAATTCCTTATTTGGGGCCGTTTTTCGGGGCGGCTCCCGCTATTGTTATGGCTTCCACCGTGTCGTTTAAAATGGTGCTGTTCGTTGTGTTCGTTAATCTGCTCGTGCAAATCCTGGAAGGAAACGTCATCTCTCCCCAAGTTGTCGGACGAACGCTGCATTTGCATCCGCTGCTTATCATCTTCGCCTTGCTGGTAGGCGGCGAGCTTGCCGGCATTATCGGGCTTATACTCGCCGTACCGCTGTTTGCCGTAGGCAAAGTAATCGTTCAGCACATTTATTTGTATTACGTGAATCGAAGGCCGACTTCCTGAGGGAAGCGGCCTTTGATTTGATTTGTCTTCGGTTCACGAGTTCCGGTAGGTGTCGTACAGCGCTGTCCGGCGATTGTAAAACGGGGCTACGCCGCCATGGGCGCGATTGTAGGCCAGCATGTCCAGATCCGCAGAAGCGCACACGACGCCGTTGCGGTTCGTAGAACCGACGCCTATTATGCCGTTATCCGGAAACGGTTTGTCGCATGGGGCAAAAATGCCGGCCTGACAGTACCCGGCGTCGACCTGCTCCACATCCGGCATGTTGCCCACAAGGCCGCTCAGCGCGACATACAGCTGATTCTCGACCGCCCGCGCCTGGCTGCAATGGCGTACGCGCCAATAGCCGGCGGCGGCGTCCGTGTACGACGGGCACAGGATGATTTCCGCGCCCATATCGGCCACGATGCGAGCTCCTTCAGGGAACTCGATGTCGTAGCACACTTGAACGGCGACCTTACCGACGGCGGTCTCGTATACTTTATACTCATCGCCCGACAGCAGGGGCCACGCCCGCTGCTCCTCGGGAGTCAAATGAACTTTTTTGCAGCCTTCGATCCGGCCGTCCGGGAAAAACAGGAACGCCTCGTTATAATAGCGGGCTTCGGCACCAATTGGAGCGTTTTCCCGGTGAATATGCGTGCCGCCGAGCAAAATGAGGCCGGTTTCGCGGCTCATTTTCGTAAAACGGGATTTGTACTCGTCCGTAAACCGGTGTAAATATTCGCACGATTCGGCATTGTTCATCTTGGATGCCAGCGACAGCAGCTGCCCGGTCAAATATTCGGGAAATACGATCAGCTTTGCTCCTTCGGACTCGGCTTTCGCAACATGGCGGCGAATCCGGTTCCAAAACTCGTTCTCAGAACGCAGCGGGCCGATTCCGTATTGGACGGCGGCAATGATGTTAGATGTCATGAGGCGGTTTCCCCTCCCGAAATAGTGGTAATGCAACGTTCGTTTCTCCACTCGACCAATACGGCTTTGTTCAGCGATTCTTCGTCCTCCAAGTAGTCGTCCAGCACTTGGATCGGCACCATGCCCTGCCGCAGCATGAACGAGAGCACCAGGTCCTTGAACTCTCCATCGACTACGCGGCCAACATACTCCTCCGCGCTCATGCTGCCGGCGTGCAGATGAAAACCCGGAATGCGGCATCCGGCCATAAAACGTTTCAGGCCGGAGCGTACAACGAGCTGCTTGCGCGCTTCATACAGGGCGCCGGCGACGCCGCGAGACCGGTACGAAGGCCGGACGCACAAGTCTATGCCATACAGGCTGTCGCCCTCCGGGTCGTGTGAGCGCCTGATATAGCCGTTGTCGGACACCTCTGCCCATGTATGCGGCTGTCCCGTATAGGTGATGAGCAGGGAAGTGGCTGATCCGACCACAATCCCGTCGCACAGCGCAACCATCGCGCCTTCCGGGTATAGAGACACATGATCTTCGATCTGCTCCCTCTTCCACCAGAGCTCCTCGGGAAATGGGGGCGGGAACGCCTCGCGCTGAACGCTCAGCAGCCCCTCGTAATCGTTTCTCGTATAAGGCCTTATTTCAATAGTCACCCGATCAACTCCTTTTACCATATGGCCCGAATCGAGCGAAGCGGGGAAGTGGCGAACAAGTAAGCGATGCCACCGCATTCCCGGAGCGTGTAATAGGCGAGCCGCAGCGGCCTGATCTGTACGGGCTCCACGCTTGCGTCGATGCCTATCATCTTCGCCATCATCCGGGCTCTGAGGGCGTGGTAGCCGTGAGTGACCAGGACGGCGCTTTTCATCTCGTGCTGCTGCATAAACTCAAGACTGTTATGCAAATTCTCGTACGTGCTTCGGGACTTGTCCTCTATGATGATCCGGTTCTCGGGGACGCCTCGTTCGATTAACGTTTTCTTAATTACGGAAGCTTCCGAAGGTTCTCCGGGCAGGCCGATGCCCCCGGTGGCGATAATAGCCGGAGCGAGCTGATCGTTCCACGCCTCCACTGCCATATCGATCCGCTCTCGCAGCGCCGGGCTCGGCTTGCCGTTCCAGACGGCGGCTCCAAGCACGATAATGGTGTCAGCCGGCGTTCCTTTTGACGTCTTCCACGTATGCATAATGATCCAGCTCATGCCTCCAAAATAGAGACCCGCCGCCAAAACGGCGCCAAGCAATAGACGGAAGACGAGCCGGATAGGATGAAGTTTGCGCGCTCGTTTGTTCATGTTTAGGTTACCCGCCTATGTCGCAATTATGTTCCATTATACATGGATTTGCGGCCGAGCTAAAGACGGGGAGTGATTATGGACAAGATCCTGCTTCATGGCCAGCCGTTCCGTCAGACGGGACGCACTTCCAGTGCTAGAAACAAGGACTTGCTTTAGATTGGCTCCCTACTATTCGGCAACGCTTCCAATCCGTTACAATATATAAGGACAGGATCAGCAGTACATTCATGTGATTCGGGGGGATTTCTATGTCTTATTTATCGGTCAGCACCTGGAGCCTGCACCGGCTGCTCGGTCCGCTGCGCTGGACCGTCTGGAACGCAAATGCCGGTACGTTTGAAACGCGTATTCAGGAGCAGCCCGAGATCCATACGCTGCTGGAGCTGCCGGGGGAGGCGGCGAAGCGGGGATATGCGGCAGTTGAAATATGCCACTTTCACTTCCCGTCTACGGAAGAGGCCTATTTGTCGCAATTGGGCGAAGCGTTTGCCGACGCGGGCGTATCGCTGGATACGCTGCTGCTCGACTATGGCGACTTGACCTCGCAGGAGGAGCGCCGTGCAGCGGCCGATCTTGCGCTAGCCAAGCGATGGATCGATGTCGCTTCTGCCTGCGGGGCCAAGCAGATTCGCATCGTTGCGGGTGAAGCTTTGCCGACGGACGAAGAGGCGCTCCGCCGTTCCGCAGCGGCGCTTCTCGAGCTGGCCGCATATGGGGAAACCTGCCGTGTCCGCGTGGTTACCGAAAATTTCAAGCCATTGACTTCTACCGGCAGCAGCGCTTCCAGGCTGCTGGAGCTGACGGAACAGCGGATCGGTTTCATCACCGATTTCGGCAACTACAAGGGGGAGACCAAGTACGAGGACATTGCTCTGACGACGCCGCACAGCGTGTCCGTACACGCCAAGGCGATTTTCAACGAACGGGGCGTACCGGACGAAGCGGAATTCCGCCAATGTTTGGACGCTGTCTTGCAAACGGGCTTCGATGGCGCGTATGTTCTCATTTACGACGGCCCGGGCGACATGTGGGAAGGATTGGAGCGAGTGAGGCGAATTGTCGAGCCGTACTTGCGGCGCGGCTAAGCAAACTGGCGTTTAATTGGAGCTGTGAGATAAAGGTCGTATTCTGCAGGCGAGCGTCAATGTCTGCCGGGATACGGCTTTTCGGCATGGACAGAAAACCGGCGCGCTGACGATGCTCCGATGAGGACGAAGATTTGTGTCGAAAATGTGAAACCATTCGTCAAAAGGCGCGTATTAACTAATGACTAGTTAGGTTGATTAAAAATTGGAAAAGGCTGCACGCGGAAAGCGGGGTGAATCTTCGTGGAGCAATTGTTTTGGGCGTGTTTGGCCGGAGGCGTACTGTTTGCTATCGTTACCGTCATCTTGGGCGACCTGATCAGTCATGCGATCGACGGCCTCCTCGATTTTTTGTCGGTGGATGCGCTGCGGAAGCTGCGCCCGATGGTGATCGTCAGCGGTATTACGGTATTTGGCGGCGCAGGGCTGCTCGTCCTGCATTATACGCCGCTAGGCGGGCTGCTTGCGGCTTTAATCGCCATAGCGAGCGCCATCGCGATCGGAGCGCTGGTGTACGTGGCTTATGTACGGCCGATGGAAAACAGCGAGAACTCTACAGGCTTTTCGATCCACGAGCTGACAGGACGAATCGGAGAAGTGCTGGTGCCGGTTCCGCCGAGAGGCTACGGAGAAGTGATGGTGAAGATCGGACACGGGAATACGAATCAGATTGCCGCCAGCTTCGACGGCGAAACGCTGAAAGCAGGCGAGCGCGTCGTTATTGTCGAGGTTCGCGACGATACGCTGTTCGTTAGCCGACTGGACGAAACATCGCCATCCAATGGGAACAAAGACGAGAGAGGAGAGATCGGATGAATTTTTCGGAGGCACTCGTTATACCTGGTATTGTTGTAGGGGTCATTGTCATACTTGGCTTGGCGTTTTGGGCGAGGTACAAAACGGTCAGTCCTGACGAAGCGATGATCGTAACGGGTACGTTTCTCGGCAGCAAAAACTCGCTTGTCGACGATTCGGGCCGGCGCATCAAAATCGTACGCGGAGGCGGCGCGTTCATCCTGCCGATCTTCCAGAAAGCCGAGTTTTTATCGCTGCTTTCCCACAAGCTGGACGTGTCGACCCCGGAAGTATATACGGAGCAGGGCGTTCCGGTTATGACGGACGCCGTCGCGATCATTAAGATCGGCGGTTCCGTGGAAGATGTGGCCACGGCTGCGGAGCAATTTATGGGCAAGCCTACGGAAGGGCTGAAGAGCGAGGCGCAGGAAGTGCTGGAAGGTCATCTGCGCTCGATTCTCGGTTCGATGACGGTGGAGGAAGTGTACCGCAACCGCGACAAGTTCGCCCAGGAAGTGCAGGCTGTGGCCGCTAAAGATTTGAAGAAGATGGGCCTTCAGATCGTATCGTTTACGATCAAGGACGTTCGCGATAAGCACGGCTATCTCGATTCGTTAGGGAAGCCGCGTATCGCCGCCGTCAAGCGGGACGCCGAAATTGCCGAGGCCGAGGCGGTGCGGGATTCGCGGATTCAGAAGGCGAAGGCGGAGGAAGAAGGAATGAAGGCCGAGCTGCTGCGCGATACGAATATCGCCGAGGCGGCGAAGGAGAAAGAGCTGAAGACGGCCGCGTTTAAGAAAGATCAAGATATGGCTAAAGCCGAAGCGGATCAGGCGTACCATATTCAGGAGGCGCGCTCGAAGCAAAGCGTCGTCGAGGAGCAAATGAAAGTCGAGCTCGTTCGCAGAGAGCGGGAAATCGACCTCGAGGCGAAAGAGATATTGCGCCGCGAGAAGCAGTATGACGCCGAAGTGAAGAAGAAGGCGGACGCCGAGCGGTACGCGGTCGTACAGGCGGCGGAAGCGGAGAAGGCGCGGCGCTTTCTGGAGGCCGAGGCGATGCAGTACAAGATCGAGGCCGAAGCGAAAGCGAACGCCGAGATGAAGCGGCTTGAAGGTCTCGCGATCGCCGATGCGGAGCGGGCGAAAGGGACCGCGGACGCCGAGGTTATCCGGCTGCGCGGTCTGGCCGAAGCGGAAGCGAAGCAAAAGCTCGCCGAGGCGTTCGAGAAGTTCGGCGAAGCGGCGATTCTCGATATTATCGTGAAAATGCTGCCGGAGCTGGCCGGGAAGGTGGCCGAGCCGATCTCTTCGATCGACAAGCTGACCGTAGTCGATACCGGACACGGCGAAGGCGCCGCCCGCGTAAGCAATTACGTGACGCAACTGATGGCGACGGCGCCGGAAATGCTGAAAAGCGTCTCGGGCATCGATCTCGATCAACTGGTGAAAGGCTTAACCGGAAAGCTTGGCGGAGGCGCAACCGCCGGTACGTCAGTGCCTGCGAAGCCTAAGGCTGCCTCGCCGGTTGTGCTGCCGGTCGAACTGCCGAGCGATACGGCCAGTGACAAAGGCTGAAGACGATAATAGAATGAATGCGTTAAGCAAGCTGTGTTATAAGCCGAGGTCTGGCTTTAACGCAGCTTGTTTTTCGTTGTTGGACTGCATAGATTCTACCGCAGCGGGAGAAACTGAATCCCAAACAGGGAGGGATCTGTGTGGCATACCGTCAATTCGGAATCGGGGGCCTGACTGTTATCCTCTGCATCGCTTTGGCCGGCTGTGGCGGCAAATCCTCCAAGGCGGAAGCGGAGAAGGCGAAAGCGCAGCAGCAAAACCAGCCCAGCGTGATCGATCAGGAACTGAAGAAGCAATATCAGATGTACAGGGAAATGCGGCAGTATCAGCTCGAGCAGCAGATGAAGGCCGAGCAGGAAGCGAAGTCGAAGCAAGCGAAGTCGAAGGAAGCGAAGCAGGACGAAAACAAGCAGAACGGCAAAGGCGATAAGGACAACAGCAAGGACAAGGAAAAAAACAAGGAAGCGAATCGGGGGAAGGAAGGCGAGGATGGGGGCGATTGATTGCTTGGCGTTGGTTGCAGCAACGGATCATACTCCAAAAAGCCAATCGGCGGGGGAGCGGGAGCTGTTCGAGAACGATTTAGATTGAATTGAATCATACGGAGTCCGGCCAGGCATCCCGATGTCTGGTTTTTGCTTTTCTTGCAGGTTGTCGGCGGTAACGAAAAAACTTCTCGAAATATTAACTTTACATCCAAAGTTCGATGGAATATAGTGGAACTATACTGACTAGTCAGTATAAAAACAAGAAAAGGTGTTTAATATGAGCAGGCACAAAATTGTGCAAGCCGCAATCGAGCTGTTTGCGCTCAAAGGTTATCATCAAGCCAGCATGGATGAAATTGCGATTCGCGCTGGTGTTGCGAAGGGATCGCTTTACTATCATTTTACCGGCAAGTCGCAGCTGTTTCAGACGATTGTCAGCGAAGGGCTGCGCCAAATTACAACTAGAATCGACGCAGAGCTTAACAGCTCGGCCTCGATTCATGAACAAATTCAAAATATCGTCGGATATTATGTCGATTTGTTTTTGGAATACAGCGATTTGGCCCACATCGTTTTTCATGAGTTGTCGAATGGCATTGAAGAGGAGGTATTAATGGAGATCAGGCAACTGCGCAACAACCACCTCACCTACATGGCTGGCATCCTCGCAGAAGGCGTAAAGCTCGGCTATATACGCGACATCGATTGCAGGCTTGCCGCTTCAGGAGTATTCGGAATGCTCGACGGCTGCTGCGATTATTTCCTGAGAAATAATTCGCAAGTAACACGCCAGCAGGTGAAGTCGTTCATAAGTTCTACCGTTTTGTCGGGAATTGTCACAAAAAACGTTTAACATACAGCAAGCCCTTTTTTTGGTCTGACCACTAATGGTGAAGCGGGGAAATAAAAAATGAGCCCTATCGTGCCTGAACATCTCCTTCCGCTGGTTAAATTTCGCGACCGGAGATCGGTTTCTCCGGTGTTGTATCATCCGGACAGCAACGGTTGGTCCGTATACAAATACAGCGATGTAAAGGCAATTTTTAGCGATCACGAGCGGTTTTCGTCGCATACGGGACGTACGCCGACCAAAGAAGAGCCGATCGAAGCCAGCATTCTCCGCAAAGATCCGCCGAAGCACCGACAGCTGCGCTCGCTTGTTTCGCAGGCGTTCACTCCGCGGGCGATCGAGTCGCTGGTCCCCCGCATCCAGGCGGTGACGGACCGGCTGCTGGACGAAGCGGAGGCGAAAGGAAAAGGAGCGGCCATCGATGCGGTCGGCGAGTTTACCGGCCCGCTGCCCGTGCTGATTATCGCGGATATGCTCGGCATTCCTCCGGAAGACATCGGTTTGTTCAAGCGCTGGTCGGATGAGCTGGTCGGCAATAATGCGGATGATTTTTTCCGCTGCCAGCAGGAGATGAGCGTATACTTCTCCGACGTGGTCGAGTCGCGGCGGCTCGAACCGCGAGACGATCTGATAAGCAGGCTGGTGGCGGCAAGTATAAACAACGAGCGGCTGAGCGAGCTGGAGCTGATCGGATTTTGCATTTTGCTGCTCGTGGCGGGGAATGAGACGACGACAAACTTGATCTCGTCGGCGCTTCTATGTCTGAACGGTTCGGAGGAAGCGCGCGCACGGCTGATCGGCAGCGAAGCTCAGCTGCCGGGCGCGATCGAGGAGGTGCTGCGTTATTGCTCGCCGGTTCAGCATATGATCCGCCGGGTAACGGCGGACACCGAGTTTCGCGGGTTTCGGCTGACGGCGGGGCAGATCGTGCAATTGTGGATCGGCTCGGCGAATCACGATGAAGACGTGTTTGCATCTCCGGAGACGTTCGACATCGCGCGGGACCCGAATCCGCATCTCGCATTCGGGCACGGTATCCATTTTTGCCTCGGCGCTTTGCTTGCCCGGCTAGAGGCACGTATTGCCATCCAGTCTCTGCTCGCAAGATTTCCGGCCTTTGCGGCAGATCGCACGTATCCGCTTGAGCGACTGCCCAGCTCGATCATTTTCGGCGTGAAGCGTCTGCCTCTCACGTTATGCCCATAGACGCTACTGCACGGCGGCATCGATTTTATGCAAATATTGCTTTGGCGTGCAGCCGTTAAACCGTTTGAACAGCTCGTAAAAATGCGCCATATTTTCGATGCCGACCGCTCTGGCGATATCTCCTACATTTTGCCCGCTCGTGACGAGCAGCCGCTCGGCCTTCGCGATCCGTTTCCGATTCACGTAATCGGTGAACGACGAGCCCATCGCCCTTTTGAAATACTTGGAAAAGTAGAAGTAGCTCATCCCGGCGATATGGCTGACCTGCTCCATCTCGATTTTCTCCGCCAAATGGCTGTCCACATATTCGATAATCGGCTTCATAACGAGCGGATCGACGGAATCGTGCGCCTGCAGCAGCCCGCGCGTATCCCCCCGCAGCAGCGTCAGCAGCAAATGCTTGATATACATGCTGGCGGCGATTTCGTAGCCGGCCGACTTGCCGATAATTTCGTCATGCATACGCTCAATGATGCCCCCGACTTCGGCGCGCACGTTCGCGTTTTCCTTGAACATATAGTTCAGCTCTTCCAGCGGATGATGCACCTCGGAGAAATGGCGGTAATACCGCATCATCGCCGGATCGAAATACGGCTCCAGATCGACGTGAAGCACGATGTATACGACTTTATCGGTGAGGACTCTCGTCCGGTGAAGCTGAGAGGAGCCGATCAGGACGACATCGCCTTCGTGCAGCAGGTACGTATGACCCGGAGTATGCACCTCATGCGAGCCTTCCAACACGAGGATCAGCTCGACTTCCTTATGGTAATGCCAGCGGACGTCCTGAATCGGTCTCGGCGGGGAGGCCCGTCTTCCCTCGAACTTCCACACTTTGATGCACAGAATCGGATTCTGGTAATGGATCGGCTCTTTATAAATATCCATGAGCTTCGGCACCTGCTCTTTCGAACATGACAAAATTGGATACAAAACCGACAAATAGCGGCATATACGGAACATGGGAAAGGTTGTATCGTTGGCGTTGAGTCTATTATACAACGAAATGAAGAGAGGGAAAGCCATGAAAGTAGCCATCGTCGGTTGCGGGGGCTTGGGTAACGTACACGCGGGCGCCTACTCCAAAATTCCTGGCGTTACCATTGTCGGCGTATGCGACATCGACGCGAATCACTTGAGCAAAATGGCACAGCGTACGGGCGCGAAGGCGTACGAATCGTTCGACGAGATGCTGGAGCAATCGGGCTGCGAAGTTGTAAGCGTTACGCTTCCGAGCCATCTGCATAAGCCGTTCTCGATCAAGGCCGCGCAAGCGGGCAAACATGTCATCTGCGAAAAGCCGATTGCGCTTAATCTCGAGGACGCCGCCGAAATGATCCGCGTCTGCGAGGAAAACGGCGTGCGCCTGTTTATCGGACATGTCGTCCGTTTCTTCCCCGAATATGTGCAAATGAAAAATAAAATCGCTCAGGGCGCGCTCGGCCGCATCGGCGTCGCTCATCTGAAGCGGATCGGCGGACATCCCGGCGAACGTCGTCCCTGGTTCAAGGACGAAGAGAAAAGCGGCGGCGTTGTGCTCGATCTGATGGTGCATGACCTCGACTTCCTGCGCTGGTCGCTCGGCGAAGTCCGGTCCGTATACGGCCTCCGCAAGCTGGAAGGAAACGTGGATTATGCAGCCGCTACCCTCGTATTCGAAAGCGGCGCGGTTGCAAACGTGGAAGCGCACTGGGGCTATCAGGGACCGTTCACGACGGCGGCCGAAATCGCCGGCAGCGAAGGTCTGATCCGCAGCGACAGCTCCAAATCGGTATCGCTGCAAATTCGCAAAGCGGCGGCTGACAATGCAAAGGGTCCTTTTGTCGAAGTACCGCAAAGTCCGGGCTTCCACAGCCCGTTCGAGCTGGAGATCAAACATTATATCGAATGTATCGTGGAAAACAAGCAGCCGATCGTCACCGCTCAGGATGCCTATAAGGCGCTTGAGATCGGTCTTGCCGCTCTGGAGTCCGCTCGCACGGGCAAGGCTGTTTTCCTGAATAACAGCGCGCAGGAGGTATCGCGATGAACAAGCTGAAGGTTGGGATGATCAGCTTCGCCCATGGCCACGCCCACTCTTATTTGCATTCGCTGGCGGCGCTGCCGCAGGTGGAAGTAGTCGCGATTGCAGATGAAGAGAAGAGCCGCGTGGAAGGCGTCGTTACGAAACACGGAATCGCTTACTATGAAAACTATCTGGATCTGCTCGCGATCGCGGACATCGACGCCGTCGTCATCTGCTCCGAGAATGCGTTTCACGCGAAGCATACGATCGATTCGGCCCGAGCGAAAAAACACGTCATTTGCGAGAAGCCGCTTGGCATTTCGGTATCCGAAATGGAGCAGATGATCGCCGTATGCGAGGAAAACGGCGTACAACTGTTCACGGCGTTCCCTTGCCGCTACCTCGCGGCCGTCATCAGCGCGAAGGCAGCGGTCGACCGCGGCGATATCGGCGACATTTTGGCGATCAAAGGTACGAATCGCGGCACGATGCCGGGCAAATGGTTCGTCGAGCCGGAGCTCTCCGGCGGCGGCGCTTTGCTTGACCATACCGTCCACGTGATGGACCTTATGAACTGGTTCACCGGTTCGAAGGTGACCGAGGTTTATGCTTATGCGGCGACGCTGTTCCACGAGGATTTGAAGGTGGACGATGCGGGCATGATCCATGTCAAATTCGAGAACGGCACCATCGGCGTACTCGACACGAGCTGGTCGCGTCCGAAGGCGTTCCCGACGTGGGGCGACGTGACGATGGAAATCGTCGGCACGAAAGGCACGATCTCGGTCGACAGTTTCGCTCAGAAAAACGAAATGTTCAGCAACGCGATCGGCAAAGGCCAATATCTCGGCTGGGGCGACTCGATGGACCATTACATGGTCGAAGCGTTCGTGAATGCTCTGCTTGAAGGAAAGCCGGCTCCGATATCCGGTCTCGACGGGCTTCGTTCGGCGGAAGTGGCGCTTGCCGGCTACCAATCGGTGAAAACGGGCCAGCCTGTGCAAATATAAGCGGTAAGGAAAACGGAGTGCGGTCTGGCGACAGACGAGGCGCTCCGTTTTTATTTGTTGCGCCGACGCTCGTTTTGCGATAACGGAACGGATGTTCCGCTATTCTTTTTGGACAACGCGCCCAAACCCTACTATACTTTTACTGATAGACGCGAAAGGGGAATTGGACTTCAGTATGGATCGTTATGCCATCGTTTTCGATGTCGGAGGGACATCAATCAAAGCGGCCGTCGTTCGGGAGAACGGGGCGATCGTGGAGGGAGCTACCGAAACGTTTCCTTCCAGGGGGAAAGAGGATCGGGACACGCTGCTGGCGCATTTTTACGGGCTGATCGCGGGGCGCGTCGAGGTGCTGGAGAGGCTCGGCGAAGGGCGTCCATTCGAAGTGATCGGGATCGGTTATGCGTTCCCGTCGCCGTTTGATTACGATAACGGAATTTGTTATATACAGGGGCAGCAAAAATACGATGCGCTGTACGGGACCGATATGCGCGCGGCCATGAAGGAGCGCAACGCCGCCGATCCGGCCGTAAGCCGCGTTTTGGCGGCGGATGCGCCGATCGTGTTCGATAACGATGCGGCTTTGTTTGCCGCCGGTGAGCTGTACTACGGGCACGCGAAAAAGTATCACCGCTCGCTGTGCATTACGATCGGAACGGGCACGGGCTCGTCGTTCATCGACGAGCAGGGCATCGTCAAAGGAAAAGAGCTGTGGAACGATCCGTTCCTGGACAGCAATATCGACGATTACATTTCCCAGCGGGGCATTCTCCGGCTGGCGGAAGCGTACGGTCTCGGAAAGGACGGAGCTGTGAAGCCGATCGCGGACGCAGCCCGTGCCGGTATCGCGGACGCCCGGGACGTGTTTGCCCGGTTTGGCCGCATGTTCGGCGAGATGCTCGCTCCGTATGTGGACGAGTTCAAGCCGGAGGCCGTCATCGTAGGCGGCAATATTGCAAGAAGCGCCGATCTGTTCCTCGGGGAGACGAGGGAGGCACTGATCGGACGGGGTATTGCCTCACCGCGCGTCCCCGCCTTTGAGACAGCGGAGGATACGTCGGCGAGCGCCTTTGCCGGGGCATTGGCGCTCGTTCAGGAGTTTATCCGGCGCCCCCGTTAAGGGAAGCGCGTCAGTCTATCGGCTGGCGGCTGGCTAAACCCGGTTACTCCTGCGAATCGCCGCCCCGCGGGCCGTACAGCTCGTCGTCCTCTTTGTTGTCTCTTACGGTTTTCTGGAGCACGAACGAGGACATCGTCAGAAACAGGGCGCAGACGGCATAGTAGCCTTGTACGGACAGCGGCTGGTTCAAATTGTAGATGCCGATGAACATTGCGATCAGCGCGGTGGCGAAGGCGGCCCAGGCCAGAAAGGTGAAGGCGCCGGTGTTGCGTTTTTTGCCGGTCCCCTCGTCGTCTTGGTTGTCGCGGATCGTTTTTTGCAGGACGAAGGCGGACATGGTCAGGTAAAGCGCGGCGACGGCGTAATAACCCTTGACGGAAAGCGTCTCTTCTAGCGTGTAAATGCCGATGAACATGGCCAGAAACGCACAGGCGAACGCGGCCCAAGACATAAACGAAAATGCTGTCGTATTTCTTCTTCTCACGATCATTACAAACACCCCATTATGGAATATTGGACCGCGCGCCTGCCGGGTTATGTCGAAGGTTCCGCTCGTTAGCGCTACGTCCTAGTACCTGATCCTATATTATGCCGCCGGCGCCGTTTGCGACAGTACTAACTTTTCGTAGTACCCGGGCATATGGTACACTTTGAACCAGGATATAAGGACGATGGAAGGAGGCGGACGTATTGTTCGTGCAGCAAAGACATCAGGCGATTATGCAAAAGCTGAACAAGGAGCAGTCGATCAAAGCGTCGGAGCTGATCGAGCTGTTCGGTGTGTCGTTCGAGACGGTCCGCCGCGATCTCGAGTTTCTGGAGAACGAAGGGCTGCTCCAGCGCGTTCACGGCGGAGCGATTTTGAAGCAGTTGGATTATAGCCAGGAAATTCCGCTAACGGTGAGGGAAACCGCGTACCGGACCGAAAAAGTCGAGCTTGCCGCCGTCGCCTGCCGTTATGTGAGCGAAGGGCAATCGATCGCGTTGGACGTCAGCACGACGAACAACGAATTCGCCGCCGTGCTGGCCAAGAAGTTCGAGCGTCTGACAGTCATTACGAACTCGCTGCCGATCGCGAGTATGCTGTCGCCGATGCCACATTATACGGTCGTTTTGATCGGCGGTGTCATCCGCAGCAGCGAGCAAAGCATTATCGGCGATCTGGCCGAGCAGTTTGCCGCCCGCTTCCATCCCGATCTGTTCTTCATGAGCATGAGCGGAGTTACGCTCGCAGAGGGCATAACCGATTACGGCATCGGGGAAATCGGCGTCAAAAAAACGCTGCTGCGCAATGCAAAGCGTACGATCGCGCTGGCGGACAGCAGCAAGTTCGACCGCGTTTCGCTGACGAAAATATGCGGCTGCGCGGAGGTGGAGCGATTCGTGACCGATTCCGGCATCGATCGCGAGCTGGTGGAGCGGTATCGGCAAAACGGCGTGGAAATCGTATACGAATGAGGGAAAGGCGGTTGGTTGCGTCATGCGACTGACTGCCTTTTTTGTTTTTCCTTTTTGTGTGTTGTATTTTTGTGAATTATGTTGTATATATGTGTGTATACGTGTTATTTTCTGTATAGAGACAAAAAGATGAGATGTACAGCGGGAGTAAAGGGGAGATGGAGATGGCTTTGCCGGTCGTGTCGCTAGCATTCGTTATGTGTTCGGGTCTGGCGCATTCGATATGGAACTTGTTTGCGAAGAAAAGCGACAATAAAGCTGTGTTTTTATGGGCGATGTATATTCCGTCGACGCTTTTGCTGCTGCCGGTTTTGCTTATGGAATTGCCGGGTGTGCCGAGGCAGCCGGGCGTATACCTCAGCATTGCCCTGTCGCTTGCGCTTAACAGCGTGTACGCGCTGCTGCTGGCTCAGACATATAAACGGAGCGACCTGTCGCTGGCCTATCCGATTATGAGGGGCACGCCGACGCTGCTCGTTCCGGTGCTCGGCGTCGTTTTCCTGCAGGAATCTCTCCCGCTTCTGGGATGGGGTGGGATCGCCTGTCTCGTGGCCGGTTTTATCGTTATGAGCGGCTGGCTGCAGCGACGAGACGGTGCCGCGCTTGAGGTGAAGCCGTTTCTGCTTGCGCTTTCCGTCGGGTTATGCTCGACCAGCTATACGCTGGCCGACAAGCTTAACCTCGGCTATTTGTCGCCGGTGGCGCTGCTCGTCGTAACGAATATCGGCTTCATCCTCGGGCTTACGCCTTCGGCGCTTGTGTCGGGAGCGATCCGCTCGACGATCGTTCACCAGTGGAAGTCGTTTCTGGTCGGTGCCGTATTGTCGCCGGGCTCGTATCTCTTATTCCTGTTCGCAATGTCGCAAGCCCAGATGGCGTACATCGCTCCGCTGCGCGAGATCGGCATCGTGTTCGGCGTGCTGCTTGGGCTGTTCGTTCTCAAGGAGAAGCACGGCGTGAGCCGGATTGCAGCGTCGGCCGTCGTCGTGGCGGGTATATTTTTGATCGCGGTATCTGGAAATTAGCGGTAGATGCGGCTAAGACGCGGCATTTGCGGCAAACACATTTCGTTATGGTTGAAAGAGAAGGGGCGTTCGTAAAAACGCCGCTCGTCCAGCTAAAGTTCGGTCCTTTGCGGCCGGGCTTTTTTTTGCCGTTTGATCGTTTCCTTGTAAGAACATCGCACCGATGTACCGAATCCGTATTGACGTATGGATGCGATTTCCCTAATTTGGAAGATAAGCGGTTGCAATAGAAAATTAGTACTCGATGTAAATCAGTTGGCAGCGGTTTGTACATCGGTTGGAAGCGGGCGTAACCGATATGTACATCGCTGCGAGCGTAAAAGAGACGGAGGTGAGTAAGTCTGAATGCAACTGCTGATGGCGGATCACCCAACTCGGGAGCGCGGGAGGAGGAGCACATGAAGGGCAGACAATTGCACAAGCATTTCCGGGAGCGGCTGGAGACAATCGTACAAACGCTGCGCGATGAAATTTTGGACGGCCGATATGCTGTAGGCAGTTTTTTGCCCTCCGAGCTTGCTTTGGCGCAGCGGTTCCGGATCAGCAACAAATCGCTTAGATCCGGTCTCGCCGCACTTGTCAAGGAGGGGCTAATCGAGAAAGTACCGAGCGTAGGCAATCGCGTCGTGACCCGGCGAACCCGCGTTACGCTCACCCTGCTCAGCCCGCCTACGATGCTGCGCGATATTAACCTCATGAAGCTGCTGGAGGATTTTGGGACCATCCATCCGTGGATTCGCATCGAAACGATATTCGGCTTCGCGAACGAACAATATGTGCCTGCCGATCTGTGTATTCTAAATCGGCTCCAGTTCCGGGAAATGGTCGAAGCGGACGACTACGCCAAGCTTGAACCGCTTCAGCCGAGCGGCGATGCATATCCATTTTTGACGGATGCGTTTGCGCATAAGGAGCATGTATACGCCCAGCCGTTCATTTTCTCGCCGATCGTCCTTTGCTACAACAAGGAGCATTTTCGCGAGCGGAACGTTCCCGAGCCTGACGGCAGCTGGACATGGGAGCATCTTATTCGCGCAGCGGCAGAGTTGTCCGTCGAAGGGGAACGATTCGGCATATGCTTCCATCTTCCTTCGGAGCACCGGTGGCCGCTTTTCCTGGTCCAAAGCGGGGAGACTTTCCAATGGGAGGCAGGCGGTTCCAAATCGATCGAAGGCACCCGGCTGCTGGACAGTATGCGGTTATGCAAAAGCATCATCCGCAATCGGACGATTTTTCCGTTCTTTTTGTCCGAAAATAACGACGACACGCAAAACTTGTTCGCCGAGGGCAAAGTTTCGATGATTCTCAACAATTACATGAGCATGAACGATCTGGCGAACACGAGACTGCCTTATGATATTTCGCCCGTTCCGTTCGAAAGCGAGCCTCGAACGCTGCTGGTCACATGCGGCATCGGGATTTACCGCCATTCGGCGAAAAAGGAAGCAGCCGCCCTGCTGGTCGACTACTTCGTATCCGAGCGAGGTCAAGATTTCATCCGCCGTACGACGACCAGCATACCTGCCTGCAAGCAGGTCGCCGAACGTGACTTCGAGAAATCCGGAATGAACCGACCGAGCCGTTATGGCTTATTTCGGGAAATTTTATTTTCGATGCGCAACCACAGCGAATTGAACATCCCGGCCGCCTGTTTCAAGCCGTTGCTCCAGCCGCTGAAGGCGTACTGGTCCGATCTGATCGACGAGAGGCAGCTGTGCGCAAGAATTCAGAAGACGCTGTCCTCCCGCTCGTCGAAGGCGGGGGAGCTGGAGCAGCACGTTTTGTAACATGCCGGATGATCCATCGATACGGCATTGGCTTTCAATACGCCTATAGACAAGATTAGAAAGGGGACCGTATGATATGCCGAATGAAAAAAGAAACAAGGTCAGATTGCTAACCGCGCTTATGCTGCTGAGCGTACCGCTTGCCGCATGCGGTACGGGATCGGTTTCGAACTCGGGAGAAAAGTCGCAGACTCCTTCTGTAAGCGCTAACAAGGACTGGACGAAGGAATCGTTCAAGGTTGTGTTTTTCGCCAACAACACACAGAAGCAGGAGGAGATCGACTTTTGGTTCGGAAACCCGCTGCGTAAAAAGTTTCCGAATATCGAATTCGTCTGGCAGCCCTCCACGCCAGGTTATACGCTGCCGGAGCTGGTCGCGACCGGCGGGCAGATCGACGTGTTTTTCACGACCCGGGGCAATTTCGAGACGCTCGCCTACGGCCATGACATCCAGTACGACATGACGGAGCTGGCGAAGCTGCACGATGTCGACCTCAGCCGGATCGAACCGATATTGCTGGACGAAGTAAAGCGGACCTCGGGCGGAAAGCTGTATATGCTGCCGGTGCAGAACAATATTCAGCTGTTGTTTTACAACAAGGACATCTTCGATAAATTCGGCGTGACGTACCCGAAGGACGGCATGACGTGGGATGAGGTGCTCGCGCTCGGCAGCAAAATGACGCGCAAGGACGGCGACAAGCTGTATTTCGGCTTTTCCAATCAAGGAGCGGGGCAGGTCATCAAAATGAACCCGATGTCGCTCGTCAAAGTCGATCCGGAAACGGGCAAAGTGCAGGTCAACAAAGATCCGAAGTGGGCTAGCCTGTTCGAGACGTTTTTCGTCCGGCCGTATCCGCCGAATGCGGTGTTTCAGGAGTTTTTCGCAAAAAATAGCGCTCCGCCCGGAATTCTTCAATTTTATAAGGAGCAGAACACCGCAATGACGACGTACATTGCCTCGCTGCTCGGCCAGCAGTATATGGATCTGTATTTGGGCGATCTGAACTGGGATATCGTGTCGCATCCGACGATCAGCGGTTATCCCGGCCTTGGGACGCAGCCGGACCCGATTTATATCGGCATGACGAAGCTGACGAAAAACAAAGAGGCGACGATGGAGGTGATCAAATACCTCGTTTCCGATGAGTACCAGACGATGATGGCCCGGCAGGCGAATATGACCGTTCTGAAAGATCCGGCCATTCAGAAGCAGACCGGCGCAGATATTCAGCGAAGCGGCGTCGGCAAAAACTGGGGCGCCCTATACGCCAACAAAATGGCTCCGCTCGCGCCTATTCATCCGAAGGTTGACCTGCTCGTCGTGACCGAGCTGTCCAAATACGCGAACCAGGTTTCCAAAGGCGAGCTAGATCTGAATACGGCACTGCGAACGGCCGAGGAAGTCATTCAGAAAAAAATCGACGAGGAGCTGGCGAAGGGGAAATAAACGGCGGGCTGCCCAAGAGGAGGTTCCTTTTCATTCGTTTCCGATCAGGGGTATAATGTACAAGATTGTTACTTAGCGACCTTCGGTTCCGATAGAAAGGGGACACATCTGTGGCTACCATCCAATCCTCCTTGCCCGCCGAAACGGCCCGGCAGCACAAACGCAGCTCGAAGCTGAAAGTTCTTCGCAAGGCGCTTCTCATCTTCCTGGGAGCGGCGCTCGTATCCGTAGCGCTCGAAATTTTTCTCGTTCCGAACCGGATCATTGACGGCGGCGTGACCGGCGTTTCGATTATTGCCCAGCATTTGACGGGCTGGCCGCTCGGCGTGTTTTTGACCGTTATCAATTTGCCGTTTCTGTTTCTCGGGTATAAGCAGATCGGTAAAACGTTCGCAATTTCCACCTTGTACGGGGTTATTGTTATGTCAGTCGGCACAGCGCTGCTGCATCCTGTCGAGCCGCTTACACTCGATCCGTTGCTGGCGGCCGTATTCGGCGGCATTATTCTCGGCATCGGCGTCGGGATCGTCATCCGCGTCGGCGGATCGCTCGACGGTACGGAGATCGTCGCGATTTTGCTGAACAAAAACTCGCCGTTTTCCGTCGGGGAGTTCGTGATGTTTTTCAACGTGTTCATTCTCGGCAGCGCCGGCTTCGTTTTCGGCTGGGATCACGCGATGTATTCGCTGATTGCTTATTATATTGCCTTCAAAATGATCGACATTACGATCGAAGGCTTCGACGAGTCGAAGTCAGTATGGATTATAAGCGACGAATCGAAGGCGCTTGGGGAAGCGATTTTGAAGCGGCTCGGACGCGGCGTTACGTATTTGCACGGGGAAGGCGGATATTCCGGCGACGACAAAAACGTTATTTTTTGCGTCGTGACGCGGCTTGAGCAGGCGAAGTTGAAGACGATCGTAGAGGAGATGGACCCGAACGCGTTTCTTGCGATCGGCAACATTCATGACGTGAAGGGCGGACGGTTCAAGAAAAAGGACATCCACTAAGTTACCCCAAAAAGTGAAGCGAAGCGATGTAGCGTAGTCCGATTACTTTTCGGGGACCCCGGTACTTCACCCCAAAAAGTGAACATTTTTCCACCAAGACGACTTCCGGTCAGACCTGCACGAATGTCAACTTCGAAAAGGTCAAGGAGGATTTGGATGGGAACGAGCAAACGATATCGGAAGCCAATGTGGTTATGTGTAGGGCTGGCGATCCTGGTCGCCTTTTTATGGAACGACGCTCCTTCGCGGGCATATGCGCTTGGCACGCCGCTGCATATTGTGGAGAACGGCACCGCGCATGCGGTTATCCTGGTGCCGGAGCAGGCGGATCCGGTCATTGCCCGGGCAGCCGGAGAACTGGCCGAGTACGTTCTGAAATCGACGGGAGCGACGCTCCCGATTATGACGGAAGCCGAGCTTCAAGCAAACGGCGGAGGACTGAACGGTCATGTCC
Source organism: Paenibacillus ginsengarvi (assembly GCF_003626695.1). Taxonomy (GTDB): domain Bacteria; phylum Bacillota; class Bacilli; order Paenibacillales; family NBRC-103111; genus Paenibacillus_AB; species Paenibacillus_AB ginsengarvi. The sequence continues at coordinate 23,904 of NZ_RBAH01000015.1, forward strand.
GTATATATGTCGGCGATTCCGGTTCGGACCCGCATATGAGCACCTTGCTCAGCGGGCTGAACAGCGACGGCTTTGCGATTCATCCGCATGGGACGAGGATTGTGATTGCAGGATCGACGCCGAGCGGCACCTTGTACGGGGTTTATGAATTTCTGGAGCGATACGCGGGCGTACGGTGGCTGATGCCCGGCGATAACGGGGAAGATGTGCCGAGCCAAACCGATCTGGACGTTCCCGATCAGGATGTCGTTATGCAGCCGGCTTTTTTCTCGCGGGTATTCAGCCCGGGGGTGAGCTGGACGCAAGCTCCGGAGCGGTCGGACTGGCTCGACAAAAACCGGCTCCACAATCAAATCCAGTTTCATCACAACTTGCTGAAGCTGTTTCCGCCTTCGAAATACGGCTCCACGCATCCGGAATACTTCCCGGTTCGGAACGGTCAGCCGTATATTCCTCCGACCGATTCGACGCATGGATGGCAGCCTTGCTTTACGGCTCCAGGTATCGTGCAGGAGGCGATCCAGAACATCATCCAATATTTCGGCGACCATCCGGAGGAAACGTCGTACTCGCTCGGAATGAACGATTCGGGCGGCTTTTGCGAGGCGAACCCCGCCCATCCGGATTATCCGAACAAAATCAATTCGATCGGGCTCGTCGACATGTCCGACATTTACTATGGTTGGGTCAATCAGGTCGTCGAAGGCGTGCTGGACGTGTATCCGGACAAATGGTTCGGTTTGCTCGCTTATCAGGAAGTGATGGACCCGCCTTCATTTGCGCTGACCCCCCGGGTCGTTCCGTTTCTGACGAAAGACCGGATGGCTTGGGCCGACCCGGCCGTCGAAGCGGCGGGCAAAGCGCAGGTAGCGGCCTGGGCGGCCGTATCGGACAATTTGGCCTGGTACGATTATATGTACGGCACGCCGTATTTGCTGCCGAGAGTGTACAACCACCTGATGGCCGACAATTACAAATACGCCAAGCAGGCCGGTGTATCCGCCCACTATGCGGAGCTGTATCCGAACTGGGGAGAAGGACCGAAGCCGTGGCTGTCCGCCAAGCTGCAGTGGGACCCGGATGCGGATGAGGACGCTTTGCTGCAGGAATGGTACGTCCGGGCAGTTGGACCGACTGCAGCCGCCGACCTCGCCGCTTACTACGACCATTGGGAGCAATTTTGGACCGACCGGGTGCTCTCGACCGACTGGTTCCAGTCCCGTAAAATGACCACTTACTTAGAGTTTAATTATTCGGAATACTTGAATCTCGTCACCGATCAGGAAATTGCGGACAGCCGCGCGCTGCTGGAATCTGTCGTCGCGAAGGCGCAGACGGCGCCGCAAAAAGCCCGCGCGAACTTGCTGCTGCGTGCATTCGAGTATTATGAGGCGTCGGCGCTCAGTTATCCGAAAGACGAACCGGCTCCGACGGACAGCACTTCCGCGCTGGCGCTGCTGGACGGGCTCGATACCCGGCGGCTTAATCTGCAGAAACGGCTCACGCTCGTCGACGAATTCAAGAGCGATCCGGTGCTGGCGCATCCGCTGGACCCTAGAACGTATTCGCTGGAATGGCCGCTGTGGAATGCCGGGACGTTCTGGAACCTTGTGGCGTATTTGAAGCAAGAGGAACCGGGAGGCGGGACAGTTACGTCTCATATAGCCGGGCTGGCGGCGAGCGGAAGCCCGTCCGAGCAGGCATTCGCCAAACTGCTGCAGGAAGCGGTCCGGGGACTGTTCCCGCTGGAGGCGAACGGCTCGTTCGAGAACGGGACGACATCGGCGTCTTCCTGGGCGAACTGGATTCAAAGTATCGGAACGATACAACGATCGACGGAGAACCCCCGGACAGGAGCGGCGGGGCTTAAAATCCAAGGACTCGATCGTGGCGGACCCGTTCAGGTGATGCCGGTAAAACCCGGACTGTTCGCCGCCCGCGCCTATTATTCCGCTCCGAACGGGTACAACGGCAAAGGCACGATCCAGCTTGCCATCAACTTGCGCGATGCCGCCGGCAAGCAGATCGGCACGGCCAAAGGCAAGACGGTGCCGTTATCCGCCGGCGCAGGCGTTTGGCGGGAGTCGGTATTCCTGTACGATATTCCGGCTCTGATAGGCGGCGCGGAAGTGAAAAGCGCGCAGTTTATCGTGATTGTGGACGGCGTGCAGGACAGCACGGTGTATGTGGACGACGTATCCGTATACCAAGCGAACGACAGCATGAACCTGGCGTCGAACTTTTGGCGGGTGCTGGATTATATCCGGACGAACGAGCCGTTAGGCGGACCGCTGAAGCAATCCGTTACGGATACGGTGTACGGCACCGTATACGGGTCCGTGTACGAGACGGAACGGAACTGGGCGAAGCTGCTGCTCCGGGTAGTAGATTCTGCTCCTTCCGAGGCCATCAATAGCTCGTTCGAGACCGGCTCTGGAGCGTCCGCCGCTTCTTGGAGCTACTGGTATTCGTCAACGGGAAGCATCTCGCGCACGACCGAGGCGGCGCGCAGCGGACAATACGGCCTGAAGATCAAGGATATTCCGCGCGGCGGTCCGAATCAAACGATAACGGCATCCCCCGGACTGTTCGCGGCGGAAGTCTGGTATACGGTCAAGCCGGGAACGCCGCCGAACGGAACGATCCAGCTCTCCGTTAATTTCTTGGATGCGCAGGGCAAAACGATTGCGAACGCCTTATCGGAGGTTCGGGCGCTTAGCGGCGCCGCTCCGGGCGCATGGAGCCCGCTCGGCTTGAAGGCGGCCATTCCGGCGGCGGTCAACGGCACCGAGGTCAAGAAGCTGCAAATCGTCATTATCGCCGACAAAGTGCAGAACGGAGCCGAGCTTCTGGTCGACGATCTCATGCTGTATACGACACCGAATCCATGACGCATGGGGGCAAATGCAATAGAGGGCACTACCGCCTCTAATGCGTTTGCCCTGGACGTAGGCGACCAAACATTGACAAACCGTGCCCCCAAAGATAGAATAATGGGATAAATGCGGTTTACAAACAACTCCGCAAAATGTTATATCCCAAACGCCATGATGAAACGAGTACGTCGTAGCCCTTGATCCAGAGAGAAGGCTCCGGTGCCGGAATTCCAATTCCTCAGCCGTGCTGGAAGAGCCTTTATTGAAGAAGAACGACCGAAGCTGCTTCGGAGCGTGGATCAAACTCCACCGGTGCGGAACCGTTACTTTCCGGCAAAGGCGATTGCGGGCATCTGCCCGGAACAGGCCGTACCTAGCGGGCAATGTTAGCAAATGTTGCAGGCGGGAACGGAGTTTCCGGCCGGGCACAGGCGCAATAACCAGGGTGGTACCGCGAGGAAGAACTCGTCCCTGAATTTATTCAGGGGCGTTTTTTGTTTTCTTTGGAGATGTAACCTATAACCCCAGGTAGATGGAGGAATCACGATGAAAGCTAGTGAAATTCGCCGCAAGTGGCTGGAATTTTTCGCTGAGAAAGGACACAAAATCGAGCCCAGCGCATCGCTCGTGCCGCACAACGATCCATCCCTACTGTGGATTAACGCGGGCATGGCGCCGCTGAAGGCTTACTTCGACGGCCGGGTCGTGCCGGAAAATCCGCGGATCGCCAATTCGCAGAAATGTATCCGCACAAACGACATCGAAAATGTCGGCAAAACGCGCCGTCACCATACGATGTTCGAAATGCTCGGCAACTTCTCCATCGGCGATTACTTCAAGGAAGAAACGATCACTTGGGCCTGGGAGTTTCTGACCAACCCGAAATGGATCGGCTTCGATCCGGATCGCCTGTCCGTCACCGTGTATCCGGAAGATACGGAAGCGTACGAGTTTTGGAACAAAAAGATCGGTATCCCGGAGAACCGGATCTACAAGCTGGAAGAAAACTTCTGGGATATCGGCGAAGGCCCGTGCGGCCCTTGTACGGAAATTTTCTACGACCGCGGCGATAAATACGGCGATCTGAACGATCCCGAATGCTGGCCGGGCGGCGAGAACGAACGCTTCCTGGAAGTATGGAACCTCGTCTTCTCGCAATTTAACCATAACAAGGACGGCAGCTACACGCCACTGCCGAACAAAAATATCGATACCGGCGCGGGACTTGAGCGTTTTGCTTCGATTTTACAGGATGTCGATTCGAACTTCGATACCGATCTGTTCCAGCCGATCATTCAGCAAACCAGCCAAATTGCCGGCGTTACGTACCATATGAACGCCGACCACGATGTGGCGCTCAAAGTCATCGCCGACCATATCCGCACGGTTGTATTTGCCGTAGGAGACGGCGTTCTTCCTTCGAACGAAGGCCGCGGGTACATCATCCGCCGTCTGCTGCGCCGCGCCGTTCGTTACGGTAAGTCACTCGGCATCGAGAAGCCGTTCATGTACAAGCTGACGGAAACGGTCGGCTCCATCATGGGCACGTATTATCCGGAAGTGGTCGAGAAGTGCGAATTTATCGAGAAAGTGATCAGGACGGAGGAAGAGCGGTTCCACGAAACGCTGTCCGATGGGCTCGATATGCTGCAATCGATAATCGCCGGGCTGAAGAAGGAAGGCAGCACCGTCATCGGCGGGCAGGATGCGTTCCGTCTGTACGATACGTACGGCTTCCCGCTCGATCTGACCGAAGACTTCGCCCAAGAGAACGGTTTTACGGTCGACAGCGCCGGCTTCGAAAGCGAAATGGAAGCTCAGCGAAATCGCGCCCGTTCGGCCCGGCAAGAGTCGGAAAGCATGAAGGTGCAGGGCGGACCGTTCGCCGAATATACGGTTAAAACCGAATTTGTTGGATATACTGATCTGGTAACTACTGCTAAAATTGTGGCGATCGTACACGGTGAATCGTTCGTCGATCTGATCGGCGCCGGCGAAACGTGCCAGGTCGTGCTGGACCGGACGCCCTTCTATGCGGAGAGCGGCGGGCAAGTAAGCGATCATGGCTTTATTGTCGGCAGCGGCGTGCGGGCGATCGTAGAGGACGTGTGGAAAGCGCCGCACGGTCAGACCGTACAATCGGTCAAGATCGAGCAAGGCACGCTCCGCACGGGGGATACCGTGCAGGCCGAAGTCCAGGTTTCGAGCCGCGGCGACATCGTCAAAAATCATACGGCGACGCACCTGCTCCACAAGGCGCTGAAGGAAACGCTTGGGGAACACGTGAATCAGGCAGGCTCTCTCGTCGAGCCGGACCGGCTGCGCTTCGACTTCTCCCACTTCGGTTCGATCAGCGCCGAAGAACTGGCACAGATCGAACAGCGGGTTAACGAGCAGATCTGGAAGCAGACGGGCGTCGTCATCGAGCAAAAACCGATCGCAGAAGCAAAGGCAATGGGCGCCATGGCGCTGTTTGGCGAAAAATACGGCGAAGTCGTCCGCGTCGTGCAGGTCGGCGACTACAGCATCGAGCTATGCGGCGGCTGCCACGTCCGCAATACGGCGGAGATCGGACTGTTCAAAATCGTCAGCGAAAGCGGCATTGGCTCAGGCGTGCGCCGCATCGAGGCCGTGACCGGACGAAACGCATACTTGTATCTGGATTCGCAGCTAGGACTGCTGCGCGAATCGGCAGCGATGCTGAAGTCGAGCGTAGCTGACGTGCCGAAGCGCGTGGAAGCAGCGCTTGCCCAGATGAAAGAGCTGCAGCGCGAAAACGAATCGCTGCGCGGCAAATTAAGCGCGATCGAGGCTGGTTCGCTGACGGACAGCGCCAAGACGGTCGGCGGAGTGACGCTGCTTGCGGCTAAGGTGAACGCTGGCGACATGGATTCGCTGCGCAATATCGTAGACCAGATGAAAGTGAAGCTGGGCTCGGCCGTGGTCGTGCTCGGAGCAGTGGAGGGCGACAAAGTGAATCTCGTTGCGGCCGTGACGCCGGATCTCGTGCAGAAAGGCTTCCATGCCGGCAAGCTGGTCAAGGAAGTTGCTGCCCGCTGCGGCGGTGGCGGCGGCGGCAGACCGGATATGGCGCAGGCAGGCGGCAAAGATCCGTCGAAGCTCGGCGAAGCGCTTGCGGCTGTCGAGGCGATCGTAGCGGGACAATAACCGCAAGGCATTCACCAGTGCCTCAATTACAAACTTTTTTAAAATTGTGTGAATATTTACAAGCTCCGACAGGAATTTTGCGGGGACTCGCGAATAATAATGGTAAACAATGGCGTTTCAGCAATCGGGGGGTGTTACGGTAATGAATCCGATGGATAAAACGATGAAATTCGACGTCAAAGCCGACGGCGTGGAAACTTCGCCGAAGGAGGTTTTGCTCGCGGTGTACGATGCGTTGCAGGAGAAAGGGTACAATCCGATTAACCAGATCGTCGGTTATTTGTTATCCGGGGACCCTGCGTTCATACCCCGCCATAACAATGCAAGAAGCCTGATCCGCAAAAGAGAGCGGGATGAGCTGATTGAAGAGCTCGTCCGGTTCTACTTGCAGCACCATAAATGACCGATGGCCGGTGGAGATTTCCATCGGCTTCCGTGCTTAGGCGTTTTTTCCGAAAAAGGGCGCCGCTATCGGGCGGCGGCCTGTACGGGAAGCGCACGTAATCGCTGCGGAGACGATGGTTGTCCGGCCGGCGGCGAAAGGGATTGTAAACGATCATGGGCCGAATTATGGGACTGGATTATGGAGACAAGACGATCGGCGTTGCCGTCAGCGACGAATTCGGCTGGACAGCGCAGGGGGTCGAGGTCATCCGGAGGCGGAAGCCGGAGGATGACGAGTTGCGGCTGCAGCAATTGACCGCCGAATACGAGGTCCAGTCGATCGTGGTCGGTTTGCCGAAAAATATGAACAACACGATCGGACCGCGCGGCGAGCTGTGCATGGCGTTTGCCGAATCGCTGCGGGAGTCGCTGCGGCTCCCCGTCAGTATGTGGGACGAACGGCTGTCGACGGCGGCTGCGCAGCGGACGCTGCTCGAAGCGGACGTCAGCCGTAAAAAAAGAAAGATGGTCGTCGACAAAATGGCGGCCGCGATTATTTTGCAAAACTACTTGGATTCCAGGCGCGGTTAATAAGAAACGGACTAACAACGTTCTTTTTGATCCCGCCATAAATCGAAAAGGTGAGGTGCGACCATGTCTAAAGATGAGCTTAACGCAAATGAGCCGGAAATCATCTATATTCCGGACGAGGAAGGCAACGAAGAGGAATTTGAAGTGATTATGAAATTCGAGATCGAATCCGGGGAGTTTGCGGGCAACCAATACATGATGGTCGTTCCGATCGAGACGGATGAGGAGAACGAAGATAGCGACGAAGTATACGCGTTCCGCTACGAGGAAGACGGCGACGATCTGCAATTGTATACGATCGAGAATGAGAAGGAATGGGACGAAGTGGAAGAAACGTTCAACACGCTCGTTGCCGAGGTCGAGGAAGAGGAAGACAAGTGAGCGAGCAGTCGGAATGGGCGCAAGTCGAAGAAGCCCGGACGCTCCGGGACAAGTACGGCGACCAGATCGAACTGACGGATGAGCAGGACGAAGCGGTCGTTCACCGCATATTGGCGGAATTTCGCCACGAGGGCAGCCTGTATGCGGTGCTCCAATCGAAGGAACTGAAGAAAGACAAGGAAGTCGCCATTTTCAAAGTTACGCAAGCCGCAGACGGCGAGCTCACGCTCGAGACGATTGAAGACGATGACGAATGGGAAACCGTTTCGGAGCTGTATGACGAAATGTCGTTTCCCGGTCAGGACCGGCCCTAAAGCCGGGTGCCTCGCGCACCCCGGCAGTGCCGGCTGGCCAGTTGCACGACTACGGGCGGCTGTATAACCGCTCTTTTTTTCGTGTACAGCCGCGCTTGGATATGGGAGAGGGATCGTTTGAAACGAATCGCATTTGTAGTGCTTTGGTGCGTATTGCTGGGCCTGGTGCTCGCCGGGGCGGGAACTGCGGTCTATGTAGCGTCCGCGCTTAAGCCGGTCGAAGCCTCGGGGGATAATGAGGTACGGATTTCGATTCCGGCAGGCTTCGGCTCGGGGCAAATCGCGAGACTGCTGGAGAGCAGCGGGCTGATCCGCGACGCCAAAGTATTCCGCTATTATTTGATCTATAAAAAAGAAGGCGCCCGGTTTCAGGCCGGTGACTATATGATGACGAAAGGGATGGAGCTGGACGACATCATCCGCAAGCTGAACGACGGCGATACCGTCAAGGACGAGACGTTACGCTTCACGATACCCGAAGGGTACTCGGTGATGCAGGTGGCGGACAAGCTGGAAGAGCAGCCGGGCTTCGACCGGAACGCGTTCCTCCAGCTGGTAAACAGCAAAGACGAGTTCGCGGCGGTGAAATGGGTGTCGGACATTCCGGACGACCCGAGAATCAAAACCAGGCTGGAAGGTTATCTGTTTCCCGAAACGTACGAAATGAAGCTGGACAGCACCACGAAAGACATGGTGCTCCGGATGGCCGGCGAGCTGGACAAAAAGCTCGCGGGACTGCCCGCCGATTGGCAGGACAAGCTGAAGATGCGGGGGCTTACGTTCCACCAGATGATGACGATCGCTTCGATGATCGAGCGCGAAGTGGTGGACGACGAGGAACGGCCGCTTGTCGCCAGCGTCATTTATAACCGGATGAAAATCGGCATGAAGCTGCAGCTCGACGCTACGGTGCAGTACGTGCTGGACAAGCCGAAGGAACGGCTGTTTGAGAAGGATCTGCTGATCGACAGTCCGTACAATACGTACAAGGTCGCCGGATTGCCGCCGGGGCCGATCGCAAGCCCGAGTTTGAAGTCGATCGAGGCGGTGCTGTATCCGGCCGAATCGAAATTTTTGTTTTACGTGACGAAAAGCGACGGATCGCAAAAGCATAACTTCGCGGAGACGTACGAGCAGCATCTGAAAAATATTGCGGATAGCAAGAAGAGGTGACAACGAGAATGACGAGCGATGAAGGAAGAGAAGCCTCAGCGGGATTTCGCAAGCCCGAGCTGCTGATCGGAGCGGGCTCGATCGAGCAAATCGAGCGATTTGCGGATGCCGGCGCGGATGCGGTTGGCATCGGCGATCGCCGCTTCGGCATGCGGCTGATGGGACATATCCCCGAGGAGCGCATCGCGGAGGCGATCCGGGCTGCCCACAGCAAGGGCATGAAGGCGTACGTCGTGTGCAACGGCATTTTGCATAACGAACTGCTGCCCGCCCTGCCCGGCTATTTGAAGCGGATAGCGGACGCCGGAGCGGACGCCGTCGTGTTCGGCGACCCGGCCGTGCTAATCTCGATGAGACAGGCAGGCGTCAAGCTGCCGCTTCACTGGAACGCCGAGATGACCTCGACCAACTACAAAACGGCGGGGTATTGGGTCAGCAAAGGAGCGACGCGCGTGTTCCTCGCCCGGGAGCTGAATATGGACGAGGTGCTGGAGTTCCGGCGCCAATTCGCCGCCGAAATCCAGGTGCAGGTTCACGGGATGACGAATATTTACCATTCGAAGCGGAATCTGCTGACGAACTACTGGGAGCATCAGGGACGACCCGCGAGCGGGGAACGGCTGGATGCGGACCGCAAGCTGTTCCTGATCGAGGAAGAGCGCAAGGACGAGAAATATCCGGTATACGAGGACGAGAGCGGCACCCACATTATGAGCGGTGACGATCTGTGCATGCTGGAAAGCTTGCATGAGCTTATGGAAGCCGGTTTCGACAGCTTCCGGATCGAAGGGCTGCTGAAATCGCCGGAATATAATGAAGCGGTCCTTCGCGCCTACCGTCTGGCGATAGACGCGTATGCGGCTGATCCGGCGGGGTATTCGTTCGACGAGGCATGGCTCGAGCCGATTCGCAGTCTGCAGGACCCGGATCGCGAGCTGTCGTTCGGCTTTTTCTACAAGGAGCAGGTGTACTGATGGCGCCTTTTCCAAGCATATACGGCTTGACGGAAAAGGATCAGACCGGCACGATAGAGGCAGGGGTGGTTAAGGATGAATAAAGTGCTGGAGCAAATCGTTCATACGACATTAAAGCCGGGGCAGAAGCCGGAGCTGCTCGCGCCCGGCGGCAATCTAGAGAAGCTGAAATTCGCGATCCATTACGGCGCGGATGCGGTTTATATAGGCGGGCAGAAGTACGGGCTTCGCTCGAACGCCGACAATTTCACGTTCGAGGAAATGCGCGAGGCGGTCGAATTCGCGAACCAGTACGGGGCCAAAGTGTTCGTGGCCGCCAACATTTACGCGCACAACGAAGATATTGCGGGCATTGAGGATTACTTGCGCAATTTGCAGGAAGCGGGCATTGCCGCCATCATCGTTGCCGATCCGGCGATTATCGAGACGTGCAAACGGGCGGCGCCGAAACTGGAGATCCATCTAAGCACCCAGCAGTCGACCGTCAACTGGCAGGCGGTGCAATTTTGGAAGGAAGAAGGCATTCACCGCATCGTCCTAGGCCGGGAGGCGACGATGGAGGAAATAACCGAGATCAAGCGTTATGTGGATATCGAGATCGAGACGTTCATCCATGGAGCGATGTGCAGCTCTTACTCCGGACGGTGCGTACTGTCGAACCATTTTACCGACCGGGATTCGAACCGCGGGGGCTGCTGCCAATCGTGCCGGTGGAAATACGATCTGTTCGAAGAAAGCGGCGCGGAGATCGAACAGATCGTCAGCGAGGAGGAAGCTTTGGCGGATCAGGCCGTCAAGCGCTACAAGGAAGGCATGACCGGAACGCCGCTGTTCCCGGGAGAAGACCCGTTCATGATGAGCGCCAAAGACTTGTGCATGATCGAACACGTGCCGGAGATGATGATGTCCGGGGTGGAGAGTTTCAAGATCGAAGGGCGAATGAAGAGCATCCACTACGTGGCAACCGTCGTTAATGCGTATCGCCAGGCGATTGACGCCTTCTACGCCGACCCGGAAGGCTACGAGCTGAAGGAACAATGGCTGCACGAAATTTATAAAGCGGCGAATCGTCCGCTCAATACCGGATTTTTTCTGGACGTACCGGACCATGAGGATCATATATTCGGCCCGGAGGAGAAACGGATCGATTACGATTTTGCCGGTTTGGTCGTTGCGTATGACGAATCGACGCGGATGGCGACCGTGCAGCAGCGCAATCATTTCAAGCCCGGCCAAGAGGTCGAATTTTTCGGCCCCGGCGGCACCTTTTTCAAGCAGCAGGTCGGCCAGCTGACCGACGAGGAGGGGCAGACGCTGGACGCCGCCCGCCACCCGCTGCAGCTTGTGAAGTTTCAGGTCGAACAGCCGGTCAAGGCGATGGATATGATGCGCAAGCAGGTCGGCCGGAAGAAGTGACAAGATCTTAAGTCGTTGTGTTGCTGCTTGAAGCGGCAAACAGCGGCTTTTTTTTGTACCACGCTGATATTTGGAGCGAGCTCGAGCGGTTCGATGCCGGCTGTTTGCGCCCTCGCCGCTTTGTCGATACTGATACTTGATACGCACAAAGACGAGGCAAAAGGGATGGTCTGGATGAGGCAGCGCAGAATATGGTTCAGCTTGCTTGTTATCACGCTGTTGCTAGGCATATGGCTAGGCCGCCTGGCCTGGATTCAGGTGATCGACACCGGCAGCTTCTCGCGAAGGGACATCGATCTGACCCGAAACTCGGTGGCGCAGCGGGAGGTGGGCATCGAGCTGGACAGCGGGCGTGGCGGGTTCGTGGACCGATTAGGCAAGCCGCTGACCGGGGAAACGGTCAAGGCGCTTGTCGTCTTCCCGCTTTCGCGCAGCGAAACGCAGTATGCGGGCGCGCTTGCCGAGGCAGGGGCTATTTTGCAGGCGGATGGGAAGGTGTGGAACGACTTCGTAAGCAGCGCGGTCAGTCCGGCGATGTGGACGGATGCCGCCAGCGGTTTGCCGGTCGCTCTCACGGACAAGCAGGTAAGGATCCTAACCGGGCTGGATATTCCCGGCATCGTCGTTATGGATACGGTGCGAAGATATCCCGGGGATGGGGCGGCCAGGCATGTTATCGGATACATTGGGCAAAATCCGCAGCGGATCGAATCCGAGTTCGCCAGGCAGCTGCTTAGCGGAAGTTTGACGATGACGAGCCGGATCGGCGCGTCAGGGCTGGAGAAGACGATGGAGACCTATTTGCAGAGCGTGGGCAAAACGTCGGTCAGCTTGTTTACGGACGGGGCTCACAGACCGCTCGCCGGGCTGAACGTTCGCTTGATTCAGCCGAACAACCCGTATTATCCGCTTCAGGTGAATACGACGCTGGACCTCGATTTGCAGAAGCAGGCGGAGCGGCTGCTGGACAAGGCCGGGATCGCTTCCGGGGCGGCTGTCATTCTGGATGCGAACAACGCCGATGTGCTGGCGATGGCCAGCCGGCCGGATTTTGATCCGTACCGGGTGACGCCGCAGGACGGCAACTGGGGCAACAAGGCGCTCAAGGCGATAACGCCGGGGTCGGTATTCAAAACCGTTGTGGCGGCCGCCGCGCTGGAGGAAGGCGTCGTACAGCCGGGGGAAACGTTCGAGTGTAACGGCGAGCTGGGCAAATACGGCTTTACGTGCTGGCTGCATGGCGGTCACGGAACGATTACGTTCGAAGAGGGATTTGCGAAGTCGTGCAACATCGTCTTCGCCAGAGTGATGCAGCGGCTAAGCGGCAGCAAATTGCAGGAGGTGGCCGATCGGCTCGGTCTGGATAGGCAGGTAGGCTGGTCCGCCGGAAACAATGACGGCAAGTCATGGAGCCAGTTTGACGGGGAAGAGCGCGGCCAGATTTTCGCCGGACGTACGCCCAGCGAGGACGAAGGCGTTCGCGTCCAAACGGCGATCGGCCAGCGCGACGTGCTCGTATCGCCGCTCCAGGCGGCCAATCTGGTCGTAACGCTGCTGCATGGCGGAGAAGTGCGCAGCCCCCGCATCGTTACGGATGTGCGCTATCGCACCGGGGCCGTCGTCAAGTCGTTTCCGGAGCGGGTGCTTGTTTCCGGCAAGGCGGGTATTCCGGCCAAAACAGCCGGAACGATTCTGGACTTCATGCAGGAGGTTGTCTCTGAGGGAACGGGACAATCGCTGCAAAACGCCAAATGGCATCTCGCCGGCAAGTCCGGCACGGCGCAAACGGCATGCGGAGGGCGGCCCTGCGTACATAGCTGGTTTGTCGGCTACGGGCCCGCAGAAAAGCCGAAGTACGCCGTCGCCGTTGTGGCCGAAAACGAGCCGGAGAACACGGCGAGCCGGGCGATCGCCGCTTTTCGGGACATCATGGACATGCTGGCTGAGCGAGAGAATAAGCTTTTGCCGAGGGACAAATGAACAGGAAGATGTCCTTCCCCGGGCATACGATATAGCGTTATCCGCTAATGGTACTGCCGCAAAAGCTTAGGATGACGCGGTAACAATCGGCCCTGGGAATTGAATCCTCCGGCGAAGCTTCGGCCGCTGTTCACGCGGCGCAGGCTGTTCCGGAAGTTCGAGGAGGTAAGTGAAGTTATGGAACAAGATTTGCAAGAGGAGGGAAAGGAAGCGAATATTGCGTCGGCCGAACAGGCAGCGGAACTAAGTGAGATCCCTCAGCCTGCCGCAGCGGATGCCTCCGCTCCGCCGGCGTCCGAGCAAGAGGAGAAGGCGACCATTTCTCGTCAGGTGGCCAGCAAGTGGGTGAAAACCTCCGTCCTGCAGCAGGACGGAAGAGTGGCGCGATACATTCCGGAAACGCATCTTTTCTCTCCCGCGCATTTGGGCTCCATGCTGTCCAGATATGGGAGAGTCGTGATGAAGCCGGTCGTGGGCACAGGCGGCAGCGGCGTCGTGATGATCATTAAATCGGGCTCGTCCTATACCGTGCGCCATCGGCGGAAAATACGGCGGTTTGGAAGCTTCTCCGCGATGCAGGCTTTCGTAAACGGCATACGGCGCAGGCGCTCGTATCTCGTGCAGCGCGGGATATCGCTGGCAACGATCGGCGGTCGCCCGATCGATTACCGGGTGAAGATGGTGAAGGAGCACGGGGGCTGGGTGACGCGGGCGATGGTAGGGCGGCTGGCCAATCCAGGCATGTTCGTCACGAATTTGTGTCGCGGCGGGACGATGCTCTCCTCTACTCAAGGAATTAGCAGATCGCTTTCGAGCAAGCTCGTTCGCCGCAAAAAAGCAGAAATGCGCGACGTTACGCGCACCTGCATCCAACTTCTCGAAAGACATTTTCCGGGTGTCGGCCAGCTCGGTTTCGATTACGGGTTCGACCGTTCCGGAAGAATGTGGATTTTCGAAGTGAACACGAGACCGCACTAATAGTCGATCTTGCAATATGTACTCGCGAAAAGCGAGGAAGGATGCCGCTTACTGCGTTTGGTGCAGAGGCGGCATCCTTTTTTTTTGGGAGCGGCGCACGGGCTTGTCCTCCCGGCTATTCCCGCATGACCAGCGCCGAGCGGATGGGCGGTCATGCGGGCTCTATTTCGGATTCACCGCCAAATAGCGGGCAAATTGGTAATGCAGCCGGAAGCAGCGTTTAGCCGCCTCGTCGCCGTACACTTTGCGGATGACCGATTTTCCGGGTTTAATATTCGCTTCGAGCAGCCACAGCGCCCCGGAGCGGTCGACCGCAAAATCGAGTCCGAATTCGGCAAAGCGTTTGCCGTAGTCGGCCTCCAGATGGGCCGGAATATGGCCGGACAAAAATTCGATTTTGTCCAGTAGTTCCGAGGTTTTATCCGGGTCGAACAGCTTCTCGAGGTATGCTTTCGTTTCGTAGGCGCGGCCGCCGCCGGAGATGTTGGAGGTGATGCTGTTCCGGGCGCCTTCTCTGACGGCTGTTCCCGTAATGACCCATTGTCCCGAACCGTCTTTCTGGACAAGCGAACGGATATCGTACACTCGTCCTTCCGGGTTGCGGATATCGATCCAGCGCTGGAGCAAATACTTGCCTCCGCCTGCAGCCAAACGCAAGGCGCTGCGAACGGTCGGCTCGCTCCCGGAAACGACCGATCGGCCGTTTCTCACAAGCGCCCACCCCGTGCCTGCGCGGGTCAGCTTCATGATGCCCTTGCCGCCCTTGCCGTTGATCGGCTTGATCATAATCGTGCCGTGCTCTTTTGCGAATGCAATCGCATCGCCGGTCGACCGCATCGGTATCGTCGGCAGCAGATGGGGCTTAAGCGCCTCCGAGGCGAGCAGATGCTGCTGGATCGTCCATTTGTTGCCGGAGGCAAAACCGGTGAAGCGGATCGGCGTCGCCTGTTTCACCCGGATCGACCGCTGTACCGTCTCGGGCTTCGTATAATAGCCGATATCGATGGCCGCGACCGGGTATTCGCGGGACGTCTTTACCCAGCCGCGGCCCGGTGTGTACATATACCCGTCGATACGTTTGCCGAGCAGCCGGACGCCTTGCGGGACAAACAACAGAACGCCGGAAAAGCCGGCGGAAACAGCTGCTTGCGCATGCGGATGGAACCGTCTCGGGTTGCCGATATGGTTGGTCATGATCCCAAGCAGGTTGGTTGTCATTGTCGCATCACCTGATGTATCGATGTTTTTCCATATCCTAAGCATATGCCGCTAAGCCCGCTTGGTGCGGAGGTGCCGGCGGAAACGGGCGATAGGCTGTTTAAGTCGTGCCAGGGAAGTAAACACTGAACAAATGTAAGACCAACAAAAATCGATCAACTAGGAGGAAACAGCATGAATGGAAAACATACCGGTTTGATCTCGCTCGGTGTGCTTTTGCTTGCAGCAACCGGATGCCAGTCGCAATCGGTATCTGGGCAAGCGGCGGCCGAGCCTGCGAAAGCGGTCATCCAGTCGTCGATCGTAAATGGCACAGGTCAAACGATCGGTAAAGCGACGCTTATGGAGCAGCCGGGCGGCGTACGCATCCAGATGGAAGTGAAGGGCATCTCGCCGGGCGTGCACGGCTTCCATATTCACGAGGTCGGAAAATGCGAAGGACCGGACTTCACCTCCGCGGGAGCGCATTTTAATCCGCTGGACAAAAAGCACGGCCTCCTCAGCATGGCCGGTCCGCACGCAGGCGATATGCCGAACCTGGTAGCTGCGGCGGACGGAAGCGCGAACGCCGACTGGCTCTTAAGCGGGGTTACGCTTGCGCCGGGCAAACCGAATTCGCTCCTGAAGGAAGGCGGTACATCGCTTATGATTCACGAGAAAGCCGACGACGGAATGACCGATCCTTCGGGCAATTCGGGCGCCCGCATCGCTTGCGGCGTCATTCGCCGGTAATCGCATCAGCTTGCATCAGCACATAAGCCGCTATCCCTGGAAAACTCGGATGGCGGCTATTGATTTGTTTGAAGTGAAATTCCCAATCGCCCGTCGGTTATGGTACTTTATACGTATATGAAATTTGGAGTCGGGGGTGCGTGCGGAATGACTGTACTGGGCGGAGTGGATATCGGCGGCACAAAATGCGCCGTTACGCTGGGCGTGTCGGAAGAAGGAACGGCTCGGATCGCGGCAAAGAAGTTATTTCCGACACCGGGTACGCCGGAGGAGGCGATGCGTCTCATTCGCGAAATGTTGGGGGAACTGCTTGCGGAGCAAAACGGCTGGAGCCTGGAGGCGATCGGCATCAGCTGCGGCGGCCCGCTGGACAGCAGATCGGGGCTCGTCCTGTCGCCGCCGAACCTGCCGCTCTGGGACCGGATTGATTGCGTGTCTCCGCTTCGCGAGTCGTTCGGCGTTCCGGTGGCGCTGCAAAACGACGCGAACGCTTGCGCTCTGGCGGAATGGAAATGGGGAGCGGGCAAAGGGACGAGGAACATGGTGTTTCTGACGTTCGGCACCGGTATGGGGGCAGGTCTCATCCTGGACGGCAAGCTATACTCGGGGACGAACGATATGGCCGGGGAAGTCGGTCATATGCGTTTGAGCGAGGACGGTCCGGTCGGCTATGGCAAAGCCGGCTCGTTCGAAGGATTTTGCAGCGGCGGCGGTATCGCCCGGCTGGCGAGAGTAAGAGCGGAGGAAGCGATCGGAAGCGGCTCCCCGCCATCCTTCTGCCGGTCGCCGGAGCTGCTGGAGACGATTACGGCGAAAACGGTTGGAGAGGCGGCGGAGCAGGGGGACCCGCTCGCGCTGGACATATACGCTGCGGTCGGCCGGATGCTCGGCCGAGGACTGGCGATGCTCGTCGACGTGCTTAATCCGGAGCTGATCGTTATAGGCAGCATTTACGGCAGGCAGCGTTCCTTGCTCGAGCCAGCGGCTCTTGAGGAACTGCGGCAGGAGTCGCTTGCGCTGCCTGCGAGCGTATGCCGGATCGTGCCGGCCGGACTCGGCGAGCAGGTAGGCGACTTCGCGGGCTTATCCGTCGCTATGAACGCTTTGCAGCGATAAGGCGGCTGTTGCGCCTTCCGATGCAAGCCGCTGCGGGCAAGCTTGACGGAGAACGATAAAACCGTTTTAATTATAGTAAACGATTGCCGGGAGAACGTATACAATGAAAAAATCGTTAACGATACATGACATTGCGAAGCTGGCGGACGTTTCGTCGGCGACAGTATCGCGGGTGCTCAGCAACAGCAGCTATCCGGTCAGCCCGGAGCTCCGCCAGAAAATTTTGCGCATCGCCAAAGAATACAATTATGTGCCGAATATGCTCGGCAAACAGCTCAAGACGAAGACGAGCATGACGATCGGGGTCATTATCCCGACAATTACGAACTTGTTCTATTCTTCCATCATACTCGGCGTCGAAGAGATTGCCCGCAAAAACAATTATCAGGTGCTTCTCTGCAATTCCTTTCAGGATCCCGCGCTGGAAGATAAATACATTCAGGCGATGTTCGAGAAGCAGGTGCGAGGTCTCGTTATCTCCTCCATCTCGAGCGATAAGCGACAGCTGAAACATTTTATCGATATGGGCCTGAACGTGGTGGCGGTCGACCAGAAGATGGGCATGGACGATGTCAGCGAGATCGACTTCGACTATTACAAGGGCGGCCATCAAGCGACCAGACACATGATCGGGAAAGGGCACCACCGCATCGCATACGTGACGGCGCCGCTGGACCGGCCGAGCCGGATCAGTATCCACGAAGGCTATCTCGCCGCCATGAAGGAGGCGGGGCTCGAGCCGCTCGTGCAGGAGGGCGGCATTGAATCGTACAGCGGCACGTACGAGTTCGAGAACGGTAAGCTGCTGACCCGCAAGCTGCTCGGCCGAGAGGGGGAGCGGCCGACGGCGATATTCGCCTGTAACGACATGACCGCGTTCGGCGTCATTAACGAATTGTCGGCAGAGGGGCTGAAAGTGCCGGACGATATGTCGGTGATGGGCTTCGACGGCATCGACTTCGGAGCGATGATGAACCCGCCGCTAACGTCGGTGCTCCAGCCGACCTACGAGATGGGCAGGCTGGCGTGTAATATGCTGCTGGACATGCTGATCGATTCCAAAAAGGCGGAGACGGGCATCATGCTTCAGCCCAAGCTCGTGGAGCGCGAATCGGTCGCCGATCTGCGAGGCTGAGTGCACCGCCGCAAGCTGCTGCAAAATGCAAAGCGGTCCCGCCTATGGGCCGGGACCGTTTTTTCGTACAACTACTCGCGGAACGTTTCAGCGGCCCCTCGTCCGGATTTCGGTCCGCCCGTCGCTTCTGCCGATTATAAGCGTATCGGCCATGTGGACGAAGAGTCCGTTTTCCACGACACCCGGAATCGTGTTGAGTTCGCTGTGGATACGCTCGGGGCCGGGGATCGCAGTGAACCGGCAATCGGCGATGTAATGGCCGTTATCGGTAACGAACGGAACATTGTCCTTCATTCGGAGAACGGGCGTGCAAGGATACGCTTTGCTCAGCTGTCTCATCGTCGTTTCCCAGCCGAATGTAACAATTTCCACCGGCAGAGGAAACTTGCCGAGTTCATCGACGTATTTCGTTTCGTCTGCGACAATGATGAGGCGTTTCGAGATCGAGGCGACCATCTTCTCGCGCAGCAGCGCGCCGCCGCCGCCTTTAATCAGGTTCAGGGCCGGATCGGCCTCGTCCGCGCCGTCGATCGTCAAGTCCAGCTCGTCGATGCGGTCGATGCCGATCAAAGTGATTCCAAGCGAGGCGGCAAGCCGCTCCGTATCGTTTGACGTGGATACGCAGCGGACGCGGAGTCCTTCTTTTACCCGCTCAGCCAGCTTGACGATCGTCCAATATACCGTCGAACCGGTACCGAGCCCGAGCGTCATTCCGTCTTGAACGTATTCGAGCGCTTTTTCTCCGGCTATTCGCTTACTTTCCATGATCATTCCCTCCATGTGCCGAACTTTCACTTTACATTCGTCCTTCTCTCCCTATCTTCCTGCGGCCCGCGGAGAGCAACGGATGCGATTTTTGCATAAAATAACCGTTGGCAAATGTTCGGCTGTATGGTAAACTGACAGTAATCGATTACTTATCTTTTTGTTTTACTGTTAACTTTGCTGTTTTTTTGTCTCAATGTTAATCGATTTCTTTCTGGCCGGTCCAGAAAAAGAACCGCTTTTTAGGGTCGGCTGAAACCTTAGTGGTCGGGAGTTAATACAGATGAGCTTGGACAAACGAAAAGCAAGAAGGGCGGATACCGGCGAAACGGTAGAGGTCGTTTTTGGAGATGGAGTTATTGCGGAAGTTCGCGCCTGCTATGACGAGCCGGCCGCAGCTGCCGAGGCGCTGCCCTTCATCTCGCCGGGCTGGATCGACATTCAAGTAAACGGTTACTCCGGCTTCGATTTCAACAAAGAGCCGGTAACTGCCGAGGATGTGCTTGGCGTCACAGCACAGATGCACAAGTATGGGGTAACCACGTATTTGCCGACCATCATTACCGGCAGCTTCGAGCTAATGGAACAAGCCGCCCGGCAGATCGGCAGCGTCTGCGACACGCACGAACTGGCTGCAAACTCGATAGCGGGCATTCATCTGGAGGGCCCTTACTTGTCGGGCGAAGACGGTCCGCGGGGCGCCCATCCGCGCGAGCATACACGCGATCCGGACTATGCGGAGTGGCGGCAGCTTCAGCTTGCCAGCGGGGGCCGGGTCCGCATGATCACGATTGCTCCCGAGCGCGCGGGGACCCGGGAGTTTGTAAGCCGGCTTGCGGAAGAAGGAATCGCGGTTTGTATCGGCCATACGGCGGCGTCTTCAGAGCAGCTCGAGGCGGCTGCCCGGGCCGGGGCGGTATTGTCGACGCATCTCGGCAACGGTTCGCACCCGGTGCTTGCCCGGCATCCGAACTATATATGGCATCAGCTCGGCGACGACCGGCTGTGGGCGTCGTTCATTCCGGACGGCCATCATCTCGCGCCTGCCGTGCTGAAATCGATGGTGCGGGCGAAGCGGGACCGCTTCGTATTCGTCACCGACTGCGTAGCGCTTGGCGGCATGCCGCCCGGCCGGTACCGCTCGGGCATCGGCGGCGAAGTGGACGTTCACCCCAGCGGCCGGCTGAGCACGGCCGGCAATCCGAACATTTTGGCCGGATCAAGCGCCACGATGGCCGATTGCGTCGCCGGGGGGATGCGTTATGCAGGTTTGTCGCTGCGGGAGACGATTGAGGCGGTTACGCAGCGCCCGGCGCTCGTGCTCGGCAGAGAGGATCTCGGCCGTCTGGAGCCGGGGACCGCAGCGGATTTGACGCTGTTCCGAGTGGACGGCGATGGCGGCGTTACGGTGCTTGAAACGATCGTAAAGGGAAAAAGCGTGTACGGCGGCCACTAAAGGTGGACCGAAAATCGTCATGGGAGAGAGTGAGCTGCAATGAAAAAATATGTCATCGTCGGTGCCGGAGGCCGGGCGCTCGGCATGTTTGCCAAACCGTTCGCGGCCGAGCTGAAGCCATTTGCCGAACTGGCCGGCGTATTTGATGTCAACCCGGTGAGGGCTACCATATTAAGCGAGCAGGCGGGCGGCGTTCCCGTCTACAATGACTTCGACGCGATGATTAGCGAAGTAAAGCCGGATGCGGTCATCGTGACGACACCGGACGCCCTGCATCACGAATATATTATTCGCGCGCTGGAAGCGGGATGCGACGCCATATCGGAGAAGCCGATGACGACGGACGCGGAGAAGTGCCGGGAAATTATCGAAGCCGAGCGGCGCACCGGCAAAAAAGTAATCGTTACATTTAACTGCCGTTACATGCCGTATGTCGTCCGGATTAAGGAACTGCTTCAATCGGGGACGATCGGCGATATTTTGCACGTAACGCTGAACTGGTCGCTCGATACGAAGCACGGCGCGGATTATTTCCGCCGCTGGCACCGCCAGATGAAAAACAGCGGCGGCTTGCTCATCCACAAATCCACGCATCACTTCGATATGGTCAACTGGTGGCTGGACGACGAGCCTGCTACGGTATATGCGAACGGGTCGCGATTGTTTTACGGACCGACCCGCGAAGAACGCGGCCGCACATGCTCGACCTGTGCGCATACGAGCACCTGCGAGTTCCATTACGATATTAACGCGAGCGCCTTTACGAAGTCGTTCTACAAGGATGCGGAACAGCATGACGGCTATTACCGCGACCAATGCGTGTTCGGCGACGATATTGACATCTACGATACGATGTCGCTCAGCGTCAAATATTCGAAGGGCACCCAGATGTCGTATTCCTTGAACGCATACAGCCCGTACGAAGGCTGGAAGGCGACGTTCGTCGGCACGAAGGGCCGGATCGAAGCGGAAGACAGCCATAGCGGCTTCGCTACGCAAGAACCGTTTAACTATGTCCGGGTATATAACCATAAAGGCGAACTGATGACGGTTCAGAGCCGGAAGGCGACGGGCGATCACGGGGGCGGCGATCAGCGGCTGCGGCGGATGATATTCGCGGGCGACGTGGCCGATCCGCTCGGCCAGATGGCCGGCTCGAGGGCGGGCGCCATGTCGCTTTTGATCGGCGCAGCGGCCAACATTTCCATCGTTAGCGGCGAGCAAATCGTAATTAGCGATCTACTGAAGGAAACGGTAACGAAATAATGATCATTTTTACCCCAAGGAGGATGTAGCATGAGTATCCATATTTCGGAAACGCCCGAGCAACTCGGGGCGGCTGCAGCGCGTCAAGCGGCGGACATCGTTCGCGGCGCGATCGCGGCCAAAGGAAAGGCACGCATCGTATTGTCCACCGGAGCTTCCCAATTCCAGTTCATACAGGCGTTTATTCAGGAAGAGCTGGATTGGAGCCGGGTCGAAATGTTCCATCTGGATGAATATGTCGGCTTGTCCGAATCGCATATTGCCAGCTTCCGCAAATATTTGAAGGAGCGCTTTGCCGATCTGATTCCGCTCGGCACGGCCCATTACGTGAACGGCGAAGGCGATGTCGCAGCGAATATTGCCGCGCTTACCGCCGAGCTTCGCAAGGAGCCGATCGATCTGGCGCTGATCGGCATCGGCGAGAACAGCCATATCGCCTTCAACGATCCGCCTGCCGATTTCGATACGAAGGAAGCGTACATCGTCGTCGATCTCGACGACGCGTGCAAACAGCAGCAGGTTGGTGAAGGCTGGTTCGCGACGATCGACGACGTGCCGAAGCAGGCGATCTCGATGAGCGTGTACCAAATTATGCAGGCGAAGACGATCATTTCGTGCGTGCCGCATCAAGTGAAGGCAAACGCGATCAAGAAAACGATGGAAAGCGAGCTGACGAATCTGGTGCCTTCGACGATGCTGAAGACGCATACCGACTGGGCGCTGTATCTGGACCGGGCTTCGGCTTCGCTAATCGATGCTGCGGCACTTTCGGGTCGTTAAGAGAAACTGCGGGACAACAGGTCCTGCCCCCATCCTCCGTACCGATCTGGTGCGGAGGATTTTGGCGTTTGACTGCAAATACTGGTATATTGATAATAGTAGTAAGGAATGGTATTCTCATTAAAGAACGTAATTCTACATAGTAGAACAAGTCGAATCGAGGGGAATGGTTAATGTTCCGCCTGTCATCTCTTATCATAAAACTAGGCGTAGGAGCAGCCCTGCTTTCACTGGCGTCAGGCTGTGAAATGAAAGCGCAACCAACCGAGCCGGTAACACTCAAGCTCATGCGCAGCGACCATCCGGCGCAAGCCTTGCGGACTGACAGTGTCGTCTTGCGCGAAATCGAAACGAGAACAGGCATCAAGCTCGAGATCGAACCGATTCCGCTGAGCAGCTACACGGACAAAAAGCGCGCGCTGCTCACCACCGATCATATGCCGGACATTTTGCTCATTAACCCGAACGAACTGAGCGAGTTTGTAAGATCGGGCCAATTTTTGCCGATATCCGATTACATGGAGCAAATGCCCCATTTCCGAAGCGTTGCAGCCGACCACCCGCAAATTCAGAGATTGTATGTGGATGGCAAGCTGTATGGGTTTCCCGTTACGGCCCAGCATTTTATCCAGGGCGGCAGGGCGCCGATGATCCGGACGGATTTGCTGCGGAAACTGGGTCTGGCCGTTCCCGAATCGTTCGAAGAGCTGTATGCAGTGCTAAGCAAGCTGAAGATGATATACCCGGATTCGGTGCCGTGGACGGCCAGAGGGCTGAGTTCGTTTTTCGGCGCGGTCGCCTTCGGCATGGGCTCCGGCTTCGGCATGTATTTCGATCCCGATATACGGGGCGGGAGCTACGTATACGGCTCGAATAAGCCGGCGTTCAAGCCGGTTCTGGAGTATATGAACAGGCTGTACCGCGAGGGGCTGCTCGATCCGGATTTCGACGTCAATACGCAGCAAATCTGGAGCGACAAGCTGAGCCGTGGACAATCGTTTTTTTACTACGACAACAATACGTTTGCGCTGAATTTCAACGAGACGTTAAAGCGGAGCAATCCCGATTACAAGCTGGAGCTGATTCCGTATTTCTCGAATGACGGCGGAACGAAACGAGGCTCCTTATACCCGAAAGGCTGGCTGACCGATATTTATGTGATAAGCTCCCATGTGAAGGACCCGACCAGAGTGATCCAGCTCTTCGATTGGCTGTACAGCCCGGAGGGAGCGGAAATTTCCAACTTTGGCAAGCTGGGCGAAACGTACGAGCTTGTGAACGGGGAGCCGAGATTCGTGGACAGCCTGGTGCAAAAGTATAAGCATTCGGCCGACCCGGTGCGCATGCTGCTGTCCGAAATCGGCGCCGGGCTGCTCGCCATCTCGCCGCATGTCGACGACAGGCCGAGCCGGCAGTTGTCGAATCCCGATTTGTTCCGCTGGAGCGAGCAGCTCAAAAACGATCCCGGAGCGTACGTAATTCCAAGTCTGGCTCCGGCTTTTACGAAAGAGGAACGGGAGCGGCTGACGGAGATTTCGTCGAAAATCGCGCCGATCGAACAAGAGGTGCTCAAGTTTATCATCGGCGCCAAGCCTTTGCGGGAGTTCGAGGAGTTTGCGGAGCGGCTGACTTTATCGGGCGTGCCGGAGATGGAAAGCATCTATAACAACGCCATGGCACGTACGGTGAAATGAGCGGGTGATGGCAGAGCGATAACGGCGGCCCATGCGAATCGAAGGGGGAGGGAAGCAGATGAGAAAACGGCAAAGGCCCGTTCGCGTGAACCGGTTGTTTTTGCAAATATGGCTTTACTTTTTATCGCTCCTCCTGCCGGTTGTGCTGATCGGGACTTTCACTTATTTTCATTTCGTCAATCAGTTCAAACGGGACTATACGGAAAAAATGACGATTAATCTGCAATCGTCCGCCGCTTCCATCGATAACGATTTGCGCATGGTGCAGGAGCTGGCCGTCGGCTTTTTTAACGACTCGTCTGTCATTCGTTTATTCAAGCCGTATACGACCTATACCCTGCAAGAGCGGTCTGAAATCTCGCAGATCCTTGGCAGCTTGCGCAATCTGCGCTCGGTCGCGAACGATTTCGTCGACGAGTTGTTTGTATTTACCGATTTCCATAAAGTGTATACAAGCGCCGGTCTTGTGGATTTTGATTCTTTTTTCGAAACGCATTACCGGTTCGATCAGTACGACAAGAGCTTTTGGCAGAAGAAGCTGGGCGGCGGACTTGGCGTCGACATCTTGGACCGCTCCCTCGTCAGCACCCCTTTGGCGCAAAAACAAGTGATTCCGCTGCTCACCACCGGCGTCGTTCAGGGCAACAAGACGCTGCTCGCCGCTTCCGTCTCTATCGATGCGATCCAAAAGACGCTGAAGGGGAGCGCGGCTTCCCCGAGTACCCGTTTTATCGTAACCGCTCGCGATCGTTTCCTGCTTGCTTCCGACCCAGGCTTTCCCAATCAGCAAGCGACCGAGGAGATAAGCAGGCGGATCGGGGTGGGGCCGGGTTATACCGGGACGATATCCATACAGAACGAAACGTACATCCCTACGATCGTCCGGTCGGAGATGTACGGCTGGGATTACTATGCGCTGACCCCGATAGGCGAGTTCAACAAGCAAGCGTCCGGTATCGTCAGTATGATCGTCATCATTTGCACCGTGCTTGTCGTAACCGGCGTCGCTTTTTCATTTGTGTTCACCTACCGCATCTACAATCCGATCCGGCATATATCGGATATTTTGAACCGGAAGGAGGACGACGATAGCGGGATTTCAAACGAAGCTGCGAACGATAACGAGTTTGCTCGGATCGGTCAGGGCATTCACCGGCTGATCGGGCACAATCGGAAGTTTCAGGATGAGCTGCACCTCGTCTCCACGGAATATTTGGACTACGCCTTGCTTCAGATGATTCAGGGCAATGACGTTCCGAAGGATTTGGACATCTCGAAAATGATCCGCAGTCAGATGCGATATAAGCACGACAGCTTCATTTGCTACACCATTTTGTTCGACTTTCAGGATGAGTTTTATGCCTCGATCCAGGACGTGGACCGCATACGCATTCAGAGCAAATTGAAAAAGCTGATTGCGGGCATGCTGCAGGACTGCACCGATTTGTACGTCCTGGAGTGCAAGCAGCATCAGTATATTAGCTTGTTCAACGTCGAGGCCAGCAGCGATTTGGCCGCCATTCGCGAAGGCTTGACCCGGTTTACGGAAACGTTCCGCTATGACGCCTTGTACTGTAAAATCCATGTCGGGGTCGGGAGCGTAAGTCCCGGTCTCGAAGGGATCGCGGGGTCGTATCGCGTCGCGATGGCCGATCTGCAAAGCCAAACGCCCTGCGCCGAGTTTTTGACGCTGCGTGCGGAGGATCGGGAATTACGGTACAGCGCCCAATACTTTTTCTCCGACGAAAACAAGCTGCTTAATTTGCTCAAGGCGGGCGATGCGGACGCAGCGGCGGAGTTTATCGAGGACATGCTGCGGGCGAGCGAGGAAAAGGGGGCTTCGCCGCAGCGATTGAGCATGCTCCTGTCCGATATGTACCATACGGCTGAACGGTTTATGTCCGAAAGAGGGATCGCGATGGACGGTCATCTGTCGGACGGTGAGCGGCGTTTGCTCGTTCATTCGGGCGAGCACGGAGCCGATTTTGCAAGCAGGAAACAGCTGCTGCTCACGTTTTACCGCGGACTTGCCGGAACGACCGTCCGCCAGCAGCAGGCGTACAAGTCCGGCGCGCTCGTTTCCACGATTATGAATTATATTGACGAGCATTATGCCGAAGATTTATATCTGGACAAAATATCGGAGGAAATGAACGTTTCCGTCAAGTATGTATCGCGGATCTTCAAGGAGAAGACCGGGATGAACATTACGGATTACATCAGCGAGGTACGCATAGGCAAAGCGAAGGAGCTGCTCGTGCATACCGATCTGACGATCTACGATATCGCCGAGAAGGTGGGCATCAGCAACCGAACGACGTTTCTGCGCACGTTTAAAAAGATGGAAGGCTTGTCGCCGACCGATTTTCGCAAATCGTTCTCGAGGGGAACTTCCCGTGAGCCGTTTGTCCGGGAATAAATTTATCGATCTATAGTCCGCATCCATCCGGTTGCGGGCTTTTTTAACGTTACGACCACTTTACGCGGGTATTTGAAATATGCAGCACGGTAGAAATATGCATCCAAATCGCTTGCAGGGAGAAAAACGATGCGCCAAGTTCCCTTACTGCTTCTTGGAAGCGTCCGCATCCCGGGGTATAGTGATTCCTGAATACGGCCGTATTCGCAAATGGAGATGAAAAACAAGCGGAAGGGTGGGCCCTATTGAAGGTTACCGCTAAAGAGAAACAGTATATTTTTGAAGACCGCCGGCCGTTTGCGAGCTGCCATGCCTCGTCGCTGGTTGTTCTGGAGAAGGAAGATCTGCTTGCGGTCTGGTTCGGGGGCACGAAGGAAGGGGCTAACGATGTTGCAATCTGGAGCTCCAGACGCACCCGGGGCGAATGGAGCGAGCCGAGGAAAGTTGCGTATAAGGAAGGACTTCCCCATTGGAACCCGGTACTGTTCCGAACGAAGGACGGACATCTGCAGCTCTATTACAAAGTCGGCCACACGATTCCCCACTGGAGTACGATGGTTGCGACTTCGCTGGATGGGGGAGCAAGTTGGTCAACGCCGCATCCTTTAGTTGAAGGCGATGTAGGCGGTCGTGGGCCGGTACGCAGCAAGCCGATCTATGTAAGCAGCGGCAAGCTGCTAGCCCCAGCTTCGGTCGAAACGTTGCAGCAGTGGGATGCGTTCGTCGATATTTCCGACGACGATGGCATTACGTGGACGAGAAGCGCGAATGTGCCAGTCGATCACCGCGGTTTTCCCGGAAAAGGGATCATTCAGCCGACGCTATGGGAATCGCCGGAAGGGGTGCATATGCTGCTGCGCAGCACGGCGGGAGCGATATACCGGAGCGACTCCCGGGATCAAGGCGTTACCTGGTCGGCGGCTTATCGGACGACACTTCCAAATAATAACAGCGGCATCGATCTGGCGCAGACGGAAAGCGGCGTACTGGCGCTCGTCTACAATCCGGTCGGCACCGACAAAGGGCCAAGAACGCCGCTCGTCGTCCGTTTATCTGCCAGTAACGGCGAGACTTGGGACCATGAGCTTGTTTTGGAGTCGGAGCCCGGCGAGTATTCTTATCCGGCCATTATTGCCGAACAAAACCGTCTCTATATAACGTACACGTGGAATCGGGTTAGGATCGTTTGCTGGAGCCTGACGCTGGAAACGTAAATTTGCACGATTATACAACTTGATGATGCGGGGGAGAAAGAGATGCAGAGTAGAAGAGTGGCGGTCGTATGTGCCGGATTATGCGCGCTGCTGATAAGCGCGGGCTGCGGGGGAGGCGGCGAATCGCCAGCGAAAAAAGGGGCGGACGGGTCCGTGGGCGCAGAGCGGACGGAAACGGGCAAATCGGCGGCGGTCGATACGACGCCGGTTACGCTGACTTTGTTCCCGTCTGTCGGGATCGAAGACAAGGATATGAACAACTTGATCATCCAGCCTGTCCGCAAAAAGTATCCGCATATTACGATCGAAATGATTAAGCCGGGTAAAGGAACGATGATCCAGGACTTGGTCACGGCCGGTCAGCCGCCGGATTTGCTGTATACATGGAATGGCGGCCTGCCGACTTTCCAGGCTTTCGATCTGTTGTACGACATCGCCCCGCTAACGCAGAAGGCGGGGATCGACTTGTCCCGGTTCGAACCGGTTGTACTCGACGCCATCAAGGTGCTGTCGGCCAAAGGCGAGTTGTATGCGCTTCCTTTTGCCGTGAATTTTAATGCGCTCTACTACAATAAAGACATATTCGACAAGTTCGGCGTAGCCTATCCGAAGGACGGTTTGACGTGGGAGGATACGCTGGAGCTGGCCAAAAAATTGTCGCGCAGCGACGGGGGCGTCCAGTACCGGGGACTCGATCCGGAAGCGGTATCCCGGTTGTCCAAGCCGTTCGGACTTACTTATGTCGATTACAAATCGGAGAAGGCGGCGATCAACAAGGAAGAATGGAAGCGGGTTTACGAACTGGCGCGCAGCATTTATGCGATCCCCGGCAACCAGCCGGCGTCGTTTTTAAACGCGAATGCGAAGCCTGCTTTCCTCAAGGACAAAAATTTGGCGATGCTGGCGACGATCAATTTGTTCAATCTCGCTTTGGAAGAAGCAACGAAGGAAGGATTGAACTGGGACGTGGCCCAGTATCCGAGCAATAAGGATAAACCGAATGTGTACGGGCATGTCGATGCCAATGTGATCGCCATAACGAAAACAAGCAAATACAAAGAGGCGGCGATGCAAGTGCTTGAGGTCGTTACGTCAGACGAGGTTCAACTGCTCTCTGCCAAAACGACGGCGAGATTATCCTCCTTGAAAAATCCGGAAATGAAAAAACAATTGGGGGCCGATCTGCCTTTCTTGAAAGGAAAACGGCTGGAGTCGATTTTCAAAAGCGCGCCCGTTCCGGCGCCGGCTTACTCGCAGTTTGAAGACAGCACGACCAATCAGATCGTGCTGAAAAGCTTCGAGGACTATTTTAACGGCAAAGATCTGAACTCCTCGCTGAGAGAGGCGGAGGAGAAAATGAACAAGCATATCGGGGAGAGCAAAACAAAATAAAATAAAAAAGGGGATCAACACAATGGTCAAAAACACGATTGCTGTATCCAGCGCCATGCTTGTTTTGTTTGGAGCGCTGCTAGCCGGCTGCGGCGGAAGTGGGGGAAAGACGGGCGGGAACGAGTCCGGGGGGAAAGGGGCTTCCGTACCTGGCGATAAGGCAGCGACATCCGTTCAGCCTGTCAATAACGAGCCGGTCACGATTACGTTTGGCTACCGGTCGGGGTACTTTACCGAGCAGGAAATTCAGGAGTACATTATTGAACCGCTCAAGAAGACGCATCCGCATATTACCGTTAAGCCGCTGTTTATCGATAACAAAACGGTGACGCTGCCAAACTTGATCGCGGCGAAGGAAGTTCCGGACATCATTACGACGAACTCGCTCACGCTGCAAGATTTCAAGCAGATGGATCTGCAGTTCGATATGACCGAGCTGATCAAAAACCAGAAGATCGATCTGAGCAAGTTCAAGCCCGATGCGCTCGATTCGCTCAAAATCACGAACCAGACGGACTATCTCGTCGGATTTCCGTATACGGTGCAATTCAACGCGCTTTATTACAACAAAGACATTTTCAATAAATTCGGCGTCGCTTATCCGAAGGACGGTATGACCTGGGCGGAAGTAGCGGAGCTGGCGAAAAAGCTGACGAGGGTATCGGATAATGTGCAGTATCGCGGCTTGGAGCCCGACTCCGTGTTCCGGCCCGCCTCGCAGCTGGAGCTGCCGCTGATTGACCCGACGACCTACAAATCGATTGCGAATACCGATCAGTGGAAGCGCGTATTCCAGATGGTTAGGGACATCTATGAAATTCCCGGCAACTCGGATATTAAGTCGCTCGGCAACGGCATCAAGGATTTCAACCAAACGCAGACGATTGCGATGATCGCGGGCTTGAACTGGCTGAGCTTTATGAACGACGACAAAATAAAGGCAACCTTTACGAACTGGGATATGGCCTCTTACCCGGTGTTTCCGGAGAAACCCGGAATCGGGACGCAAATCGACATTCATCTGATGCTGCTGAGCAAAACGAGCAAAAATAAGGAAGCCGCCTTGCAGGTGATGAGCCAGATGTTCTCCGAAGAATCCCAGCTGGCTATGGTGCGAAATGGGAAAGGAGCGGTGCTCAAAGATAAAAAGTTCGAGGAGGAGTTCGGCAAAAACCTCGATATTTTAAAAGGCAAAAACGTGCAGGCGATATTCAAAACGAAGCCGGCGAAGCCTTTCCCGCCGACCGAGTTCGCCAGCAGAGCGTTAAACGACGTAACGAATCTGATGGGCAAAATCATCAAGGAGCAATTGGATCTGAATACGGCTTTGCGTCAATTCGACGAAGAGCAGACCAAAAAGTATGCCGAAGCGCGCCGCTAAAGCAACGTTATAGTACGGAATCATCGAACAAATCGAAGGAGTGATTCGAAGATGACGGAAAAAAACGATAACCAGATTTCGGAGCAGATGGGTGACAGCGGTTCCGCCAAGCCACTGAGCCGAAGAAAGGTGCTTGCGGGCGTTGGCCTTGCGGGTGCGGCTATCGTATCCGCGGAGCTGCTTCGGCTCGGATCGTCAGCCAGCGCAGCGCCGTCGGTTCACGGGGCGGTTTACGGCAGCGGGAACGCAAGCGGTCTTCGGGCGGAGCTGGCGGATCAATCGGACGCCGAGAAGGGAGCCGCGCTCGTCGGTTATTCCGGGAGAACGGTGGCCGACAAGCTCGGAGAGATCGTCAGCGCGGGCGATCGGCAGGGAGACACGCAGCTTGCCGCAGATTCGGCCGGAGGCAAAGTTTATTTGGTGCCGCAGGAGTCGAATATCGTCATTCAGGTACCGGCGCAATATCCGGATCTGAATGCGGCGCTTCGCGCGATCGAAAGCTGGATCATTCCGGCTAGCGCCACGGTTCGCATCCAGCTAGCCGCAGGACAGCACGTCATGCCCGGCGCTACGCGGATCAGCCACCCTTATGCCGAGCAGATTCAGATCAAGGGAGCCGACATTAATCTGACCGCTAAGGCGACGGCGCAAGTTAACGTAACCGGCGCTGCGGGCGAATATTTCGTCTCGCTGGCGGTTACCACGGCGGCTGGGCTAGCGGCTGGGGATTGGGTCATGATCCGCAAAACCGCAGGCTCAGGCAATCATTATGCGCATGTCGGGTTTTGGGAAGTGACGGGGATAACCGGCAGCCAGATTACGGTGCGCAACCGTCACCGTCAGTCCGCGTTTCCGACGAATACGCTGACATCGGCGGAGATTAACAAGGTCGGCACGATATTGAAGTATAACGGGACGGACGGCATCGTCGTGCGCGGCGCCAGTGTCGGCCTACTTGAGGATGTCGGCATCGTCGGCAATATGTACGACTATTGGAACCCGGCGAACGTGACGGGAACGGAGAAAGGCACGCACGGCATCTATGTCGGCTCCAATACGATCATTAACGGCGCGGCTGCTCCCGGAGGCGAGAACCCGCTTGGCATCTCCGGCGGTTCCATCTCCCTGGGCGAGTTCGTGTGCGTCAGCCAGTTCGATCAGCAAGGCTTGTGCATCGCAGGCGGCTCCGGCATATACGGGAAATCTGTCGTATCTACCGGGAATGGCCGGAGGGGATTCTACGTCGGCACGTCCAGCGCAATAGAGATCAAGTTCTGCATCGCTGCGGGAAATTATTTGGATGGCGTCATCGCGGATTACGGCGGATGTTTTAATACGAGCGGCGCGATTTTCTCCGGCAACCGGCAGGACGGCGGGTTTGCTTTCAACGGTGGATCGTTGATCGCCCCGAATACGGTGGCGGCGGGAAATGCGGTCAACGGCTTCGAGGCGAGAGCAGGTGCGCAGATCAGCGTGGACGGAGCCACTGCGATCTATAACGGCTATAACGGCATTAATGGAGAGTACGGGGGAAGAATCTCCTGCACAAGCGCGGTCTCGACCTTTAATGCGCGGGACGGTCTGGCGCTCGCCTTCGGGGCTGTGGCAAGAGCGACGAACGTGAACTCCAGCAGCAATACCCGTTATGGTGTGTATTGCGATGGCGGCTCAACCGCAGTCGTATCCGGAGCGACGACAACGGCAAATGCAGCGGCGGATCGTCTGGCCAAGCAGATGTCCGTCATTCAGGACGGAGCGGCCTATACGCCCGGGACGATCGACGGCATATCTCGCCAAACGTTCAGAAACGGAACGGCGTATGTCGACGAGACGATTACAAGCGGAGGCGATCTGGCGCTATCGTTTAACGGGACTTTGCAATTTCTGTTCAAAAGCGGCGGAACGTTCCAACCGGCCCGGGACGGCACGCAGGACATCGGCACATCGGCCAACCGGTTTCGCGATATTTATGCGGCGAACGGGTTGATTCAAACGTCCGACGAGAGACTAAAGCATCATATCGACGAGTCCGATCTGGGGTTAGCGTTCGTAGCGAAGCTAAAGCCGGTCAAATATGAAAGGGTCGACGATCAAAGCGGGCGAGTCCATTACGGCTTGCTGGCGCAGGATGTGGAGCGGCTGCTTCAGGAGCAGGGCATGGCGGATCACGAGTTTGCCGCCTTGAATCGTCCTTCAAGTCCGGGCGACGGGGCGAAAGCTGCCGGCGAAGCGGCCTACGGTTTGCGTTATACCGAATTTATTGCGCCTCTTATCAAGGCCGTGCAGGAGCTTGCCGCACGTGTTCATGCTCTGGAAGCGCATTAAGCCGCTTTAACGGAATTTTATCTTAAAGTTTCCCTTGGCGCCGGATTCGGCGCCTTTTTGCTGCAATCCGTTCGATTTATCGACTACTGATTACCTTTTATTGACGGTGCTAAGACAAGGGCGTATGATTCGGAGAGGAAGGATGTATTCGACCCCGAGCCGGTTGCTCGCGAATACAAGAATCAAGAAGATAAGGTGGGTATAAACGATGAAGCTAGCTGCATTCGGAGATAGCATTACGGCAGGGCAATATTTGCAGGAA
Source organism: Paenibacillus ginsengarvi (assembly GCF_003626695.1). Classification (GTDB taxonomy): domain Bacteria; phylum Bacillota; class Bacilli; order Paenibacillales; family NBRC-103111; genus Paenibacillus_AB; species Paenibacillus_AB ginsengarvi. The sequence goes on from NZ_RBAH01000015.1 coordinate 57,294, forward strand.
AGCGACACGTATTTGCACCTGTTGTCGGCCCGATTCGGACTCGAGCCGATTAATGCGGGCGTACCCGGCAATACGATCGGGCAAGGACTGGCGAGGTTCGAGCAGGATGTGCTAGCCAAACGGCCGGATATTTGCATCGTCGCGTTCGGCATGAACGATCATGTGAATACGGCGCCGGAGCAAGCGAAAACGCCGCTTGCGGAATTTCGCGCGAAGCTTGCGTCAGTCGTGGAAAGGCTGCGAGCCGAAGGGATCGCTCCGCTGCTCTGTACGATTAGTCCGATTATCGAGGGCGACAGGGAGGCGTATTACTATAACCGCCACCCCGAGGAGTGGTATCGCAATCCGGATGGTGCGCAGGCGTGGATCGATATGTACAGCGAGCAAATTCGCGACGTAGCCGCCGCATACGAAGTGCCGCTTGCCGATATCTCGCTGCGCTGGCAGCGGTATGTCGACGAAGGCGGCAGTTTGCGCGACGCGCTGCGGACGACGGAGAACAGCGGCGTGGCCGACGGCGTTCATCCGACCGCCGAGGGGCAGCGATTGTTCGCCGAATGCATCGGCGAAGTGCTGGCGAGCCGTTTTCCGGTGCAGGAAATGCGCTGAGTCCGCAGCCCCCCGCGTGAGGCGATATGCGGAATTGCGGGGTGGATTGAACCGTTTGCCGCCGTTTGCCGTCCATATCGATATAGCCCAATTATGGGATAAGATGGGATGAGGTGGTGAGGGACAGAGATGGCGACGATCGTTTTACATAAGCCGAGCCAGATCAAATATTTGCTTCTGGGCACCGGTTACGGCGTTTACCGGTCACGCCTTCCCGGCGTTATCGGAGGCTCGTTATTTCCGCAAACGGATGAAGGGGAAATTCCGGTAGCCGCCGTTTGCGACCGCAGCGGCAACATGCTATGGCTGCTGACAGAGGAACTGCTCGTTCTGGAAGTGGACGGGAAGCCGGTCGAAACCTGGTTCGGCCCGGAATCGGCGCAGGCTCTAGAGTCGGCAGAGTACGGTTTCGTTCAGCTCGAGTATGAGCTGTGTCCCGGCTGCGGCAGTAGGGTGGCGTCCAGCGCGAATAAGTGCCCTTCGTGCGGGCTCGCGCTTATTGTCGAGGAAACGGATACGGAAGATGGAACAAGGAGGGATGGCGAATGACGAAGCAGAACGGGATCGAGATGAATCGGGTCGTTCCGATTTTGCGCATGTTCGATGTGGCGCTTACGAAACAGTTTTATATCGATTTTCTCGGCTTCAGCCTTGATTGGGAGCATCGGTTCGAGGACGGGTTTCCGCTTTATATGCAAGTGTCTTACGGTGACTGCAGGCTGCATTTGTCCGAGCATTTCGGAGACGCTTCTCCCGGTTCGGCCGTACGGATCGAAGTCGAGGGCATCGCCGCGTTTCATGCCAAGCTTCACGAGCGGCCGTACAAATACGCCCGTCCGGGTTTGGAAAAAAAACCGTGGGATTCGACGGAGGTATCCGTTCAAGACCCTTCAGGCAACCGGCTTCATTTCTTCGAGTCGGATAAGGAAGAGTAAGGCGCGTACTAAAGGGGGCGGATTTTGGAAGCCCTGGGTAACCCCTAAAAAGTTGCGGAAAAAGCGGGCGATTCTTTCGGTTAGATTACTTCGACCTGAATAGTCATGGCAAAAAGACGCCTCCATCCCCACGTTTACAGTGGTTTTGGAAGCGTCTTTGCCTATCGTTTGAGATGGTTTCGTTTGCGCTCCCCTTTGGGGACAGTCTCTTTATCGGTCTATTCGGTTTTGGAGGGGAATGGTACTGCGACGACTTCACCAGCGGACATCGGTGAAAGGAGGGAGTTGGTTTAAATAAAAGCTTTTGAGGCGTGTTATCCTACCTGTACTTGGGCTGTGCGCAGGCATAGCAGTCTTTTGAGCCACTTATTTCGTGACAAAATCGCTGTTGGAGCCAGGTGCGCGGGGTATAAGAGGCCCAAAAGCACTCTATTTTTCCAAAAACACCAGTTTCCAGGTGGATAGAAGTCTCAAAAGGCTTCTATTTATTTGTAAACTACCTGCCTATGACGGTGGGCGGGACAACGCAAAAAGGCCGGACAGAAAACGTTACGTTTTCCCGCCCAGCCTTTTTATTTTGGGGGCTATTGGACAGTCCCTTTTCCGTATTCGCAGCTTTACGGCTGCACGTTGATAAACGGCGTGGCTCCTCCGGTTACGTTCGGCAGCTTGCCGTCCCATTTCTCAATCGCCTTGAGCTGCGCCTCGATTTGACGAAGCTCGACAAGCTCCTTCGTCACTTCCTGCTTCTGCAGCCGGAGCGCTTCCGCTTGCGCCTCGGCGCGTGTAATTTCCTGTTCTTTCTCGATTTTGATCCGCTCGAGATCAAGCTTCGACTTGAGCGCCTGTTGCTCGGCGATCTGCTTTTGCTCGATGGCGCGGTCGAATTCCTCGGAAAACTTAAACTCGGTAATGTTGATATCGTCGAGGATCATATTATACAGGCTGAGCTTGGCGGCGAGCGCTTCCTTCACCTTCGAGCTGACCTCCGACCGTTTCGAGATCAGGTCCTCCGCCGTATACTGCGCGGTTACCGCCTTTAACGATTCGCCGATAGCGGGATCGACGATGCGGGCTCTGTACTCCATGCCGACATTTTTGTACAGATTGTTGATGGTCGTGCCGTCCAGATGATAGTTGACCGCAAGCGTCGTCGTGACCGTCTGCAAATCGCGGCTGGCCGACACTTGATTAGACTCGGCTTTTTGAACGCGCACCTCGATCGGAACGACCGTCTGGATAAACGGCATCTTAAAGTGCAAACCCTCCTCGAACACTTTCGGCTGAACGGCTCCGAGCTGGAGGATGACGCCCCGGTGTCCCGCTTGCACAATCGTGAACGATTGGAAGGCGAGCACGGCGATAACGATGACGATTACGAGTCCGGTTACCCCTTTGGAAATCATGTTCGGATTCGGCTGACGCACTACTTTCGGATCAGTCATGAGTCACTTTCCTTTCTGTATGTTCAGTTCGGTCCTAATAGCTTACCATACGCAATAATCGTTCCGAGGTTTCAAAAAACGGAGATAAATCGTAAAAATGAAGGAAATCTCGGCCGAAATGGCCGAGATTTCGTATTATCGGGCAAAGCCGCATGATTTTAAATAGCCGTTACACCTGTAAAATATGTTCGATTCGCGCAAGTTCCTCGCCGCTGAACTCCAGATTCGCTAGGGCGGCTACGTTCTCCTCGATTTGCGAAACGCGGCTGGCCCCGATCAGGGCGGAGGTGACGCGTCCGCCGCGCAGCACCCAAGCCAGCGCCATCTGCGCCAGCGATTGTCCTCTTTCGGCGGCGATATCGCCCAGCGCGCGGATTTTGGCCAGCTTCTCTTCCGTAATATCTTTCGATTTCAGGAAACCGGTCGCCTTCGCCGCGCGCGAATCTTCCGGAATGCCCGCCAAATATTTGTTCGTCAGCAGCCCCTGGGCGAGCGGGCAAAAGGCGATTGAGCCGGCTCCGACTTCATCCAGCACGTCCTGAAGTCCGTTCTCGATCCACCGGTTCAGCATCGAATACGAAGGCTGATGAATGAGCAGCGGCGTTCCGAGCTGCTTCAAGATGGCGGCCGCTTCCGCCGTTTGCTCGGCGGAGTAGGAGGAGATGCCCGCGTACAGCGCCTTCCCTTGCCGCACGACATGGTCGAGCGCCATCATCGTTTCCTCCAGCGGCGTATTCGGATCGGGCCGGTGTGAGTAAAAAATATCGACGTAGTCGACGCCCATCCGCTTCAAGCTTTGATCGAGGCTGGAAACCAAATATTTGCGCGAGCCCCATTCGCCGTACGGCCCCGGCCACATGTAATAACCCGCTTTCGTGGAAATGACCAGCTCGTCCCGGTAGCCGGCGAAGTCGGACTGGAGAATACGGCCGAAATGCTCCTCGGCGCTTCCCGGAGGGGGCCCGTAGTTGTTCGCCAAATCGAAATGGGTAATGCCGAGGTCGAACGAGCGGCGAAGCATAGCCTTCATATTTTCCAACACGTCGACGCCGCCGAAGTTATGCCACAAGCCGAGCGAAATCGCCGGCAGCTTCAGGCCGGACTTGCCGCAGCGATTATACTTCATCGATTCATAACGGTTATCCGCAGGGGAATACGTCATAACGGTTCACGCTCCTTTATTTGGATGGTCCCCCTCATCATACCGCCCGGTCCGTTATCCCGCAACCGCAAGTTGTCCTAGCGAAGCGGGGGCTAATAGAGCCGGCAGTGTTGGCCGGAAGCAGGACTGGACTAGGAGTATGCGCCGCATCGGGCAGCCGGCAGGGTCTCGACTTGTTGGATTCACGCGCGGATTGTATAATTCTTTTTATCGTTAAATACCACGACCGAAGGAGGAGTCGCCATGACATTCGGCCCCCGGATGCTCAAGACCGGCATTGCCGTCACCCTGGCTTTATACATAAGCACTTGGCTCCAGTTTTCTCCTCCCGTCATCTCCGCCGTAGCCGCGATATTCGCCATGCAGCCGACGATTTACCGCTCTTGGCGTTATTTTCTCGATCAGGTGCAAACGAATACGCTCGGAGCCGTCATGGCGGTGCTGGCCGGCACCTTTTTCTCCAACGAGCCGATCGCCATCGGGGTCGTGTGCGTTCTCGCCATTATGTGCTGCATCAAGTTGAAAATGGAAGAAACGATAGGACTAACGCTGGTGACGGTCGTCGCCGTTATGGAGGCGTCCGGGGCCGGGCAATGGGAGTTCGCGCTCAACCGGTTTCTGCTCAGCCTGATCGGCATCGTATCGGCATTCGTCATCAACATAACGGTGCTGCCTCCGAAGCCGAAGCAGCAGTTTCACGAACAGGTGCGTTCGGTATTTACACAACTGTCCTTGCTGCTGCGAACGGCGATATCCGACGAGATCAAGGAGAAGGTGTTCCGCGATCAGAAGCAGTCGCTTCAGGACAGCCTTGTTTCGCTGGCCGCCAAGTACAAACTGCTGGAGGAAGAGCAGAAGAAGCTGAAACGCGCCAAATACAGGCTGAAGCGCCAGCTCGTGGTGGACAAGCAGATGCTGTATACGCTGCAGAAAGGCTATGAGGTGCTGGAGGCGGTGCAGGAGCATTTTTTCCAGGCCGAACGGACGCCGGAGATGAACAAAAGCTACGATCGCCATCTGGAGAAAATGATCAAGTTTCACGAGCATGTGCTGCTCAAATTCGACGACCGGCTCAAGCCGGGCAGTTGGGACTCGGCGCCTGCGGAAACCGCGAACGATCTGTTCATGCAGCGGGCGACGGAAAGCTGCAAGGAAGACCAGCCAGGTTCCAGGCGGCTGCTGATCGTCGCTGCCACGATCTACGATTACGGTCATCAGGCCGCTCGCCTGAACCGGATGATCGAGCATGTGGACCAGTCGGACGAAGAGAAGGAGGAAGCGTGAGCGCGTCTTGACGACGCGGGCGCTTCCTCCTTCCTGTGAGTTACTTATGGAGCTGTTTCGTGTAGGGCGACGATCAGCGCGTTGCCGCTCGAGGCCAGCCGGATTTCGGCATATTTGGCTTTCCGCTGCGTTTCGATGCCGGTGCCTTCCGGGACGAAAAAGCTTTCGATGCCGTATTCGATCCGGTATCCGTTCCACTTGCCGTTCAAAACCGCCTCGCCGGGCTGGAGCGTTGTGCCGTCCTCGTACAGCCGCTTGAATTCGTACACGCCGCTTGGCGTCCGGGCGATGACGACCGGCAGCTTACGGCCGATATGAGGTTCGTTCTGGGTGAACGAAGCCGGCGGCGCAGAGACGGTATAACGCAGCTCCACGTAATCGCCTTGCAGGAGCGAGCGGGGGTCGAGCGGCAGCAGCTCGAGATAGATCGTTTGACCGCTGGCCAGTATCGTTTCGCTGCGGCCGATCTGAACCGAGAGGACGAGAAGCTGGGCGACCACAACCGCCGTTATCCCCAAAAACCGAAGCCGGCTGCGCCCCGCAGCGGGCTTTTCTGCGCGCTCCGCTTTTATCGTTCTGCGTTCCGCGATGTAGGTTACCGCGATCAGGACGAAACCGATCAGCGCCAGACTCCAGGACTTGTGCAGCAGCTTCCAGGCGGTGTCGTAATATTTCCACGCGACGAACAGTCCCGATAAGACAAGCGTAAACCGGTATGCCGCGCTTTCGTCCGCGCGGTGAGCAAGCGCGATGCAAGCGATCAGCGTCAGCGCGTACAGCCCGTCGTAGGCGTAATGTTCGCCGGCAAACGTAAGCGCGAAGAAGATAAGCAGAAACGCATAATACCCGCACATTTTCAGCGCCCGACCGAGCTCCGGATTCCGGATGAAACGATGCAGCCAGGCGAGCACCGGCATGGCTACGGTTAGTATAGTCAGTGTCAGCTTCACATCTTCGAGCTGCTGGCCGAGACTGAGGCCGGCGATGACGATGGTGCCGGCGAACCAGAGCGCGCGTTCGGCGAAGCTTTTGCCGCTATAAAAAGCAATCGCCGTAGCCGCGATATATATCGGGAGCAGCCCCGCCTGATCCGCTACGAGCGCTGTCCCGACCCCTATACAGAGGCCGATGGCGAGCAGCGTATAACGGACGACCGAATTCAGCTTTCTCGCAGCCGTCATGCTAAGCGTAGCCATTAGGCCGATACCGGAGAGGACGTATTCGGGATGATCGAATTCCGTTACGAGCAAAATGAAGCCGATCAGGGTAACTGTGCCGATCAGCGTACCGACGGCAATGACGGTGACTGTCAGCGCGCGGATGATCATATCACGTGCATTAATGCCTGATCTCTCCACCTTGTCGCCGGCGTCTTCCGGAGCGGCTAACGACCGGACATATTGGATCCATCTTGCGCCGCCCCAAATGAACAAGCCTACGAAGATCAGGCCGGTAACGAAGAAGGCTTCGGCCGCTTCGAAATGAAACAGCAGCTCGACATATTTCATCACGAGAAATATAGAGACAAGCAGCCCGGTCCACAGCAGATACAGCTGGTTGACGCTGCGAATAAAACGCCGGATCAAAAAAACGGTCGCTCCGATAAAAACGATGTTGAACCAAACGTAATATGCTTCGAACGCCAGCGAGTTGGACAACAAAATGACAATGCCCATCCCGACCGTATAGGACAGGAACGCAATAACCGGCGACGGCAGCCGTTTCGAGGACGACAGTACGTAAATAATGCCGTTCAGAAGCGCAAGTGCGGATACGATCAGAATGACGATGCCGTCCGCATAATCGCGGCTGCCGATTGTCGGGAAAAAAGCGAGCCAGTACGCCAGATGACCGAGCACGTAGGCGAGTACATAAAAGGGCTGCCAGCGGACCGCGATCGCAAAAGCTATAGTGGCCACAAACCAGATTAAAAACAGCACATAGCTGTCCGCGTGCGAATTGTACGTCTGGCCGACGACGGCCAGGGATACTCCGAAGGTTACGTTTACGGAAAGCAGTGAAAGCCGGCTCAAAAACTGCCGATGCGGGCGGGACGCGAGATATACGTACAGGCCGTAAAGGGCGATTACCAGCATAACAAGCGGCGTCAGCTTTTGCCAGCGATCCAGGGCGCCCCAGTTGGAGGCGAAAAAGTAGACGAGTGCGGCCAGCAGCGAGCCGCAGCCGAGCGCATACCCCGTGTTGTGAAAAGCGGTTTTCGTTTTCATAGCTCCTCCCTCCGGACGCGCTCGGATACTTGGAAGCGAGCAGGTCCTTTGGTTCTATTGTACTCGTTCGGCGTATATAACCAAGTACTAATTTTATATAGTACCGATCTTTCCGAAGGAAGGAGCTTTCAGTCAAGCGTTCATCCAGCCGCGTACCGTGCCGAGCAGCTCGTGCTGCGAACGGAAACCGACCGCCTTGTTTACCGGCTCTCCGCGCCGGAACAGGACGAAGGTGGGCATTCCCATAATGCCGAGCTGCCCGGCAAGGGCGGGATTGTCATCCACATTCATTTTGGCGATGGCCAGACGGTCGCCGAGCTCGCGATCCAGAAGCTCCAGCGCCGGTTCGGCGGCGCGGCAAGGCCCGCAATGCGGGCTGCCGAATTCAACGAGCACCGCTTCCCGCTCGTTGACGAGCTGCGTCCAATTATGATCCGTTATCGAGATGGCTGCCACTATAGGTTCCTCCCTGTGCGTCTTTGACCGCGTCGCCCCGTTCCTCCAAAATCGACTGGACCCGTTCGCTCAAATTCGACTTGATCTGCTCCAGCAGTCGGATCTGTTCGTCGAGTTCGGCGATTTTATATTCGTATACCGGGACGATGTCGCGGCAGAACGCTTCCTTATTTTGCAGCACGCAATGCAAAAATCCGGCGATTTGCTCGGTGGAGAAGCCGAGATTCAAGTACAGCTTGATCGTCTCCACCTGCCGGACCGCAAACGGGCTATATTCCCGGTAGCCGTTGTCGCAGCGGGCCGGCGCAAGCAGCCCCATCTGCTCGTAATATCTGAGCGAACGCAAGCTTACGCCCGTAAGGCGGGACAGTTCTCCGATTTTCATGGCGTTCCTCCGGAAGTGCAATATCGATTTCGTGCTGCCATTTTACTATAAACGCTGACACTGATGTCAAGGTCAAGCGGAAGTTTTCTTGACGGGAGAGAACGTTCCCGCTATAATCGGGGTAATCGAAGGCAAGGAGAGATTTTGATGTCGGTGAGCGTTCTTAACTAACAAATTCCATAGCGGGACCGTAACAGCGGTATGTATTCAAAAAATGCCCCATTAGGGACGTTTATTTGGTCATGTCTGCTGCGGTGCTCCAGAATTTGAGTTAAGAACAGCGGATATCATCCAATGCCCGGGATATAACGATCCTCGCGCCGAATCCGTGCTGTCTTCAGCACGTTTTTTTAGTTTATTCGGCATGACGCGGATCGCGAATACGGAAGGCAAGGAATGAGCGTTTGCGCATTCTTTGCCTTCCTTTTTTTTGCCTATTTTTCACAAAAGGAGCGATACACTCATGAAAGAAACGACTTGGAAACGGCTCGATTACGATCGGGTCAAGCAGCTTGCGGCGGATTATGCCGTATCGTATTTGGGCAAAGAGCGGATCGAGCAACTGGCTCCGCTCGCGACGCTCCAGTCGGCCCGGCGTGCCATGGACGAGACGGCGGAAGCGCTCGGCGTGCTGAAAACTGGAGCGAGCGTGCCGATTCCGTCGCTGAGCGGGATCGAAACGGTGCTGCAACTGACGGGTACCGGGTACGTGTTTACGGAGCACGATTTTGCCAACATCGGCTTGTTTCTTCACGGCTGCAACCAGCTTCAGGCATATATGGCGGCGAAAAGACGAATCGCGCCTCATATTGCGGCGTTCGCGGATTCGATGTACGGGCTGACGCAGCTTAAGGGGGAGATCGAGCGCTGCATTCGCAGCGGCCGGGTCGACGATGCGGCCAGCCGGGATTTGTCGAAGGTAAGACGCAAGCTCGCGGCCAACGCGGAAAAGATCAAAACGCGGATGGACAGTTTGATGGCCAAATACCGGACACTCATGCAAGAGCAGCTGTACAGCGTCCGTTCCGACCGGTACGTGCTGCCGATCAAGAAAGAGCACCGGAGGCTAGTGAGCGGCAGCGTGCTGGACGAATCGGCCAGCGGGCAAACCGTTTATATCGAGCCGTCGGAGCTGGCGCATTTGCAGCATGAGACCGCCTCGCTTCGCGCCGAGGAAGCCCGCGAGGAGGCGAAGGTGCTGGCGATGCTGACCGGACTCGTGGAGGAAGCGGATTACGAGTTGAAGGTTAATGTGGAGACGATCGGCACGTACGACTTTATTTTTGCCAAAGCGAAGTATGCGCTCGCGATAAACGCTAGACACGTCAATCTGAACGACCGCGGCCGAATTCGGCTCGTCGGCGCGACGCATCCGCTGCTCGGAGCCGGAGGGGTGCCGCTCGATTTCGAGCTGGGCGGACGATACGACACGCTTATCGTAACCGGACCGAATACCGGCGGGAAAACGATCGCGCTGAAAACGGTCGGCCTGCTGACGCTGATGGCGAACTCCGGACTGCTCGTGCCAGCGGGAGAGGAAAGCGACCTGTCCCTTTTTGCGACGGTTGCCGCCGATATCGGCGACGGGCAAAGCATCGAGCAATCGCTGAGCACGTTTTCGGCGCATATTCGCAATATGGTCGATATTTTACAGGCGGCGGACCGCTCCACGCTTGTGCTGCTTGACGAGATGGCTTCCGGCACCGATCCGGGAGAAGGCGTGGGGCTGTCCATCGCTATTCTGGAGCAGCTTCACGCGCTCGGCGCTAAGGTGGTGGCGACGACCCACTTCAACGAGATCAAACATTTCGCCGCAAGGACGCGCGGATTCGAAAATGCGCGGATGGAGTTCGACGCGGAGACGCTCCAGCCGCTGTACCGGCTGCGAATCGGGGAAGCGGGGCAAAGCTACGCCTTTCAGATCGCGACGAAGCTGGGCTTGTCTCCGGCTATAATCAGTCGTTCGCAGGAGCTGACGGCAGGTTTGGCGAGAGAGTCGGGCCCGGACGACAAATGGTTCGGGGCGCTGGTAAGCTATGCGGAAGCGAGCGAATCGAGCGAGGCGGACAGCGGAGCGGCCGCTGAAAGCGAAGGCGAGCCGGCGTGGGAGCGGGAGGACGCCCGGGATGAGTTTACGGAGACGAATAAGCTTGGCGCGCGTCCAGTACGAGGCGAGGAGTCGGGACGCGAAGGCGCGACAAAGAAACCGGAACCGGGTACGCGCAAACCGGAGGTGCCGGTTCGGGGGCTCGAGGTCGGCGACAGCGTTTTTATTTCGTATTTGAACCAAACGGGCATCGTTTATGCCACGGAGGATAAACGCGGGATGGTCGGCGTTATGATCCAGAAGCAGAAGTGCCAAATTAACAAAAAGCGGCTCGCTCTGCACATCCCGAAGAAGGATCTGTACCCGGACGATTACGATCTCGACATTGTGTTCGAGACGAAACAAAACCGCAAGCTGAAAAAGCTGATGAGCCGCAAGCACGTCGAGGGCATCTCGATTATTAGGGAGCCGGACTAAGCGAACGTACTCAGCTAAAAAGTTCGCCGCGGGGCATAACCCTTGGACATGGGCGGAAGACGGTGAACGCGCGACGGCGGTGTCGGGGCGGCAAATGGCCGCCTACCGCAGCAGCTCCGCCGTCTTCTGCGCCCATTCCTCCACATAGTGATCGGTCGCCCACTGGGCCATGACGATCGTTTCTTTTGCCTTCAGCTTGATCGACAAGGCCGGTTCGCCCGTTAACTGGCTGGGGCTGCCGAATACGAGCAGCAGTCCGTCCGTGGACACGACGGTCATATCTTTATCCGGCGAGGAGAACGTATCGATTGCGCCCGGGAACCGGGTTCCGATGTCGCTCCATGTGCAGCACGGCTCGTCGTGGTTGATGACCGACTTGGGCAGTTGAACGTCGAGCTGGCGGTAATTGTCCGTAAGCTGGGCCTTGCTGTTCGAGATGGCGCTCGAATAGGCGGTCATCGCTACCCAGCGGCCTTGACTGCGGGCGACGAACCAGTCTTGTGTGGCGTACTCGCCACCGGTCAGCTTGGCGTCCAACACTTCGCTCAGCAAGACGGGCTTGCGCTTCGTCGCCAAATTCGGAATCGTCGTCGTCCATACCTGGGTGCTGGAGGTGGAGCTGTTGCCGGCGAGCAGTTCTTCCGTTTGCCCGATCGAGACGTATTCGTTTGCCGCAAACAATATTTTTTCGGTGTGAATCACTTTTTCGTTCGGGTTGTCCCTGAATAGTCCCGGTCCGATCGTGCGGGCTTCGCCGGCGCGCTGGGCAGCGGGGTGGGATAAGAAAAATTCGTAGCGGTCCGTTACCGTCTCGTAATGGAGCGGCTCGATTTTCCAGAAATCCCGCTTGTACGGCACGAGTATGCCGCTGCCTTGCGCGATCAGGGCCGGCCGCTCTTTTCTCGGCGCGATATATAACGTCCGGTATGACGTGTCCTTGTCGTCGGTGCGGAGGCCGATAAGCAGACCGGATGTGAAAGACGGCGTATCGTCGTCCGTAGCGGCGACGGACAAGGCCGAGAGCGGCTCGTTCGCCTGTATGCCGGAGAGCTCCTCCAGAGCCGTCTCCGTCTGCTGCTGGCCGACAAAAAAGAACAAAATGACAGAAACGATAACAACCGAGAGCGATAAGAAGGAACCGGCTAAAGGAAACCAGGATTTCGCGCACGTCGATTTCTCGTCCATTCGTTCTTCGATCCGTCTGCGCAGTTCATCGGAAAAACCTCTGTTACCAAGCGGAGCCGAGGAAAGTCCGCGATTCAGCTCGGCCTCAAATTCGGAGTCAATCCGTTTCATCTCTTGCGCGCTCCTTCGCCTTCAAAATGTTGAGCCGGGCATGATGCAGCCGCGACTTGACCGTTCCGACGCTAATGCCGAGCACTTCCGCAATTTCTTTCATCGACAGCTGGTGATGGGCGAACAAAATCAGCACTTCCCTATACTTCGGCGGCAGTCCCAGCACCTGCGTCCAGATGCTGCTGACCGTCAAATTTTCCATCGCTTCATTCTCGGCGGAGCGATGGGAGCCTGCGGGCGATATCATGTCCATCAAGGTCACTCTGCGCCAGAAGGCCGACCGTTTGTAGTCGAGCGCCGTATTGCGGGTTATCGTAAGAAGCCACGTCTTGACGGACGATTCTCCGCGAAACGACGTGAGCCTGCGGTATACTTTTAAAAATACGTCCTGCGTTATGTCGTCGGCCAAATCCGGCTTGCGGCATATACTGAACGCGTAATTCCACACATCTTCGCCGTAGGCCGCCATCAGATCGCGCAGGATCGCCTTCTGATCGGTCGTCTCGGCTATGTATCTCAAGTAGTCGAATTTTTCGCTGGCGCCGGTTTCCACTTGCTTCACCTCTTTCATAATAGACGGAGCCTCCCCCTCGCCGGTTCAAATCCGACCAATACCAATTTTATGCATCCTACTTATTATAACAGGGCGTATGGGCGGTCGCACCGGAAATTGATGGATTTTCCCGATTATTCGCGAATAAGTTCCGCCTTCAACGCAGTAAAGCTTCCCAGCAGCCTATTGCGCGAATCGCGCGAATCTTCTATAATCTCACTAATATGTGATGACGATGACGGAGAAAAGTAAACGGGAAACAGCCGAAACAGGGACCGGGCGCCGACAGACTGAGAGCCCCCGGACGGCGAGTTCCGTCGAAGTTCGCTCCCGAGTCGGGTCTTGAACGACGGCAGCCTGAGCCATTACAGCTTCCGTCCGCGTAGAGAATCCCCGGCGGCACGCCGTTAACGTGCTTCAAGCGAGAACGACGAACGGTCAGCCGGCGGCCGACGTTTTTCTAATAAGGGTGGTACCGCGGTTCCCCGTCCCTTGAGGACGAGGGGCTTTTTTGCGTTCAGGTAAGAAAGTAAGAAAAGATTCCATGCGATCGAAAAGGAACCCCACATACAAGAGGAGAGAACCTGCTATGAACAATCAAACGCTTCAGCAATTAAGAAGCCGAATGGACGATTTGAATATTAAGCTGCTTGATCTGTTATCCGAGCGGGCCGCCATCGGCCGTCAAATCGGGGAAATCAAACAAAGTGAAGGACTGCCGCTGCACGACCCGGCCCGGGAAAACGAGATGCTGGACCGGCTGGCCGCCCGTAACGCCGGACCGCTCGAAGAAAAGGCGATTCGCCATCTGTTTCAGGAAATTTTCAAGGCGACGCTGGAGGTGCAGCAGCCGAAAAAGAAGCCGCTGCTCGTCAGCCGCAAAAGCAAGCGGGAGGACACCGTCATCCGCATTGGAAATACGGAGATCGGAGGAGCGGATTCGGTGCTTGTCGCCGGGCCGTGCTCGGTGGAAAGTCTCGAGCAGGTAATGGAGGTCGCTGCGGCGCTCAAGAAGGCTGGCGTTCCGGTCATTCGCGGCGGGGCGTTCAAGCCGCGGACATCGCCGTACGATTTCCAGGGACTCGGCTTCGAAGGGCTTAAGCTGCTGAAGGAGGCGGCGGACGAATACGGCTTGCAAACGATCAGCGAAATCGTGACCCCGGCCCATCTGGAGGAAGCGGCGAAGTATGTCGACATCATTCAGATCGGCGCGCGCAATATGCAAAATTTCGAGCTGCTCAAAGCGGCCGGCGATATGCGCAAGCCGGTGCTGCTGAAGCGCGGACTTGCGGCGACGATGGACGAATTCCTGCATGCGGCGGAATATATCGTCTCGCGCGGCAACAGCCAGGTGATGCTGATCGAGCGGGGCATCCGTACTTATGAGAAATGGACGCGCAATACACTGGACATATCCGCAGTGCCCCTGCTCAAGCAGATGAGCCATCTGCCGGTGCTCGTCGACGTCAGCCACTCCACCGGGCGCAAAGAAATTATGGCGCCATGCGCCAAAGCCGCTCTCGCCGCAGGCGCTGACGGCATTATGGTGGAGGTGCATCCGAATCCGGCGGCCGCGCTGTCGGATGCCGACCAGCAGCTGAACCTGGGCGAATTCGCGGAATTTATCCGCGAGGTGAAAAGCTCCGGCGTTTACCGGCAAAGCGCGCCTACGGTGTAAGGATGCATACAGTGTAGTAATGGAAGGAAGCGAACCTCCGGCCACGCTCGTCAGCGTGTTTTCGGAGGTTTTGCTTTTTGGGGCGTAGCGGGATCAAACGCAAGCTGTGAGCTGTTCGGGGCTGAGGCCGGCGGTGGGATAGCGGAAGCGAAAGTTCCGCTATAGCTCCCGAAGCACGGCTAATTGGGGCGATAAAGGAAGTAAAAGTTCCGTTATGGCCGTCGCCCGCCGAGAAATCGGGGGAGACGGAGGTCATAGAGGAAGCGGCGCTTCCTTTAAGCCGGCCTAGAGGCCCCTCTTAGCGGAGATAAAGGAACTTTCGGTTCCGTTAAAGCAGCATCGGGGTGCAGGGAATAGGGAGCGAGGCAAAAGAGTACGGAGAATGGAGCTCCAGGTCGAACAAGTGCGCGTACTCAGAACCATTCACCCAAAACCATCCAGTGTATGTTTTTCCGGATGGCTGACCCTCGCTCACAGCGTGATGCGGTCTTTGGTAAGGAAGGCGGACACGGCGCTGTAGGCCGCACCCGAAACGGCGGAGCGGGTATCCAGCGAAGCGAAGCGGATTTGCGCCTGCTTGCGGTGGAACGGCAGCGATCGGGCCGCAACGACACGGTCGATGGCGCTGCGAATCCAGCTTTCCGCGCGCGTCATCTGATTACCGATCAGAACGAGCTCGGGATTGAACGTATTGATAAGGCTGGCGATGCCAATGCCGAGGCTTTCCCCGACCTGGTGGAACAGCCGGATCGCGTCGGGCGAGCCGCCGTGTGCCAGCTCGATCAGGCTCTCGAACCGGTCGATGCCGAGCGGCTCGGCCATCTCAAGAATGGCGCTCTCCGATGCGTATTGCTCCCAGCAGCCTTTGTTGCCGCAGCGGCAGCGCTTGCCGTTCGTCTCGATCGTCGTATGCCCGACTTCGCCGAAAAACCCGCCGAACCCCCGCATCAGCTGCCCGCCGATTGTAATGCCCGCCCCGATCCCGGTGCCGACGCTCAAGTAGACGATATCCGAAGCCTCCCGAGCCGCTCCGAAGCGAAGCTCGCCGAGCGCTCCGGCATTCGCTTCGTTGTCGACGACTACAGGAACGCCGAGCTGCTGCTCCAACAGCTGCTTCAGCTCGACATGCTCCCATTCCAGGTTAGGTGCAAACAGGACGGTTCCTTTGTCGTCGACGATACCCGCTACGCCGACCCCGGCGCCAACGATGCCGTACGGGCTGTCCGGCGCCTGCGCCATCAAGGAGCGAACCGCCTCGGCGATCGCCCGGATGGCGCTGTCCGCGTCGCGCCGCTCCAGCCGGATTTGCCGTTCGGCGATTGTATGGCCGTCGAGATCGGTTAGGATCGCGATCGCGTATTTGACACCGATGTCGATGCCGACGGCGAAGCCGGCCGCTTTGTTGAAGACGAGCATGACCGGCTTCCGGCCGCCGCTCGAGACGCCGAGCCCGATCTCGTACACGAGCTTTTCCTCGGCCAGCTCGCCCACCAGCGTCGACACCGTAGCTTTGTTAAGGCCCGTCATTTCGGACAGCTGCGCGCGCGATAACGGGCTATGGGCGACGATCCGGTCCAGTACGATCGATTTATTTAGCTTCTTGACGAGATATTGATCTCCGGTCGTTTGCAAATGTACCCCTCGTTTGTATGTTCGATAAACTAATGGTTCCAGTTTAGTCGACAGAGGAACATTTTTCAACTTGGCTATTCATAAGATATAAAAAGAAAATGCAATTTTTTTTGTTTCAAACTTAGTTTAACGGATATACAAAGTCGGTAGCATCTGATATGATGGGGCTAGTTAGCGGTGATTACCAATTTGGAGGGGATACACGTGTCTTACTTTACCGGCGTTCCGACTATCGAATATGAAGGGGCGCGTTCGACCAATCCGTTCGCTTTCAAGCATTATGATCCCGGCGCGGTCGTGGCCGGCAAGACGATGCAGGAGCATTTGCGCTTCGCCGTCGCTTATTGGCATACGTTAACCGCAAGCGGTGCCGATCCGTTCGGCGCGGGCACGGCTGTGCGGCCGTGGGACCGATTCACCGGCCTCGATCTGGCCAAAGCGAGAGTCGAAGCCGCCTTCGAGTTGATCGCGAAGCTGAAGGTGCCTTTTTTCTGCTTCCACGACCGCGATATTGCCCCGGAAGGGGATACGCTGCAAGAGACGAACCGCAATCTCGACGTCATCGTCGCTTCCATCAAGGAGTATATGAAGTCCACCGGGACGAAGCTGCTGTGGAACACGGCGAATATGTTCACCCATCCCCGCTTCGTGCATGGCGCAGGAACGACGAATAACGCCGATGTATACGCTTACGCCGCGGCGCAGATCAAGAAAGGTCTCGAGGTCGGGAAAGAGCTCGGGGCGGAAAATTACGTGTTCTGGGGAGGCCGCGAAGGCTATGAGTCGCTGCTTCATACGGATATGCAGCTGGAGCTGGACAATCTGGCCCGCCTGTACCGGATGGCGCTCGATTACGCCGACGAGATCGGGTTCAAGGCCCAGTTTCTGATCGAGCCGAAACCGAAGGAACCGACAAAGCATCAGTACGACTTCGATGCGGCGACAACGATCGCTTTTCTCCAGCATTATGGGCTGAAGGACCGTTTCAAGCTGAATTTGGAGGCGAATCACGCCACGCTGGCCGGGCATACGTTCGAGCACGAGCTGCGTACCGCGCGTATGCACGGCGTGCTCGGCTCGCTGGACGCGAATCAGGGCGATATGCTGCTCGGCTGGGATACGGACGAATTTCCGACGGATCTGTACGCGACGACGCTGACGATGTACGAGGTGCTGCAAAACGGCGGGCTCGGCAACGGCGGCATCAACTTTGACGCGAAGGTGCGGCGGGGCTCATTCGAGCCGGATGATTTGTTCCACGCCCATATCGCCGGCATGGACGCCTATGCGAAAGGACTCAGGGTGGCGGCTAAGCTTATCGAAGACCGAGTCTTCGAAGATGTTATCGATCGCCGCTATGCGAGCTTCAAGGAAGGTATCGGACGGGATATCGTCAGCGGCAAAGCGACGCTCGCCAGTCTCGAGCAATATGCGCTTCAGCACGAAACGATTCGAAACGAGTCCGGCCGCCAGGAGCGTCTGAAAGCGATCCTCAATCAATATTTGCTGTCCGAGTAAGAGAAGCCGGTGTCGCGTTATAGGTAGGAAGGGAGAAAGCCGCCAGTGAATTATGTGATCGGGATCGATCTGGGCACAAGCGCCGTCAAGGCGCTGCTGATCGACAGAAAGGGCCGCGTTTGCGGCGAAGCGTCCGAGGCGTATCCGCTTATTCAGGAGAAGTCCGGCTATAACGAGCAAAACCCCGAGCTGTGGGTGCAGGGAACGCTGACCGCAATGCGCACAGTCGTCCGCGAAGCCGGCGTGAAGCCGGAGGACATCGACGGTATCAGTTTTTCCGGCCAAATGCACGGGCTCGTCCTGTTGGACCAGAAGCGCAGCGTGCTGCGAAACGCGATTTTATGGAACGACACGCGAACGACCCAGCAGTGCCGCGAGATCGAGGAAAAGCTGGGAGAGCAGTTGGTCTCCATCGCCGGCAACCGCGCGCTGGAAGGGTTTACGCTGCCGAAGCTGCTGTGGGTGAAGCGGTACGAACCGGAGCTGTTCGCGAAGGCGGACGTGTTTATGCTGCCGAAAGATTATGTCCGTTACCGGCTTACCGGCCATATCGCGACGGATTATTCCGATGCGGCGGGCACGCTGCTGCTGGACGTCTCCGGCAAGGCTTGGAGCGAAACAATCGCCGGGGTGTTCGGACTAGCGCTTACGCTGTGTCCGCCGCTGGTCGAGTCGCATACATCGGTCGGCACATTGCTTCCGGCTATCGCCAGCGAGACGGGCCTGCCGGAAACGGTGCAAGTATTTGCAGGCGGGGCCGACAATGCCTGCGGCGCCATCGGGGCCGGCATTTTGTCCGAGGGCGAAACGCTGTGCAGCATCGGCACATCCGGCGTTATCTTGTCGTATGCGGGCGCAGGTGCCCATTACGGAGGCAAGCTGCACTATTTTAACCACGGCAAGGAAAATGCGTTCTACGCGATGGGGGTTACTCTCGCGGCCGGGTACAGCCTGACCTGGTTCAAGGAAACGTTCGCCCCGGGCGTATCGTTCGAAGTTCTACTGCAAGGACTGGAGGAAACGCTGCCGGGCGCAAACGGGCTGCTGTTCACCCCGTATCTCGTCGGAGAGCGCACTCCGCATGCGGATGCGCACATTCGCGCCAGCTTCGTCGGCATGGACGCCTCGCACCGGCTGCCGCATTTTACGCGGGCTGTCGTCGAAGGAATTACGTTCTCGCTGAAGGAGTCGCTGGACATTTTGCGCGGCGCCGGCCATCGGATCGATTCGCTCGTTTCGATTGGCGGCGGGGCCAAAAACGATACCTGGCTGCAGATCCAGGCGGATGTATTCGGAGCGGATATTCACCGGCTCGAAAGCGAGCAGGGCCCGGCGCTCGGAGCGGCGATGCTGGCCGCTTACGGCAGCG
Organism: Paenibacillus ginsengarvi; assembly: GCF_003626695.1. GTDB lineage: Bacteria > Bacillota > Bacilli > Paenibacillales > NBRC-103111 > Paenibacillus_AB > Paenibacillus_AB ginsengarvi. The sequence continues at coordinate 76,368 of NZ_RBAH01000015.1, forward strand.
GCTGGTTCGATTCGCTCGCGGAATGCGCCTCGGTATTTCTGACTAGAAGTCGCACGTTCCATCCGCGCCAGCAGCAGGCGAAGCGGTATGCCGGCCTTTACGAAATTTACAAGCGGATTTACGAGGATACGAAGCAGCTAAACGAGCAGTTGTCAGCTTTTCGCAGCCTATGACCGTCAGCATCGCACCACTTTCGTCCGAACAAGGAGGATGCCGTCGATGAACGAAGTACGAGTAGGGATGGTTGGCTACAAATTTATGGGGAAAGCGCACAGTCATGCGTACCGCGATCTCCCGATGTTTTTTCCGAATGCGCCGCGCCCGGTGCAGAAAGTGATCTGCGGGCGAAACGAAGCGGACGTAAAGACGGCCGCCGTTCAGCTCGGCTGGGAGGAAGCGGTAACCGACTGGCGCGAGCTTGTCGTCCGCAGCGATATCGATCTGGTCGATATTAATGCCCCAAGCGACGCGCACAAAGAGATTGCGATCGCTGCGGCGAAGGCCGGCAAGCATCTGTTTTGCGAGAAACCGCTCGCCCTTACGCTGGCCGATGCCAAAGAAATGCTTGCGGCGGCGGAGGCGGCTGGCGTGAAGCATATGGTCGGCTTCAATTATCGGTTCGCCCCAGCAGTGCAGCTGGCGAAAAAGCTGATCGACGACGGACGGCTCGGCCGCATTTACCATTTCCGCGCCGCCTTTTTGCAGGACTGGATACTTGATCCCGACTTTCCGCTCGTTTGGCGGCTCGATAGAAACGTCGCAGGTTCCGGAGCTCACGGTGATCTCGGCGCGCATCTGATCGATATGGGGCGGTTTCTCGTGGGCGAGATGACCGAGGTCGTCGGCATGAGCGAGACGTTCATCAAGGAGCGGCCGCTCCCGAGCTCGATGACCGGTCTCAGCGCGAAAGGAAGTGCGAATAAGGTGAAGGGGCCGGTGACGGTCGACGACGCGACGCTGTTTATGGCCCGCTTCGGTTGCGGAGCGCTCGGCAGCTTCGAGGCGACCCGGTTTGCGGGCGGCCATCGCTGCACGAATTCGTTCGAAATCAACGGCAGTCTCGGCAGCGTCAAATTCGATTTCGAGCGGATGAACGAGCTGCAGGTGTATTTTACCGGAGACGATCCCGACGTTCAAGGATTCCGCCGCGTGCTGGCGACGGACCCGGCGCATGCTTACTCGGAGGCGTGGTGGCCCCCCGGCCATACGATCGGCTACGAGCATACGTTTATTCACGAAACCTTGGAATTATTGGAAGCGTTGCAGGAAAATCGACAGCCGGTGCCGAATTTCCACGACGGTGTGCTTTGTCAGGCTGTACTGGAAGCCGTAGAGCGTTCGATCGACGAGAAGCGCTGGGTGCGGCTGGACGAAATGTGAGGGAGGTGTCACCTTATGACGACTGGACAAAAAGCGCTGATCGTATGGGGCGGCTGGCTCGGGCATGAACCGGAGCAGGTTGCCGCGATTTTTCGCGATGTGCTGGAGGAAGAAGGCTTTGCTGTGGAAGTGTCCGACACGCTGCAGGCGTTCTCGGATGCGGAGAAGCTGAAAGGGCTGGACTTGATCGTACCGGTATGGACGATGGGCCAGATCGAGCAAGAACTGGCTCGTAACGTTTCTATGGCGGTGCAGAGCGGCGTAGGCATTGCAGGCTGTCACGGCGGCATGTGCGATGCGTTTCGCACGAACGTCGACTGGCAGTTTATGACCGGCGGGCAGTGGGTCGCGCATCCCGGCAATGACGGCGTCGAATACACGGTACAGATCCGGCAGGGCTCCGGCCCGATCCTAGAAGGATTATCGGATTTCACGGTCAAATCCGAGCAATATTATTTGCACGTCGATCCGGCTGTCGAAGTGCTGGCAACGACCCGCTTTCCCGTCGCGCCCGGGCCGCATTCGCTCAACAAGCCGGTCGATATGCCGGTCGTTTGGACGAAGCGGTGGGGCGTCGGCCGCGTTTACTACTGCTCGCTGGGCCACAAAGTCGACATCGTGGACATGCCGCAGGTGAAGCTGATGATGAAGCGCGGCTTTTTGTGGGCGGCCGAAGGCAAGCGGCTGGCCTTGGAAGCGGCGAACCATTCGGCGGACAGCAAAGCGGCAGGTTATACAGGTATGGCGGACAGCCAACATTAGGCGGAAGGGGAACCATCCTCATGGAAAAGGTGAAAGTAGGCATTATCGGCTGCGGCAACATTAGCGCCATTTATTTCAAAAATTGCAAGCTGTATCGCGGGCTCGAGGTCGTAGCCTGCGCCGATCTGGACGTCTCCCGGGCGCAGGCGCGCGCCGAGGAATTCGGCGTAGCGAAAGCTTGCTCCGTCGACGAGCTGCTGGCCGACCCGGAAATCGTGATGGTCATCAACTTGACGATTCCAGCCGCGCACGCGGAAGTATGCCGCAAGGCGCTGCTCGCAGGCAAGCACGTTTACGTCGAAAAGCCGCTCTCGGTTACGCGCGAAGACGGCCGCGGGCTCGTCGAGCTGGCCAAGGAGAAAAATTTGCGCGTCGGCTGCGCGCCGGACACGTTCCTCGGCGGCGGCATCCAGACGTGCATCAAGCTGATCCGCGACGGCTGGATCGGCGAGCCGCTGGCGGCGACCGCGTTTATGCTGGGCCGCGGACCGGAAGGCTGGCATCCCGACCCGGTGTTCTTCTATAAAACCGGCGGCGGCCCGATGTTCGATATGGGGCCGTACTACTTGACCGCGCTAGTCGCCATGATCGGACCAATCCGCCGCATCGCCGGGATGACGAGAACGAGCTTCCCGGAACGCCGCATTACGAGCCAGGCGAAGTATGGCGAAATGATTCAGGTGGATATTCCGACCCATATCGCCGGTCTGATGGAATTCGAATCCGGCGCGATCGGTACGATCATTACGAGCTTCGACACGATGGGCGGAGCGAACCTGCCGCGGATCGAAATATACGGCAGCGAGGGGAGCCTCAGCGTGCCGGACCCGAATACGTTCGGCGGTCCGGTGAAGTTCCGCCGCAAAGGGGCGAAGGAGTGGGGCGAAATCCCGCTGTCGCACGGCTTCGCGGAAAACAGCCGGAGCGTCGGCGCGCTCGACATGGCGCTGGCGATCGCCGAAAACCGGCCGCACCGCGCCAGCGGCGAGCTGGCGTTCCACGTTCTCGATGCGATGCACGGCTTCCACGATGCATCCGATCAAGGCAAGCATTACGAGATGCAGAGCACCTGCGCTTCGCCTGAGCCGATGCCGTTGGATGCCGACAGCACTTGGCTGTAACATAATTGCATAGGACCATACGAATCAACCCCCGAATGCCAGTTTAGGTTCGGGGGTTGTCGCTTCTTTGAAACCGGAACGATTGCATATATGGATGTAGGGGGAATAGGATGAATACGATCATAGTGACAGGCGCTTCAAGAGGCATCGGCAAAGCGATGGCTGAACGGCTGGCGGCAGATGATGCGAACCATGTGGTCTGCATATCGCGAACGGCGAACCAATTGCAACAGCCTGCAAGGGGCGGACGTTTAGACCATATCGCGTTCGATCTGAGCCGTACCGATGCTCTCGACGCGCTGATGGACGAAGTTTTTGCACTCACTGACTTGTCTTGTACATGGCGGCTGATCTGGGTCAACAATGCGGCGGTGCTGGCCCCGCTGGGTCCTATCGAGGAGTGCGAAGCAGGGGAGATCGCCCAGCATGTCGAGGTCAATCTGCTTGCACCTATGCTGCTTACTTCGCTGTTTATAAAACGAACCCGCTCCCTGGAAGTGGATAAGCGGCTCCTGAATATCTCGTCCGCTTCGGCCAAACATTTGCTGCCGGGTATGAGCTGTTATTCCGCTTCGAAAGTGGCTTTGGACGTGTTTACCCGGTGCGTCGCCCTGGAGCAGGAGAAGGAGACTTATCCCGTCAAAGTCGCTTCGGTATGGCCCGGCATGATCGACACGGACATGCAGAAAGAAGCGCGGACCGCGAATTTTCCGAGCAGCGGCATGTTCGTGGCGGCGCAAAGCGGCGGTTATCTGACAACGCCAGAGTATACGGCAGAGAGGCTAGTGGAGCTGCTGTTTAGCGAGTCGTTCGGCAGTGAGGCTGTTGTTGAGAAGTTATGAGTTCAGGCCTCCTGCGGCGCGTTGCTTTTTAGGCAGCGTACCACGGAGGCCCGAATGTTTAGCGCAAACGGTTTTCAATCAAAGCTCAGGACATAGTCAAGCCCAATCGTTCCTTACTGCGTCGCAATGTAGCTGTTGATCTTCTCGTCGGCTTCGCGCAGGGCGGTATTGATGTCTTTGGCATTCTGAATGACCTGGCTCATCGAATCGAGGATGATTTGCTTCGCTTGGGCGTCATATTTCGTAACCGGGAAAGGCTTGGAAGGCTGAGACAAGAAGGCGGCTTTCAAGTTTTTCCCTTTCGTGTACTCGAGGTTTTTGCCGAGCTCCGCTTCCACCTCTTTGCCTGTCAACGTCGGGATGCGGCCGGCACGGGCGATATCTTTTTGCACATCGTCGGACAGCAGCGTAGCGAGCACCTGGAACGCCTGATCCTTATACTTGCTCTGTTTCGTAATATGAACGATGTACTCGTCGACCTGCATGCCGATGTTCGGCAGCTCCTTGAAGGAAGGATATTGGACGATGTCCCAGTTCAGCTTGGTTGCATCCTTCAGGTTGGATAGCAGGTTGAGCGAAGGATACATGGCGAGCGTTTCTTCGGTCGCGAACTGCTTGATCGCGTTGTTGTTATACTTGAATTCGCCGTTGCCCGGGATGTCGTATATTTTTTTCAGTTGATCGAATACGCGCTTCCAGCTGTCGGTGTTGACCGTCGCTTTTTTCGTGTTCGGATCGACGTAGCCGAGCGACAGCACCGAGCTTACCCGGACGGGGCCATCCGGCTCGAGTCCGCGGTATTGCACGCCGTTTTCGTTGCGGGTCAATTTTTTCGCGAGCTCGTACGTTTCATCCCACGTCATGCCGTTGCGGGGATATTCCACGCCGAATTTGTCGAATATCGATTTGTTGTAATAGTTGGCGTAAAAGTGCATCGTCCACGGCAAACCGGTCAAATAGTCGGTTTGGCTTACGATTTTTACTCCCTCTACGGCAGTTTTGTTCAATTTGGTTACGTCGAAGCCGAATTTTTTCATCATGGGCTCGAGGTTTTCTTCGAGTCCGCGGCCCGAATACCGTTCCATAAGCGGGGAGGCGGTCATGACCAGATCGGGAATTTGTCCGGCGGCCAGCAGTTCGTCGAGCGACGAGCCTTTGGCGGCCAGGTTGAGAATTTCGAAGGAAATGTTCGGATATTTCTTTTTGACCGGCTCCTCGATATATTGCTTGAATTCCGCCTCCTGCACCCAGTTGAGCGGGAGCGCGAATTTCAGGGTAACCGGCTCGCTGCTGACCGCAGGAGCTTTGGGGGTTTCGTTTTTCGCGGTGATGTCGTCTTTGGCGGCGGTTCCTTTTGTAGTTCCGCTGCAGCCGCTTGCAAGGGCGCCCAGCAAGGCGACGCTAAGAACGATAGCTTGAGCTTTGTAAAAGTTAGACAAGTTAAACCCTCCCATTTGAATATAGATGATTTCCGAAAAAAGAAAGCGGTTACCTATCTGCGTCTATTTATCCGCTATTCTTCTAGCGAATAGCGGCGTTGCTGCCGGTGCCGGAGCATCCGCGGGCGGCTTGACGGCTCCCCGTGAACGGGTGAGCGGTAGCGAAGCGGGCGGATGTCCGTTAACCGGGCTTCATCCGTTTTACACGGACTGGGCTTGAGTGGCTGCGGTAGCGCGGATGTTGTTAAACACCTCATAGGTGCGGTTCGCGCATTCCGAGATGGTGATCGGATGGAAGCCGATCAGTTCGGCGAACAGCGTATCGTTCAGCGGCTCCGTCCATTTGGCCGGAAGCTGGTTCGCGCCGAGCGCCGCCCCCATGATCGAGCCAACGGTCGCGCCGTTGCAGTCCGTATCCCAGCCGCCGAGCACGGAAGTGGCGATGGCCGTTTCGAAATCCCCTTTAGCGAAAATGATGGATGCGGCGACGAGGGCGGCATTGTTGTTCGTATGCACCGGATGGTAATGCTTGAACGTCTCCCACAGCTTGTCGACCAGCTGCACCTGATCGGTTGCTTCCTTCGCGATGGCGATTGCCTGCTCGATGTCGTGATACAGCCGGCTATTGCGCGGAATTTCGCTTAGGCCAATGCGTACGATGCGCTCCGGATCGCTTTCGACGAAGGCGGCCGCGATCATGGCGGCGCAGAACATTTCGCCGTAGATGCCGTTTTTGACATGCGAGAAGGAGGCGTCACGCCAGGCGAGCTCGGCCGCCAGCTCCGGGTTGCCGGCTGCGCCATAGGCGAAGCCGTCGGCGCGAATTTGCGCTCCGATCCATTCGCGGTACGGGTTCAAATACGTGCGCACCCATTCTTGGCGAGCTTCCCAATCTTCCGGCCGCTTCCCTTTCTGGTGCGAAGTCGCCTGCGTGAAGTTCAGATACGCTTGCGTTTCCGCCGTGCATACTTGCCGGTAGGCGAGCCTTCTGTGCCACAATTTGCCGATATCGAACGAATCGAAGTTAAGCCCTTTCTCTTCCAGCATAATGAGGCCGAGAACCGTATAACGAATGTCGTCGTCCGTTTCCATGAAACGGATCTGCTCTCTCGTGCTTCGCATGCTGGCTGTCGCGAGCGCGAGGCCGTACTCCTGCTCCGCGCGGGAGTGCTCCGGCGTATAGCCTTGAATTGGCCAGGCGTCGGCGCCCTCAAACCAGCGCTTCACGTTGAGCCAGCCGGGAGCGTCTGCCGTTCCGCCCATGTAAGCCCAAGCTTCCAGCGGCTTGCCGAGCGCACAGCCCGCGCTGCGTCCGAGCCATGCGCCGTAAAATTTGTCGCGCCACTGCGCTTCGTTCATCGACTCGGCCAGCTGGCGCGGTCCTTCGGGGCGCTCGGCACGAATTTCGTTTAGTTCGGAAGGCTCCGAGAAAGGAAAATCTTCTTGTACTGGAAGCGCCATCAATTCGTTATAAATATCCATCAGCTTCGCTTCATCGGTGCCTGCTGCTTGGACCTTCTCGGCATAGCCATCTACCTTGCATCCTTCTTCTAATCGCTGAACCACTTCCTTTTGGACCAGCTCGTCTAGTGATGTCCAACCCGCCATGATCTGTTTCCTCCACCCGAATGTATTCGTTGCAGCTTCATTATAGATAGAGCTAGGGCGGCTCATCTACTCAAATATGGAGATCGGATTCTCAATAATTGCGAGGGCGTATATGGGGGCAGCCCGCAGATGAAGCCCCGTCCCGGTTTTTCGACATGAGGCGATAGAATCGGAAGATATGCAGGGTATCACGGAAGATAAGAAAAGCAGCGGCGTTAGCTTTTGATTATGATGAAGACATCCTCCACTAAGGAGAGCAGCCCCCGCTGGACGGGGAAGAGAAGGAGTGTGGGGCGAGTGTGCCGGGGATCACTTGCCGGAGCATGCGGCAATATGAAATGCACGAGGCAATGCGGTTTGGATAACCGTCATCAATTCCGCAGCGGACTTCAAAACGAATTTGGGGAGGCAAACAACATGGCAACAACATCCTTATTAACGGAGCAGGACGTTCAGAATTATAAAGATCAGGGCTATTTGCTCTATAACAAGCCGGTATTCAGCGAGGAGAAATTGGCAAGGCTGACCGGCATTTTCGAAGAACACTTGATCGAGAAGGGGAAGAAGCTGTCCGACGAGCTGGATACGCCGCATTTTCGCGACGAGCGGCTGCTGGAGTTTTTGCTGAGCGACGAGGTGCTCGATCTGGTAGAGCCGATTATCGGCCCGAACATTATGCTTTGGTCGAGCCATTTTATATGCAAAGATCCTCTCGTCGGCCGCGCAACGCCGTGGCACGAAGACTCGGCCTATTGGAAAGGGCGTCTCGACAACTACGACAAGATCGTAACGGTGTGGCTGGCGATTGACCGCAGCACGGAGGAGAACGGCTGCATGCGCGTCATCCCGGGCACTCACGTAAACGGGTTTTCGGAATACGAGCAGGTCGATAAGCAAAATAACTTGTTCGGCTCGCAAATCAAAAACGTTGACGAATCGAAAGCCGTTTACTTCAATCTGGAGCGGGGCGAATGCTCCCTGCACGATTCCCGGATCATGCACGGCGCGAAGCCGAACACGAGCGAGTACCGCCGGTGCGGCTACACGATGCGGTATTTGCCGGCATCGACCAAGCTGCTGGAAGGAAAGAAGAACGACGGATTCAAAGTATGGCTGGCGCGCGGTAAAGATATGGCTGGGAACAGCTATGCGAACGTTTGATCCGCAAATAAGCAGCACCTGGCCCACCCGCAGAGCGGGTGGGTTTTTGCGCTAACGATTTTGGATTTTAGCATATCGGGCCCAAAAAGGCGAGCCGAACGTTCCCGTTTTTCGCCGGGAATCGCCAGGCCGCCTTTTTCCGCCGCCTCACATGGCGCCCTTCATGGCGAATACGACGAGGCCGATCAAGTACGAGATGCCTGCCGCGCACACGAATTCGTACACATAAAAAGCGTATTTGGCGGGCAGGAAAAATTGCTTGTCCTTGCCGACCGACTGGAGCTTGTCCAAATATTGCTGCTTGCGTCCTTTATAGGAACGGAGCATAAAAGCGCAAAAGAAGATGGCCCACAGCAAGGCGGCTATCACGATCATCGCCCGGGACGCGTTGAAATACCCGATCAAAATGCCGGCTACGATATGGATTTTCATAGATGTACGCTCCTCCGGACACAGACTGCTGCCATTATACCATGAAGCTGCCCCGTTTCGCACGAGCGTGACCGAACGCCCCTTGCCGGACAAAAAAATTAATCCATTCACATTGAAATACTTGGAATTTAAATTCATATTGAAAATCGCGAAAAGGAGGCAGGGATTCCCTCCTTTTTGTCTAACTATTGTCACCATACCCGATTCCGAACTATAAAAGGGATGACAATGAAATGTCAAATAGCTCAGGTTATAGCGGAAGTATGCAGCAGGTTGAACTGGCGTCGTTTATGAGCTTATCGAGCGACGGTATTGTTATCGTGGATACGGACGGAAAAGTGCTGGAGCTAAATCGCGCCTTTGAGATGCTGCACGGCTGGTCGCGTGAGGAGTTGATCGGCAGGCTGCTGCCGGTGACCCCGCCTCATCTGATCGAGGAAGGGTGGAAGCTGTACTTGAAGGCGATGTCCGGCAGCCAAGTAAACGGCGTCGAGACGCTTAAGCAGCGCAAGGACGGCAGTATGTTTCATGCCAGCGTCACCATTTCCCCGGTCCAAAATGCGGAAGGCCAAATCGTTGCTCTTATCGCCGTAGAGCGGGACATCACACAGCAGAAGCTGATGGAACGAAAGCTCGCGGAAAGCGAGGAGCGGTACCGGCAGCTCGTGGAGTATTCGCCGGAGCCGCTACTTGCGCTCGACGATTTCGAAGTGTATTATGCCAATCAGGCCGCCGTTCGCCTGCTCGGCTCGCAGCATGCCGGACAGCTTACGGGCAGATGCTTCCTCGATTTTATCGGCTCGGAGCATCCGATCGATATGGCCGTCTCCATCGAGCAGCTGCTGGCGAACGATTCCCCGTCCGACACGATGACGATGAAGCTCGTTTGTCTCGATCAATCTCTGATCGAGGTCGAAGTCCGAGTCATCCCGATCGTCTCCCGCAGCAACTCCTCCGTGCAGTTGCTGCTTCGGGACATAACCGGGCGGCCCAAAGCGGCCTCTCTGCAAGAAACGGAGCAACTGTACGAATGTCTCGTCGAAAATGCGATGACCGGCGTCTGTTTATATCAGGAAGAGAAGATGGTTTATGCCAATCCGTATTTTGCGGCCATGTTCGGCTACACGGGGGAGGAGGCTTTGCAGGCGACTTTAGGAACGTTTATATGGGAGGAAGATTACGAGAACATACGAGAAATTGCCGCGCAAACGCTGGAAGGCCGGCTGTCCACTTTTCCTTTTTCCGTCAAGGGGGTCAAGAAGGACGGAACGCTTATCTACCTGGAAGGACTGCTGACGGCCACAACATTCCGGGGGAAGCCTTCGCTGCTCGGCACGTTTCAGGACGTCACGTACAAGTTCAAGGTGGAGGAGGCGCTCCGCGAGAGTGCCCAAAGGTATCAGCGGCTGATCAAGTTTTTGCCGGAACCGATCGTTGTCAGCGATGAGGGCGTGCTGATCTATGTCAACAAGTCGGCGATGAAGCTGCTGCGGGCAAAGAGCGAAGCGGAACTGATCGGCAAAAGCTTGCTGCATTTTATCCATCCGGATCATGGAAGGACAGCGCGAGCTCTGTTGCAAAGGGCGCTTCGCAAGGACGAGCCGTCGCAGTTTCGCGAGCTTCCCATCCTGTGCTGCGACGGGCAGTTAATCGACGCGGAACTATCGAGCATCCGCATTCATCACTACATGGGCAAAACGGTCGTTTTGACCGTTCTGCGCGATTTGACCGACCGGAAACGCGCCGAGGATATACTCGTACGCTCGGAGAAGCTGTCCATCCTCGGGCAGCTCGCGGCCAGTCTTGCGCATGAGATTCGCAATCCGCTTACTTCGCTCAAAGGTTTTACGCAGCTGCTCAAATCGAAGGCGAAAGAGGATGTGTTTTATTACGATACGATGCTGACCGAGCTGGAGCGGATCAATCTGATTGTCGGCGATTTCATGACGCTGGCAAAGCCGCAGCTTGCCCAGTTCGAATATGGCAGCATCAACCGGATGCTGGAGCATGTCGTCTCCGTCCTGAACCACCAGGCCGTTATGATGAATGTCAGCATCGTATCCAAAGTAAACAAAAAGCTGCCTGACGTGTATTGCGACGAGAATCAATTGAAGCAGGTGTTCATCAATCTGATCAAAAATGCGATCGAAGCGATGCCGAGCGGCGGCAACGTAGTCATAACAGCGGAACAAAACGGAGAACACGTATCGATCAAAATCAAGGATCAGGGAGAGGGCATCTCCGACTCGATCGTAGAAAAGCTCGGAGAGCCGTTTCTTACGACCAAGTCGAACGGCACCGGACTGGGTCTCATGATCAGCTACCGGATTATGGAGCAGCACGGGGGAAGCTTGACGATCAGAAGCGAGCTCCATAAAGGGACGACAATCGAGCTGCGGCTGCCAATCGACGGCAAACGGGTGAAACGTCCGCCGGTTTCCCAGCTTCTGTAAGCACGGAGGAAGCTGGCGGATGTACGGCTGCGGCCTCTTAAGCCAATGGGCTAGCGCTTTATCGTATTTAATGTAGAAGGACCTTCGTTCCCTATGCGGGATGAGGGTCCTTTTTGTTTTTGAGAGCCTTTCCAGCATCGAGCTTAGGCTCCAGCATTTCACGACTCTACGCTAACGTAGGAGCCGGCGATGTATCGTTTGGCGTCGCTTCCATAATAGTAGTACGAGATCAGCACGCGGCCGTCGTCAAGCTGCACCGCGCTCGTATAGCCGATATCCCCGCCTAGTCCGTCCTCGCGCACAACCGTTTCTTCCGCCGTATCGATATTCGAGCATTCGGGATCGAATACCGCGACGCGCACGCCGAACGGCTGATACCGGTAGCCGTAGCTCATAAAAACGCGGCCGTCGCGCAGCCGTAGCACGTGAAACGGGCTCGGCGAATAGATGTCGTGCCGAACCGGATCGCTCCAGGTGCGTCCGCCGTCCAGCGATTCGGCGGTGAACAGGGGCGAGCCTTTTTCGCCCTTGGGGAGCTGCTTCTTCAAGCTTCTAATAAAAAGAATCAGCTTGCCGGATGGAGTCACATACAAGTTCGGCTCGTGGAACAGGTACCCCTCCGCTGCCGGAACCGTGGCGATGGGCGACCAGGTTACGCCGCGATCTTCCGTGCGTGCGATGATCACATCGAACGAGTCCCCGGACTTGCCGTAAAGGGGGGCGAGCACGGAACCGTCCGCCAGTTCGGCGCAATTGCCGCGAATGGCCATGTCCGCTACCGGAATCGGGATCGGACGATCCCAGGTAGCGCCGCCGTCTGCGGAACGAAGCGAGAAGCTGCCGACATTCCGTGCCGCGTACCGGTCAAACACCGTATGCCAAATGCCGGTTGTGCGCTCCGGCGCCTCGTCCTTCTCGTATACTTTCCACATGAAGCAGGTGGCGAGCAGACTGCCGTCCATCAGCACGTTCAGGCAAGGGTCTTGAACGCCGTAAAAAAAGTCGTCGTAGAGCACATTGGCCCGCTCGCCCCAGCGGTCCCCGTCGGCGGAAGCGATCCAAACCGCTTTGGACGAAGGATCGACATGAGTGATGGAGCCGTGGGAACCGCTGCGGTCCGGAGCCTGCCGGAAGCCGAGCAGGAAGGAGCCGTCGCTGCGGCGGACGACGCTCGGAAAGCTGTTGTACTGATCGTCTTTATACAGCACTGTGTGATTCAAAACTCGAATCGAAGTCATTCGGATGTACCCCTTTCTTCTTCCAAACGAATGCGTGCGATGATTGCAAAAAAATCGGGAAAATGGCTCTGGCGTTTTGTGAGCACCTTAACTATACCATAAATTGGGTAAACACATACCTGTAAAAGTTAAATTTAGTCTCAATAATTTATCCCGTAACACAATAAGAGACAATTTTAGCGGTTTGTCTTGTTCGGGACAGTAAGCTCGGCTGTTGCTCTCATAATTTTCCGATTGTTTGGGAATATTACTCAAATGAACTAATGGATGATCCAGAGGAATAAGGGGGACTCATGATTCCAACAGTCGAGCAAATGGAGCAACAAGCGCGAGAGCTCGCTCTAACACATCAACCTGGTCCGGCCAGCGCCTATTCGGCGGTGTCGGTCCGGCGGACGTTTCGCCGCAATCTGGAGCTGCTGCGGGACTTTGCGTTCGAACTGAAGACGGTCGAACCGTCCGGCCTTCAGCCTGCGGAGCAGTGGCTGCTCGATCATGCCGATTATATCGAAGCGGAGGCTTTTACGGTTCTCGCCGAGCTTGCCAAACGAACAGCCCACAGGCTGCCCCGGCTGCTGCCGGGAGCGGAGCCGCGCATCCTCGCTTTATGTTCGGACTATATGAACAAGACGGACGGCGCGCTTGACGAAGAGTCGTTCGTCCGGTTTTTGAATGCGTATCAGGACGTATCGGTGCTGACGATTGCCGAGGCCGGTACGGTTCCGCTCTGGCTGCGCATTGCCGCCATGGACGGGCTGGCCCGGCTGATGCGGGGCGTCCGCGAGAGGCGGCGGTCGTTTACCGCCGTCGACAAGCTGCTGGAGCCCGTGCTGCAAGGCAGCCGCAAGCCGGATGCAGGCCGGATCAAGGATGCGCTTGAGGCGGCCGGCCATTCCCTCCCGTTATCCGTCCCGGTCGTCGTGCATCTGATCAGCCGGCTGAACGAATGGGCCGATGAGGCTGGGGAAGTGCGCGAATGGCTGCTGTGCAAGCTCGAAAACGGAGCGGACAGCTTGAACCGGATAACGATGTACGAGCATCAGCTTCAGGCTTCGTACGAATGGATGGCCGGCAATCTGATCCAGGCGCTGCGTACGGTATCCCGCTCCAGATGGGACATGTTGTTTGGCCGTGTGAGCGTCGTCGAAAGGACGCTGGCCGAAGAACGGGCAGGAACGTATACGCAGATGGACGCGACGAGCCGGGGGACGCTCCGCAGACAGATCGAACGGCTGGCGCACGGGTATGCGATGCCGGAAAATGTAGTTGCGGAGCAAGCCGTTTTGCTGGCGGATCGGCATTTCGCAAGGCATCAGGCGGAAACTGGCGCCGGGGGCGGCAGCGAAATGACCGCCAGCGAGAGCGGCGTCGCGGACGCGGATGAGGGCGGCACGAAGGATAGCGAAGAAGGCGCGGCAGAGGGTGGAGGCAATAATACCGGGACCGGAGGCGGTTTATTAGGCCGCCTGCCGTCCCGTTCCTGTTATGCCGCCTATTACCTGCTTGAGCCTGCCGGGCAGCGGCTGCTGCTCGCTTCGCTGCGCGAATGCGGGAAGCCAAGACGGCTGGCAGGTTTTAGGCGGGAGCGGACGGAGACGCGTTCCTATATAACGGTATTATCCGTGCTATTCGCAGGGCTGCTCGTCTTGACCTTATTCGGCATCACTTCCGCCGGTGATGGCACGCGCAGTGTTCTTGTCTGGCTGGCAGCCGCTATTTTACTGCTCATTCCGGTGAGCGAATGGGCGGTCACGATTGTCCATGGCCTGATCGGGCGGCTGTTCACGGGCAAGCCGTTGCTTCGCTACGACTTTTCCAGCGGCATCGCGGCCGATGCGGCTACGATGACCGTCATTCCGGTCATCTGGTCGACCCCGGAAGAAGCGGAAAGCATGGCGGACCGGCTGGAGCTGCACTATTTGGCCGGCATGGACCCGCACATCGGATTTGCTTTGCTCGGGGATTACCCGGATGCGGATTCGGAACATACGGCTGCGGACGGTGCGATTGCCGAGGCGGCGATTGCGAGAATCGAGCAGCTTAACCGGACTTACGGCAACCCGGAAACCGGCGAAGGTCCGTTTTATTTGTTCCAGCGGGCACGGAAATGGAACGATTCTGAACAGGTATGGATGGGATGGGAGCGCAAGCGCGGCAAGCTGGTCGAATTTGTAGAGCTGCTTGGCGGCCGCGGCGACACGAGCTTTTCCTGCCTCGCGGGAGACTGCTCGAGACTCGCAAGATTCCGCTATGTGCTTACGCTCGATGCCGATACGGAGCTGCCGATCGGCGCGGCGCAGCGGATGATCGGAACCATGCACCTTCCTTATAACCGGGCACGCCTGAACGACGAGGGGACGAGGATAGTTGAAGGCTACGGAGTGCTTCAGCCGAGAGTGGGCATCAGCTACGAAGCGGTAGCTTCTTCGCGTCTTGCGAGGCTTTGGTCCGGGGAGCCGGGCATCGACCCTTACTCGTTCGCGATTTCGGACCCGTATCAGGATGCGCTCGGTCAAGGGATTTTTACCGGCAAAGGCCTATTCGATATCGCCGCCTTCCGGCAAGTGCTAAACGACCGGATTCCGGACAACCGCGTGCTCAGCCACGATTTGCTCGAAGGCGGCTTTTTGCGGGGCGGCTTGCTGTCCGACATCGAGGTTGTCGACGGTCATCCGGCAACGTTCCATTCGTATCAGAAGCGTCTGCACCGCTGGGTGCGTGGCGATTGGCAATTGCTGTGCTGGCTTGCTCCGCGCGTATCGGACCGGTGCGGCCAAAAGCGGCCGGTCGATCTGGCGCTGCTGACCCGCTGGCAAATCGTCGACAATTTGCGGCGAAGCTTGCTTCAGCCGGCCTTGCTGCTTCTGCTGCTCGGCAGCCTGCTGATTTCCGGAGGGGCGGGGGTGGCGCTGCTCGTGCTCGGACTCGCCACGATCGGCATTCCGGTCATCCGCGCGGTACTTGCTCCCGTCCGGCTCGCGCGATTCCCGCGCACGCTGCCGACGACAGCCGCGCAAGCGCTTGTGCTGTTGATTATGCTGCCGTATCAGGCGGTCTTGATGACCGATGCGATTATCCGCACCGTGTACCGGCTCGGGGTAAGCAAAAGAAAGCTGCTGGAGTGGACGAGCTCGGCCGAAATCGAACGGCGGGCCCATCCTTCGCGTTCCGCGATTTTGGGAATGGGCGGCGGGATTGCATCCGCGATTGTATTCGCCGCAGCCGCCCTGTTCGCTGCGCCGCCGGGCCTCCGCACGGCAGGGCTCGTAATTGCCGCCCTTTGGCTGCTCGCCCCCGTCGCCGTTCGCTACTTAAACGGCGCTCCTTCCGTCAGAAGCATCGGACTTCAGGAAAGGGAGCGAGAGCGGCTGCGCTTGCTCGCACAGAACATATGGGCGTACTACGAAGATTACGCCGGTCCGGCGGACAACTGGCTGCCGCCAGACAATGTGCAGATGGAGCCGCCTAACGGCGCAGCGCACCGGACATCGCCGACGAATATCGGACTGATGATGGCATGTACGCTTTGCGCCCGCGACTTCGGGTTTGTCGATACGCCCGGCATGCTGGATAGACTCGAACGTACGCTTACAACCATAGAGCGGATGGAGAAATGGCATGGGCATCTGTATAACTGGTACGATACGGTATCGCTGCACCCGCTGCCGCCCGTTTATGTATCCACGGTCGATTCGGGCAACTTTATCGCCTATCTGGTTGCACTGAAGCAAGGGGTGCTGGAATGGGGCCGCCGCGACGATGCGCCGAACCGCGACGGCTCCTTAGCTTTACGCGCCGAACGGCTGGCAAAACGGATCGAGGCGGTCATAACAAATACCGATTTCCGCCCCTTGTACGATGAAAGCGCGCAGTTGTTCGCTCTCGGCTACCATGTCGGGTTGAACCGCAGAGAAAATATTTTGTACGATCTGCTCGCCTCGGAGGCGAGACAGGCGAGCTTTCTAGCGATCGCGTTCGGGCAGGCACCTGTCTCGCACTGGTTTAAGCTCGGTAGAGCGATGGTCCTCTCCGGACGCAGGCCGACGCTGCTGTCGTGGTCGGGTACGATGTTTGAATATGTGATGCCGTCTCTGCTTATGCGGACGTATCGGCAAACGGTATGGGACGCAACGTACCGGGGCGTTATCGACCGCCAAATCGAATACGGCCGCCAGCGGGGCGTGCCGTTCGGTATTTCCGAGTCGGGCTACTACGCCTTCGACTATGCGATGAACTACCAATATCGCGCTTTCGGCGTGCCGGGACTCGGCTTTCAGCGCGGGCTGGAGCACGATCTCGTGCTGGCACCGTATGCGGCGATTATGGCGCTCCCGTTTCGCCCCGAGGAATCGCTCGCTTCGCTAAGCCGGATGGAGGCGATGGGGGCGGTCGGAAAGTACGGCTTTTACGAGGCGATCGATTGTACGGCCTCCCGGATGCCAACCGACCGAAGCCATGTCGTGATCCGCAGCTTTATGGCTCATCATCTCGGGATGAGCCTGCTGACGCTCGGCAATATGCTGCTTGAGCGAACGATGATCGACCGCTTCCATGCGGACAAGCGCGTGCAGGCTGCAGAATTGCTCTTGCAGGAGCGGCTGCCGCAAAGACCGGCGATCATCAAGCATACGGCGACGGCGCAGCATGAACGGACGTATGAGCCGCTTGCCGGGACTCGCGTTCCGCTTCAGCAATTTACGAGTCAAACCGAAACCCCGGAGGTGTGCGTCCTCTCCGGAGGAGCGTATACGACAGTAGTGTCCGACAGCGGCGGAGGCTTCAGCCGCTGGGAAGGTCTCGCCGTATCCCGCTGGCACGAGGACCCGGTGGCGGAGTCGCCCGGGAGCTGCCTGTACATCCGCGATGTGAGCACGGGGGACGTATGGTCGCCTTCCTTCGAGCCTTGCCGGACGAAGGCGGACGAAAGCAGTGTGCAGTTTGCGCTGGATAAGGCCGTTTTCACGAGGCGGGACGGGCAACTTGCGACAGAGCTGGAAGTGTGCGTGCCGCCGGGGAGAAGCGCCGAGCTGCGCAGGCTGACCTTGACGAATCACGGGGAAGAGACGCGAGTCGTCGAGGTGACGTCGTATACGGAAATTGCGCTCGCTCCCCCCGCTGCGGACAAGGCGCATCCTGCATTCAGCAAGCTCTTCGTGCAAACCGAATACGACAGCCGGGAAGAGCTGCTGCTGGCGTTCCGGCGGCCGCGCGACGGAAAGGAACGGACGAAATGGGCCGTTCACGGGTTATCCAGCGGCTGCGAGTCGCTTGGCCCGCTCGAGTACGACACGAGCCGTTCTGCCTTTATCGGCCGCGGTCATACGCTCGCCGCTCCGGCCGGTCTCGAATGCCGCCTCTCCGAAACGGTCGGTGCCGTGCTCGATCCGGCGTTCGTTATGCGCCGCCGCGTCTCGATTGCGCCTGGCGGCTCGGTGAAGCTGTTCGCGGTCACGGGAGCTGCGGACAGCCGCGAGGAAGCGCTGGCGGCTGCAGCGGACTTCTGCGGCGAGCAGCAGGCGGAACGCGCCTTCCAGCTCGCATGGACGCACAGCCGGATCGATCTGCGCCACCAGCATATTACCGCTCACGAGGCGACGGAATATCACCGGATGGCGGCACGGCTGCTGTACCAGTCGCCACTGCGCAAGGAGCGGGAAGCCGGCATAGCCGCCATACGAGCCGGGCAATCCGATCTGTGGCCGCTCGGCATCTCCGGGGATTTGCCGATCGCGCTCGTCAAGCTTCAGGACAAAAGCCAAATGCCGTTTGCGCTCATGGCGTTGTCCGGACATGCGTATTTGCGCCGCAAAGGAATCGGCTTCGATCTGGTCTTCCTGCTCGAGGCGGCCGGCGGCTATTACCAGGACATGCAGGAAGCGCTGCGGCGCGCTATTGAGCAAACATCCGACGGCGCGCCGACGCCTGGCGGCATTTTCCCGCTTACGGCGAGCACGTTGACGACGGAGCAGCTAGATCTGCTCTCCGCCGTTGCCCGCTTGACGCTGCGAGCGGACGGGCCCAGCTTTCGGGCGCAGCTTGCTCCCCGTTCGGCCCGCAGGGACAAGGCGGAGGCGGATTTGCCGCAAGGGGAGCTGCCTACGATCGAAGGGCTCCCGCCGGAGTTCCGGCTTCGTCCCGATTCCGATCCGGTTCCCGGGCGAGTGCCGGAAACGGAAGCCGGCGTCGGCACGGTCTCGAGCCGCGAGCTTTCCGCTTCGGACCCTGCCGCGCTCCCGAAGCCGGATTCGCTTCAGCTGTTCAACGGGTGGGGCGGGTTTGCGCCGGACGGGCGCGAGTACCGGATCTTGCTGCAAGGCGGCAAATATTTGCCCGCCCCGTGGAGCAACGTGATGGCGAACCCGAGCTTCGGCACTCTCGTGACCGAGCTTGGCACGGGTTATACATGGTGGCGCAACAGCCGCGAGTTCAAGCTGACGCCGTGGTCGAACGATCCGGTGCTCGACACGCCGGGCGAAGCATGTTATATTCGCGACGATCGAAGCGGAGAAGTATGGTCGGCGTCGCCTGCTCCGACGCTCGGCACATGCGCATTCGAGGTCAGCCACGGTTTCGGCTACTCGCAATTTGCACAGCGGAGACGGGATGTCCGGCACGAGATGACCGTATTCGTTCACCGGAGCGAACCGCTCAAGATCGCCCGGCTCGAGCTGAAAAATGAAGGGGACGAGCCGATTAGCTTGTCCGTTGCGTATTACTGCAATTGGGTGCTTGGCGTTCAAAGACAGGAGAATGCTCCCTATGTCGCCACGGAGTGGGATGCCGGGACGAACACGCTGCTTGCAGAGAATCATTATCAGAAAACGTTCCGCCATGCGACCGCCTTCCTGCACATGTTCGCGGAAGACGATGAGTGGGCCGGACAGACGCAAGCCGCGGAAGCGTCGCAGCGTGGGCTTTCCTACACAGCGAACCGGGCCGAGTTTATCGGCCGTGCCGGTACGATAGCTTTACCCGAAGGGATGCGGACGGAACGTTTGTCTAATAGGGACGGCGTGTTCGCGGACAGCTGCGGTGCCATTCGGATGAGCCTGACGGTTCCGCCCCGGACGGTACGAACCGTGTACGCGCTGCTTGGCGCCGGCGAATCGAAGGAGGCTGCACTGGAGCTCGTCCGCCTGCACAGGACCGGCGCGAGCTGCGACAAGGCGCTCACAGAGGTGCAGCAGTTTTGGCGCGATCTGCTCGGCCAGATCGAAGTGGAGACACCGAGCCGCGAGCTGAATGTGATGCTGAACGGCTGGCTGTTGTATCAGGCGCTTTCGTGCCGCATGTGGGCCCGCACTGCTTTTTATCAGGCCGGCGGAGCTTATGGCTACCGCGATCAGCTTCAGGACTCGCTGGCGCTGCTGCATGCGGCTCCCGAACTGACGAGACGTCAGATCGTGCTTCATGCGGCGCATCAATACGAGGAAGGCGATGTCCAGCACTGGTGGCATGAGGAAACCGGACGCGGGATACGCACGAAGTATACGGACGATTTGCTGTGGCTGCCCTACACGGTATCCCACTATGTCATTCATACGGGCGATGTCGGGGTTCTGGATGAGATCGCGCCGTTTCTGACAAGCGTGGAGCTGACCGCCGAGGAGCACGAAAGGTATGAGGAGACGGTTGTCTCGCCGCAGTCGGCTTCCGTGTACGAGCACTGTCTCCGCGCCATCGAACGAGCCTCCCGATACGGGGAGCACGGAATCCCGCTTATGGGCATCGGCGACTGGAACGACGGGATGAACTCGGTCGGCGACGAAGGCAAAGGCGAGAGCGTATGGCTCGGCTGGTTTTTGATCGAGGTACTGCGTTGCTTTGCACCGATGTGCGAGCTAAAGGGCGACCCTGAGCTGGCCGGGAAGTACCGCGAACGGGCGCTACAGATCGGCGAAGCGGTGAACGAGAGCGCCTGGGACGGCGCCTGGTACCGCCGGGCGTATACCGACGAAGGCGCCTGGCTCGGCACCGTGCAAGGCAAGGAATGCCGGATCGATGCGATCGCACAGTCGTGGTCGGTTATATCCGGAGCCGCTCCGGCCGAGCGGGCGACACAGGCGATGTTGTCGTTTGACCGCGAGCTTGTAGACCGGGCACTGTCGGTGGTGCGGCTGCTTACGCCGCCGTTCGATACGACGGAGCCGAATCCCGGCTATATTCAGGGCTACCCGCCGGGCATTCGCGAGAACGGCGCGCAGTATACGCACGGCGTCATCTGGAGCATTGTGGCCTGGAGCAAGCTCGGCAACGGGGACAAGGCGTTCGAGCTGTTCGATATGCTGAATCCGGTGGGCCATGCGAAAAGTCCGTCCGACGTGCGCAGGTATGCCGGGGAGCCGTATGTGATGGCCGCGGATGTGTATACCCGCGAGCCGGTAGCGGGACGGTCGGGCTGGACCTGGTACACCGGCGCTTCCGGCTGGATGTATCAAGCGGGTGTCGAATGGATTCTTGGCCTCCGCCGCGAACGGGAGAAGCTGTATATACGCCCGAGCGTTCCGGCCGATTGGCCTTCGTACTCGGTCCGCTACCGGTTTGGCGGCGCGTTGTACCGGATCGAGGTATTTCCATCCGCTGCGGACCGAAGCGGGGCGGATACGCCGGGAAGCGTAGTGGTCGACGGGAATATCGCCGAGCTTGAGGAAGCGGGAGACGGCTTGTACGTTCCGCTTGCCGACGACGGGCGGGAGCATGAGGTTATCGTTACGCTCCCGAACGCTCGTACCGGCGGAGCCGTAAAGGTGTAAGCCGGTACGACAGCAAGTAAAAAGCCTCTAAATCCGCTTGCCACATATGCGGGTTTTAGAGGCTTTTATTTTTGAAAGATGGCTCTACTCCAAAAGGAATCCTTTAAAATCGGCTCTGTCCGTTTCGCCCGAATAAACGTCCAACCGGTACAGACCGATATCCAGTTCGCCCAGCACCGTTTCCGCTCCCGTCAGCGGCTTCCGCTCGCCGTTCATGCGGACGTAAGTGTGAGGGCAGCCCGAGCGGTACGCCTTGAGCGTAAGCTTCTTTTTGGAGCACACGAATACCCAGGCGGATAACAGCGGCTTATCTTCACGATCCGCTTTTTCGTAATCGACGAATACTTTGAACGCGTCCGTAGGCGCCTCCGGCATCGTCAACCAATCCTCGGGCACGCAGTCGAATACATGCTGGCTGGAGTAGTCAACTTTCGTATACCCGTCCGCGAAGATGGTTCGAGGGCAAAGCTTGGCAAACAGAAACTGTGCCTCCGCCCTGTGGCCGATATCGCCGAAATGAAGCCGGTCCGATATGAGCGTACGGGCCGGAATGGACGAGTATAGAAGCAGCAGCTCGGTAAACCGGTTCAGGTCGATCAGCGCCAGGCCGTATTCGGCGGCAAGCTCGCGCTTGACTTCGTTTGCGACGGAGATGTGCTCGCTCGTTCGCATCGGGTATGTGCCGGCGTATTGGGTGATTACGCCCGGCTCCACTGTCGCCTGCGTAGTCAGTAGAAACGGCTGGATGCTTTTCGCGTAGCACCATTCGATGATGCTCTTGATCGACGTTTTGAAGCTGAGGCGATAGGCGTTCTCGTTCGGAAAACCGAGCCTGTCGTTAATGCCGAAGCCGATCCCGATCAAACGCACATCGCTGTACGCGGAGCTTTCGCCAAACTCCTGTTCAAGCACGCCAGTGGCCCAGTTCGCTGTCTGACCGCTGAAGCCGGCGTTGTACACGCGCAGCTCCGAATGGTTCGACGCTTGCCGGAGCAGCCGCTCCAGCACGGCCGAAAACGCGTTCGGCGACAAGTTGTCCGCCCCCAGCGTGTTCCGTGTCCAGTCGGATGTGTTCGACCCGTCAAATGTGCTGTCGCCGAAAAAGGCGATCGGGAACTTTTCGCCGGCAAGCCAAGATGTCCATGCGTCATGGAACGTATAAATCGGTTCGCGGAAGCGGATATCGTCCGCTCCTGCGATCTGCTGTTGCGTCAATCGTAGCACCTCCGAAAATCGCTTGAATTTCCATTCCAAATGTTACATGATTTCCGTGGCGAAATCTATAACGGAAGCCGGGCAGGCCGTGTGTTGCCCTCAGAATTCTGTTGCGATGGCTCTGACTGGACAAAGCGGTTGCCAAAGACGGACGGCTTGTGTCACAATCAATACAGATTTTGTGCGTTTTCCCTTGTTGGATACAATTCCCTTCAGCGTCGCACGACACGAAGGCATGAGAGTGACTACACAGAGAATAGGGGATTGGCAATGAAAGCGATGGAGCAGCATTATAGGGAAATGAGCAAATGTTTATCCGCGTCGGCCAAGCGGGGAGTGCCGATGATAACAGCCGGTTGTCTGTTCTGGCTAGCGGCCGGTATAGCCGGCTGTATTCTCCCGCAGCATATTACGGTCTGGGTGTACATTTTCGGCATCGGCGCGATATTTCCGCTAGGTCTCGCCATGTCCAAACTGATGAAGGCGGACATGTTTGCCCAGGGCAATCCGCTCGGCACGCTGGCAGGAGTCGTCGGAGCGATGCAAATGCTGTTCGCGCCCGTAATGATTCTGATCCTGTTCCGCGAGCCCGAATGGATTCCGTTTACCGTCGGCGTTTTGACGGGAGCGCACTTTTTGCCGTTCGGGGTTATTTACAGAAGCAAGGCATATTTCTTTCTGTCCACCGCCACCGTGCTGACTGCGGCCGCTACCGGCTACTTCGCGACGGCGCAATCTTTTCTGGCGACGCCATTTGCGGTGCTCGCGGTGTATGCATTCGTTTGCGTCTGGCTTGTAAAGGAAAATAAAGCGATAGTCGTTCGCGGCAGCGGCGTGTCGGCCTAAAAGGCCGAGTGGCAGAGCGCTGGAAGGGGAAGAGGGGGCTGATGCGGCCCGCTCTTTTTTGTCGATCCTAGATGGAATGAAAATAGAGAGCGGCTCAATCTCTGCCGCGAGGCGAAGCCGCTGTCAGCCGATCTGGCAGCAGCGGAACCGAAAGTTCCGTTATGGTGCGAGGATTAGTTGGATACCGCTCGATAGCGGAAGTTCATGTTCCGTTAAGTCGGCAAAATAAGGCGAATCCAGCTCTTTCCAAGGCCATAGGGGAACAACTTGTTCCGTTATAGGGGGAACATGCAGCGTTTAGCGGAAGTTCCGGTTCCGTTCCTCGGCCGCGGTGTCCGCCCCTTATGCGGCATCGGCAAAGGAGATCGAACTAGGCCAGGCCTTCTATCGATACGCCCTGCAATAAGGCTTCTTATTACAGCATATGCCGCTGCCACTCTCCCTCAATCGGAGCGGCGGGAGGGACGGGCAGCTTCAGCTCCTGGGCCGCGATGCGAAGATAATGGATGGAATAGGCGATATCGGTTTCTGCGGCGGGTAAATGAGTGGATAGCGGAAAAACCGGATCGACATGCTCGATAAGCTTCAGGTCTTTCTTGTACAGCGCCGCGTCCCAGCGAATGTTCGCGATTGAACGGAGGACCGCTTCCAGCGGCAGCCCGGTTTCTTTGCAAACGGCCGGCGCCGCAAGCTGCGGTTGCTCGCGGAACAAACGGCTGGCGTGCAGGTGGGCTTTCAAATATGCCACCGTTATATCCTCATGGTCCCGAACCCAGCCCTTCTCCGCGGCTACGCCGGCAAAAAAGGCCGAGCCCAGCTCGCGCTCGAATATCGGCTCGCCGATCCGCTCGTGCCGGGCGATACTGAGATAAGGCTCCCACATCATAGTCGCGCCGAGTCTGCCCTGGCGCAAGCTCTCGAGGCTGTCCTCGATCGAGCGGTGAACGATATTCAGCTCGGGCAACTGGTAGGACTCCAGCATTTTTCTCAGCCGGTATTCGCTGTTCGTGCGGGTGGTCGTTGCGAGCGGGAGCGTAGCAAGTTCGGATGGATGCTCGAGATCGACTCCGCGCGGCACGACGAAGGCAAACCCGCTGCCTGGCGGCGACTTGCCTGCGCCGGCGAGCAGTACGGGATGGAAGTCCGGCATCATCCGGCCGAGCAATTGACTTACCGAGAAGGCGTAGTCTCCGAACGTTGCGATGTGAATATGACCCGCCAGTAAGCCTTTGACCAGCTCCATGCCGTCTTTTGCGCGGTGCCAGCGAACATCGATCCGGTCGTGCGGCCTTATGCGGGCCAGCTCCTTGTCGAGCAGGCCGAACGTTTTCATGACGATGGGGCTCCACATATGCGTCGAAACCGCCGTGTATCCGATCGTCAGCACCGGCTCGGAGGCGGTCTCGGCTAGAGTGCGGGGCGTGCGGACCATTTCGCGGTACCAGCGCTGAACTTCATATTTGTCAAAATAAATTTCTTTGCCGATCTTGATGCTCGGCAGCCGCTTATGCTTGCGCCAGCGGTCGATCGTCGAACGGCTGACGTCCAGATGCTCCATCACTTCCTGGATCGACATATAGTGCAGTTGGTCCTTCAGCATGCTTAGCCCAGCCCCTCTCTGGATGTAAAATATTGGGCATTTTCATCGATGATGGTCAGCGGCAACTTATTTTACTCAAATCGTTGACAATTCGCTTCATTAAACCTAGTATATCGATAAGAATTAAATGAATTCAACTGCTTTTTCAAAAAAAAGGAGTGGGTCCGATTGTCATCTACTGTCAGTGCCGAATGGCTCCGTGAGCATTTGCGCGATCCGGACGTGATCGCAGTGGACTGCCGGTTTATTCTGAGTAACCCGCTCGCGGGCAGACAGGCCTACGAGGCCGGGCATTTGCCGGGTGCGGTCTATTTCGATCTTGAGCTCGACTTGTCCGCGGAGGTCGGCCTTCATGGCGGAAGGCATCCGCTGCCTGATCCGGACTTGCTGGCGGCCAAGCTTGGAACTGCGGGTATCGGCGAGAATGCGATCGTTGTAGCTTACGATGATCAAGGCGGCGCAATGGCGTCGCGCCTTTGGTGGCTGCTTACGTATTACGGACATCCCCGCGTGTATGTGCTGGAGGGCGGGTACAGCGGCTGGAGCCGCAGCGGGTTTGAAATTACAACGGACGTCCCGTCCAGAGCAGGGAAAACGTTCGTTCCAAAGCTCCGGCGCGACTTGCTTGCGGAAACGGGCGACGTCGAACGGAGTCTCGAAGACCGGCGGACGATACTCGTCGATTCGCGCGAAATCCGCAGGTACAAGGGACTGGAGGAGCCGGTCGACAAAACGGCGGGCCATATCCCCGGAGCGGTGCATTACTTTTGGAAGGATGTGTTTACTTCCGAAGGACGTTTGAAGACGCCCGAGCTGTTGAAGGAGCATTTCCGGGAATTGGAGAAGTCCGAACAAATCATTGTGTACTGCGGGTCGGGAGTTACGGCTTGCCCGAACGTACTCGCTCTCGCCGAGGCGGGATTCACGAACGTCAGACTGTACAGCGGGAGCTGGAGCGACTGGATTTCATATCCAGAGAATCCGGTTGCGACACTGAAATGAAACACATATTGAAACATGAAACTGCTGACCGGACAACCGGAGGCTAAGATCGTCACACGCGGCAGCGGTGCGGTCTTGGCCTTTTTTGGTTCGGCAAAAGGAGAGTGGCGAACATGGGCATTCGAACGGGGCAAATGAGTCTTGCCGTTTCCGTTCAGGGGGCGGGCTTTTATCCACGAAGCTGGCGGCATCCCGGGGCAGAGCCGGACCGTTTGCTCGATCCGGCCTATTATTACACGCTGGCCCAAACCGCCGAACGAGGCAAGCTCGATCTGTTGTTTCTCGATCATACGGCCATAACCGACGGGCTGCGAGCAGCGGGCAGGGAGCCGGGCTTGCCGCTCGAGCCTTTCACGCTGCTTGGCGCGATCGCTTCGGTGACGAGCCATATCGGTCTTGGCGCGGCCGCATCGACAAACGCGATCGAACCGTTTGCCGTTGCCCGCCAGCTTGCGGCGCTGGATCACTTAAGCGGCGGCAGGCTCGCCTGGGTTGCAAGTATTGCCGACGAGACGGAGCCGAGGCGGCTGCGCGGCGGACCGCCGGAGCTAGCATGGACGGAGAAGCTCGCGCGGCGGCGGGAGTTTGTAGACGTAGCCGAGCGGCTGTGGGACAGCTGGGAGGACGGCGCCGTCATCGTCGACCGGGCTTCGGGCCGGTATATCGATGCGGGCAAGGTGCATCTGATCGATTTTGCCGGCGACTATTTCCGGGTGCGCGGACCGTTAAGCCTGCCGCGTCCCCCGCAAGGATATCCGGTGAGGATCGGCGTGTACGGCGATGAAGAGGAAGCGGCTGTTACGGGAGCGGACGCGGCGGAGCTTGTGTTTGCTTCGGCCGGAAGCGCCGAACAAGCCGCCGACTTATACAAACGGCTCAAATCCGGGATTGCCGCAAAAGGGCGTGCACCCGACAGCGTCAAGGTGCTGATGAACGTTACTCCAATACTGGGCTCTACCAAGGAGGAGGCCCGCCGGAGGGCGGCGGAGCTTGCAGAGTGCGCGGCCGAATCGCAGGAGGGGGTTATCGCTGCTTTGCCCGATCCGCACGTATTCGTAGGAACACCGGAGGGGCTGGCCGAGCGGATGGAGGAGTGGTACCGCGCTTACGGCAGTGACGGCTTTCACGTCAAGCCTGCTTTGCTGCCGGCCGGAATAGAGGAACTGGTAGACGAAGTCGTACCGATTTTGCAGCGAAAAGGGCTGTTTCGCACCGATTACGAGGACGGCGTCTTGCGCAGCCGTCTGGGGCTGCCGGATGTTCCGGCCCGTCAGCGGGACATAGAGGAGGCGAGGCGATGAGCGGCGCTAGGCAGCTTCATCTCGGCGTATTTTTGTTAAATACCGGTCAGCATACCGTAGGTTGGCGGCACCCGGAAACGGAGGCGGACCGTATGCTCGATATGAGCTTCTACCGGCAATTCGCCAGGCTGGCGGAGAAAGGATTGTTCGATACGATCCTGGTGCTCGAGCAGATCGCGATCGGCGAGCAAAACGGGAAAGTGCTCGAGGAGCGCCCGATCCCGACGCCGGACACGTTAACGCTGCTGTCGGTCATGGCTTCGGCGACGGAGTATATCGGACTGACCGGCACGTTGTCCACGACCTACAACGATCCGTTCCATGTCGCCACCCGTTTCGCTACGCTCGACCATCTGAGCGGCGGCCGCGCCGGCTGGAACATGGTCACCTCGCAGGACCCGCGTCTCGCTTCCCAGTACAGCAAGGAGGCGCATATGGACCATGCCGAGCGGTACCGGCGCGCGAATGAATTCGTCGAAGTAGCTATGAAGCTGTGGGATAGCCGCGACTATGGAGCACTGCCGGCGGATCGCAGATCCGGGCTTTAT
This sequence comes from Paenibacillus ginsengarvi, assembly GCF_003626695.1. Lineage (GTDB taxonomy): Bacteria > Bacillota > Bacilli > Paenibacillales > NBRC-103111 > Paenibacillus_AB > Paenibacillus_AB ginsengarvi. The sequence goes on from NZ_RBAH01000015.1 coordinate 104,069, forward strand.
TACGATCCTGCCAAAGTGCACAAAATCGACCATAGCGGCGACTTTTTCGCGATACAGGGCAGCTCGTACGTTCCTCGCCCGATTCAGGGGCATCCGGTTTTGTTTCAGGCAGGGTCTTCGGGGAGCGGCATGCAGTTCGCGGCGCAGAAGGCGGAGGTTGTGTTTACCGCCCAAGATAACCTGCACGACGCGAAGGCGTACTATACGGCGCTGAAAGGAATGCTGAGCCAGTACGGCCGCATGCCCGGTCAGCTTCATATATTGCCAGGGCTTTCGCCGTATCTCAGCTCGACCGAGAAGGAGGCGAAGGAACGCGAGGAGCAGTTTAACGAACTCGTGCTTCCCGAAATCGCGGTGAAGACGCTGTCCGGCACCATTGATGTGGACCTGAGCACGTATCCGCTCGACGCCCCGTTTCCGTACTGGGAAATCGATCCGGCGTCGAACAACAGCAAGAAAAGCAGGCTCCAGCTGCTGAAAGATCTGGGGGAGCGCGAGAAGCCGACGATCCGGCAAATGAGCAAGCACGTGGTCTCCGCCGGCGGACATCATACGTTTACCGGCACGCCGGAGCAGCTGGCCGATCTGATGGAGCAGTGGCACGACGAGGGAGCGTGCGACGGGTTTAACATTATGCCGTCCCATTATTTCCGCGGACTCGAGGAGTTCGTCGAGCAAGTCGTGCCGCTGCTTCAGAAGCGGGGCCGGTACCGAACCGAATATACGGGAAGCACGCTGCGCGACCATCTCGGTCTTGCCCGTCCCGTCAACCGCTGGTCATAGCCATAAATCCATTTTGCCAAAGGAGAAACCGACATGAATGTATACACCCGCAAACCAATGCACGCACTATTAATCGTCACTGCAATACTGCTGCTGCTTGCAGGCTGCGGAAAGGAGGCTACGCAGGCATCCGCAGGCGGCCAGTCGGGATCGTCCGCCAAAACGACGCCGAAAGTGGTCAAAGCCGCGTTGAATACAGTCCCGGTGCCGCTGTTCAGCTATTTGGACGAAAACAACAAACCGGCCGGCTTTATGATCGACTATTTGAAGGAGCTGGAGAAGAAGCTGCCGGATTACAAATTCGAGTACGAGTCGGCCGACAACGAAGGCCAATTGATCGGGACCGATACCGGGAAGTATGCATTCGCCGCAAACTTCTGGTTCAAAAATCCGGAGCGCGAGAAAAAGTATTTGTACCCGCAGCAGGAATTCGGCTACTCCATTACGGCGCTTGCGGTGAAGCCGGAACGAAACGATATCAAGACACTGGACGATCTCGTCGGCAAGAAGCTGGTACCGATGACGCCGGTATCCGGGTTCCGCTACATTTTGAAAGATTATAACCTGAACCATCCCGGCAAAGAGATCAAAATCGAAGATGTGGAGAAAACGACGCCGGCCGACGATCTGAAGCTGGTGGAGTCGGGAAAATACGATGCGCATTTGCTGAACGTCGTCCATTTTGAAGATGCGGTCAAAAAGCTGAACCTGAATTTGAAAGTCGGCGGCATTATTTCGAAGGAACCGGTCTACCTGCTCTTTAACAAAAACCAGACGGAGCTGGCCAAAATCATCGACGAGAAAACAGTGGAGCTGATCAAGGATGGGACGCTGCCGAAGCTGTCGGAGAAATGGTTCCGCGTCGACGTCTTCAAAAGCCTGGAGTACGTACAGCAAGGCTATAAATTCCGGAAAGACGGGTAAGCGGACATGGGCGCGTCCGGATGGGATACAACGTTAACCTTGATCCAGCGGATTGCCGAGCGGCTGCCGATCACCCTCTCGATTTTGCTGCTGTCACTGTTGTTCGGCCTTTTGCTCGGATTCGGAATTGCCGTCGTTCGCATTCAGCGAAGGCCGATCCCTTACGCTCTAGCTACGTGCTACATTTCCTTCATGCGCTGCACGCCGACGATCGTTCAGCTGTTTCTCGTATACTACGGGCTGCCGCAACTGCTCATGCTGGCGGGCGTCGATGTGAACGGTTGGGATAAACTCATTTTCGCCGTTATCACCTTCTCCCTGCACAGCGCGGCCTATTTTTCCGAGGTCATCCGCTCGGCTTATCTCGCCGTAGGGATCGGCCAACTGGAAGCCGCATACAGCATCGGTATGAGCAGCGGACAGATGCTGAGACGGATCGTACTGCCACAAGCCTTCGGCATTGCCATTCCGAATCTGGGCAACAATGTGCTCATTTTGCTGAAAGAAACGTCGCTCGCCTTCTCGATCGGCATTACCGATATGATGGGGCAGGTGCAGATCATTTTGGGCAATAATTACGGCGCGAACAGCTTGCGGATGTACATGATCGTCGCGCTTATGTACTGGGTGCTGAGCGCCGCTCTCGAGCGGGCGTTCGTCGGAATGGAGAAGCGTTACCGGAAGGGCCGGGTCACGTTGGCGGGTTAAACAAGGGAGGAGGACGTATGGAATTCAGTTTACAATTCGCCATCGAACATATGCCGCAGGTGCTGAAAGGCGTGCCCGTTACGATGCTGATCGCCGTCATTTCGATGCTCCTCGGTACGCTGATCGGTTCCGCGATCGCTCTGTGCAGGCTGTATCGGGTGCCGGTGTTAGATAAACTCGGCGCTTTGTATGTATCTTTCATTCGCGGGACCCCGCTGCTTGTGCAAATTTATGTGGCGTTTTACGGAACGCCGCTTCTTCTTGACTTGCTTAGCGAAAAATGGGGCTTGCAGCTTCCGCTAAAGGAAATATCGCCGCTCGGGGTCGCACTGATCGCGTTTACGATCAATTCGGCGGCCTACCAGGCGGAGGTCATCCGGGGAGCGCTCGGCGCGGCCGACTCCGGCCAGATGGAAGCGGCGTTGTCCGTCGGGATGACGACCCGGCAAGGACTGTGGCGCATCATCGCACCCCAAGCGTTCCTCGTAGCCGTTCCAAACCTGGGCAATATTTTTATCAATTTAATCAAAGGCACGTCGCTTGCTTTCGCGATTAAGGTGATTGAGATGATGGCGCAGGCGAAAATCGTTGCGGGCGAAGGCTACCGGTATCTTGAAATGTACGCGGACGCTTCCATCGTCTACTGGATCCTCTGCTGGCTGTGCGAACGGCTGTTCGGCTGGCTGGAGGGGAAATACAGCCGTCACGAAAGGAGGATGGGGTTATGATCGCCATATCGAATATAACGAAATCGTTCGGCCGCCATCAGGTGCTGAAGGGGATCGATCTGAGCGTGTCCACCGGGGAGGTCGTGGCGATTCTTGGACCTAGCGGCTCGGGCAAAACGACGCTGCTGCGTTGCTTGAACTACCTGGAGAGGCCGGATAACGGCAGTATCGCCATAGGCGATTTTGCCGTGGACTGCAAACGGGCGGGGAAAAAGGACATCCTTCGGCTCCGCCGGAAGTCGGCGATGGTATTCCAGCAGTACAATCTGTTCAAGCACAAAACCGCGCTCGAGAACGTGATGGAAGGGCTCCTCGTCGTCCAAAAACAGCCCAAGGAGGAAGCGAAGGCCCGAAGCATCGCGCTGCTGAGCAAGGTCGGGCTCGGCAGCAAACTGGATGCGTACCCGTCGGAGCTGTCCGGCGGCCAGCAGCAGCGGGTCGGCATCGCTCGGGCGCTCGCCTTGAATCCCGAGGTGATCCTGTTCGACGAGCCAACCTCCGCGCTCGATCCCGAGCTGGTGGGCGAAGTGCTGGCAGTCATCCGCAGCATCGCGAAGGAAGGCATTACGATGATTATCGTCACCCATGAGATGGGATTTGCCCAGGATGTCGCAAGCCACGTCGTCTTTATGGACGGCGGTGTAATCGTGGAGCAGGGGAAGCCGAGCGAGCTGTTCCGCGCTCCGAAGGAGGAGCGGACAAAGCAGTTTCTGAACCGGATTCGGCCGGAGCTGAACTATTCGATATAAGGAGGGCATGGTCCGGACGGACTGTGCCTTTTTGTTTGCGCCTTTTGTCGACAGCGAGCCGGCTGCCCGAAGCGGCGGAAAATTAGTATTTTCATTCCGTACAGGCACTGTTGGGTAAACGCCCACATAAACTGTAACTAACTCTTCATAAGGGGTGACAGCAGTGTTTGGACTTTTTTCGAGTATTACGTTATTCATTAAAGAACTATTATTGCTCGTTTCTTACGTTAAGAATAACGCCTTCCCCCAGCCTCTTGCGGAAGAGGATGAATTAAAGCATTTGAGACAGATGGCGGAGGGAAACGCTGTTTCCCGTAACCTGCTGATCGAACACAACCTGCGCCTCGTCGCCCATATCGTCAAAAAATTCGACAATACCGGGGAAGATTTGGAGGACCTCATTTCCATCGGCACGATCGGGCTGATCAAAGCGATCGAATCGTTCTCGCCCGACAAAGGGACCAAATTGGCCACGTTTGCGGCGCGCTGTATAGAAAATGAAATTTTGATGCATCTGCGCTCGCTCAAAAAGACGCGCAAGGACGTCTCTCTGCACGACCCGATAGGAACTGATAAGGAAGGCAACGAAATTACTTTGATCGATATCCTCGGTACCGAAGCCGACGATGTCGTCGACAAGGTTCAGCTCAAAATCGAGAAATCGAAAATATATAAAAATTTGGATATTTTGGACGATCGCGAAAAAGAGGTCGTCGTCGGCCGATTCGGCCTGGAGCACGGAGGGGAGGAACGGACGCAGCGGGAAATTGCCAAGGAGCTCGGCATCTCGCGATCATACGTGTCGCGCATTGAGAAGCGGGCGCTGATGAAGCTGTACCATGAGTTTTATAAGGCGAAGCGGTAGAGGCCAATTGCCTGGACAATTTGAACACGCCTTCAATGGTTTCGCTATATCAGGCCTTCGAGCCGGAAGCGCTCGGCTCCTGGCAAAACGTGCGACGGCGGCAGCCAGGATAGCTCAAGGCTTATAAAAAAGAAGATCGTCAATCATTCGGCTCGTTCGGGCAGAGGATTGGCGATCTTTGCCTTTTAAGCCCTTATAACATCATATTGCACCGACTCATAAAATAAACCAAATAAACGAATCCGACGCATTACATTACAATTGACAACATTGCTTATTAAATTTACACTCGAATTGTATTGGTGATTCCATAATATGGGTTAACGACTCGTAAAAAAAATTTTTTTATGAGTTGATTGAAAAGTAAAGACGACTATGTGTGCTGCCTCTCACACATCCGGGAGGGGGGAAAGCTGTAAGAGCGTACTACATTTTAGGAAAACAACACGAGGTGTAATCATGCGGAATCGACCGACGAAAGTGCAGTTCCAGCAAAAAATCGAACATATAAAGGAATTGCTTCAGCATGCGATGATGGACGGAACTTATAAAGCGGGGCAGTTCCTGCCAGCAGAAAAGCAATTGGAGCGCATGTTCGGTGTTAGCAATTATGCACTGCGAGGCGCACTTGACCAATTGGAGCAAGAGGGCTGGATCGAGAAAATCGCTAGCATTGGCAACAAGGTTGCTGCTCAGCGTCCCCCTGTCAAACTGATGCTTGTATGTAATGCAGTTATGGAGAGGAACTTGCAGCTCTCGGGATTACTGGAAGATTTTCATCGTTTATACCCGTGGATAACGATCCATATGGTTGAATCTGGAGGCCAGTACAATCCGAACAGGGAATATCACGATCTGGTTATGCTCGATAATGTGCAGTTTCAGTATGCTATCGAAACATACGGCACGAATGTGTTTGCGCCGCTGCATGTGAATACTCGCATGTATCGCAAAATCGAGCAGATGTTTTACTGCGATAATAGGCAGCACATGCGTTCAATCGTGGTGTCGCCTCTTGTGCTGTGCTACAATAAGGCGCATTTCAGAGAGCTGGGCTTGGCCGAGCCTGATGGAAGCTGGACATGGGAGGATTTGATTCACCACGCGGAAATGCTTTCCGACGGCAAAGGCCGCTACGGTTTTACATTTTTAATTCAATCGATGTACCGCTGGCCGTTATTTTTGCTGCAAAGCGGGGAACGTTTTGAGCGGGAAAAGGGTCAAGTCCAATCGATCATGGGGTCGAAGCTGCTGCAAAGCATTACTACATCCAAAAACATCCTGCATAATCGAAAAGCGGTGCCCTTTTATTTATCAGAAAGCAACTCGGATATTGATCGGATGTTTATAGAAGGCAAGCTATCGATGACGTTGAATACGTACATGGGTTTAAATTCGTGGAATGATTCCAACATCGAATACGATATAGCGCCTGTTCCGCACATTCATCAGATGAGCACGTTTGTCCTAGGGCTAGGGATCGGTGTAACGCGCGCTTCCTCACATTTGGAAGAAGCAAAGCTGTTTATTGAATATTGTGCCTCTGAACGCGCTCAGCAGCATATTTGGAATCAAACCTTAAGCGCTCCTTCGCTTGCAACGTTACCATGCACATTGAATGACAAAACGTTATACACGCCTTCGCGATATATGCTGTATCGGGAGACGCTGGGGACGTTTCGTTCTTTAACCGAACTGAATATCCCGATATCCTCGTTTCAAAAATTAACCAATTTAATGAAACAATATTGGGCAGAAATGCTGGACGAACAGCAGCTTTGTGAGCGGATCAGCCTTGAAATTAAGTAACCGTTATTCGATCGATAACGACAAAGGAGTGAACATGATGAAGCTAATAAAAAAATGGACCTCCGGTTGTATGTCCATCATTATCGCAGCTTCTGTTGCAGCTGGCGTGCCGCTGCCCGTAAAAGCAGATCCTGTAGATCCGCAGCCGATTGCGCATCGATCAGACAAATGGGCGGTTATACCGGAATGGTCGGCAGATCCTGTCATTGATGGCCAACTGGATGAATCGATCTGGAGCAGCGCGGCGACCGTCAATCAGTTTTCAACCTTTTACTACAACCAGCCTCCGACAGGCAGCGCCGAATACAAGCTTGCTTACAACGACGACACCCTGTATATCGGCGGAGAAATTTCACGAACGGAAGCAGATACGCTGCAAAATATTGTCGTGCTGCTAAGTCCCGCCGATGCAATAACGGATGGCATTCGAAATTTTCAGGCGATAACGATTCCGTTAAGCACGGCACAGCAGCCAACGCTGACGACGGTTTGGAATCCATCGCCTGATGTGAACAACTTATCCGCGGATGATGGCAAAGTTGCGTTGACCGCTTACGACTTTCAGAAAGCGGTTACAACCAATTCCCTGATTATTGAAATGGCGATTCCGCTGACGAGTATCGTTCCAACGGGCGTCCATGCCGGCGACGAATGGCGAATGAATATAATTCATGTTCAGAACTTATATACACAGCCATTCAGCTCGTGGGTGCCGATCCGCAACTCGGACCAATGGCATGAAGCAGGAACGACCGCTCGCGTGCGCGCCAGCGTGATCGATCAAGACCGGCTGGGAAGCATTTATTTTTCGCGTTTACCCTACTCGTTAGTTCCGTCCGGAAACAGTACGGTCCTATGGGATACATATGCAACTCACACCCTATTGGAATATGACGGGTTAACAACAAAGAAAATCACATTCAGCGCATCCGATTTGAGTGGAGTCGGTACGGGGAATTACTCGTCACTCACGTCTGCCGATGTTCAGCTCTATTGGAAAGCGGCGAAAGGTCAGTGGCAGCCGCTAAGTACGTTTACATTAACGAACAGCTCAGGCGATTATGAGCTGAGTTTTACCCATCCTTTCCCTACCGTCCAAGGCATGTACAATGTGCAGGCGATTATTAAACCCGCTTCCGCATCAGAACGAAGAGTGGCCGTCTTTACATTTGATCGCGAGGCCTATATCGATGCAGGCAATGCCTATTTCGAGGCGCAACATCCAGCTTCGCCAGGAACGCCGACGAAAATCGTTTCGTGGAGCGCGGCATCGACAACCGTCAATAACATTATCGCGATGATACCGCCACAGCCAGGGTTTATTTTTGTCGGTTTGCCGGAAATGCCGGATTTATATCCAGGCAATCTGTATACATTGGCCCCGGATAATCAATCGATTATTGCTACGCGAACATCAACCGTTTATCCAAACAGCACTTATCCGGAATCAAACGCGCTTACGCTAAAAAACGGCAAAGATGAAACGATTTCGATCCCGTATTATGAAGCGGTAGGGACGAAATATTTTATTACCGCGCATAAGTGGTATTTGCAGAAGAAAAAGGCAGTAACGCAAATTACAAGCCTCGTTAACAGCGATCCGCTCGGTGCAGCACGAATATTGTATGCGTTTGCACAGGCGTATGAAGGATACAACCCTACTGTGGACCGTGTAGCGGGCAGCAACCATGCCAATCTTTCGTTCGATAAACGTTCCGGCCCTCCCTATGCGTATTGGGGCGGAATTTGGGATCGCTGGTGGTACAATGATCTGCCCACGATAAAGCCGTTGCTGCAAGCGTATACAAACCTGAAGCAATCGAATGCTTTCAGCGTATTGTCCACAGAGCTGGGTTTTGACGCGGAGCAATATGTGGTGGATCGTATGATTATCCCGTCGACTGAATTTGTGCTCACCTACCCGGATTATTTAGGCAATATGTCATTCCAGCCTTGGTCGGGCTTAATCGAAGTGGGCAAGGCATTAAACAAACCGGACTACGTCCATCGCGCTGTGGAGCAGATCGATCGCATGGCATCGACGATGTTTTTGTCGGACGGCTACTGGCAGGAAGTCACGCAAAGCTATCATCTACAGACGGTAAATGGAATGAAAGCCGTTACCGATGCGCTGAAAGGCTACAGCGACCCAGTCGGTTACGTATCGCCGCGCACAGGAAAACGGTTTGATAATCTGGATATGGAAGAAGAGTATCCGATCATCGGCAAAGCCATTGAATACGGCAATAAATTGGTGTATCCGGATGGTAAGCTGCTCCCGATTATGGACACTTGGGCAAATGCCAGCGTATCTGCGCCCATTATTAATGACGGCTCGTTCCTGATGCCTGCGGCTCGAATCGCACGGCTTGTCGGCGGGGAAGGGAAAAGCCAGACTCAGTTGAACTTGGCCTTCCAGCCGAAATACGGTCACGTTCATAATGACCCGTTGAATCTGACGCTTTACGCGCAAGGGCAGGAGCTGCTGCCGGATCTGGGTTATACGCACAACTCGATATACCGTTACTTTGCGTTATCGACCATGAGTCACAATACAGTCGTTGTGAACAGCAGCAATATGAACGTCAACAGCACAGCCAAGCATGGCGGCAATATTGAAACGTTTGTGCCAGATAGCGGTTCCTTCCAGACGACTCGCGCCAGCTACGAAAGCGCCTATCCGGTAACGGATGAGTACAGCAGGGAACCGTGGTTTATTCCATTTGCGGGTGGTACTGGCGAGCAGGGCTATGTGCTTGACTTGTTCCGCGTATCGGGCGGCAGCCGTCATGAGTATACGCTGCAAGGCGATGCGAATCGTGATGCTTATTTTGAAACCGACCTGACGCTGGACGATTACGGCCCCCATTTATTGCCTCCGGGTACTACGGTCGTTCAGCCGACAACGAACAGCTCACCGGGTTCGGCAGAAGGGCATTATCCCGGCTACATTTACGTTCGCGATGTGAAAGAAGCGGAGCTCGCAGGCGATCGCTATGACGTAACCCTCGTTACGGAAACGGACGGTACGCCGGGAGCCAAGATGAATATTACCGGATTTTTGGAATCCGGCTCAAACGAGCTTTACCTGGGTCGTTCGCCTTCGCTTCGCTCGATTCGTTTGAACGGTTCGTCGATGGATAATAACGACGAGGTTGTGAAATACACGATGCCCAAGCTTGTGCTGCGTCGTGATGGAACCGATTTGAAGAGCACCTTTGTAACGGTGATGGAACCGTACCGCGGTGACGATTCGCGGTTGGAAGTCATTGAAAAGCTCGTCCCTACCTCGGCTCCGGAGGGCGCTGTTGCGGTAAAAGTGGTGTATGGCGATACGACGGATATTATGCTGAGCAATCCGAACCACCCAACGACGCCTCTCGTTGTCGGCGATATTACGCTTACTGGCGAGCTCGGCTTTATCCGCTTGATCGACGGTCAAGTGCGGGAGATGACCTTGCAGGGCGGAACGCTGCTTCAGAAGGGGGCGCAGCAGGTGACCTCGGCCGGCGCAAAAACAGGGACGATCGTAGAAACGAAGCGGCTCGCGGATGGCGATAGCTATAATGCGCTCGTTGTCGATACGAGTGTCGGCAGCGAAGCTGTCGGTCAATATGTGATCGTGACGCATCCGGACCAATCGACGATGGGTCTGGAAATCGGTCAAGTCATCCCAAGCGGAAGCAACACCATTCTCGTGCTCGCCGAGCATGATCCCGGATTTACGATTACGAGCACGGGCGATTCCCATCAGACGTATTATCCGGCCAAAGAGTGGACGGGGAATCACACGTTCAGCATCAAAGGAAACAGCAAAAGCACATTTACGGCCGGAACGCCGGTCAGCGGCAGCAATACGGTCACCGGATATGTACGGGATGCGGACAATAACCCGTTATCGGGTGTAACGGTACACGTTGCAGGCTTAACCCATAATTCGGTTGTAACTGATACTTACGGACAGTATACGCTGACGAATGTGCCTGCCGGCGCGCAATATGTAACGGCGAACAGAGCGGATTATGTGTGGAGCATTTCCGGCAAGTTCACCGTTGCCGGTACGACAACAGCACCGACGGTATATCTGACGAAGCCGCTTCCGCCGAAGCTTGAAAATGTGACGAAATACGGCGCGCTGCTTGGCGATTCGATTGCTGCCACAAGCACGGGAGCTGGGGCAGCCCATCTCGTACCCGTGGGAACAGCCGGCAACAAGGTTGCGATTGAAGCGGCCTCGCTGCTGAATGGCAAAAGGGTCACGACTAGCTCAGGTGTGCCGTTTACGATCAGTACGTCTGGATTAACGGCCGGACGTTATATGTTGTATGCGATTGGAGCTTCGGGGCTCGTATCGGAGGGCCAGCCGCTTGCCGTTCTTCCGGTCAATATGAAAGCTATGGATAATTCAAGTCCGCTCATCACCTACGTCGGAAAATGGGATTCGTTTTCCAACTCCTTATACAGCAATGGAACGATGATGCTTGGACGCGAGAAAAATGCGATCGCGCATATTCCGTTTTATGGGACAGCTGCGCAGGTGATTGCCGACCGGCATACTGCGCGAGGTTTGATGAAGGTGTATGTGGACGACGAATATGTAACGACGATCGATCTATACACCAGTCCGATTCAGTATCAGCAAGCCGTATTCAGTACGGGGACGTTGGCGGAAGGCGTGCATAGGATTTCGCTCGAGGTCGTCGGCGAACGTTCTACGGGCTCGACAGGGATTAACGTTTCGTTCGATGGACTCAGCATCACGCTGCCGCTTCCGTTTGAGCTGTATGACGTGACGACAGGCGCAGTGACAGTCGGACAACCGATCGCAGCAACGAGCGGGAAAGCCGGAACGTTATATCTGGTGCCCGAAGCGACTACGCCAAACGCAACTTCGATTATGGCTGCTGTATATGGTACGGGCGCTTCCGTTTCGGCGCTTGCGGATCAATGTGTGACGCTATCGACGTATGGCTTATCAAGCGGATGGTATAAGGTGTATGGCATTGATACGTTCGGCCGAGTATCGGTCGGCTCCGCTCCGATTGCCGTCGTTCCGGTTCAGTCCGGAACGTACACGATTGATGATACGAATGCGATGGTCCATTACACGGGCGACTGGAGGAACTTCACGTCTACCTCGTACTATGGCGGCACGATGAAGCTCGGATTTGAAAGTCAAGCCTATGTGGAGATTCCGTTTTACGGAGGCGCGGCATCGCTTATAACAGACCGGCATACGGCTCGAGGTAAGGGCGATATTTATGTGGATGGCGTGTATGTGACGACGGTCGATTTTTATAAAAGCAGTCCGATCCTCTACCAGCAAGTCACCTTTCATACCGGAGCGTTGCCGGAGGGAGCTCACGTCATACGGGTCGTGGCCAATTGGACCCATCATGCAAGCTCGACGGGCTACACCGTTCCTTTCGATGCATTAAAAGTAAATCCATAAAGGGAAATGGGCATGAATAAAAAAATACGGATTTATACAGGAGCGACTTTATTGGTGCTTGGCGTACTTGGCGGAATATTCGGGATATTACAGAGCAAACAACCACAACCAAGTGAAGGGACAGGGAAGGATGCGGCTGGAGCTTTCCAGCCGATGTCCTCCAAATGGATCGTTGCGGCACGAACGGATGCGGCCCCGGTTATCGACGGAAAACTGGATGAACCGATGTGGAGTCAAGCGGTACTGCTCGATACGCTGCAGCAAGCTTTTTCCGCTAACCCGTTGCCTTATGAAGCCAATTATAAGCTTGCCTATGATGAGCAGCATCTATTTATTAGCGCCGAGATCGCGAAGGCTGGCGCTCAAGACTTGGATCGGGTCGAGCTGGCGTTCAAGCTTCCTTCTGCACGGAGCAGCAGTTCGACGTTAGCGGATGGCAACGAAAATGAGGAGCCATACTTTTTAGTATCGATTCCTGTCGTTGCAAAAGGCGACCCCGTTATCCAGACGATCTGGAATCCTGATCCGGACGTTGCGAATTTGTCGGCGGATCGCGGAAGGCGAATCGTATCCGGTGTGCAGTTTAAGCTGAATGAAACTGAAAAAAATCTGGTATTGGAAGCCGATGTTCCGTACAGCGAGATCGTGAAAGCCTCGAAGGATTCGATCGCAAGCCAAATTCGTGAGGGCGATGAATGGCGCATTAACGTCATGCATGTTCATAAGCTGTATACGCAGCCGCTGGCCTCCTGGGTACCCGTTCGCAACTCGGACCAATGGCATGATTCAGGTGCAACCGCTCGTTACCGCGTCAACCTGATCGACCAGGACCGGCTTGGAACCGTTTATTTTGGCAAAGCCAAACAAGCAGATAAAGCAGATAAGCAGGGAAGCCAAGCACAGCAGCCGGATAGCTTAATGGCTCAAAATACGACGATGGTTTACGACAGCTACACGAAAAAGCGGCTTGTCACAACCGTTCAAGGCTCCAAAATATCGCCTGAACAAATCGAGCTTTATTGGAAAGAACCAAACGGCAAGCGCGAGCAGTTATCGAATGTAACGTTGCGGTCTGCGGGCAAGGCAGGGCGCGATCAAGTTACGCTTGAGCTGGAATTTGAGCATCCGTCGCCGCTGCTTCCAGGCATTTACGAGCTTCAGCTCGTCGTGCAGCAGAAGCAGCGTGCAATGGCGTTATTTCAGATCGACCGGGAAACGATGATCGCTGCGGGCGAAAGCTTGTATAAGGCTCAAGTTGCTGCGGCAAATGCAAATGTGGCGAAAGATACAAGCCCCCTTCGCGAGGTGGAATGGAAGGAGCCATCATCGACGGTTCAAAGCATTATGGATTTGATTCCTCCGCAGCCCGGATTTCTGTTTGTCGGTTTGCCGGAAATGCCTGAATTGTATCCGACGAATTTATATCAGCTGAGCGCAGACGGGAAAAGCTTGGTCGCAACGAAAACAGGCACGAAATATCCGAACAGCCGGTTTCCCGAAAACAAAAAGCTGCAAGCGTATAACCGTAAGGGAGAGCTGGCAGAAATTCCGTATTATGAAGATGAGCAAGGCCAGCGTTTCTTCATCACGGCCCATATGTGGTATTTGCAAAAGTCCAAAGCGATCAGCCAGATGGCGGCGCTGTATCCGCGTGATCCGCTTGGAGCCGCCCAAATCTTGCAGGCATTGGCTAAAGCTTATGAAGGCTACAACCCGACGGTTGATCGTGTAAGCGGCAGCAATCATGGCAATCTCATGTATGATTACCGAGCCGGCCCGCCGTATGCCTATTGGGGAGGGATCTGGGATCGCTGGTGGTATAACGATTTGCCGAACATGGCAGGTATTTTTAATGCGTATGGTTTCTTGAAGCAAACCAATGCGTTTGAGGTCATGAAGGCGCATACGGGCGAAGATGTCGAGAAGCAAATCGTGGAAAACATGCTAAAGCCTTCGATTGAAATGATCCTGACGTATCCGGAATATTTGGGCAATATGTCGTTCCAGCCGTGGAAGGGACTCATTACTGCGGCGAAAATGATGAAGGAGCCGGATTATATTCATCGCGTCATCGAGCTGTTGGAGGCGATGGTGAACGGGATGTTCCTGTCTGACGGCTACTGGCAGGAAGTTACGCAAAGCTATCATTTGCAAACCGTGGCCGGCCTTAAGGCGGTAGCCGATCAATTAAACGGATGGAGCGATCCGCCGGGCTACATTTCGCCGCGTACGGGGAAGCGATTTGACAAGCTTGAGATGAAAGATAAGTTCCCAAGCTATAACCGGGTGATGGAGATCGGCAAGCGTCTCGCTTACCCCGATGGTCGAGCGCTGCCGATTATGGATTCGTGGGCAGTCGATCGGGTCGCCGATGCGAAAACAGGCGGACCTTCGTATGTATTGCCTGCCGCGCGCATCGCTCGTTTGAACAGCGGCCAGGGTTTAAATCAAATGCAATTGTACTTGGGCTTCCAGCCGAAGTATGGCCATGTGCATTATGATTCGTTAAATTTGTCGCTGTTTGCGAAGGGTCAGGAGCTTTTGCCGGATCTCGGCTACACCCACAACAGCATGAATCGCTGGTTCGCCTTATCTACGATGTCGCATAACACAGTCGTCGTAAACAGCAGCAATTCATTGATCGGTGCAGACGCGAAGCATGGCGGCAGCCTTCGTTCCTTCATTCCGGGCAGCACGTTCCAGACGATGCGGGTCGATTATGAGTCAGCGTATCAAGTAACCGACACGTACAGCCGTGAACCATGGTTCATTCCGTATGCCGATGGCAAAGGCGAAAGCGGGTATATCGTTGATGTGTTCCGTGTCTCCGGCGGTTCGAGACATGAATACACACTGCAGGGCGATGCCAATGTCGATGCCGAATTCACGACCGGTCTGGAGCTAAGCGACTATGGACCGTATTTGCTGCCTCCGGGGACGAAGGTTGAACTGCCGACGACGAATTCCAGCAGCGGCAGCGCAGAGGGCCAATATCCGGGCTACATTTATGTGCGCGATGTGAAGCAGGCGAGCTTGAAGGGCGATCAATACCAATTGACGATCAACACCTCCCATACAAATGCCGAAGCGGCAAAGCTGAACATTACAGGGCTGTTAGAGCCAGGCAGCAATGAGCTGTATCTTGGCCGGTCACCGTCTCTGCGCTCGCTGCGGGTTAATGGCAAGCTGTACGATAACGATGACGAGGCAGACAAATACACGATGCCGAAGCTGGTGCTTCGCCGTGACGGAACAAACTTGAAAAGCACATTCGTTCATGTGATGGAGCCCTACAAGGATGCGCCTGCACGGATTACGGAAGCGGTGCGGTTGCCGCTGAAAAACGCAATTGAAGGAGCGGTTGCGGTGCAGGTCACGTATGGCGATACGACAGATATTATGATTAGCAATCCATATGCGCCTGATCAGCTGCTGGAAGCCGGCGATGTGAAGCTGCGCGGTGAGCAAGGCTTTATCCGAATCGTCAACGGCGTTGTAAAAGAAATGAACGTAATTAACGGAGCTTTGCTCCAATGGAAGGACCAATCGCTTTCTGGGGAAGCCGCTGTAACGGGAACTGTTGCGGGTACCCAGCGCATTGCGAGTGGCGATGAGGCTGATGCGATCGTTGTCGATCAAGATGTACCGGCTTCCGCAAAAGGAAAATACGTCATCATCGAGCATCCGAGCGGTCCGACAACCGGCTTTGAAATCGGCGAAGTCGTCAAGAAGGATGGCAAAACGATACTGATCTTAGCTGAGCATGATCCCGGCTTTTCGTTTCATGAGGATGGCACGAGCAAGCAAAACTTTTATCCGCATTTCACATGGGATGGCAAGCATACGTTCAAAATTGCTTCGATTACGAAACAGCAATAGTTGAAGCGGTAGGAAACAAAGCGACGACTTGGTTCCTCAACTCGCCAGTTGGGAAGCCCGAGCGAATCACCTTCTCTAAGGCGTATTGCGCCTAGGACCAGGCAGATTCCATCGGGCTTCTTTTCCTTCTTTGCGCTTCGATGTAAACCAGACTTTCAGTGCTGAATGCGTTTTTGAAATCGGGGATACGTTTCTCGAGCCTTCGTTGGACTAAGGGGGACCTTGACTTACGGGAACTACGACTCCTTTCGAATTCCGGCAGGCTGTTTTTGTTGCAAAATGGATCACCTTTTCGTCTTTTCGATTTCCGCCTGAATCGCTTTGTCGGCTTCCTCGGTAGCCTGTCTCAGCGCCGTATTGATGTCCACCACTTTCCCGGCTACGAGATCGTTCAACTGCTTGTTCAAGGCTGCCTGGGCCAGCCCCTCGTAGGGAGACAGCGGATAAGGCGGTGCTATCTTGTCCTGGAACATCGCGGCCATATTGACTTTTCTTCCTTGAAGCCAGGCAATATCTTTGCCGAAATCCTTTTTCTTGTTCGGATCGTTCAGAACGGTCAGCGAGCCCAATCGTTCCATCTGCTGCATATGCTCCTTGGAGGAAAGGAGGGCAATCACCTGAAACACTTCCTCTTTATGCTTGCTCGTGCTGGCCAAGGCATACGTGCTGCCCCATGCCATACTGCCTACTCCCGGCATATCGGCAAACACCGGCGCTTGCGCGATATCCCAATTCGTCGTCCAGCTGGCGTTCAAATCGGTTGCGGCGATCAGCATCGCCGCTGTTCCTTTTGTCGTAAACAAGCTGGCGTCTTGCGGGCTATTTCCCGGTATTTGGTGGAAGCGAACGAGGTTGGAGGAGAATTTGGACCATTTCGGATCGGAGACGAACACCGTTTTATTCGTATTCAGATCGACGAAAGGCGCAGAAAGCTGGTTCAGGACCATCATGCCGGAGAACGGGATAATCGCGCCCTGGTATTGCTGTCCGCCGTCGGTGCGCGTCATTCTTTTGGCCAACTCATACACTTCGTCCCAGTTTAAACCATCCTTCGGATAGGCCACGCCAAACTTGTCGAACAGATCCTTATTGTAATATATTTTGTGAATGCTTGTGTTGTTAGGAAGCCCGTACAGCGGGCCGCCGGATATCGTTCTTAAGGTTTGGACCGCTTCGGGATATAAGATGTTCAGATCGTATTTGTACTTTTTGATCAAGTCGTCGATGGGGTAAGCCAATTTGGTGTCGACTAAATAAGGCTTAATATTGGCGGGAGCCATATGCATAATATCGATCGGTATTCCTCGCGCAAGCGCGTCGTCGATCGACAATGCCCCTTTGGCCTCATCCGTCTTGGCTGCGAGCTGATAGTAGTTAATGTTGATATTCGGAAATTTTTTGTTAATGTCGTTGCCGTGTTCCCGAAAAAACCGTTCCTTATCCGTCGATCCGAGGAAAAAGAGATCGAACGGCTCCTGAGTTGCCGCGTTCTCCTTGCCGCTTTTGGCTTCTCCTCCCGAGCAGGCCGATAATACCGTCATCGCCGCCAGCATGCCAATGACAAGGATCTGCGCGCGCTTCTCTGTCGCATTAATCTTCATACAAATCCCCCTTTGAAAACGCTTTAAATTTGTTGAACAACAGCAGTAGTCCGAGCTCCTTGCTAATCGATACTCTCCACGCGTACGACTTCAAATCATTATTTTCGCAATCTTGATCATTGACTGCATCTTTCCATAGAACGATGCGGACATGCCATCGCATCCTGCAAATAATGCCCTGTCAATAAACATCACCTCCTTTAAATAGATACGAATAACCTAATTTATTCGATGTTGTATCATAATGTGATACGACATGTCTTATAATGCCTGGTTATAGTATATACTTTCGAGTTTTGAACTGTCAATTATAACGTTTCCATCGTTTCGTCTTAACGGCGCCAGCGAAAAAAATTTTCGTTACGAGCATTTGTTCTGCCGGAAACGAAAATGTCCCGGACTTGAAGGACGGGGATGTATTGTCGTGGAGATTGATTGGATCAGGTGGAAACGACGATGTATTACCAGAACGGAAGGGCATTTGATTACGAAGCCCACAATGAATACATAGTACAAGTCGATGAGTACTTGCTTCATTTGCAAAGCTACCACCCCCTGCTAGGATAAAGAGAGAGGTGGTTGCAGCATGTATAAACAGGAACTGGATACGCCCTGCATTGTGGTCGACCTGGACAAGCTGAAAGCTAATATCGATCGGGTCCAGCGGCTTGCCGACGAAGCGGGTATTGCGCTCAGGCCGCATGTCAAAACGCACAAGACGCCGCAAATTGCCAAAATGCAGTTGAACGCGGGCGCGATCGGCATCGCCGTGGCCAAGCTCGGGGAAGCGGAGGTAATAGCGGAGGCTGGCGTCGGGTCGATTTTGATCGCCTATCCGATTGTGGGCAAGACCAAGCTTGAGAGACTGATGCGGCTTGCCTCCCGGGCCGAGGTGACGGTCGCTGTAGACAGCTTGGAAGCGGCCGCCGGTATTTCCGATACTGCGCTTGCGGCAGGAATAGTCGTACCGGTCTGGATCGAGGTCGACCCGGGTTACGGCCGCGTTGGCGTCCAGCCGGGTCCGATGCTGGTGCACCTCGCTCAGCAATTGCTTCCACTGAAGGGCATCGCGGTAACCGGTGTGCTTGCCTTTGCCGGACAATCGTACGACGAGGATAGCGACGAAGGGCGGAGCCGGGTTGCCAGGCACGAAGCGGCCCTTGCATCGGAGGCGGCCCAAGCTTTGCGCGAACTTGGCTTCCCGATCGAATCGGTTAGCGTGGGATCGACGCCGGTCAGCCGATTCGCATCCAACATGAAAGGTGCGACGGAGATGCGTACCGGTACGTATGTGTTCGGCGATCTGACGCAGGTTAAGGCCGGTGCGATGAGTCTGGAGCAATGCGCCTTGACGGTGCTGGTGACAGTAGTCAGCAGACCCGCGTCGGACCGGGCCGTCGTCGATGCGGGAACGAAGGTGTTCACTTCGGACGGCGAGGATTCGCCGATCGGCACCGGCCGCGGATATGTAGTTGGTCATCCGGCCATCGAAGTAGCCTGGTTTAACGAGGAGCACGGTGTGCTGCACCTGCCGCCGGAGGAACGGGGATTGAAGGTCGGGGACAGGCTGGAGATCGTACCCGTGCACTGCTGCGCGGTAGTTAATATGCTGGATGTCATCCATCAGACGGACGGGGATACCGTGACCGAGGTTCTGACGATCGAGGGCCGGGGCCGGGTGAGATAAAGGATACGCTCGGCCGTGAAAACCGACTTGAATGTCTCACTCGGAACATCCGAAGACAATTCTGCGGTAGAGAAACGTTAATAAAATCAGGGGCTGACCTCCTTGAAATAGAGAGGGCAGCCCTTTTTTATCCCGAACGCACGAATCCCAACGCGCTCCCCGCGCAAATGATCATTTGCATGAGAACTAGCCCCGCGGGTAACCGGCCGTTTTCTCCCTCCAAATCCCGTTTTCTTTGCGTACTTCGGTTGGGGTCTTATGAAATCTAGCCTTGAATTCCCGGCTGAAGTGGAAGCTGTTCGCGAATCCCGTCTCCCCGGCAATTTCCGCCACCGGCAGCGAGGTCGTGATCAGTTTGCGGAACGCGGCGCCGAGCCGCTGCGATTTGACGTATTCCATCGGAGTTTGCCCGAAAGCGCTGCGGAACAGGGAAAATAACGCCGAGCGGGAGTAGTTGCAGTGGGATAGCAGCGTCGCGATGTCGAGCGGTTGGCCTATATGCTGCACGATAAAGGTTAAGAGGGGCTGGATCTGCTGCAGCTGGGCCAGCCGAGTCTCGTACCCTTCTCTCGGTACGGAGGAATCGAGCACGAGGCCGAGCAGGCGGAAGGCCAGCATGCTCTTGTGCGCCCAGTTCGGAAAGCTCAGGCCTTGCTCCTGCGCCTTGATGTCCAGCATACGCTGGATGAGGTCGCCGTAGACGAGGCCGGCTTGCCGATCGCTGCTCCCGGTCGGATCGTACAAGTCGAACAGATCGACGGCACCCATAAACGAGAAGCGAAAATGAGCGAACCGGATCATCATCCGCTTCGTATCCGGGCGGCATCGATGCGTAATCTCCAGCGGCATGTTCGGCGGGGTAATGAACACTTCGCCATCCGATGCGGTAATAAGGCCGCGCGGCGTGCGGACGATATAAGTGCCTTCCACGGCTTGAGCGATAATGCCGAAGGGCACCGTTTTCGTATGCACCCAGCCGTCATGGATTTCCCCGTATCCCGCATCAAGATGTTCCAGCCGGATCGGCGCTTCGGGCAAGTCTCCCCAGTTCTGCACGTCACGATACCTCCGTATATTTCGAATTGCACTCATTATAGCATGGTGAAGCTGTA
The DNA here is from genome assembly GCF_003626695.1 of Paenibacillus ginsengarvi. Classification (GTDB taxonomy): domain Bacteria; phylum Bacillota; class Bacilli; order Paenibacillales; family NBRC-103111; genus Paenibacillus_AB; species Paenibacillus_AB ginsengarvi. Next base: position 124,366 of record NZ_RBAH01000015.1, read on the forward strand.
TTTCGGGTGTTGTTGTACTTTCAGATATATATAAGGGATTTTCGGTTATGTCTCGTTCGCATGAAATTTGATACAACTTACTTAGAAGTCCGGTGACAAACTTTAAGAAGGGAGCTAACTGCGATGCCGATAACCGCTAGCCGCAAAAAGATTGTCCTGATTGCCGGCAATCTTAGCCATGGGCAGGGTGCCCACGAATACATCAAGACGGTGCGGCTGCTCAAGGCGCTGCTCGAACAATCGCGCTGTGCGGACCGGCTGGAGGTTGCCTATGCGACGGGAGGATGGCCGGAAAGCGACGATGCGATCCGCGATGCGGACTTGCTGCTGTTCGTAACGGACGGCAGAGACGGACATCTGTACGAAGATGTACCATTCGTGAAGTCCGAACGGAGGATGCGGCTGATGGAGGCATGCATGGCGCGCGGATGCGGGCTTATCCTGCTGCACTTTTCCACCTTCTTTGCCCGGGCGGAAGGAAGGCGCGTGCTGGAGTGGACCGGCGGATATTTTGAATGGCAGGACGAGAAGGGCGAACGAAACTGGTATTCCAAAATAACCGGCAACGGCAGCAAACTCGCCCTTGCGGACCGGACGCATCCGATCGCCCGAGGCGTGGCCGGCACGATTGAGCTTGAGGATGAAATCTACTGGAACATGCGTTTCTTGCCCGGCGATCCGCGGCGGACGCCGATCTGGACAGTGCCGGAGCTGCAAGCGGAAGGGGAGGAAGCCAGCCTCGTCGGCTGGGCGCTCGAGCGAAGCGACGGGGGGCGATCGTTCGTCACTTCGGCAGGGCACCGGTACACGCTATGGATGGACGACAGCTTCAGGAAGGCCCATCTGAACGCGATCTTCTGGGCCGCAGGTCTGGACGTCCCCGAAGGCGGCGTGCAGAGCCGCTACTATACCGATGTCGAGGTGGAAAGCTTGCTAAATGGGCCGGCTGCTCCTGCACGTCCGCTGTACACCCTGCTGCTGTCGGGCAACGAACGGCACAAGTGGCATAACTGGGAGCGAACGGAGCCGCTTATTAAGGAGATTCTGCATGAGGACGTATCGGTTGCGGTTACCTCCATATTCGATCCGGCGCCGCTTGCTGAATGGGACCTGTCTGCGTTCGATGTTATTTTGCTCAATTATTGCAACTGGCACGATGCCGTGGGGCTGGGGCTGGACGAGCGGGCCAAACAAAATCTGATGCGATTTATGGAGCAGGGAGGAGGGCTGGTTGTGCTGCATTTTGCAAACGGAGCCTTCCATTATTCGCTGCCGGAAGCGGGCGCGTCGGACTGGCCGGAATACCGGCGCATCGTGCCGCGGGTCTGGGATCATCACGGGTCAAGCGCGCACGACAATTACGGCTCTTTCGCCGTTTCGATCTCCGATCCGGACCACGCCATTACGCGAGGAATCGGCGGCTTCGAGGTGAAGGATGAGTTGTATTACAATCAGGCAGGGGATGTGCCGGTGCACGTGTTGTATACGGCGCGCTCAAAAAATACGGGTCTGGACGAACCGCTCGCCTGGACGAGCGAATACAGAGGGGGCCGCGTGTTCCAGACACTGCTCGGGCATGACGGGGAGTCTTACCGGGTGCCGGAAGTGCGCGAGATGTTGCGCAGAGCGGTGCGGTGGGCGGGTTACCGGATAAGACGGCGAGGATTGCAAGCTTCGGCACGATAATAGGAGGGAGGCGAGCGTATGGACTATGCCATACAATTTTGCGGGCGCCGGCAGGTCGCAATAGCGGAGATCGAACGGCCGGCTCGGCCCGATGAGGGACATGTATTGGGGACGACCTTGTATTCGCTGATCAGTCCGGGAACGGAATTGATGAGCGGATTTATGGCGGAGGAGAGTGAAGGAACGAGAAGACCGGGATATGCGTCTGTATTTCGGGTGGAGCACACAGCCGGAGAGTCGGCCGGACTCGCACCGGGCGATCTGGCTCTCTGCATGGGAAGGCACCAAAGTTACCAGCATGTCGCCTCCTCCATGACGGTTAAGGTTCCCGCAGGGGTGGCGGCGGATCTGGCTGTGCTGACGAGGCTGATGAATGTCAGCATGACGACACTGATGACCACTTCGGCCAGGCCGGGGGAGCTGGTGTTTGTCATGGGGGCGGGGCCGGTCGGCTTATTGGCCGCCTTGCTTTTTCAACGGTGCGGGTACAAGGTAGCCGTGTGCGACCCGGACGAGCGTCGCTTGTCGCTGGCGCGGAAAGCCGGTATCGTGACGGTGATGACGGAGGTTCCGCCGGACGGGGCGCAGTGGCGGGAACAAGCCGCTCTTGTGCTGGAATGCTCGGGTCACGAGGCCGCGGTGCTAGAGGGTTGCCGACTCGTGCGGAAGAGAGGGGAGGTTGTGCTGATCGGGGTACCGTGGCAGCGCCGGACGGAACTGTATGCCCACGAGCTGCTGTCGCTCGTGTTCCATAGGTATGTCGTGCTGCGCAGCGGCTGGGAATGGGAAATCCCGATGCAGGCGGCGCCGTTTCAGCCGCACAGCATTATGGGCAACTTGCGTAAGGGCATGGCGTGGTTGGCGGAAGGGTGGCTGAACGTGGACGGTCTGGTCCGGAAAGTGCTTCCCCGCGATGCGAACGCCGTCTACAATCAGTTGGCCGAAAGGCAGATCGCCGAGCCGTTCGTCGTGTTCGACTGGATGGCGTAACGTGTACGAGTAATACTGCACCTTCAAACCGAAAAAGAGGGAGCCGGTTTAAACTGGTTTAAACTGGCCCCCTCTTGCTTCAATTAATGTACGTACTTCGGTAAAACTAAGCGGCCGGTTAAAGCGGCGTATTCGCCCCGGACCGGTATCGATCGCGCGAAAGCTGGCGGCGCGGAATTTTCCATGAAAAGTAGTAGGAGATCAGGCGCAGGGCGACGATGGCGGCCAGCAGCAGCAAAGACTGGAACGTCGTCTGCACGAGATGGAAGGAGCAGATGAGACCGCTTAGGCAAGCCCAGGCGGCGTATACCTCGTCGCGGAACACGACCGGTTTTCGGCCGGCCAGCACGTCGCGGATGACGCCGCCGCCTACCCCGGTTGCCATGGCGGCGAAGATAATCGCCGTTTTCGGAAAATCCATGGCGACGGCCAGCAGGGCGCCTTGAATCGAAAAAGCGGCGAGGCCGACCGCATCCAGAATAGGCTCTAAATATTTCCATCTGTGTATCCAGCGCAACGGCAGCAAAAAGACGACGATAACGGCAATGGCGGCGATATGGAGAAGCGGCCCCTGAGTCCATAGATTGCTGACCGGAATGCCGATCATCAAATTGCGGATGATGCCGCCGCCAAATGCGGTAATGAGTCCGAGGAACAAAACCCCGAACAGATCGTATCCTTCCTCCATCGCGATAATGGCGCCGCTGACGGCGAATGTGATGACTCCTACGTATGAAAGTATTTCCCAATGCATCTGTCTATCCCTATCCCTCATCTAGTAATGAACCTTATTATAGCACGGTGCGGCCGCTTGAAAAGCAATAATTCATGGTGACGGCGGGAGGGGACTATATTACAATAAAAGGGATAAGGCACCCCCAAGAGGTTACCGATAACTTGACGACTAGATAGCCAAACAGCCCGGGCTGCCAAGAAACGAGGGAGACTTGTATAATGGGAACCTTGCTTGAGCGGAACTCGTCCATACCGGACGGCCGCAGAATCGTATTTCTCGGCGACAGCATTACTGATAACGGGCTGTTTATCGCCTACATGGAATCGTACTTCATGAAGCATATGCCGGAGACGCGGATACAGCTCATGAATCTCGGCGTCAGCAGTGAAACCGCCTCCGGTCTGAGCGAGCCGGACCATCCGTATCCGCGTCCGTGCGTGTTTGGGCGGCTCGCCCGAGCTTTGCGGGAAAGCAGGCCGGATTGGGTCGTCTTCGGATACGGGATGAATGACGGCATCTATCATCCTTTCTCGGAGGAAAGGTTCGAGGCGTATAAGGAAGGCATCCTCAGCCTAATACGCGCCGTTCGCGAAACAGGGGCGAAAGCGATCGCGATGACGCCGCCGCCGTTCGAATACGAATCGGTTCGCCGCAGCGGGGAGAACGCGAATGGAGCATCCTCCGCTTCCGCCTACAGTTGGTATAACCCGTATCCCGACTACAACAACGTGCTGAGAACATACAAGGAATGGCTGACGTCGCTGCGGGAGGCGGATGCGGTCGTCAACATTTTCGACCCGCTCGAGCGGGAAAGCGAGCGGAGGAGGGGCCAAGGCGCTCCCGGCCTGACCGGGGACGGCATTCATCCGGGCGCCGAAGGGCACTGGCTGATTGCCCGAACGCTGCTCGCGCAGCTGTTCAACGTCCATCTGCAGCGGGTGCCTGCATTCGCGGCCGAATCGGGAAGTCCGACATGGGCCAAAGCGTTGCGGGAGCGGAACATCCTGCTGCACGAAGCCTGGAAGGAGCACGTCGGTCACGCCAATCCGAACAAAGCGAAAGCACTGCCCTTGGAAGAAGCGATACGCAAAGGAGACGAACTGGCGGAAGCAATCCGTACGACGATCATGGAACAAGCGAACGACTGCGGGGAAGAAACGGTTTCGCAGTGGAACGGGTACGTGCGGGCCGACTTTTATGTCAGCGGCAGGGAAGCGCTCGTAATCGCACCCGAACAGGCCGCGCCGGGAGTGCCTTGGGTATGGCGCACGGAATTTTTCGATGCGTTCGCTTATGCGGATAGGGAGCTGCTTCGGCGGGGGTGGCATATCGCCTACTGCCGGATCAGCAATATGTACGGTTGTCCGGGAGCCGTCTCGCTAATGCATGATTTTCACACCTATGCGGTCGGACGGTTCGGGCTGGCGGAGAAAGCCGCGCTGTTCGGCTTCAGTCGCGGCGGCTTGTACGCGTTCCACTATGCGGCGGCGCACCCGGAGCATACGGCAGCGCTATATCTCGACGCCCCGGTGCTCGATATGCGCAGCTGGCCGGGCGGAAGATGGCTAGGAAGCGGAGATGCCGCTTGCTGGCAGGATTGCCTGGCCGTTTACGGCTTGACGGAGCAAACCGTAGATGAGTACGACCGGATGCCGCTGCATCTAGTCTCCGCCGTGGCTGCCGCCGGTATCCCGATTCTACTCGTCGCGGGAGACTCCGACGATGTCGTGCCGTACGGGGAAAATGGCGCGCTGCTCGATAAGCTGTACCGTACTTACGGTGGCACGATGGATACGATCGTTAAGCCGGGTGTCGGGCACCATCCGCACAGCCTGGAAAATCCGGCGCCGATCGTCGAATTTATCGAGAGGCATGCTGGCATTATGTAGACGTGCCGCAGGGAACAGCCGACTATGCACCTTCGGAGGAGCATAGTCGGCTGTTTGGCTTTTACCGAAAAAAGTCAGTTTTATTCGAATACGATGCACACTGCGGCTGCCGAATAAGCGGGCACTTCGAAACAAACATACTCGCCATCGACCCGGATAAACAAGCCGGTCTGTAAACGGATTTCGTTCGAGTCGACGTACCAGGCATCCGTCGCGGGCTTGAACAGCTGCAGTTTGGCGATCGCAGCCTGGCCATCCGTTTCATACACACGGACGATCCAGCGCTTCCCTTCCGGGTTCTCCGGCATTTTGACCGCGGATAGGGCAACCGAGCCTTCGATGAGCCGGAGGAAGCTGGCGTCTTTTGTACGGGTACCGGGATGCGTCGTGCCGGATAATACATTGAGTGGGTGGTTGAACCGGTATGCGGCTTCGGTCAACTCCCGATTGGTTGAGTGCGAGCCGATGACGCAAACGGCCATCTCGATTTTATGATGATTGCCGAGCTCCGGGTACGGGTCCGGGTCGAAAGAGCTGCGAATTAACGAAACCGCAAGCGAATCGTCCGTGCCGCGAAAACCGTATTTATTGTTCGTCACAAGCATGATCGAAGGTTTGTTTCCGCCCTCTTCTTTCTCCTCGCGTTTGCCGAACGCATAGCTGTTGCCGGGAACGTCCATGCCGAGCGGCTCCCGCTCGACGGTGCCGAACGGTACGTCGTATGTGTACGACGGGCTTGTATAGCCGAGCGGCCAGTGGAAATTCAGCTGTGGAATACTTTTCCCCTTTTTGCCGATTTCTTGCCAATCGCATTCGATGCGGTATTTCAGATAAGGGCTGTTCCGGTCGAGTGATACGGCTACCTTCATGGCCGAGTTTCCGAATCGAAGCTCATAGTTCAACGATTGCCGCAGCGGTCCGCGCTGACCCTTGACGAGCTTTACTTGGTCGTGCACACTTGCCGCGCTCATGTATCGCCCGACCCACCAGGCGGTCATTCCTTTGCCGGGGTCTTCCTGAATGAGCCGGAACAGCCCTGCGGGCCTAGCCGTGTCAATCAGCTCCGTACCTGTCGTTTTATCGATCATCGAGATAACGGTGGCAAAAACCGGGTGGAACGTCACCTGAAGCAGCTCATTTTCCAAAACGAATCTTTCTTCGCGGTCCACTCTCGGATCGGTCGGAAAAAACGGTTCGAACTCCTCTTCGCCGAGCGAGACGGTATACGTACTGTATCCGCAGGCCGGGACTTTCGCTTCGATGAGCAGTCTCATGTAGTGGTGCCCCCAGTATGTATGAAAGCCTTTGTCCAGCATTTGGTAAGCAGTCTCGTTTCCGTCACTGTCCTTAACGATCAGTGTACGGATCGCATAATTCCAGTCCCAGAGGACGATCTCAACCGGCTCTTCGCGGTTTTGGGCGGACGGATTGAACAGATGGACGATTCGCGTTGAACCTTGTCCGCGTTCCACTTGCGTAATTTGAAACGCCTGGGTGCCATAGCCGACGCCGGCCCCTTCGGAGACGGTCCCTGCTTCGTCCGGTCCGCCCAGATCGGAAGTGTCGATGCCGGCGGCAATGCGTTCCAGTGCCAGCTTGCGGTTCGTGTTCGCAATCGCCATCGTATGCTGAAACAGCCCGAGCGCATGCTCGCGGGTTTCAATGACGCCGGAACCGGGCAAAATGTCGTGAAACTGGTTGAACAGCACATTTCTCCACGCTTCCTCGTAGGCCGCCCTCGGGTAGGCGGCTCCGGCGAGCGCTCCGGCGGCTGCGCTGAACAATTCCGCCTCCTGCAGCGTCGCCTCGCCGATCCGGTTTGCCGTTTTGATTCGCGACTGCGAGGTGTAGCAGCCGGTAAATACGCAGTTTTGCTCGCCTTTGACGACGGGAAGCGTGCCGCTGACCGACTCGAGTTGCTTGTAATAGTCGGCGAAACGACCGAAGCGGATGTTCGGGAATATGGGCCAGTCGTTCATGGCGTGGAGCCGTTCCAAATCCCGTCTTGTCGGGCCGCCTCCATGATCGCCGACGCCGTATACGTGCAGATGCGTCTTCAGTCCGGTTTGACGGCAAATTTGCGGCACATACGAACCCAAAATCGGCTGAATCGGGTCGTTATACCAGGTCGGCTCGCGGTAGCAAACGACCGAATTGCCGGACGGCGCCACCCAGCGGTAGGCAATAGGGCCATCGCTTCCACGGCAATGGTAGTAATACCGGACCCCGGCATTCGTCAAAATTTCCGGCACAAAAACGCTGTGACCAAACGTATCCGGCTCGAAATCCAAATTAAGCGAGGCGGGATCGATGCCAAGCAATTGGGACAAGTACCGTTTCGTATACAAAATTTGCCGGGTCAAGCTCTCGCCGTTCGGCATATTTTTGTCCGCCTCGACCCAGTGAGACGCCGTTACCTCCCACCGTCCTTCGCGAACCCGCCGCTTGATCTCCTCCAGCATAAGCGGATCATACTGCTGAACGATCCGGTATACGGATGCTTGGGACTGGGAGAACACGAAAGACGGGTACTCCTCCATCAAAGTCAGCATCGTACGGAACGTGTCGAGCGTGACGGAGACGGTTTCGTCCCATGGCCACATCCAGTTCATATCGATATGCGCATGCGCTACGCAAAGAATATCGTAGCTTTTGGCGGCGGGAGCTACGGCAGTCAGCAGCTGTTCGGCTTGAAGCGCCGTCCGTTTCGCAATAACGCCTTCTTCCGCAATTTGCCGCTCCACATAGTCGAGCGTTGCCGTAATCGCCTCGTCGAATGCATGGGCATTCCCTTTCGACAATTCGCTTGCAAAAACCAATTGCGACAGGATCCGTTCTCCATAAGGACCGGGCTTCGACTTGATTTTCTCGTCCCAGTAGCTGTTCGGCGCCGCACCCAAAAGCTGGCGAAGCCGCGAGTCGATCGTTCTCATGTGCATACCTCCATGCAAATACGAATATAAATATACCAAACATACAAATATGACAACTTGAGTGTACTTGAAATACAATTTGTTGTAAACTAGTGTTTATGCAGCTTTTTAACGATATTTATGCGGGTGTGGAACGAAAATATTTGTATATTGATATTTTTGTATGTTACACTAGGGCTAAACTGGCATAAGGTAAGTGCGACGGAGGATGAATCGGCATTGACACAATCTGTGAAACGCATCCCTTTGTATTCCCGGGTAAGAGATTATATTTTGGAACAGATTCGAAAAGAGGAGTGGCGGGCTAACGATCAACTGCCGACGGAAGCCGTATTGGCCGGGCAGTTCGGCGTCAGCCGCTTTACGATCAAGAAAGCGCTATCCGATCTGGTCGAGGAAGGGCTCGTTTATCGCATACAAGGCAAAGGCACGTTCATTTCCGGAGCGGCGGCCGGGCAGCCGGAAATCCCGCATGTCGGAGAGCCGGCGGATGAAGCCGCGCTTCGTCCCGTCGTTTTTATAGCTCCTTCGGTTCACACCCCGCTAGCTGCGCAAATATTGGCCGGTGCGGAGTCCGCGTTGTCGGAACGCGGCTTCCAGATTATATACCGTTCCTCGCAGGGCGACTCGGAGAGGGAGAAACGTATTTTGCGGGAATGCGTCCGAATGGACGTCGAAGGCATTCTTATTTTTCCGATTGACGGGGAATCGTACAACGAGGAGCTTCTTCGTCTGTCCCTGAACAAATTTCCGGTTGTCGTCATCGACCGGTATTTGCGCGGCATCGAGACGAACTGCGTTTGCTCGGACCATGCGGGGGGCGCATACGACGCCGTCTCGCATCTGATCGAGCAAGGACATACGAATATCGCTTTCGTCGCCGTTCACGGCAAGACGACGACCAGCCTCGAGGACCGGATGGACGGATATGTTCGGGCGCTGGCCAAGCACCACATCCCGCTTGACCATAAGCGATGTTTGTTCGAGCTTCTGGAGGAACGCAAGCAGGCCGGGGCCGTGACGGAGACGAAAGCGATCGTGCGCTCGTTTCTGGAACAAAACCGGGAGACGACAGCGGTATTCGCCGCCACCGTACCAAGCGGACTGGCGGTACTCGGAGCGGCCGAGGAGCTGGGCATCCGGGTGCCGGAGCAATTGTCGGTCCTGCTTTTCGACGATTATGAATACTCTACATTTTCCCGCATACCGCCGACCTGTATCGTCCAGCAGGAGTTCGAGATCGGCGCGGAAGCCGCCAAGCTTCTGCTGTCGGTTATGGACGATCCTTCGCAGGAGCGCAAAAAAGTAAATTTGCCGACCAGGCTCGTTTTGCGGAAATCGACTGCAAAAGCGCCGGGGACTTAAAGAAAATGGGGAGAAGGGGGAGAACGTATGATTCGGCTTCTAATCGACTATCGGAGACGCATCTGGATCATATCGGCCTTCTTGCTCTGTTTATGCGTCGTGTCTGGCGCAAGCTTGTCGTATTTCATGCTGTCCGCTCGCCTAAAGGGTACGGTCGGCGAAGGCGACCAGCTGCAAGCGGTTGCGGGCGCGATCAGTATCGCGAATGAGGATGGTAATATCGTCCACCATAAGGACGAGCGTATGATCGGCCAAAAACGCGAAGACGACCCTGTGTTGTCCAAGGTTCCGCTTGACCGGGAGGAGGGCGCCGTGAGCTTGGCCCAGATTCGCAACGATCTGCTCATAGTCGGTATCGTACTTATCGTCATCGCGATTGCGGCGGTTATGGCCGCCAAGCGCCGGAAGCGCCGTAAGCTCCGGGAGCTCCGGCCGGGCAGCAGGCTCGCGCCGGATGCTGCGGCAATGTCGCACCGGCGGACCGCGACGAATACGCTGGGACGGGAGCTGCTCCGGAGTCCGGTCGAAAGCGGAAGCGTGGAACCCGTCGAGGCGACGGAACCGGTTCTCGAATGCGGCCAAGCGGCGGAGGTTTTATATTCCGAAGCGATACCGGGAGGCCATACAACCGTTTGTACCGGGGAGGCGAAGGAACGGGATGACGGAGAGTCAGACCGGAAACCAGAGCGGACGGACGAAGACAAGAGGAGCGGTCTGGAACGCCATGAAGTCGTCGGCCGGATGCTCGTGTTTATTCAGGAGCACTACGGGAGAAGCGATCTGTCGCTGAACCTGTTATCCGAACAATTCAAGATGAGTCTGTACCACCTCAGCCGGATTTTCAAGGAACAAACCGGCGGCAATTTTATCGACTACGTCATGGGTTTAAGAATGGAGAGGGCGAAGTCGCTGCTGCGGGAAAGCGGCATGAAAATACGCGAAATTGCCGAGGAAGTCGGCTATACGAATTTGAACAGCTTTGTACGTATTTTCAAAAAAACGACCGGCTTCACGCCTACCGAGTATAGGGCGATGGAGTCGGGGAAAGCGGCCGTCTCGCCCAAAACAGCGAAATTGTAAACGCTCCGAAAGCCTTCTCCGATGCGGGAGTTGGCTTTTTTTGCGCCGCGCAAAAACGGCGTGATCGAGCAAAAAGTGAGGCTTTCGGATAAGGCTCGGCTCATGTTAGCTTCGAATTGGGAGCCCGGAAGCGGGGCCGATCGATACCAATCGATCCAGTTGCGCATACGATATTCCCGTATAAGCGAAAGGGGGTTAGGCGTTGGCCATAAACCGAAACGAATGGCAGCACGCCCGGGAGCGCGCGGCCAGGATGTTGGAGAAGGCGGGAATCGTTCTGACGGCCGCGGAGAAAGCCGAAATCGAGGTAGCCGATTTTGGGCTCGGCCATCTGGATAGTCAAGGACTGGAGCTCGTTACGTACATCAATACGGATCGCTACTGCGCCAAGGAGCTCGTGCTGTTTCCGCGGCAGACGTGCCCGGAGCATCTTCATCCGCCGGTGGACGGCGAGCCCGGGAAGCTCGAGACGTTCCGCTGCCGGTGGGGCGAAGTGCTGCTCTATGTCGAGGGGGAGCCCGCGGCGAATATTCAAGCGGTTTTACCGGCGGGAAGCGAAGCGTGTTACAGCGTATTCCATGAAATCGTCCTGCGGCCGGGAGAGCAGTACACGATTCCGCCCGGTACGAAGCATTGGTTCCAGGGAGGAGCGGAAGGCGCGATCGTATCGGAATTTTCCAGTACGAGCCGGGACGAATTCGATGTGTTCACCGATCCGGCGATCGTCCGGATGCCGTCCGTTGCAGACGGCGAGTTGCAGTGACAAACGATTCAAACAGGAGGGTCAAGCGATGATAAAGACAAATGCAAAAGCAGGCAAAACAATAACGATCGCCGCACTTGGTATAGCGGTACTTGTATCGGGCTGTGCCAAAAAAGAAGCGGGTCCGACCGGTGCAGCCGGATCGAACGATCTAAAGTCGCCGGTCATGAGCGCTGAGCCGGTCACGCTCACGGTATTTAACAGCAGCATGGGCGACCCTTTGTTTCAGAACGCGATCGTGGCCCCGCTTAAGATCAAATACCCGCAAATCACGATCGAAATGATCCGCAAAGGCAAAGGCTCGATGATGGAAGATTTAATCGCGGCGGGAAAAGTGCCCGACATTATTTTCGGCGACAGCAGCGGCGATATTCCCGTCTACCGGGAGCTGGGCGTTCTGGCCGATCTGATGCCTTACATGAAAAAATACGCGTTCGATCTGAATGCATTCGATCCGGTCGTACTTGGCTCCGTACAGGCCAATTTCCCGAGCGGCCAATTCTGGATGTTTCCTTCCTCGGTGAATATCGCGACGCTGCACTACAACCGGGACATTTTCGACAAATTCGGGGTCCCTTATCCGAAGGACGGCATGACTTGGGATGAAACCGTGGATCTGGCGAAACGGGTAACGCGAATGGACGGGGGTGTGCAGTATGTCGGATTCGATTTTGCGACCAATGTGCTGCTGCCGTACAATCAGCTCTCCGCACCGATGGTGAACGCCCAAACGACGAAGGCGGCCGTAAATACCGACGCATGGAAAAAAATATTCGATACGATGAAGCGCTTTTACGAAATACCCGGAAACGATTGGGGCAAAGGCGGAGACGCTTTCCTGAAAAGCAAGACGCTGGCGATGTATGCAGGCACCTCGATGTTCGGGAGCTTGCCGGATGCGACGAAGAACGGTCTCAACTGGGATGTTGTCGCGCTGCCTTCTTTCCCGGAGGCTCCGAAAACGACGATTCAGCTGTTCGCCCCGCTGCTGGGCATATCCGGAACGAGCAAGCATCCGGACGAAGCGTTTCTGGCGATCGCCCATCTCCTCTCGGTGGAAGGTCAACGGGACAATGTCAGGCAAGGCCGGCCTTCCGCGCTGAACAATGCCGACATCAAGCAGCAGTTCGGCAAAGACGTCGAGGTGCTGCAGGGCAGAAATGCCGGGGCGTTTACATACAACAAGCTCGCCGCGACTCCGCAAGCTGTCACGAAGTACGACGCCCTCGCTTTCCCGATCATCCGGGACAAGTTCAGAGAGGCGGCGGTGGGCGGTAAAGACGTGAACACGGCGTTGAAGGAAGCGGAAGAAGCGATCAACAAAGAAATCGAGAAAAAGAAAAACGAGTAGTCGAATCGTGAATAAACGGCGGAATAGGTCTATATGGCACCGGTTCCGCCTCTTAGGGAGGGAGACTTTGCGATGACGGAGCCCAATCACGAGAAAGAACCGGCGATGAGCCGAAGAAAAATGCTGGCGGCCCTTGGTTTGGCCGGAGCGGCAATGAGCTTCGGCAGGGCGGCGGCGAGCGGGAGTTCGGTTATGGACAGCGTATACGGAACGAAGAAGCGATGCGAGTGTGCGAACGTGAGAAGCGTGGACGAACTGCGAACGAGAGCGCCCGATTGCGCCGGAGAGCAGGTCGTACTGGAGGGCTATTACGGCAGCACGCCAGGCGTAGGCGGCGGCATACTGGTTGCGGTGCAGGGGGGCTTTACGGATGACGGAGGCTCGCTCTTTCAGTCGGGGAAGCCGGGGTGGTTTTGGAAAAGGACTGGCAGTTTTCTGACGGTGGAAGATTTCGGCGTTGCTCGCGGATCCGATACATCCGCTGCGGCCCGTAATGCGGAGCGGTTGACCGCCGCTTTTCAAGTTACGGGGTATACGGTCAGCGCGACGCCCAGAATGACTTACATCTACGATGGGGACGTGATCGTCGCCTCGGCGTCTATGCTGGACTGCCGAAAAGCCGTGTTCCAAGGCATTACAGGCTGCATCCGGATTGCAAGCACAGGCTGCGTCGTTCATTCCCCGGTATTGGACGATTCCTTGCGAACGGACAATCGGCGGGCGATGCTGATCGAAGCCGACCATGTTCAAGTCGTCCACGCCGAGTTCCGGGGCAACGGTCATCAGGAGTGCTGCCTGGAGATTACCGGTTCAAGCGTGAGTGTCAGCCATTCCAGGCTGCGGGACGCCAGCTACATGATTTTGGCTACGACAGGCCGCGGAACCCGGATTACCGGCAACTACTTCACCGGCGGAAATTCGAAAGCGGTATTAAACGAAGCGAGGACTGTCGCGACAACGGTTCCGTGGGGCGATGCGATCAAGCTTACCAGCGATCCGAACGATCTCGCTAACAATCATGCGACCGGGCGTCACGACAACATCATTACGGGTAACATATTCGACGACGTATACCGCGATTGCGTCGATATGTTCACGGACGGTTCGCGGACGATTTTCAGCCATAATGTGATCACAAACCATCACTGGAATATTCTCGACATCAAATGCATATACCGGGATCTCCCTGTGAACGGTACGTCCCTCAACCCGGGGAGACGGGAAGAATCGGTCATCGCTGCGGGCAATCTGATTAAAAATGTCGACAACCCGTATGCGAGCGGAGAATCGCTGTTTAGCGTCGTTCATTACAAAAATCCGGAATCCGGCGGCAAGGTAACCGATTACGGACTAGGCCCGAACAAAATTAAAATATACGGCAATTCGATCGACGGCGCATTCGGCTACGTTTTCCGCGCGCTGGATAGCCACGACGTCTCTTATTGCGATAACGAGCATTTCAATATGATCAACAATGCCGTTTATATTACCGGAGAGAGCGGCACCCGGCATATCGACGTGGACCGGAACAAGTTTTATTATGCGAACGGCAAAGATAACTGGGGCAATCCGCTTCAAGTAATCAGACGAACGTCGGCGAACTGCACACGAGGGTCGGTCAGCGGGAATACATTCGTCTGCTACAAAAAAGACGGTTTTCGCGGGGCGGTGGCGGCAGTCGTCATGGGCAACCGGATGACGGCGAAGGGCAATACGGGCGAAGGCTTCGATATTGTCGTCGACGCCGCTAGAGGAACGGATCTGCTATGCGACGGGACGGTCGCCCATGATGGCAAAATAGCGGTCCGAGTCGGTCAATACGGCACGGTCACGGGAGCGCGGGTATCCGGAACGTATGCGTCATCGTGCGTACAGGTTGTCGCCGTGCACACAGCGAACACGGCCAAGCTTATTATGGTCGATAACGATGGGATCGATATTTCGGGAACCGCTTACAGTGATGTATCCGCCATCGTAAACCGCGTCGAGAGAAACAACAGCGTGATGTGACGGTTGCCGGACAACAACGCGTTTGAAACGGAGGGCAAGCCGGTGAAGCTGTATAACCGCGAATGGACCAGAAGGGAAATCGAAGCTAGGGTTGGTCGGATCGAGCAGATCGGCGGCGTACAGCGGATGAGGGGAACGGAAGGGATGGAAGACGCTGTCGAGTTCATCCGGGTGAGGACGGGGGCCGGGCTGAGCTATGAGGTGCTTCCTTCCCGCGGGATGGACATCGGCTTATGCGAATATGCGGGAGTGCCGATCTGCTGGCTGTCTCCGGGCGGCATCGCCCATCCGGCCTACTATGACGCGCAGCGGACGGAATGGCTGCGAACCGCCGCAGGCGGACTTCTGATGACATGCGGGCTCATGAATGTCGGCAGCGCATGCGAAGAGGAGGGGCGGCAGTACGGACTTCACGGCAGAATTCATCATCTTCCCGCCCGTCATGTTGCTGCGGCCGGCAACTGGATTGGCGATGAATACGAGATCGGCGTCAAAGGCACGATCGACGAAACGACGATATTCGGCGACCACCTGAGACTGACGAGGGAAATCCGGAGCTCGCTTGGCGAAAATGTCATTCGTATTCGGGACGTTGTCGAGAATGTCGGGTTTACCCGGGCGGCTCATATGATTTTGTATCATTTTAATTTTGGCTTTCCGCTTATGGACGAGCGAACGATCGTCGAATGCCCCGAAGCGGCGGTTTCAAGCCGAGGGCATCGTGCGGCGGCGGACGGATGGGGCCGCTGGCAGGCGCCGGAGCCGGATACGGAGGAGCAGGTGTTTTTCCACCGCGATATCCGAACCGATTCAAAGCCGATCGCGCGAATCGTCAACGATCGCTTCCCGCTATGTTCCGGCGAATCGCAATCCGTATGCGTCGAGCTAACCTGGGATAAGAGCCGGCTCCCGAATCTGGTGCAATGGAAAATGCCGGGTCAAGGCATCCACGTACTTGGCCTGGAGCCGGCCAACTGTTTCGTGGAAGGACGTGCCGCCGAAAGAGCGCAAGGAACGCTCGTCATGCTCGAGCCCGGCGAAAGCAAGCTGTATGAGCTGGAGCTTGCCGTCCGTACGAGAAAGTGATTCGTTACACGATAAAGGAAAAAGAGGTCAACTTGCAAAATGGCGACTAACGATTATGTTTTTACTGGCGCTCTCAAGCTGTCCAGAAGCGGTTACCGGGAAGAGGCAGCGAATATTCCCATTGATGTGATAAGCCGCAAAGGAAGCGATATTTCTCACTTGTACGTATCGTCCATGTGCTGGGAAACCGACAACCGCCATCTTGTCCTCTGCGCGGATATCGACGAAAGCTTGCGCTGCCGGCTCGTTCGCTTCGATACGGCGACCGGCGACAGCAGGTATATCGATGATGCATGCTGGGCCAGCGCGGTCGTATCGCGGCAAAACATCGTCTATTACTTGAAGGGCGACCACCGGATATACGCCGCAAATTTGGCGACCGGACACCGCTTTGTCGTCTGCAGCCACGACCCCGCGGTTACGTTCAAGGAGCCGCTCTCCGTAAACGATACCGGAAGCAGGCTCGGCGTCTATTGGTGTACGGACGATGACAACTATACGATCGGCTGGATCGATACGGAGACCGGTGACATTCACCGGGCGGCCGAGCCGGGCTTCGCCAGGCCGAATCACTGCGCCAATCATACGCAGGTGAACCCGGTGTATGACAACGTGCTGTTTTTCGCCCACGAAGGTCCGGCGCATGTCATTCGGGACCGCATCTGGTCCGTCGATACGGAAACGGGCCATCTGCTCAATATGTATGCGCAGCAAATGATGCCTGACGGCTTGCTGGGCGAATATGTCGGGCACGAGATCTGGTCGCACGACGGAGAAAAGCTGGTTTTCGTCAAATATCCGCATAGCCCGCTGCAGCCTTCGGGTATTTATTCTGTAAGCCGGGATGGCTCATCTCCGGCGCTCGTGTGCGGCGATTACCCTTACTGGCATGTAAGCGTCAGTCCGGACGGCCGCTGGGCGGCTGCGGATACGATGCCGCACCAGTCGAAAAGCCGGATTGTGCTAATCGATCTGCACGGCGGGTCTTCCCGGTTGCTGTGCGAGATACGGTGCGGCGACCGGCATCCCGCTCATCCGCATCCGACCTTCAGTCCGGACGGTAATCAAGTCACGTTTTCCTTTGTTAACGACGAAGGCGACTTGAGTGTAGGGAGCGCAGATATATCTGGCCTGAGAACGGGATGAAGCGGAAAATAGCGGCGGAGTCATGGCGGCGACTTGTCCTAGCGGCAGGTCGCTGCTTGTTTCAGGTAGCCTCTGTGGTCGTACTTCTAAATCGCAGCAGGCAATCGCTATTCAGGGAAAAAAGGAGCGGAGTGGAACATTTGCATCTGGAAAGCGAAGAGGTCGCCTTTACAAGCGGGATTCCAACCTTAGAATGATTCAATCAAGGAATCCGATTGTAAGAGCGGGTGGAAGATCAAATGTTTCCGTAGCGGCCGTGTATCCACCCTCAAAACCCTGAATAGCGATTGCCCTGGCAATTGCAGCGGAATCGCAGCAAAAGCCGTTGACATTTCTAACTGTAACTAATATAATAACAGTAAGCAAACGGAAAGGGGCGTACAGGGTGAACAGCGAGTTTACGATTGCGGTGCACAGTCTGGTATATTTGGCGTATAAGCCTGACCGAATGGCAACGAGCGATAGCATCGCACGCAATGTAAATACCCACCCGTCGCGTCTGCGCAAAGTGATGAGCGGTTTGCGGAAGCAAGGATTCGTGGCGACCAAGGAAGGCATTGGCGGAGGCTTTTATTTGATCCGCAGTCCAGAGTCGGTTACGCTTGCCGAATTGTACAAGGCGACTTGCATCGGCACGCTGAAGCCGGGCTGGTGCTCCGGCAGCGAAGAGGAAGCATGTATCGTTGCCTGCAACATGGCCGAAGTGATGGACCAGCTTTTCGGCGAGGCGGAGCAGCAGCTACTGCTACACTTGCAGCAGGTGACGATCGGGGACGTTCTGAAACGCGTAAAAGAAAAGCAGAAGTTAAAGCAGTAAATTTTTTTCATCAATCTGTTACTATAATGATGACAGATTGCGAGGAGGCTGAGAACGATGAATTGGAGCATACTGCTGCAAACAGGCGATTGGGTAACCGGCACATCCGCCGGGGACGAGAAATTTATTGGTTTTGTCGAAGCGGTTCGAGGTGGTTCGGTCCGCGTATGGGTAACGCAGTGCGACCGCGAATCGGCCATCGGCACTTCGATAGAAGCGCCGCTCTCCAAAGTGAAGAAAATGCCGGATGCCGCTCCCGCGGAAAAAGCGGAACTGCTTGATCTGATTGAGCTGGCGCTGGCCACTCACGATAAAGACTGGTTCGATTCGCTGAGCAGTGAGCTCGGTTCCGCCGACTCTAAGCAAACGCTGCCGGCGGCACTGCCGATTCACAACCGGATCAGCGACACCCGTTTCCGCAATTCCATCGATATTTGATTCGATTTTCATAAAATAAATAAATACAAGGAGAGGATCTGTAATGGCTATCGTTAATGTTTCCGATTCGCAATTCCAAAGCACCGTCCGGGAAGGACTTGTGCTCGTCGATTTTTGGGCGCCGTGGTGCGGCCCCTGCAAAATGATCGCTCCCATTCTCGAAGAGCTTGGCAAGCAGGAGGGCGACGCGCTGACGATCGCCAAAGTGAACGTGGACGATAATCCGGAAACGGCGGGCCAATACGGAATTATGAGCATTCCGACGCTGAAACTGTTCAAGGACGGGGCCGAAGTTGCGACCTATGTCGGCGTTCGTCCGCTGGCCGAGCTGAAGGCGGCTGTTGCCGCTCATCGGTAAGGCTGATCATAGCAAGCTAAGCATCTTGTAGACATTGAAATGGCTGCCCATCGGAGCTTTCGGGTTCCGGCGGGCGGCCTTTTTTTCGTTCAGGAGTACGCTTTGGCGGCCGAGCGGGGCTGATCCGGGTCCGTTCCTTTCGTCTCTCTGCCCAAGGCGAAGACGGTGATGGCGCCAATTACAATAGCCGCGAAAAAAACGATAAAGATGGAGGCAATGCCGACGCCCCGAGCCACGAGCAGGCCGACCGTGTAAGGCCCGAGCACCCCGCCGATCCGGCCGAACGAGCTGGCGAACCCGACGCCGGTGGCGCGGATCGCGGTCGGATACAGCTCCGGCGTATAAGCGTACATCGCTCCCCAGGCGCCCAGATTAAAAAACGACAAACAGATCCCGGCGCCGATTATGCTGCCTACCGTTTCCGCGCTGCCAAACCAGACGGCGCTTACGGCGGTTAGCAGCAAGTAGGCGATCAGCACGAACTTTCTGCCGAATTTCTCGATAAAATAAGCGGCCGTGAAGTAGCCGGGCAACTGGGCAAGCGTCATGATCAGGACGTATTGGAAGCTTTTGACGAGACCGAAGCCTTTCATCACAATAACCGTCGGCAGCCACAGAAACATGCCGTAATACGAGAATACGACCGTAAACCATAGTACCCACAGCGTAATGGTGGACGACCGGTGCGGGGCCGACCATACCGAGGCGGCTCGCTCGCGAAACGTCGGCTTCCGGCCTTGCTGCAGCGCAAAGCGCGGAGAATCCTGAACCGCCCGTCTGAGGTAAAGCGCATAAAGAGCCGGTGCCGCTCCGATGACGAAGGCTGTCCGCCATCCGTACAGCGGAATGACGAAATAAGAGATAAGTGCGGAGACGATCCAGCCGGCCGCCCAGAAACTTTCCAGCAGGACGACGGTACGGCCGCGATCTTGAAGCGGCACCGACTCCGATACGAGCGTCGATGCGACCGGAAGCTCTCCCCCGAGGCCGAAGCCGGCGATGAATCGCAGTGCGCATAACATCGCGAAGCTTCCGGCGAACGCGGATAAGCCGCTGGCAAGCGAGAACAGAAGCAGCGTTGCGATTAACACGACCCGGCGGCCGTACGTATCGGCAAGCGCTCCGGCTACAGCCGCGCCTGCGGCCATGCCGATCGAGTTGATCGCCGTCAGCTGCCCGATCTGCTGCGAACCGAGCTGCCATTCTACAGCGAGCGCCGCTACGATGAAGGAGATCATCCCGACGTCCATAGCGTCGAATAGCCAGCTAAGCCCTGTGCTTACGAGCAGTTTTCTTTGTTTTTTTTCGCGAAACGGGGCAAATGTGCTCATCGCATCAACCAGTACCTTCCGGGAGTATATCGATTCTCGTCCGCATAGTATTTGCCTGAGGACGTTTTTCTATGAGAGCTGAAGATGATAACGGAATATCATCGTTTTATGAGCTTTTTATGTCTTCATGACTACGGAGGATTGTGGTACGATTAAGGGAAAGTGCCAATATCTGGGGTGAGGCCGAATGCGACTTTTAGGTAATGTAACCCAACTGCTGATTCGCATGATCCAAAGCGGCCCGGAGCAGCCGCTGCTCATTTCACCGCCGCGCCACTGGCTGCTGCTTCGTCTGCTGCGTCATTGGGCCGGTTTGTTTGGAATCGTTTTCATGTCGTATAGCTTTTTTATCATGATCAGTTTTCCGCTGTTTGTTTATTTGCTGTTCACGTATTATGTGCTCTCCAGAGATTGGTGGGGGCACGGCTATTCGAGGGTGCTGTTGCACTCATCTTCGTCGGTCGTCTGGATCGTTTCCATTTTACTCGCGGGTCCGCTCCGGACGTATATCGGCACCGTCTTGGGAGGGATATGAACATGTCTATGAATACGTCCAGTTGGAGCTTGTTGTACCCGGAGGAATACTCGGCATATTCCGGAGAGGAGACGGCTGTAGCCGATCTATCGGTTATTACCGCGCTTCAGGCGGAAGCGTTGTTTGGCGAAATGCGGCGTGCGTTCAAATTCAAGCCGGCTCAAAAGCATCCGTCCGTATATTTGACCGACCGGGTCGAGGTGATCCGTTACCGGCTCGAAGCAGTGGAGGATATATTGAATCACGAGCCGTTGTTCAAACTGCTCGAGAAGCTGCTGCCCGATCTGGAAGATATGAAGGAGCTGCATCAAACGAACACGAAAACGGACGTTGACATGTACGACTATTTGACGGCCATTTCCGAGATCGAGGTGTATGTCGGCTTGCTCGAGAAGCTGTACGATTTTTTTTGCCGAGAGCCTAAAGACTTTCAATCGAGGGCTTTCAAGGCATTTGCAGCGGAAATCAGGCAGTTGTACGAGGACCCGGCGCATGGCTCGCTGAAAGCCGAATATGCCAAAATGTCGCAAAGCATTCGCAGCATCAAAAGTATGACGATCGGGGTGAATCTCGATGCGCGGTTCCGTCCTGCGGAAGCCGGCGTTGTCGCTGTCCATACGGAGTCGTTTCGCTCGGGGCAGTTGATCGACAGGCTGCTGCGGATCGATTTTGCGAATGACGGCTTTACGTGTCTTGCCCCGCTTGAGCCGGTCGGCAAAGGGTTGACGCCGGAGCAGCTGGTTGCCATGAAGTCCGCAGTAAACGGAGCGCTGCACACGATGCTGAAGTCTTCGATGAAGAATTGGAGGCCGGTGGTTCGCGCGTTCACGATTGCCAAATCCAGATTCGTTATGAGATTCGTAGACGAGATTCGTTTTCTGGTCGGCGGGGTGGCGCTGCTGAAGCGGCTGCTCTCCGCCGGAATGCCGCTGTGCAAGCCCGAAGTGTGTCCGATGGAGAGCAAGACATTTACTGTGAAGGGGCTCTACAATCCGGTCGTTGCACTGAATATGCAGCCGAGCGGCGGCGACAGCGAGAAAGGTAAAGTCGTGCTGAACGAAATGAAGTTTGACGATGACGGCATGATTTATATTTTGACCGGTCCGAATCAAGGCGGCAAAACCGTTTTCGTGCAGGCGGTCGGGATGGCGCAGCTGCTGTTTCAGCTCGGTTTGTTCGTGCCGGCTTTCTCGGCATCGATCAGTCCCGTGGACCGGATCTACTCTCACTTTCCCGACCGGCAAGAAAGATACGCGAACGGCCGCTTCGCCGACGAATGCGAGCGCCTGATGCGCATATGCGAGAAGCTGACCGGCCATAGTTTGCTGCTAATGGATGAGACGTTCTCGAGCACAAGCGCCTCGGAGGCGACCTTTATCGCCGAGCAAGTGCTGCTAGGCTTGCGCGAGTCAGGGTGCCGGGTGTTGTTTGCTACGCATCTTCACGATCTGGCCCGCAGCATCGACGAGTTAAACGGCCGCCTGGAGTCGAGCGTTTGCCGGATCGACAGCTTGACCGCAGAAATGGAGACGGAAAACGGGACGGCCGCACGCAGCTACAAAATCGTCCGCTCGCGTCCGCAAGGGAGCAGCTACGCCCGGGATATCGCCGAAAAGTACGGGCTGACCTACGAGCATTTGATGGCTTCGCTGGGAAGGCGGAACGCCGGGCAGGAGCGCGAGCGATTACCGTGAAAGCTCCCACCGCCAACAGAGGCGGGGGCTTCTTGTTTCGACGATCGTTGCCTTTCTTAGGGAGAAAGGTCTTACGGGATCTCCACTAGCGTTCGATGCTTTTCGCATCCCGTTCGGGGCAAACCCTCTTCGTCTAACCGAAATTCATCCCTTCCCTGAAGAGGAAGAGGACTTCTTTCGGAAATCCCTTAAAAAAATGCATACGATTCGTTTGGATTGTCCATATCTTTTTCCCGCCCGATTCGTTACGATTGGATGTAAGGCGCGATCAAAAAAATAGCGGACCTGATGTTGTTCTTGCCACAGGCGGTAACTACGCCTTTTCTTAACAACAACGGATTGGTCTATTATTTTTTTGATCGCGCCTAACACACGAGGAGGCTGGCGCCTTGTCTGCCAGTTTGTCACGATAGGGGGAGCTTGTTGTTATGTTTAATCGTTTGCTTCCCGCCCCGCGAGGCGGCGGATTTCGAATGGACGGATACTGGGTATGGTGCGGCTCAGCGGTTCTGGGCGAGGACGGCCGGTATCATCTGTTTGCTTCGCGTTGGCCGAAGTCGGTGCCGATGCATCCCGGCTGGCTCGTCTATTCGGAGGTGGTGCGCGCCGTCGCCGACCGGCCGGAAGGCCCGTACGAGTTTCAGGAGGTCGTACTGCCCGCGCGGGGAGCCGAATACTGGGACGGGCGCAGCACGCACAATCCTCATATCGTCAAGTTCCGCGACAAGTATCTGCTGTACTACATGGGCTCGACGCATCCGCTGCCGGACCCGGTTCCGGGGGACGGTTACGGGCTTAACGACCCGCGATGTATCGTAGCGAGAGCGAACAAGCGAATCGGACTGGCTGTGTCCGATAGCGTCTTCGGCCCGTGGAAAAGGCTGGATACGCCGATCCTGGACACGAGGCCGGGAAAGTTCGACAGCTTCCTTACGTCGAACCCCGCTCCTTGCGTCCATGAGGACGGTTCTGTGCTGGTCATCTACAAAGCTCGCAAGTACGAGGGGAACGCTCACGGGGGGATGACGATCGGAGCGGCGCGCGCCGATCATTACGAGGGGCCTTACCGGGTCGTTAGCGAGCAGCCGATATTTCCGCCGGAGCGATTCCATCTCGAAGACCCGTTCATTTGGAAAACGGAAGCGGGCTACGAGCTGATCGCCAAAGATATGAACGGCGATTTGTGCGGCGAAAAGTACGGGGGCATTCATGCCTATTCCCCGGACGGCCTAGACTGGCAGCTGTCGGCGGAGCCGCGTTCGTATTCGCGCACGATTCGCTGGGATGACGGAACCTCCCAGACGCTGGGCAATATGGAGCGCCCGTTTCTGCTGTTCCAGAACGGCCGGCCGACGCATCTGTTCGCGGCCGTTTCCGATGGCAAGAAAGGCTTTTCCGATGCGACTGAAACGTGGAACATCGTTATTCCGCTTGGAGAGTAGAGGAGACCGGCTGACTGTGCGGTGCAGCGGAGTCAGGGGATGTGGCGAGCGGGTGTGTTGTGATATAGAGTCATTCTATGCCTGATCTCGGATATTCCAATTTCATTTATTGCAAGCTTCCCGTTATAATCGAGTTCAAACAACTTGAGTATGGCAGGAGGCAGCGCGTATGGCAGGCAATTCGTTCGGCGAACGTTTCCGCATTACGACGTTCGGAGAATCGCACGGCGAAGCGGTAGGCGTTATTATAGACGGAGTAACGCCGGGCGTCGAGCTGGACATCTCGGACGTTCAGGCGCAGATGGACCGCAGGAAGCCGGGGCAGTCTTCGGTGACGACTCCGCGGAAGGAATACGACATCGTCCATATCGTCTCCGGGGTATTCGAGGGGAAAACGACGGGGACTCCGATCATGATTTTGCTGTACAACCAGGATATGCGGCCCCAGGCTTACGACGATATTAGGCTGGCGTTCCGTCCCGGTCATGCCGACTATACGTATTTGCAAAAGTACGGCATCCGCGATTACCGCGGCAGCGGCAGAGCGTCGGGAAGGGAGACGGCCGGCCGGGTGGCGGCGGGGGCGGTTGCGCGCAAGCTGCTGGAGCGCAGAGGCGTGCGCGTCGTGGCGTACACGAAGGCTATAGCCGGCATCGAGTGCGAAACGTTCGATGAAAGCGAGATTGAGCGCAATGCCGTCCGGGCGTGCGATCCCGAAGCCGCCCGCGCGATGATAGGCAAGATCGAGCAGCTCTCCGCTGCCGGGGACAGCTGCGGCGGCATCGTGGAATGCGTCATTCACGGTGTGGCCCCGGGCATCGGCGAGCCGGTGTTCGACAAGCTCGATGCCGAGCTGGCCAAGGCGATGCTGTCGGTCGGGGCTGTCAAAGGGATCGAATTCGGAGCCGGGTTCGCCGCAGCGGATATGCTCGGCAGCGAGCATAACGATCCGATGAACGCCTCCGGCTTCATGAGTAATCATGCAGGCGGCATCGTCGGCGGGATCAGTACGGGGCAGCCGATCGTTTTTCGCATAGCCGTCAAGCCGACCTCTTCGATCTCGAAGCCGCAGCAGACGATCCGTATAAGCGGCGAGGAGCATACGATCATGACCGAGGGCAGACACGACCCGTGCATATGTCCGCGAATTGTGCCGGTTATCGAAGCGATGGCCTGTCTCGTGCTCGAGGATCAGTACAAGCGCCAGGCGGCCATGTTGGGCTGAGGAGGCCCGGTCAGGGCGCGTCGTTGCCGTCTGCCATACGTACTGGACTTAAGTCTGGGGAAGGATCACGCCGGAGAACGAGTACGGTACGCGGCCCTGTATGGTATGATGGAAGCAACAATGATCGTAAAGGAGCTGCACGATGAAGATCAGGGCGATTTTGGGCGCAGTGCTCATGCTTCTGGGAGCGTACTTGTTTTTGAATCAAGGCGGATCATACGGGACCGGGGACATATTCGCGTATTTTTGGCCTAGCTTGTTCGTTATTCCGCTGGGGCTGTTTTTCCACTGGATGTATTTCAAAATGATCGGGCGCAAGGGTGTAGGGCTGCTCATTCCGGGCGGCGTTTTGCTCATAGCCGGGATGGTCTGCCAGGTCGCGATGCTGTTCGACAGCTGGGAGTATATGTGGCCCGGATTTATTTTCGCCCCCGCGGTCGGCTTGTTCGAATTTTACTGGTTCGGCGGCCGCAACAAATGGCTGCTGATCCCGATCAACATTTTGACTGTGCTGTCGGTATTGTTTTTCATCATCTTCACCGCAGGCGCGCTGCTCGGAAAAATTTCGGGTCAGCCGATTATTGCTGTGGCGATCTTGCTGGTAGGCGCTTTTCTGCTTATCGGCCGCAAAAAGGAAATTTAACTCGCGCAAAAAGGCGGGGACGACATCGGTCGTCCCCGTTTTTGTATGTAATTCGAAGCAATGAACTGCCGGCAGGAATAGAGGAAGCGCTTGTTCCGTTAACGTGCCAAAAGAGGCGGAAACGGCCCGATAGAGGAAGCTAATGTTCCGTTAAATCTGACAATAGGGGACGAAATCGGCTCCTGCCGAGGGTATAGCGGAACTTCTAATTCCGTTATCGGGGCAAGAAGTAAGGGTATGCAGCTTTTAGCGGAAGTTTCAGTTCCGTTATTACGGAGCTCGGCTAGGAAGCGGAATCCCTCTACAGCCAAGCTTCATTTCGCGAGTACGGCATTTGCTTCACGTTCTTCGTTCTTCGCTTACGCCTGACGCGACGAATTGAGCCAGCGGTAAACGGCTGCGGCCAGCGCTCCCCCTATAAGCGGGGAGACGAGAAATACCCAAACTTGCGATAAAGCATTGCCGCCGAGCAGCAGCGCCGGACCCAGGCTTCGCGCCGGGTTGACGGAAGTCCCCGTCAGACCGATCCCCAAAATATGTACGAATACAAGCGTCAAGCCGATGACCAGCCCGGCAACGGCACCATGGCTTTGGGAAGAGGTGACGCCGAGAATCGCATAAATGAAGACGAATGTCAAAATAATCTCGACGATCACGGCCATCGTCATCGTAATCCCGATGCCGTAGCCATCGCCGAAGCCGTTTTGGCCCAGGCTCGTGACGTCCGCCCCGGTCGAGGCGATGATCGCATACAGCACGGCCGCTCCCGCGATAGCGCCGACGATCTGAGCGATGACGTAGCCGACGAAATCGGCGGCCGACAGCTTGCGCAGAAGCAGCATTGCCAGCGATACGGCCGGATTGACATGGCAGCCGGATACGGAGCCGATCACGTACGCCATCGCCACGATGGCCAGACCGAAGGCGAAGGCGATTCCCAGGTTGCCGAGATTGCCGCCCGCCGTTGCGGCGCTGCCGCAGCCGAACAGAACGAGCACGAACGTTCCGATCGCTTCGGCCGCATACTTTTTGACTGGTGTGTTCATAGAAAACCTCCTTTATTTGATATATACTCAGTTCCAGTATATGGAATGCATATAGACAAAAACTGAACAAATTGGATTCGATCCAAGCTGGAAAAATGAATAGACAAACAGAATGCATTCAATATATTATATAATATATAATGTAAAACCATATTCATTCCACCAGAATCGAGGTCGTCCCATGCGAAAGCTGAAACGAGCCGTCCATCTCGACTTTCACACGATGCCGAATGTAACCGATTTTGCCGCCGGATTCGATGCCCGGGAGTTTGCCCGTACGCTGAAACAGGCGAAGGTCGATTTTGTTAACGTATTCGCCAAATGCAATCTTGGATTCGCTTACTACCCGACCGAGATCGGCGTCCCTTATCCGTATATGAAGGGGGATATGCTGGGAGAGATAATTGAGGAATGCCATAAGGAAGGCATCGGCGTAGCCGCTTACTTCAATATCGGTCTCGATCACGAGATGGCGCGCAAGCACCGGGACTGGTCGGTCGTGAACAAGGAAGGTCAGGTCATCTGGGGAGACCGGACGGGGAACTTTTTTCGCTTGATGTGTTTGAATTCCGGCTATCGCGACTATACGCTCGGGATGATCCGGGAAGTCGTGGAGCGGTATCCGGTCGACGGCATTTTTCTCGACTGCCTGGTGATGAACCCGTGCTACGGGAACGAATGTCAGGAGCTGCTGCACGCAAGCGGCGGCGATCCTTTGAACGACAAGGAAGTGGAGGCGTTTACGAGACAGACGGTCATCGACTTTTGTTGGGATGTCAAGGCGATTACCGGTGACGATCTGCTGCTGCTGCCGAACGGGCTCGGGCACGTGCATTGCGAAGGGCTCGGCACTCATATCGAGATCGAATGCTTGCCCGGCGCATGGGGTTATGACTATTTCGCCGCGCAGGCGGCCTTCGCCCGGACGCTGGGCAAGCAGGTGCTGTATATGACGGGGCGGTTCCATGCCAACTGGGGAGATTTCGGCGGATTGAAGAGCAAAGCCTCGCTGGAGTACGATGTCTGGGATGCGCTTATGAACGGCATCGGAACGTCGGTAGGCGACCATATGCATCCGCGGGACGGACTCGATGCCACCGTCTACCGCCAGATCGCGGACGTGTACGAGGATGTCGAACGGCTAGAGCCTTGGACGGACGGGGCTGTCGCAGCCGCGGATATAGCGGTCGTTTTGCCGGAGGGCAGCGATCTCGGCTCTAACAACCCGCGTTTTCAGAAAGGGCAGCAGTTGCTGTATGCGGCTGCGCGTATGCTGGGCGAGCTGAAGTATACGTTCGATATTGTCTGGGAGACGGGGGATTTCTCGGCCTACAAGCTGATCGTGCTGCCTGACGAAATTACAATTACGTCGGTGCTGAAAGCGAAGCTGGAGGAGCATCTGGCGGAAGGAAAAGGGATTGTAAGCACGGGCTTCTCCGGCCTGAACGAAGAGCGGACCGGGTTTGCGATCGATGCCTGGAACATGGAATTCGGCGGCGCCGATTCGCGGAACGTCTCCTACTACAAGATGCTGGAGCCGTCCGCCGGCTTCGAGCCGGACTTCAAATACGCCGCCTACCGGCAAGGGATACGTTTGAACAAAGGCGCGGATTGCACGGTCATCGCCGAGGACTGCGAACCGTATTCGAATAAGATGTGGGACGGGTTTCACGGCTATTTTTACACGCCGCCGGCAGACGTCTCCGGCCACGCGGCGGTTGCGCGTTCGGGCCAGGTGATTCAGATCGCCCACCGGCTGTTTTTTAGCTACTGGCACCAGGCATATCCGGCAGACAAACAATTGCTGCAATATTGCATCCGTCAGCTTATGCCGGAGCCGCTCGTCCGCACGGAAGGTTTGCCGTCTACGGCGCGGATCGGCGTGACCCGCAAGGGCGGGATGGAGCTGATTCACATCAAGACGACGTATCCGGAGCTGCGCGGGAAGTACAATGTGATCGAGGAGCATAACGTCGTACACGGTGGTATTGTCCACATCCGCGGAGGCGACGTGAAACGCGTGTACACGGCACCGGACCAAACGCCGCTTGCGTTCGACGAGGTCGGCGGTTATACGCGCATTCCGCTTCCGCCCATCCCCGGCTATTTGCTCGTCGTAGTCGAGCGGTGAGCGGCTGCCTGCTGCGGCGTCAAACGATAAAGAATAGAACGGACCCTTCCATGTGGAAGGCGTCCGTTTTTTTGTGCTCAGCCGCCGATTCTTTTCGTACGTGCGAGAATCGATCGGGCATACTCGGAGGGCGTCATGTCGGAGAGCCGCTTGAACTGTCTGGAGAAATGGTGCACGCTGCTGTAGCCGAGGTTTTCCGCGATCGCCGAAATATTCCCGTTTTCCTCGCGGATGAGCTGCTTGGCCCGATCTATTTTCAGCCGATTGAAATATTCCATCGCTCCGATTCCGGCATGATCCTTGAACAGCATTTTCAGCCCCGTGCGGCTGATCGCGAAAATGTCGCATAACTGGTCGAGCGTGTAATTTTGAGCGATATTGCGCTGCATAAAATGAATCATGTTCGTAAACGATTCGTTGCCCGGTTTTTCCCCGACCGGCGAAGCTTGTCTCTCTGCGCTTTGCTCCGCTCTCCTTCGGCGAATGAGACGAATCAAAAAAATTTCCAAATAATTGCGGATCAGCTGTTCGCCGCCGAATACGGCGCTCTCCTTCTCATGCGGACAGCCGGATATATTGGGCGAGTTGACGGGCGGATCAAAGGCGAGCAGCCCCTCCTGCACGATAAAGGACAGGATGCGGTACTCATCCTCCTGCAGCCGAAAGCGGCAGTCCCCCTCAAAAACGGACATGCATGCCGCATCGCATTCGAACGAGAGAATGATGATATTGGAAGTCGTCTTGTTCAAGGCCCTTCCGCCGTGAAACAAATTCGGCATGAAGAACAGGATGTCGCCCTGTCTGAGATGATACGTCCCCAGATCGGTAAAAAACTCCACTTCGCCTTTATCGATATAGATGAACTCCCAGAAATCATGTCTTTCCCCTCGCGTATAAAAATGTTTGGACATTTCCCGGTAATAAAAGGTGACCAGCTTGCGAATGGTCAGTTCTTCTTTGAGCGTATGTCTGGGACGCATGGGCCGGATTCCCCCTTGAACCAATTGAAATCGCTTGCAGCCGATGATAGTGAGCGGTATCGCTAGCAATTCTATTATATTTCCGTTCCGATTTGAAAAAAAGAGGGGGAAACAGGCTGTCGCTCCAGCCCGGGGGAGCTGCAAACCGGGAAAGGGCAAGGAACATCCGGGATTTTCACCGAGGCGGAGCCGGCGGTTCTGACCGGATTGACAAAACGTTTGACCTTTGCGTCAAAGCCCGATTTGCCTTTCCGGCCTTATGATAAACGTGAACCGTTCGGCTGGCAGGTGACGGGAATGGAGCCGGCCGGTTATACACGTGGCAGTAATCGGTTTCCGCCACAGCAGGATTACCTGATCGTACGGTCAGCGGGGTCAAACCATCACGGCAAGTTAATCACATGAAGCAGGGGGAAACGAACATGGCAACCAAGGTTAACAAAGTGAGCAAGTATGTAGTTCCGGCACTGATCGCCGGCATAATGCTAACGGCATCAGGCTGTTCCGGAGGCGGCGGGGAACAAGGAAAGAGTGGCGGTGGAGCTACTGCCGAAGGAGGCAGCCAGCCGGTCAAACGCTCGGAGCCGGTCGAGCTTGTCATTCATACGAACAATGGGGGGACGCCGGAAAGCTTCGATGCGAACTACGGGAACCGCATTCGTCAAAAATTCCCCGACTACAAAATCACATACATCCAGAGCAAGGCGGGGAGCACGCTTCAGGACTTGCTCGCGACCGGGCAGCGCGTAGATATTTTGTTTCAGACCGATTCGTATTATTTCGAATTGGCGCAAGGCTCCAAGCTGGAATTCGACATGACAGATCTAGCCAAAAAACACGGCGTCGATCTGAATGCGTTCGAGCCCCGGATCATCGAAGGCTTGAAAGCCTCGGGCGGCGGCAAGCTGTATGCGCTTCCGGTCAGCAACATGATTCAGGTCATGTACTACAACAAATCGATATTCGATAAATTCGGCGTTCCTTATCCGAAGGACGGGATGAACTGGGATGAAGTTCAGGAGCTGGGGAAAAAGCTCGACCGCGAAGACGGAGGCGTCTCCTATATCGGATTTACGGCTTCGCCGGCCCATATTTTGGGCAACAACCAATATTCAATCCCTTATGTGGACGCCAAGACGGACAAGCCGACCTTCCTCGACAGCACCTGGAACAAGCTGTTCGAGACGTACCTGCTGACGCCGGGAAAAACCGAAGGCTACCAGAAGTTCGTCACCGGCAAAAAGAAGCTTCCGTACCGGCTTGAATTTACAGATACGCCGATGCTGGGCATGTTCGTGTTTAACTCGAGCTTCCCGTTTTCGATCCCGAATATCAACGATATCAATTGGGATCTGGTGGCGCTGCCTACGTTCAAGGAGAAGCCGAAGGTCGGCTCGCAGTCCATGCCCGTCGTGTTCGGCATGACCTCGATGGCGAAGGACAAGGACGAGGCGA
Organism: Paenibacillus ginsengarvi; assembly: GCF_003626695.1. Taxonomy (GTDB): domain Bacteria; phylum Bacillota; class Bacilli; order Paenibacillales; family NBRC-103111; genus Paenibacillus_AB; species Paenibacillus_AB ginsengarvi. Next base: position 155,496 of record NZ_RBAH01000015.1, read on the forward strand.
TGGAGGTCATCAAATATTTGGGATCTGAAGAATTCCAGATGCCCGAAGCCAAAAAAGGCAATATGCCCGTTCTGACCAGCGCGGCCGTAAGGAAAGCATTTGCCCAGGATACGCCGTTCAAGGACAAAAACTGGGGAGCGCTGTATTACAACGAGATCGCCCCAAGCGTTCCGAAAAATCCTTATCTGCTGTCAGTTGAGAAAGTGCTTACGCCGTATGTGCAGCAGGTGATCGAAGGGAAAAAAGATGTGAATACGGCGCTGCGCGAAGCGCAAGAGCAGGCCGAGAAAACGATCGCCGACGCGAAGCTCAAAAATAAATAGGTACAACCTGTTCGTAAACTTAAGGCAAATGGAGGGGTACACATGAATGGATCTGGCTCATGGCCGCCGAATCGGCGATGGAAGTCCGTCAAGCCCAATATCGCAATCCTTTGTCTGCTAGCGCTGCTGTTTCAACTGCTTGGTATAACGGCGTCGACACCGCCGGCAATCGCTCAAAACGTAGGCGACGACGTCATGCAAAACGGAGGCTTCGAGCAAACGGCCGAAAGCAAGCCTCTCCCCTGGCTGGCGATGGGCGGCTGGACCAACCCCGAGATTCGGCTGCTTCCCGAAGCGGCGCGCTCGGGCTCGGCAGGAATCCGGATCGAAACGACCCAGAGTACCAATCCGTGGATCGCGCAGGATGTACTCGTCGAGCCGGGCGCGGTATACGACGTGTCGGTCTGGCTGAAGTCGCCCGGAGTTAGCGGAAGCGTAGGCGTGAAATTCGAATATTACAAAGGCCAGGTGCGAACGGCGGCCAATCGGCTTAGTGCGTACGATATGCAGAAAAATGTGCCCGCCGCCGATCTGACGGGCAGTTGGCAAAATTTGCGGTTCGAGGCCGCGATTCCCGAGGAAGCCGGACTTGTTCTCGTCTACTTGCGGATGTACGGAGCCGGGTCCGTGGATTGGGACGACGCTTCGTTCACTCTGGTGAAGACGAAGCCGCTGATCGATCTGACGACCGACCGGATCTTCTACTATGCCGACGCGGAAGAGGGGACGGTGAAGGCCGCTTTTCACTCGCCCGTCACCCCGCTTGAGCAGCTGCACGCAGAAGCGCGCGTGTATCGGGATTCAACCGGCGTCGTTATGGCGACCTATGCTCACGGCAGCGCGGCGCTGCCGATGAGCTTTCCTTTCGACCCGTCGCTGATGGTCAAGGACGAACCGTACCGGGTGGAGGTCCGTCTGCTGGACAGCTCGAATGCGGTGATGGACACGGTGACCTCTCTCGTGTACCGGATCGACCGCCCGACGATGCTTCGCAGCGACGGAACGGTTCTGGTGGACGGCGAGCCGTTTTTCCCGATTGCGGCGTATCATGTGCGTTTAACCGACTACCCATATTTGCACGAAGCGGGAATCAATACGGTGCAAGGGATCGTCACGAACAGCGCCAATGCGCTGCAGAGCGCACTCGATGCTGCGCAGATGAGCGGGCTGAAGGTGATGGTTCCGCTGTACTACAACATGAAGGTGAAGGAAAATGCGGCGCAAACCGCCTTGTTCGTAAACCGGTTCAAAACGCACCCGGCGGTGCTCGCCTGGATGATTATGGACGAACCGTTCTCCAACGGCAAAACGCTGCAAGAGCTTGCCGACGCCTACGGGCTGATTCGTTCGCTCGACAAGGCGCATCCGACCTATATGGTTGAGGCGCTGCCGCCGTATTACGCAGAGACGGCCAAGGTAACGGATATTTTGGTAACCGATGTATATACGATCCCGCGCGATCCGATCTCCCTCGTTGGCGAACGCACCGCTATGGCCAAGCAGGCGGCTCGAGAGAAACCCGTCTGGAACGTGCTGCAAGCGATGTACAATCCGCCGAATTGGCCGGTGCTGCCGACGATTGCGGACGTGCGTAATACGGCTTATCAGTCGCTGCTGAACGGTTTGCAGGGGATCGCCTATTATTCGGTCAATGAAAATACGTTCCAGCTGCGCGATTCCGAGCTGTGGCCGGGGCTGGTCGACTTCCGTGAAGAATTGGGCCTGTTCGGCCGTCTTGTGACGGAAGGAAGCCGAATCGGCCAAGGGCAGACGGAATACGGCCGCTGGGCCGTTTGGGAAGACGGGGGCGTCCGTTACGCCGCAGCTGTAAATACGAGCGATGTTAATCGCGAAATGAGCATATCGCTCGGCATTACGGGTTATCGCGCGGAACTGTTATATGGGGATACTCGCTCGGTGCTGGATAGTCAGGGCGGTGCGCTGACTGTGGACCTTGGCCCGAAGCAGTCGCTCCTGTACCGGATTACCTCGTTCGAGAGCAGGATGATGGACGCATTGGCGATCTCGGCGCAAGCGTCCGGGCTTTCTGCGGATGTCCAGTGGACTTCCGGCGTGAGCCAGCTTGAGGCCAAGCTGAACGCGATCCGGGACGAACTCGCCGGCAGCGCTCCCGACCCCGACGCAGCCGTCCAAGCCGCGATTCAGGCTTTCGGCCTTACGGCGTTATTGGCGGATTGGGCTAACCAGCTCGGCAGCGGCTCACCCAAGCCGGATATGCTCGGCGCTCTTGGTGGAATCAGAGAGCAGCTCGGGCCGATCGCCGCCTCGTATGTGCAGAGCGAACTCCAAGTCGAAGGGGACCTGCTGGTCGGCCAGGAAGAGCTTAACGAGCTTGCGTTCACAATGCGTAACGGAGCCGGGAGCGGACTGCAGAATGTGCAGGTCACGCTTAAGCTTCCGGAGGCGTTCGGGCTGGAGCCGGATACGCGCACCGTTGCCCAGCTCGGCAGCGGCCAATCGGCTACGGAAACGTTCAGCTTCCGTATCGCCGGACCTTTATCGCTTAGCAGCTATCCGCTTCAGGCTTTCGTCGAGTTCGAGTATGCCAATCAGCCTGGCGTGCGGATTACGACGGATAAGTATCTGCGTTCGTCTTACACGGATTTGCTGACGGTGCAGACAGAGCCGGGTGTCATTCGGGCAAATAAAGGCGGCAGTTATCCGTTTACGCTGAACGTAAAAAACAATGTGCCGAGAAGCCTAGAGGTCGGGTTCGAGCAGGTTCCGCCCGTGTCCGGCATGACTGTTCAGGTTCCAGCCCCGCTGCTTGTACCGGGCAATCAGCAAGCGACGGTCAGCGGTACGGTCTACTTGCCGCAAAGCGTCACTGACGGTGTCTACACGGCTACGATCCAGGTGAAGGCGGACGGGAAGCTCGTTCGGTCAATCCCGGTTCAGGCTTCTGTGGATAAAAACAGACTAATCAATCCGGGCTTCGAGCAGGCTAACGTTTCGGGAACGGGACCCGCCGGCTGGCTGATGCGCAAGGGAAACTGGGTGCAGGACGCTGTTTATGGCGGACAATATGCGGTTTCGTTACAGCCTGACGCTGCTAACGCCTGGAACGTCATTAACTCCGATCTGATAGCGGCGGAGCCCGGTGTCAACTATGTGCTGCGTGGCTGGGTGAAAAACAGCGCTGCCGCCGGAACCGTATCGATCGGCTTGAGACAAGTCAAACAGGACGGCGTTTCCACGATCGGGTATACGTGGAAGGAGATCCCGCACAATTCCGGTTGGACGTTATACAAGCTGGAGGTTACGGCTGCTTCGACAACGGGGTACGTTCAGGTTTACCTGTTGTCCGATACGGCTGCGAACGGCGAGGCTTGGTTTGATGAACTATATGTCGGGGAGCGCGGATGATGGAGGGGTTGAACGATTCGGTCTGGATGTGGAACGGAGGAAGCCGTGACGAAGGAAATCAATATGTGGAATTTCGCCACGAGTTTACTTTGTCCGATCTGGCGGAAGAAGCGAAGCTGTATATTTCCGTTGATACGGAATACGCCGTATGGATCAATGGACGGTTTGCGGACTCCGGACAGTATGACGACTTCCCGGACCATAAAGCATACGACGTGTTGCCGATCGGACCGTATTTGCGCCAGGGAAAAAATGTGTTATGCGTGCTGGCCTACTATCAGGGCGTTAACAGCTTCCAGTATATACAAGGCTTGCCTGGGTTGATCTATACGCTGGAAATGAAAGAAAAAACAATTAGAAGCGGCGGCGACGCCTATTGCCGGGTATCGCCGGCCTATACGTCCGGACCGCTCCCGATAAGCACCGCCCAACTGGGCTTTACGTTCGAATACGATGCGTCCGGCGGCGACGGCTGGACCGATCCGGACTACCGGATGACGGACGCGTGGAAGCGTGCCGAGGCCGGGCGGGCGACGAACGCGTATCCGGGCTGGTACGAACGGCCGGTACGCAAGCTTGAAGTGAAAGAGCGCTGCGGCGCATCTCTCATTGCCCAAGGCTTATTCGCAAGACTTGACGAGTCGCCGGGCGCTATCGTTGCGGAAGTGATGCAGCGGGATTATTTATCCCACCGGCTGTCCAGGTCCATCGTCAAGGACGGCGGCTCGCTCCGCCTTCCTTCCTCCGGCGGGCTGTCGATCAAGCCCGAAGCGTTCCAGCCAAACGGCGGCGTGTATTTGGTGCTCGACATGGGGCGGGAGCAATGCGGTTTTCTCGAGCTGGAGCTGGACGGAGAGGAAGGCACGATAATCGACATCGCCTATGGCGAGCATCTGGACGATCTGCGGGTCCGCGCCTCGGTACGCGGCAAACATTTCGCAACCCGCTACCGCTGCGGAGAAGGGCGGCAAACGTTCACCCATTATATGAAAAGGTGGGCGGGGCGTTACTTGCAGCTTCATATCGGAGGCGTTCGGGATACGTTTACACTGTATTACGCCGGACTCCGGTCTGTCGAATACCCGGTTGAACCAAAGGGCGAGTTTCGTTGTCCCGACAGGCTGCACCAACAAATCGAGCAGGTGGCCGTTCGCACCTTGCATCTGTGCATGCACGAGCACTATGAGGATACGCCCTGGCGCGAACAGGCGCTGTATGCCATGGATTCGAGAAATCAGGCTTTGTGCGGCTATTACTGCTTCGGCGAGTATGACTTTCCGGCCGCCTCGAACCGGCTTTTCGGTGAAGGGCTCAAGGACGACTGTTATTTGGAGCTGACCGCTCCGGCGAAGACGCCGTTTACGATTCCGTCGTTCAGCTTTATATGGATCGTTCAGTTGGAGGAGCACTTGCTGTACAGCGGCGACTTCGAACAGGCAAGAGCGAATCTCGGCATCGTCCGGCGAATGATGGACCGGCATACGGCCCAGTTGTTTAACGGCCTGCTGGAAACTCCGGGAAGCTCAGCGTATTGGAACTTTTACGATTGGGCGGACGGCTTGAACGGTGCGGGAGCAACAGCGCCCGGGTACAAAGGGCTGGCGAACAAACGATTCGATGCGCCGCTTAATCTGTTTTTGGCGATGGCGCTGGAAGCGGCGGGCCGAATGGCGAACGGCTGTCGAGATCATACGGCCGCCCGCGGTTATGCGGAAACCGCGAACAAGGTGAAAGCGGCCGTTCATGAGCGATTTTGGGATTCGGCCGCCCAGGCCTACCGCACGTATGCCGGGGAGGGCGAGGAGGAGCACTATGCCGAATTAACCCAGTCGCTGGCGCTCTGCGCACGCGTTTGTCCGGAGTCTCTCGCGGGCGGACTCCGGCAGCGGCTTTCTTCGACGGGGCACGGATGGGTGCCCGTTTCGCTCAGCTACGCCTTGTTCAAGTTCAAGGCTTTGCTTGACGAGCCGGAGCGATACGGGCAGCTCGTATTAGGTACGATCGCGGACGATTGGGGGCATATGCTGTACCGCGGGGCTACAAGCTTCTGGGAGACGAAGGAAGGGGCCGAAGCGTTCGGTCAGGCCGGGAGCTTGTGTCATGGCTGGTCGGCGATTCCCGTTTATTTTTACTACGCTTATATACTCGGGGTTAGACCGGTAGAGCCCGGCTTCCGGGTATTCCGGGTAGAGCCGGTCAGGTCGGTATTTCACAAGGCTGCAGGCAAGATCCCGACGCCGTATGGCGACATCACCGTGGAATGGAAGCAGACGGAGAACGGGCTGGAATTAAAGCTGGAGCACCCTGACGGCACGGTACGACAACAGGATGGGGAGGAAGGCCGTTTCTAGGGCGTGTTGCAAACCCCGTAGGCGGCGATCGAAAATGAAACCGGACAAAATCGGAATTGGTATACTGGGTACAGGGAAACGCGGCGTTTATTTCGCGGGCAAATATTTCGGCAAACATCCCGATTGCAAACTCGTGGGGCTGTGCGACATCAGTACGGCCAGCCTGGACTTCGCGCGCGAGGAGCTGGGCGATCTGCCCGCTACAACTTCGCTCGAGCAATTTTTGGCGCTGCCGGGACTGGATGCGGTCGTTATTTGCAGCAGCGATCAAGCGCACGCTGAGCATACGCTCGCCTCCTTCCGGGCGGGCAAGCACGTGTACCTCGAGAAGCCGATGGCGCCTTCGATCGAAGACTGCGACCGGATGGCGGAAGCGGCGCTTGCGGCCGGGCGCGTGTTCATGGTAGGGCTCGAGCTGCGGTACTGCTCGCTGATGGAGGATATGAAGCGGATCGTTTCCTCCGGGGCTGTAGGCGATATCGTCATCGGAACGGTCATCGACAACGTCTCCGTAGGCGGGGACTATTATTACCACGGTCCTCAGCGGCGCAAGGAGGTTGTCACCAGTCTGATTCTCGAAAAAGGGACGCATTCGCTCGATTTGGCGAATTGGCTTGTCGACGCATCGCCAGTCAAGGTATACAGCTCCGGCGGGCTGGACGTCTTCGGAGGCAGCGCCCCGAACGACAAACGATGCCGTTCGTGCGACGTGGCGGCCACATGCGCCTACTATGTCGATAACAAGAAAGGGCTGGAGATGGATTACGGCGGCGTGAGGCTGAAAAACGACCTGTGCGTTTATGCCGAGGAGATCGATACGCATGACAATGCTCTCGTTCTGATCGACTACGATAATGGCGCCCGGATCTCATACATGGAATGCCACTTTACCCCCGAATATTCGCGGGAATTCATGTTCACGGGGACGATGGGGAAAATCACCGGATTTTACAACAACGAGCAGGACTTTCGAATTACGGTGACGAAGCGGCATTCCGGGGAAGCGGAGACGTACTATCCCGAACGCCGATTAGGCGGACACGGGGGCGGGGACACGGCGATCGTGCGGCAATTCATCGAGCTGGTGAAAAAGGGCCGGCCGGCCATGCCGGGTATCTGGGGAGCCCGAGACAGCGCGGCCATCGCCATCGCCGCCGCTAGGTCGGCGGAAACCGGCCAGCCTGTGCACATTCCGCCGAACGATACGTTCCGCCGAGCAGGCGAAAAACGTTAGCGGAAGAAGAAGGCGCATCCCGAATGCAGCCGGGGAGCTTATCTAGATCGAGTGAGCAGCAGAAGCCGCGTTATCATCGCGGCTTTTTTGCATTCGCAAGAAAAGGTGAAGCTTATTAAAACTTATTAAACCTTAAGGCGAAATGCGTTCGCTCGAGTGAATCAGGGGACATGTGCCAATAAAGGAAGCGGGACTTCCTCTAAACCGACGCCAGCTACCTGCGAAGCGGCGATAACGGAACCCGGAGTTCCGCTAAGCCGCCGCCGAACTACCGCCGATGTCTGACTGCGGGACGGCGAGGCGGAGGTGCCGATGCCTTGCGTATTGAAAGGGGAATGTTTGCAGGGTGTTTGGTCCCGATCGGGTTGTGACTCATAAATGAATTATTTTATGAGTTGGAAAGCGGGCTGGGAAACTCGAGCGGAAACGGGGTGATAGCAGCCGGTATTCCTCGGAATCGGGTCGTACGAAATTCAGGCAGAGGTGTTATCCACATGAGAAGAAGACCGTCGAAAGAACAATTCGAGCAACAGATCGAGCAGACCGCGAAGGCACTTCACGACGAGATGATCGCGGGGAAGTGGGCTGCCGGAAGCTTCCTGCCGCCCGAGAAATCACTGGAAGCGCGATTCGGCCTGAGCAATTACTCGATCCGACTCGGGCTTGAGCAGCTCGTGCAGGAAGGATGGATCGAGAAAATTGCGGGCGTAGGCAATCGCGTCGTAGCAACCCGCCCGCAAGTCAAGCTGACCATAGCCTGCGAAAACGTAACGCTGCGAAATTTGAAAACTAGCGGGGCTGGTCGAACAATTTCAGCGTTCTATCCGTGGATCCAGGTGGAGTTTCTGTCTATGATCAGCCCGATACCCGGAACGGATCTGTCGGAGCGTACGCTGGCAGGGGATCTGGTATTGCTGGATAACGTTCAGTTTCAACAGCTGTCGGAGAACCGTTTGACCCATTTGCTGGAGCCTTTATCAGAAGATGACGAATGGTATCCGCAGTTTACGAAGCATTTCAGCGTGGAGGGCCGGCGTCTGCTGCAGCCGATCGTCCTGTCGCCGCTCGTGCTCTGCTACAACAAGGCTCATTTCCGGGAAAGCGGATTGGCGGAGCCGAACGGCAGCTGGACCTGGAACGACCTAATCCGCCATGCGGAGCTGCTGTACGACGGCAGAGGGCGATACGGATTTGCCTTCCACATTCAATCGTTGTACAGGTGGCCGCTGTTTCTCATCCAGAGCCGCGAACGGTTCGAGGAGAGCGGGGAAGAATTCCTGCGCAGCCGCAGCTCCCGGCTGCTGGACGGCCTTAAGCTGTGCAAAGACATTTTGCATAACCGGAAGGCGGTTCCGCTCTATTTATCGGAGAACAACGACGATATAAACCGGATGTTTATGGAAGGGAAGCTGTCCATGACGCTGAACACCTATATGGGCTTGAACAGCTGGAACGAGGCGGAGATCGAATACGATATTTCGCCGGTCCCTTATATGGACAGCCCGAGGACGCTGCTGATTACGCTGGGGGCGGGGATTAACGGCAGCTCCGAACACAAGGAGGAGGCAAGGCTGCTCGTCGATTTTTTGGGGAGATGTGGAAGGGAGCGCGAATCTGCTTATGCAGACCGAATCCGGCATTACTGCAAATGTTGCGCTCAGCGGTTACCATAACGTGATGATAAACGAAATGGATCTGCTGTTCACGGACGGCCAATTGAAGCTGGAGGGCAGTCATAAGCTGTGGATCGGCGACAAGATGAGGAAGTCGTTAGAGCCGGTTGAGCTGGAAGGCGAGCCGGGTGCATTTCACGCACAATGGGATGACTTGCTGAATGCGATCGAGCGCGGGTGTGAACCGGGGATATCCGGGGCATACGGCCAGAGCATAGCTGAGGTCGTCGCAGCGATCTACCGCTCGCACGAGTCGGGCACGGAGCAAGAGGTTCAAGGTGCAGGGGCGCTTTGCCCATAGAAAGTAGACTGGAGTAAATTGGGTTGATATAGAGGGAAAAGGCGGACGATAGCCCGCCTTTTTGCGTTGCCGATTTCCGGTTTGACGTGCCCAGTCCAAGCCTGGTTTCAAAAGCTTGCCCTACCCGAGCAGCGCCTGCATTTTGTCCTGCAGCCGGCTCCAGTCGACTGGCTTCGTGTCGAAATCGTCGCAGCCCGCTTGCAGGGCGCGTTCCTTGTCGTTCGACATGGCATGCGCGGTCAGCGCTATAATCGGGATATGGCGCAGGGAGGGCGAGCTTTTGATCTGCCTCGTCGCTTCCCAGCCGTCGATTTCCGGCAAGCTCATATCCATCAAAATCAGATCGGGACGTTCCCGCTCCGCTAATTCGACGCCTTCGCGGCCGTCGATCGCTTCGATCACCTCGTAACCTTTGCGGATCAGACGGCGGCTGAGCATGTCCCGATTCATTTCATTGTCCTCAACCAGCAATATTCTGGACATTGTGATCCCTCCTTCGTTCCCCCTAAAGCGATTGCCCTGGCCTGGATGGCCGTAGTCCTTATGAACTATTAAGATCTATCTCATTCATGTTATCCTATGGCAAAGTTTGGAGTCAATAAGTACAGCCGGGATAACACTAGCGAAAAAAGAAGAGAATGCAAGTCGAAATGAAGGAGAATGTTAGGCATTATCGGGCCGGAACCTATATAATGAAACTAGCCAAGTCTGTTTTGCCTACTTCATGATCCTGGATGGAATCTATGAACATACGAATCTCTATTTTGCTCGTCGGTCTTGTTACCTACCTGCTCGTCATCGGAGTGGAAGGGTACCGGGTGTTGTTTCCGTCCTACGACGGACCGCAGGCGAAAGCCGGCTATCTGGACGCTAGCCCGTGGCTCGATCCGATGAAAGGCACGATTCCGCTTGCCGGCGAGTGGGAATTTTACGACGGCGTTTTGCTTCGTCCGGCGGATTTTCGCGATCATCCGGAGATTGCGGCATCTCGTCAGCTCGTCCGCGTTCCCGGCAACTGGAACAGCTTCGTCCACAGCAGCGGGCGTTTCGTCGGTTACGGAAGCGGGACGTATCGCCTGCTCGTTCAGGTGGATCGGCCGGATGTGTACAGCTTGCGCGCCAAAAAAATACGGCTTGCCAGCCATGTTTTCATTAACGGGGTCGATCTGGGAGGCGGCGGGACTCCCGCTTTGAGCCAAGAGCAGTTTGTTGCCAGCAATTATCCGTTTACCGGGACGGTCAGCCTGGATGCGGGCACGGCCGAGATAGTCATTCAAGTATCCAACTTCGTGTTCTGGAACGGAGGGCTCGTGCAGACGCCTGAATTCGGCTTCGCGCGCGAGGTGTCGGCGAAGCGCGATGTAGCCAGAATGACGGATATGGTGCTCGTTTCCGTTTTGTTTACGTTCGGTCTGTATTTTGCCGGTATGTTCCGGATATGGCGGCAGGAGCGGTATTTGGTCCCTCTAAGCTTGTTTTGCTTGTTAACCGGGCTGTTCTTCTCGATGGACAACGAGATGCTCAGCGCTACGCTGTTTCCCCCCATTCCGTTCAACATACTGCAGAAGATGCTCTACGTGTTCTCCTTGCTGTTGACGTTTTTTTTCGGCCGGTACGTCTTCCTGTTTCTCGGAGAAGCGGAGCGGCCGTCCCATCGCTGGCTGCGCTGGAGTCTTATCGCCTGTCTGGCGGTTATTGTCGTCGTGCCGAACTCTGTTCTAGCCTATGCGTTATTGCCTAGCACGGCGATGCAATTCGCCATGCTGCTGCAAATTGTCGAGGCGCTGTACCGAGCTTGGCGAAACCGGGTGCCCGGCACGGTTTACGTCGGACTTGGCGTCTTGTTTCTCGTCGTCAATCTGCTCGTCGGCCATTACCATACGGTGTTTTCCGTCGATCCACCGCTTCCCGTGGCCGCAACGCCCGTGCTGCTCGTGTTCTCGCAAGCGTTTCTGACTTCGCTGCGTTCGCTGCAAACGTACCGAGAACGGGAACGACTGTCCCGGCAACTGCTCGAATATGACCGGCTCAAGGACGAATTTCTGGCCAAAACATCGCACGAGCTGCGGACGCCGCTCCACGGCGTTATCAATTTGTCGCAAACGATGCTTGACGACCGGGAAACGGAGCTTGGCCGGAAGCATCGGATGAATGTCGAGCTGCTGAACCGGATCGGCAGACGAATGGCCAGTCTCGTACACGATATTATGGATATGTCGCAAATCAAGGCGGGTCGGCTGCATCTGCATCTGGCGCCGGTTGACGTCCGGCTGACGGTCCGCTTCGTTCTGGACGTGCTGCTCGTCTTTTATTCCAACAAAAACATCGCCGTTACGACCAGCCTCCCGCGCGACTTGCCGCTCGTACGGGCCGACGAGAACCGGCTGCGGCAAGTGCTGCACAATCTGCTCGAGAACGCTCTGAAATATACGGAGCAGGGAACAGTCTGCGTTGAGGCGGAGCAGCGGCATGACCGGCTGGCGATAACGGTTGTCGATACGGGCTGCGGCATCCCGCCGGGGGATCTGGAACGGCTGTTTCTTCCTTACGAGCAGGCGGAGCCGTCTTCCGGACGCTCGCCGGACGGTATCGGGCTCGGCCTGAGCATTACGAAGCAGTTGATCGAATTGCAGGAAGGGAGCCTGGAGGTCCATTCCGAGGTCGGCAAAGGCTCGCGGTTCACGTTTACGCTGCCGATTGCGGGCGCGGCGGCCGGGGCGGCGGAGACGGACCTGCCACCGGTTGCGGCGGCAGGTGAAGAGTCCGCCATGTTCGGCTTGCCGGGCAGCGGTGCCGAGGCGGAGGCGACAGTGCTGCTTGTGGACGATGAGATTACGAATCTGAAAGTGCTAATCGATGTGGCCGTGTCGCTGGGTTACGCCTACAAGGCGGTTCGCAGCGGCGAAGAGGCGCTTGTCGAGCTGATCCGCGAGCCGAGGCCGGATATCGTGCTGCTCGATCTGATGATGCCGCAAATGTCCGGCGTCGACGTATGCCGGAGCATTCGCCGCACCTGGACCGTTTTCGAAATGCCGGTGCTGATGCTCACCGCCTCCGGACAAACCGGGGATATCGTCTCCTCCTTCCAGGCCGGAGCGAACGACATCGTCCAGAAACCGTTCGAGCCGGCGGAGCTGAAGGCGCGCATTCAGTCGCTGCTTGCGATGAAACGATCCGTGGAGCGGGCGGCGCGCAAGGAGCTGGACTTTTTGCAGGCGCAAATTACGCCGCATTTTTTGTACAACAGCTTGAATGCGATCATGAGCCTCAGCTACAAAAATATCGACATGCTGCGGGAAACGCTGCTTCACCTGACGACTTACTTGCGCGCCAAATTTACGTTCGCCTACCGGGACCGGCTAATCCCGATCGAGCGCGAGCTGGAGGTTGTGAAGGCGTACGTCGCCATCGAACAGCTCCGGTTCGGGGAACGGCTGGAGGTGGAGTTCGAGCTGGATGACACGCTGACGCTCCTCATTCCTCCGCTGACGATCCAGCCGTTGGTCGAAAACGCGGTCCAGCACGGGATCGGCCCGAAGCTGACCGGCGGTAAGGTGCGGCTGAGCATCCGCCGGATAGGCGGCGAGACGGAAATATGCGTGGAAGACGACGGAGTTGGCATCGACGAGGCTACGCTTGCCGAGCTGACTGCCGGCACCTCGCCCGCGGGCGGAGTAGGGATCGGCAACGTGAACCGCCGGCTGGAGATGGTACTCGGCCGAAAGCTGGCGATCGAGAGTGAAGCGGATAAAGGAACTCGGGTCAAGATCACATTACCGGAGGAAACCGATGATCAGAGCCGTACTGATAGACGATGAATATCTCGCCCTGGACCTGCTGGAAATATTGCTGGGGGAAATAGGCGGGGTCGACGTTGTAGGAAAGTTTTTGAACGCTGCCGAAGCGTTACATAGAGTGCCGGAATTAAATGTGGATCTCGTCTTTCTCGATATCGAGATGCCGGGGATGAACGGAATCGCCGCCGCGAAGAAGATCCGTTTGTTCGAGCCGGAGCTGAAAATTGTATTCGTCTCGGCTTACCAGCAGTATGCGCTCGACGCATTTGACGTGGAGGCGCTGGACTACCTGCTGAAGCCGCTGTCCAAGGATCGGGTCACAACATCGCTGCAAAGGTATAAGAAGCAGCGGATGAAGGACGAGCTTGCCGCGGCGGTCGCGCATACCGAGCGGGCGGAGGCTCCGGGCGAAGCCGACCGCTTGAAGCTGCGCGTGCTCGGAAGCCTGGAGCTGTTCGATAAAGAGGAGCGGCTGCTCTCCTGGCGAACGAAAAAGGCGAAGGAATTGTTCGTGTATTTGTGGCAGGCCGGCGGAGCCCCGGTTCACCGGTTTCGCATCCTCGAGGATTTGTGGCCGGATACGGAAGCGAACCGGGCCCAGACGCTGCTGCATACAAGCATGTATTATTTGCGAAGCATGCTGCGGAAGCAAGGCTTTCCCGATGCGATCTCGTTTACGGACGAGCGATACGCGATGCGGACCGAGTTCGTGACCAGCGATGCGGAGCAGCTCCGCGCGTATATGCAAGCATTCGAGCCGGGACTTGTCGGCAGGCTGCTGGAGCTGTACCGGGGCGACTACTTGGAGGAGGAAGATTACGGATGGGCTGCGGCGATTCGGTCGGAGCTGCGGCAGGACTATTTGCGCCTGATCGAACAGGCCGCCGCAAAGTCCGGGGGCGCGGAGCGCGAGGCGATCTGGCGCAAGCTGATCCGGCTCGAGCCCTACTCCGAAGACTATTACGAGAAGCTGCTTACGGATATGGCGCAAAGCGGGAACGCGGCTCATCTGCGCTCCGTTTACGGGGAGATTGCCGAGCGGTTCGCGGAGCTCGGCGTGATGCCGTCGCAGCGGATTTTAAGTCTGATGAAGGACGGCTTGTAAGCCGGCGACGGGGGATTGCCGAACCATCGGCATGACCCGACATTTGGCCAAACACATTTGGATATTCCCTTCTCGCGGAAGTGCGGCTACAGTAAAGTAGAAGGCAACGATCTGCTATCAGTCCGATCAATCGGAGGGAATGGACTACTATGAGAAAACCTAACATTTTGCTGATTACAAGCGATCAACAGCACTGGAATACGCTAGGAGCGATCAACCCGGAGCTGCAAACGCCGAATTTGGACCGGCTGGCTGCGGAAGGGACGATGTTCACCCGCGCCTATTGTCCGAATCCGACCTGTACGCCTACGCGCGCTTCGATTATAACCGGCATGTATCCGAGCCAGCATGGAGCCTGGACGCTGGGGACGAAGCTGCTCGAAGATCGTCATACGGTCGGCGAAGACTTTCAGGAAGCTGGTTATCGCACGGCTCTCATCGGCAAGGCGCATTTTCAGCCCACGCGTAGCACGGACGAATACTCTTCGCTCGAATCGATGGGCATTTTGCAAGATCTCGATTACTGGCGGACGTTTCACGGTCCTTTCTACGGCTTCGATCATGTGGAGCTGGCGCGCAATCATACGAACGAGTATCTCGTCGGCCAGCATTATGCGCTGTGGATGGAGGAGAAGGGCTGCGCCAACTGGCGGGATTATTTCCTCGCCCCGACCGGCACAATGAAGCCGGCTCTGCACAAGTGGGACATCCCGGAGCAGTACCATTACAACACGTGGATCGCCGAGCGATCAAACGCGCTGCTCGAGCAGTATAAGGAAAACGACGAGCCGTTTTTCCTCTGGTCGAGCTTTTTCGACCCGCATCCGGATTATCTGGTGCCCGAGCCGTGGGATACGATGTATGATCCCGACAAGCTGACGATTCCGGCCATCGTGCCAGGGGAGCATGACCGCAACCCTCCGCACTTCGGGATGACCCAGCAGGCCAAGCCGGATTTCAGCGAGTGGAAGGAAACCGGATTCGGCATTCACGGCTACCGCTCCCATCTGCTGCCCGAAGGGGAGCGGAAGCAGCTCGTCGCTACCTACTACGCGATGGTCAGCCTGATGGACAAATATATCGGCTCCATCCTGGACAAGCTGGAGCAGCTTGGGCTGGCGGACAATACGATCGTCGTGTTCACGACCGACCACGGTCATTTTTACGGGCAGCACGGCTTGCAGTACAAGGGCGGCTTCCATTACGAGGATCTGATCAAGCTGCCGTTTATCGTGCGTTATCCGGGACAGGTGCCGGCCGGAGCCCGGTCGGGGGCGATTCAATCGCTCGTTGATCTGGCCCCGACGTTTTTGTCGCTGTGCGGTATTCGGGTGCCCTATGCCATGACCGGTGTGGACCAGAGCAAGGTTTGGCTTGGGGAGGAGGCCGCGGCGCGCGACCATGCGATCTGCGAATTCAGGCACGAGCCAACCACGATCCACCAGAAGACGTATGTAAACGAGCGGTATAAGCTGACCGTTTATTACAATCGGACGTACGGAGAACTGTTCGATCTGCAGGAAGACCCCCACGAGCTGCGCAATTTGTGGGACGAGCCGGAAGCTTCCACGCTGAAAACCGAGCTGCTGCTCCGGTACGCCTGGGCCGAGCTTGGCAAAGAGCCGATGCCGATGCCGCGAATAACGGGCTCTTGATTCGCCTTGCAGCTTAAAAGTAAAAGCACCGCGTTCTTCCCTCGGGAAGGTTGCGGTGCTTTTGTCGCTATGCGGCTTGCGGCCGCGGTCAATGTTTCAGCTCGCCGGGAGTCACGCCCCAATATTTGCGAAACACGCGAATGTAATGGCTCGTATCCTTGTAGCCGAGCAGAGCGGCCGTCTCCGAGACGGTGCCTCCGGCGATCAGCAGCGTTTTGGCCCGTTCCATTTTGCGGGACAGCACGTAATCGTTGAGCGGCTGGCCGATCTCCCGCTTGAACAGCCGGCTTAGATGGGACGAATTGACGTGCAGCCGTTCGGCCAACGTTTGCAGCGACAGCTCGCCGCCCGGCTCTTTCTCGACAATGTCGTACACTTGTTTGATCAGCGGATGAATGTCGACCTTCTTGGAATACCGCCGGTAGTCAACGAAGCGCTGGACGGTTCCCCGCATCAGGCCGTACGCTTGCTCGCTCCCGGACAGAGCCTGCACGTTGCGGAAAGCATCGTAGTCTCCGCCGAGCACCGTCTGCAGCGTCCAGCCTTGGCGGTTGCAGACCTGTACGAATAGTCCGTACAATACGAGCAGGTTAACGCGCGCTTCTCCGGTGTCCGATTGACTCTCCATCCGTTCAACCCACCATTGCTCCAAAGCCGTGAACGCTTTGGCCGGATCTCCGGTTTCCAAACCTATCTCCAGCTCGGCTTCCCATAGCGCACCCGCTTGGATCGGTGACATCATCGACCCCGGGTCGTCCGCCCCGCGATTTGGCGGGGGGGAGGCGGGACGTATCAGGCCGGAAAACTCTGCCGCTTTCGGTTCCTGGCCCACACGTTCCGCCGCTTGGCCGCCCAGGCAGGCTCCCGCCGATTTCCGGCGCAACGTTGCGTCAAATAAAACTTCGATCGTCAGGTCTTCCGGTTTGTCCGCCTTTTCCTCCGCATTCAGGCGGACGAGCCACGTCGAGCGGTCGAAATGCCAACCGGCATCCGTTAAGCCGCTACGCGGCGGCTGTCCGACTTCCTCGATCATGTGCCCGTCGACGGCGACCTGCAGCGGCTTCGCTGTCACGTGCAGAAACATCTCGTATCGGCGCTTAGCCGGCATCCCTTCGTACCGCCCTGTCCGTCGACCGACGACGATCCGCATCCATTTCTCCGTCGCCCGGCAGTTTACTGACGTCTCCGCGACATTGCCCTCCAAATATCCGTAAGTTGTCCCATCATCCTCGATGAGCGTGTAGTTGCTTACCCCGTAAGGATATAGATGCAGGCCGATCGTTTCCGGCTGCTTCGTTCCGATATGGGTCACTTCCGGCCAAGTGGGAAAAATCGCCCCTGCCCGCACGAACAACGGCCCGCCCGCCGGCGCCGGCGCGTTATAGTCGAGCTCCGCCGGTCCAGTCTGCCGGATTCCGGTCCAGTAATCGATCCATTCTCCTTCCGGCAAATATACGGTTTCGGTAAAAGCGGCGACCAGGAAAAACTCCCCTAGCATGTATTGGTTCAGTAGTCCGTCCGCACGCGGATCGTCGGGAAACGCGAGCGGCATCGCCCGTATGATCGGCATGCCGGTGCGGGCAGCCTCGTGCGCCGCCGAATAAATATACGGCAGCAGCCGGTAGCGCAGCTTGGCGTACGCTTTGAACGTTTGCAGCAGATCGTGCTCCAGCAGACACGGATGACGCCAATACGCCCAACTGTTTATCTGCGACCAGGGCTGCAAAAATCCGAAATGAATGGTCTCGGGAGTGGAAACATCCATATCGGCGGTCGTATGAACATGGCCGGACATGCCGTGGTTCAACATGGAAACTAGCGCCGCCCCCTTGCCGGAGCTGCCGGCCCATGTTGCGGCGTATTGCTGCATGCCGGTAAAGCCGGACAACGTGTAAATCATCGGCCTGAGTCCGGTCTGTTCCCGGAACCCGACATGCATTTGCTTGGCAAGCAGAAGCGGATACAGGTTATGCATTTCTTCATCGTCCATGCCGTTGCTCCATCGGCGGCCGGGCTGCGGAATCGATTGCCACGATCCGCTCAACTTGAACGCGGCGACGCCCTGATCGACAAATTTTCGCAGATGCTCGTACCAGGGCTCCTCGTATTCCGTCTCAGGCGTTAGCGCGGTGGAGTGCGGGGTGGAGCCAGCCAGTTGCTGCTCTTCGTATACACTCAAGTCATGGACGCAGCTCAGCAACAGACTCAGCTTAAAGCCGAGCTTGTCCAGCGCACCGATGAATGTTTCCGATTCATTCGAGAACGGGGGAACCCGAAACCGTTCCGGGTGCCAGTTTTTGCTCGTCGACCAGTCGTTCGGTTTTTCCATCCACCCCGGCTCCAGCCCGATCATATCGCACGGAATGCCTTCACGGCGAAAGTTAAGGGCGTCGTCCATCATTTCGCGGGCGTTCACCAGTTCGTGGCACACATAGGTCAGTCCGTACGCCCACCTGGGCAGCAGCGCTGGCTTGCCGGCAACGTTCGTGTAGCGGTCCAGCAGCTGCTTCGGACTGTCGCCGACAAATACGAAGTAATCCAGCTCCCCGTTCGCTCCTTCGAACGTCAACCGGTCGGGCTGAGTGCAGCCGATGTCGATTTCGTGCTTCCACGTCGTGTTGATCGCAAGTCCCCAGCCTCTGCTGCTCATCAGGAACGGAACGGGAGCGTAGCGCTTCACGTTCTCCACCCACATGCTGGTGCGATGTCCGCGATGCTCGATACGCTCCCTCGTTTCGTCCCCGAACCCGTACCATCTTTCCCCGTCGGCCAGCGTGAAATGAACGGCAAACCCTTGTCCCGCTTCGTAGCGGGAAGGCGCGGCATGCCGGGTCAGCAGTTCGCCGGAGGCGCGGAGCAAGACAAACGTCCCGTTCGCCGCATCGACCCGTAGTTCCGCCTCGGCGGTGCGCAGCGCGATGCGGGAACCGTCGTCATACGCGACCATATCGGCATTGGGCCGGCAGCGGATAATGCCGTATCGTTCCAGCGCGGATTCCGGAAAGTCGTTCGTCGTTCGCATCCGGACCCGCAGCGCATGCGGGGCTAACGCTTCCACGCGCAAGAACCCGCCGCTTGCGATCGGAATAACGGTGCAGTGGCTGTTATCGTTCAAGTTGCAGGGACCCCCTCGTCGACTGATGAGATAATGTCTTATATAGGCGATCAGTTGCAATAGATCGGCCTACGTTGCGAATGCGTTTTCATTTATACTCTGATTGTAATTCGATGAAGGGAGAGAAAGCAATGGTCAACAGCAAGGTGCGAAAAGGGTTGTCGGCCGTGGCCGCCACGGTGATTACCGTTCTGATGGCCGCGGGTTGTTCAAGCGGGGGGACGGTGCAGATGGCGGACAAGGACGGAGCCGGCAAGGAGGGACAACCCGTCAAGCCGGTCGAACCGCCGCAGGAGCCGGTCGAGCTGGTCATTTATTATCCGTACGTCAGCGATTGGGACGAAGCCGGTCTTATGCAGACGTTCGGGGAACCGATCAAGAAGAAGTACCCCTACATCACTCCCACTTTCATAGTCGGCGACTCCAGGCCGGGCAGGAGCATTACCGATCTTATCGCCGCGGGGCAAAAAATCGACATTATGTTTTGTTCCATCGGCGCGACACCGCCCACTCTACTTGATCCGAAGCTGGAGTACGACATCACCCCGCTGATCAAAAAGTACGGCTACGATCTGAACAAACTGGAGCCGACGAGCCTGGATATGGCCAGACAAATCGCCAAGGGCGGCCTTTACGGCTTGCCGGCCTACGTTCCGCCTTCGGCGCTGTATTACAACAAGGACATCTTCGACAAATTTGGAGTGCCTTACCCGAAGGACGGCATGACGTGGGATGAGATGTACGAGCTGAACAAGAAGCTGACCCGCAAGGAAGGAGACGGGCAATATTACGGTCTGTCGATGTCGTTCAGCGGTGCGGCGCAGATGAATGCGCGGAAGCTGAATCCGATCGATCCGGCGACAGAGAAGTCGGCGATTAATACGGCGGGCTGGAAAAGCTTCGCCGAAAATTTCATCCGCTTCTATCAAATTCCCGGTTACGGCACGTCCGTTGACGTAGGCGCGCAATTCAACCGGTTTTTCAAAGACCGCAATACGGCGATGTTTGTGGAGCTTACCGGCATTCATGGCGCGCTCCTGGAAGGAATGAACTTCGACATCGCTTCGTTCCCGGTATTCGCCGACGCTCCCTCCGCGGGACCGCAGCCTTACCTGACCTACTACTATATTCCGAACACCAGCAAGGTTAAGGACCAAGCGTTTCAGGCCATCTCTTACTTCACCTCGGAGGAGTTCCAGCAGCAGAAGGCCAGGGAAGGGAAGCTGCTGCCTATATTGCAAAACAAGACGGTGAAGGAATCGTTCGGCCAGGACGTTCCGCTGTTCAAAGGGAAAAATACGAAAGCGATGCTGCCGCAAGCATACGGCGCCCCGAGCGCGGTGACGCGGTACAACGGCATCGCCACGACCGAATTTTACAATGCGGTTATCGCCGTTATCGGCGGGACGAAGGATTTGAATACGGCTTTCCGCGATGCCGAGGAAATCGCCAATCAGAAAATACAGACGGCCAAGCCGAAATAACATGCAAAAGGAGCTTGTAGTCGGAAACTAAAATGGGAAGAGGTTGGTTATCGATGGGTACAAAGGTGCTAAAGGTTGGGATTATCGGGCAAGGTCGCAGCGGCCGCCATATACATGGAAACCAACTGCTTAAGATGAAAGAGCACTATGAAATTACGGCAATTGCGGATTCGATCGAAGAACGACAACAGATTGCAAAGCGTGAATACGGCTGCAACGCTTATCATACATGGCAAGAAATGATTGAAAACGAAAAACTTGATCTCGTTGTGAATGCCGCTCCAAGCCATCTTCACTTTGAAATTTCAATGCAAGTATTGGATAGAGGGGTGAATGTTCTTTGTGAAAAGCCGCTTGCGAAAACGGTGGAAGAAGTAAACCAGCTAATAGAGAAATCGAAGAAGTCTAATAAAACTCTTGCGGTTTTCCAAAATGCCCGTTTCCAGCCTGCTTTTATCCAGATTCGCAAGATAATAGAATCCGGCATACTTGGACGTATTATCCAGATCGATTTTACCAACAACGTTTTCGCGCGCAGATGGGACTGGCAAACGCTGCAAAACAGCAACGGCGGGAATTTGATGAATACCGGGTCGCACCCTTTAGACCAAGCGCTACAGCTGTTTGGAGCGGATGTTATGCCGGAAGTCACTTGTATTATGGATCGAGCGAATACGTTTGGAGATGCGGAAGACTATGTAAAGCTGATTCTGAGAGGTCCTGGCCGTCCAACAATCGATCTTGAGATTTCATCCTGCAGCGCGTATCCACGACATCCATTTATCGTACAAGGAGCAAACGGCGGACTGTATGGCAGTTCACAGCATTTGGAGTGGAAGTATTTTATTCCGGAGGAAGCGCCCCCACGGCAGCTCATAAGAGAGCCGCTATTCGATCAGAACGGGAATCCTGCTTATTGCAGTGAAACATTGAACTGGTATAAGGGTAGTTGGGATATAACAACTTGTTCTGATTCTATGACGTCCATTTCCATGGAAAAGAACTTGTACAGCATGCTATATCAGACTTTGGTGAATGGCGTTCCTTTTGAAATCACACCGCAGCAGGTGCGGCAGCAAATGATGGTTATTGAAGAGTGCCGTCGGCAAAATCCACATATTTATGCTGGGTAATAAATAAGAAAGCAGAGGAACATTCGATATGAAAATAGCTGTGTTTAGCGTGACATTAATCGATTACAGCATCCATGAAGCGATGCGTATAGCGAAGCAGATCGGCTTCGACGGAATCGAAATCGCCGGGAGAGAGCCTCACTTATCAAGTACGACCAGCGCTCCGAGGATCAGGGAGATTCGCTCCGTAGCGGACGGGCTCGGCTTGGAAATTCCGGCGATAGGAGCCTATGTAGGCGGTTTTTCGACGGCAAGCGATCAAGAATGCCAGCAGGCGTACAGCGACTTTGAGCGTATTCTCGAAGCTTCGGGCGTGCTTGGCTCCGATATGATTCGTGTCTCTGCGGGGGGACCGACCGCATTTTTAGCTCAAGACTATCATTATGCCAAATCGGCTCACTGGCTGAAAAAATGCGCAGAGGCGGCGAACGCTCAAGGGAAAAAGATCGTTCTGGAAATTCATAATAATTCGCTGGTCGAAACGGTTGAATCCGGCTTGCGTCTCGTGGGTATGGTCGGTGCGGACAACATGGGGTTGATTCACGATGCAGGCAATATGTACATTACCGACACGGATTATGGAAGAGAATCGGTCATTCAACTCGGCAATAAAATGTTCCACGTTCACGTTAAAGACGAGAAGCGTATAGCTGAAGCGGGCGGACCGGGAACGTTCAGCAATTTGACTAAGCACGGCACCGAGAAGTTTATGCAATGCTTGCTTGGAGAAGGCGCTGCCGATCATCAGCCTCTGTTCGATGCGCTGAAGGAAACCGGTTATTCCGGCTGGCTATCGCTGGAATGCTTTGCACCGCTGCCGGCCTACGAACGGCTGGAGCACGACTTCAACAAAGTGAAGCAAATGTTGGGGCGAGCACGAGTGCAAAGCACCTTCGAAACCGCTAAATAACTCCACAAAGCCGCAAGACCACAAAACGGAGGGATTGATATGAACGGTACGGACAGCATGACCAGAAGAAAGTTGCTGACTGCGATCGGCCTGGCTGGCGCCGCCGCCGCCGCAGGCGGCTTGCAGGCGGGGCTGGCGCGTGCGCTCGCGGCCCCGACCGGGGTCAGCGAAGCCGTATATGGGGGAGGGATCGGCTGCTCGAACTGCGTCATCCCAACCACAATCGCGGCAATTCGAGGCAAGACCGATTCTGGCGCGGGCGAGCTTTATTATGTGACCGATCCGGGCCAAGAGGGGCATTTCCGGCTCGACCCGGCCGACGCAGCCTCTGCGGACAATACGGGAACGGTACTCGTTTCGGCATACGGGGAACGGTTTAAGCGGCTGTACGGACGGGAGCCGGTCAACGCGGCCTGGTTCGGGACTAAGGGGGATGGCATCGCGAACGATACCTCGGCCATCCGGCAAGCGATCGCCGCGGTCTCGACCGGGACGGTGTACGTGCCTCCCGGCAGCTATTTGATCAACGATACGATCGAAGTCCCCCCAACTCTAAGCTTCATCTGCGAAGGCGCTCTAGTGTACGACGGGGAAGGAACCGCTGTCAAAATCGGCTCCGATACGGCGTATACGCGAAATAAGACGTATAAGCTCTCTGTCGACAAAAAAACGATTAATTTTGCCGGCAGCTCCGTCGGTGTGGAGTTCGTTAACCTGTACCACAACACGATCGAGCTGGGATCGGTCACCCGCTTTAGCAAAAACGTGCTGCTATCGGCGAAAAACGGCTTTGGCTTCTACTCCAATTTTGTTTCGCTCGGTATGTTTCAATACGGGAAAGTCCACGTGCTGATCAAAAACCAAAACAAGGGCTGGGCGAACGGCAACGAGTTTTACGGGGGCTCGTTTACAGGCGGCTACGATCAGGCGATCGGGGTCAAATTCGAAACCGACTATAACGGATTAAACGGCAACGCGTTTTATTCGCCGAAATTCGAGATGGGAGTGGGCGGTACCCGCTTTACGGTACCTGTCCATATGGTGAATTGCAGCGGCAACCGGTTTATCGCCGTACGCACGGAAGCGAACAATCCGAATTATTTCGCTTACCTGAAGGACTGTCTGGACAACCATTTCGATTTCACCATGGCGCTCAGTTCAACGAAATTGTACGAGCTGGGAAAATCTTTGCGCAACGCGGTCAACGACAACAAAACGCTGCTGTTCGATTCGGGTTTCATCGCGCAGAAGTGCAATTATTACAACGGAGACAAAGTGTTTGTTCGCAATCTGGATTTGCTGTCTTTGGACGGCGCGTTTCAGCGCAGCTCCGTCGTCGAATCCGGCGTCTCGCTCGTCACCTTCAACGGGCAAAGCGTCAATTGCGCAACCTTGCGAATGATTCTCAGCCTGTATGTGGACACTTCGCTCCTGAAAACGTTCCGGTTCGTCAAAAACACCGTACCCGGTACGGGCACACGGCTTCACTTCCGCTGTCTGGACGCAAGCGGCTCGCTGCTGACGGGGGAGAGCGTGCCGGTAACGGCCGGCGATGGCTGGGAGTACAACCGGTACATCGTCTCCAGCAATGAGCCTTATTTATACACCTACTACGGGGGAACGTACACCGAATCCAACGACTCTGTCCTGACCGACATCCGCGTCCATCCCGACGTCAAAACCATTCAACTGCTGGTGGCGATGAAACAGCTGATCAGCTTTCAAATTTACGGAATTGGATCGACCGGGCCGGAACTTTGCCGAATATGGACGAATTCCAATAACGACCGGGCCTACGCCGTGGCAGCGCCAACGCTGGGCGAATACCGCAAGGGCACCATTTTGTACGACGACAACAGTACGGTCGGCGGTTACGCCGGATGGGTTTGCGTGACGGCGGGATCGCCGGGCACATGGAAAAGGTTCGGCGCAATCGAAGCTTGATTTCGGTTCGAGCTTGGCAAAGAGCCGATGCCGATGCCGCGAATAACAGGCTCTTGATTCGCCTTGTAACTGAAAAGCACCGCGCCCTTCCTAAGAAGGATGCGGTGCTTTTCAGTGTAAGAATCATTCGGATGCGACCAGGCTGCGGAACTGCTCGATCACATGGTAGGTCATATAGTTGGCGTTATGGAAATTGTGCGCGCCGTTGATCGCCGTTCTGGAGGCGAAGCGGATATCGTCTCCGTGGAACATCCAATCGACGTACTGGAAGCCGACCTTTTTGCTGTCTTCCGGCCATCCGTTATGCTCGTAGTCGAGAATGTCCTTGACGACCGTCCACTGCTCGAGATCGTCCGAGCAAACCAGCGCCAGAACGTTGCGCATGGAAATGTTCGGTCCCGTCACCTTGCTGACGAGCGACCAGTATTTGCGCGAGACGTCGTCGTAGTATACGGTGAACTTGGACAAATTGCCGTGGAACGGAACCACCTTGTAAAAGGTAAGCTGCCGCTCCGGATGGTCCGGATCGGCGGCGAGCATAATCGCCCGGCCGTGGCTCGGCGTTCCGCCGTTCGTTTGATAACGCAGCAGATTAACGAGCGCGCCGTCCGGCGTAACGACCGCATTGCCTTCGAGCAGGCCGGCTAGCGAGCCGCCGACGACCGTACCCGGCCAGTTCGGATCGTAGGGCAGGAACGGCATGATCGTCCAGTTGGCGGGATCCAGCAGATCGGAGTCAGCCGGCACGGAAACAAGTCCCGACCGGTGCGAGCCTGTCGTCCAGGAGCCGTAATCGATACCGGTCCACAGCCTGCCCTTGTGCTCGATAACCGGCATCGGCGCCTTATGCGGTCCGCCGGCTTCCCGGCTGCCTGCGGCAATCAGCTCGGCCGGCTGCGTCCATGTTTCTCCTCCGTCGTCCGAGCCGCCGATGAGCAGAGCGCCATATTCGGTGCTTGTCGAGATCATATACAGGCGGTTACGGTGTACGAACAGCTTGCCCCAGAAGCAAGGATACAAGAAATTGACGAATTCCCAGCTCGCCCCGTCATCGGAGGAACGGAACACAATAGACGTATTTTGGCCTTCATTTCCCCAATAAACGTCGTGCGATGCGAGCATCGTTCCGTCCGCCAAACGGACGATTGAAGGGCTGGCCGGGGAACGGCCGGAAAAACCGTATATATAATCTTCCGGGTGCATGTAGTTAATGACTGTGCCTGGGACGTGGCCGGGGCGGAACAGGCGGGTCGGGCTAACGACCGAGTCGGAGCTTTGCAGCCATATTTCGTAATCGGTGTTGTTTTCGAGTCCGGTAACGGTTGTTCTTCCGCTTGCTCCCGGCAGGGACAGCCGGGTAGCTTCGGACTCCGCTTGCCCGCGCGGCCGGACATAAAGCGAATAGGATCGGCTTCCGCCAGCATCCGCCTCAAAATCGTTCCAGTCCAGCGTTAGAGCGCCTTTGCCTGGAGCGAGCCGCATAATGTGGAGCGAGCCGTAAGAGAGTTCGTTGCCCGTTGCGATCCGATAAAGCTCCCTGGGATCTTTTATATTCCAGCTTGTTGGATTGTGCTGATTCATTCGTTCTGACTCCCTTCCGCACTTCTAAGTTCTGTTATAAAGAACATCGTTCATCAATTTCAATTATAGAATAAGGGATGTACGCCAGCTAAGCAACACCTTTTTCCCGATTCGAAAAAGTTTTATAGACTGAGCGTAGGAGACTCGGATAAACTAAGGGTAACGGTTGTTTGCGATGCTGCATCTTTGTAAGATATAGATGGAATGGTTATAGGGACAAAATCACTCGTGCGCGCGTAAGCTGCGCCGTGCAAAAAGAATAAGAGGCGGATGAAATGGCGGAAGAGATTAAAGTCAAATCGTTATTCAAAGCTTTACGGATCATGGATTGCTTTACGGTCGACAGTCCGGAGTTGGGCATTACCGAAATCAGCGAGCAGCTCGGCTTGTATAAGAGCAATGTGCACAATATCGTCGATACGTTCGTGAAAGCAGGGTACCTGGAGCAAAATCCGGAAAACGAGAAGTATCGTCTCGGCTTCAAGCTGCTGGAGCTGGGGAACGTCATCTCGAGCAATATGAACATACGCAGGCTGACGCTGCCGTATATGCAGGAAATGTCCGATTATGCGAATGAAACGGTTTATTTGGGCATGCCTAGCGATACGGACGTCATCTATCTGGATTCCGCGTCGCCCAAAAATCAAATCTCGTCGCGATCGATGCTGGGCGTCAAAGCTCCCTTGTACTGCACCGGAATCGGCAAGGCGATGCTGGCTTTCCTGCCGGCTGAGGTGGCCAAAGCGGTGTGCGCCAAACCGCTCAAAAAGCATACGGATCAAACGATCACGGATACGAGCGCACTCCTGGACGAGCTGGAAGCAATCCGCCTTCGCGGTTATTCGATCGACAATATGGAGCACGAGTACGGCATTAAATGTATCGGCATGCCGATTCTGAACAAAAAGAAGCAGGTGGTAGCCGGCATCAGCGTATCCGGTCCGTCGCTGCGGTTCGAGGACGATAAAATGCGGGACTATGCGCTCAAGCTGAAGGAAATCGTGCGCTCCATCGAGGAAAAAGTATAAGAGAAGCCCCACAAGGAAAAGAACCTTCAAGACCACTATGCAGTGGGATTGAAGGTTTTGTCGTTAGAGGAACCGGAAAATACCGAAAGCGGCTATTGGAAACCGGCCAAAAAAAGACGCCGTTCCTGATGCGGGGGATTCAGCCGCACCATTCGGCCAACGGCAGCAGATTTTTGCCGATCGAAACGCTGTCGCCAAACTCTGCATGTCCCATGCATTCGGCCGGGTGTTTAAGTGAAACGAAATATGATTTCTTTACCAAGAAAAGCTGCTACTTACGCAGGGTCATTCATCGTGGAAAAGGCTTCGTTTCAGACTTTTCTTACTTGAGCCGCTCCGTCTCGATCATCTTGTTGATTTCTTCCTCCGCCTGCAATAAGGCGGTATTCACATCGAGCTGGTCGTCGCGGAACAAGGCGAATTTCTTGTTCACGATATCCTCGGCCTTACTGCGGTATTGCGAAGCGATCGGGTAGGGGACCGGGTTGCTTTTGAAAATGCTTTGAATTTGTTTGTCTTTCAGGTATGGCTTGCCGCTGCCGAAAGCCGCCTTAACTGCATCGCTTTTCAAGGCCGTGATTTGACCGTCGGCGGACAGTTTCTTCTGCACCTCATCGGATACCGCTACCTCAATCACGCGCAGCGCATCTTCCTGGTTTTTGCTTGTTGGCGTAATGGCCATGACTTGTACGCTGGCGTTGGCGAATACGTTTCTCCGCTCCGGATAGCTCGGATACTGCGTCACATCCCAGTTCAGCCCCTCCTTTGTAGGCGTTTCCAAAGCAGCGAATAAATTCATGCTAGCGAGCATCGCCAGATTTTTCTCCTGCATAAAATCGTTGTTCGGCGTATGACCGGGCTGAATCAAATTTCCGGGGATCTTGTACATCGATTTCACCAGCTCGAATACCTGCTTCCACGGATCCGTGCGGACGGAAGCTTTCTCGGTCTTGTAGTCTACGGCTGCGGCCGACAACGGCTGGGAAATCCAAATAATGCCCGCTCCCGGATCGATACCCCGATACGACACGCCGCCCTCCTGACGCGTGACCTTTTTGGCCAGCTCGATCACATCGCTCCACAGCATTCCTTCTTTCGGGTAAGCGCTTCCGAACTTGTCGAACAAATCTTTGTTGTAATACAGCGCATGGAAGCTGCGGCTGAGCGGGATGCCGTACAACTCGTCTCCGGGGGAGCTGACCCGAGTATCCCGAATCATCGTCTCGTCAAACCGGTTCAGATCGAAATTTTGCTTTTTTACCAGCTCCCGGTGGTCAAACTCCAGCTTCTTCGTCCGGTAGTTAGCCAGGTTTCCGTTAAAAGTAAAAATGATGTCGGGCGTCATTCCCGCCGTAATCAGCTCAGCCAGCGTAGTGCCCTTGCCCGGGCGGATCAAGTCTAACGTAATGTGCGGATATTTTGCTTTCAGCGCCTCTTTGATCGTTTGTTCGGTAAAATCATCAATGGTCGTGTTGTCGAGTGCGGCACTAATTGTAATCGGCTTCAATTCGCTTGCGGATTGCTTCTCTCTTACTCCTTCGCCTAGGTCCGCCGCCGAGCCGCATCCTGTCGACAGCAGAACGACTGCGGCTGCTATTGCGATTAAGGTTTGTTTTCTCCCGCCGTCGCGTGCCATACATTGAGTCATTGCTTTGCCCTCCCATTTGAATAGTATCGTATACGATGTTTCAAGTGTAAATTCGAAAGCTTTACATGAACATGCACAAACTTATAATAGAGTGTAGACATTATTTCATGAAGCGGGTGACAAAATTGGTCGAGTTATGGCAGGTGCGCGCCCAGATGTTCGCCTACATTTACTGGAACCGCAAAACGACTTTCGAAATCGAAAGCACCTCCTACCCGAAATGGTGTATGTTTGCCGTGGAAGAAGGGGAATTCTCCTATCGCATTGGGGACGAGTCCGGGATCGGCTCCGCGGGCGATCTGGTGTTGTGTCCGCCGGAGACGTTGTTTCAGCGCCGCATCAAGATGCCGCTGTCGTTTCATTATTTTCATTTCGACTGGGTTCATCGCGATACGGGAGAAGTGGTATCTGCGGCGCTGGCCGAACGGCATTTGCTGCCTTGCCGTCTGCCGCTGGCGCGTACGAACCGTCTGCAATCCGTTTTCGGTTACCTGCGCTCGTTCCCGCATGCCAGCGTCCAGAAGCCGGTGCTTCGATGGGTCGAGCACATGGTTGACGATTTGCTGTTTATGTTTATGACGGAGCGCCATCTGGTTCCGCTTCGTCTCGACAGTCCCACGACAGACCCGCTCATGGATCAAGCGGCGCTGACCATTCGTCAGCACGCTTTCGAAGAGTTGAACCTGCACAGGGTCGCTTCCGCCTACGGATTGACGCCCGTACAATTTTCACGGCGTTTTACCGCTGCATTTAAAATGACCGCACATGATTATTTGACGACCTTGCGTCTGGAACGAGCATGCAAACTGCTGCAGGAAACGGCCTTGAACCTGGAAGACATCGCGGAAAAATGCGGGTACCGCAACGGCTCGTACATCAGCCGGCTGTTTGCCAAAAAGCTGAATACAACGCCGTCTGCGTTCAGAGCAGCCCATCGCTTGTAAACGGGATCGCTTGAGGTTCAAGGGAATATATAGGTTCGCGATTCGCCGAGTTCAGAGCGGAAAAACGTATTGTAATCGCACGATCGATATACTATGATAGAAAGAAATGCAAAGGAACGCTGTTCTTCGAAAAGGAACAGGATATTCCTTTATTTTTTGATTAAGGACAAGAACGTCGTTCTTTAATTTAGAACTAAAAAGAGAGAAGAGAGGAGCCGCACTATGCAGCAATCTATCAGCAATGGCGTATGGCCAACGATGGTTACTCCATTCACACAGGATGGGGATATCGATTATCCTGCGCTCGGACAGCTTGTCGAATGGTATATCGAGCGAGGCGTTCAAGGGTTATTCGCTGTATGTCAATCCAGCGAAATGTTCAAGCTTTCCCTGGAGGAAAGAGTGCAGCTCGCCCGTTTCGTCAAGGAGAAGGCGGCAGGCCGGGTGCAGGTTATTGCCTCGGGGCACATCTCCGACGCGCTTTCCGATCAGATCGAGGAGCTGAAGCAAATCTCGGCAACGGGCGTGGAAGCCGTCGTTCTCGTCAGCAACAGGCTTGCAGCGGAAGGCGAGGACGAAGAGGTCTGGAAACGGAACGCGTCGTTATTGCTCGAAGCGATTCCGGATACGGCTTTCGGTATTTATGAATGTCCTTACCCTTACAAAAGGCTGCTGTCGCCCGAGCTGCTGAAATGGTGCGCGGATACGGGCCGTTTCCTGTTCCTGAAGGATACGTGCTGCGATGTCGGGCAGCTGAAAGCGAAGCTGGATGCGGTCGCGGGAAGCGACTTGAAACTGTTCAACGCCAATTCGACGACGCTGCTCGACTCGCTCCGCCTCGGCGCGGCCGGCTTCAGCGGAGTTATGGCCAATTTTCACCCCGATCTGTACGTGCGGCTGACGGACCGTTTCCAAACCGACCCGGAGGCGGAGCTGCTGCAATCGTTTTTGACGGTTGCTTCCTTAATCGAGCTGCAATATTATCCGGTCAACGCCAAATATCATTTGCAGCAAATCGGCTTGCCGGTCACCACCTTTTGCCGCGTGAAGGACGATGCGGGCCTGAAGTCCAATCACCGCATCGAGGTCAAACGTCTGGAGCAGCTCGCCGGTTTCGTAAGGGAGCAGTTTACGCAAAAAGCTTTGTAATCGAATTAACTTTTCTAAGGTTAACCGGTGATTGCCGGTTGGCCTTTTTTTTGTTTACAGACGCCCCCCGGCGAAAAAACTTAAAGCTTTGTTATTCATGTTTAGTATTAGTTATATATTGAGAAAATAAGTTCGTGTAAGCTGAAATTGGGTCTAAACTATACATCTATGGAGGGTCACCATGAATC
This sequence comes from Paenibacillus ginsengarvi, assembly GCF_003626695.1. Classification (GTDB taxonomy): domain Bacteria; phylum Bacillota; class Bacilli; order Paenibacillales; family NBRC-103111; genus Paenibacillus_AB; species Paenibacillus_AB ginsengarvi. The sequence goes on from NZ_RBAH01000015.1 coordinate 186,446, forward strand.
GGATACTGAAACGATGGACAGGCACGGGCACGGCCGTTCTGCTTACATCCGCACTGCTTGCCGGCTGCGCGGGAGGCGCGAAGAACGAAGCCGGAGAAGGCACGCAGGGAGGCGGAGCGGGAGCGAAGCCGTTCCAGGGCAAAAGCATCACGCTCGTCACGGCGAACCATCCGTGGGGCGAAGCGATCAAGCCGCTGCTTCCGGAGTTCGAAGCGGCCACGGGGATGAAGGTCAACGTGCAAAGCTTCTTCGAGGACCAGCTGACGCAGAAGCTGACCGTACAATTTACGGCCGGTTCGGCGACGCCGGATGTGTTCATGTACCGCCCGCTTCAGGAAGGCAAACTGTTCTACAAAAACGGCTGGGTACAGCCTTTGGACGAATATTCGACGAAAGATGCGGCTTACGATTTTAACGATTTCTCCAAATCCTCGATCGGTTCCGTAACGGTGGACGGAAAGCTGGCCGGCATTCCGATCATCACGGAACAGGAAATTTTGTACTACCGCAAAGATTTGCTGAAAAACGCCGGCATCGAGGTGCCGAAGACGCTGGACGAGCTGGTCGCCGCGGTCAAGAAGCTGCACGATCCGTCCAAAGAAATGTACGGCTTCGTAGCCCGCGGCCAGCGTTCCCCGCTCGTTACGCAAGTGTCCTCGTTCCTGTACTCGGAAGGCGCGGACTTTATGAACGGCGACAAAGCGACGATCAACACGCCGGAAGCGGTCAAGGCGTTTACGACGTATGGCACGCTGCTGAAAGACTTCGGTCCTCCGGGAGTGCTCAACATGTCGTGGCCGCAAGCGTTCGGCATTTTCGCCCAAGGCAAAGTCGCTTTCCTGACCGACGCCAACTCGCTGTATAAAAATGCGACCGATCCGGAAAAATCGAAGGTGGCCGATCAGGTAGGCTTTGCGATGTTCCCGGGCGGCAAAGGCGGCTCCAAGCCGTACAGCATTACGTCGTGGGGGCTCGCGATGAACTCGAAGGCGGCAAACAAGGATGCGGCTTGGGAGTTTATCAAATGGGCGTCGAGCAAGGATGTCGTGCTGAAGACGCAGCAGGCGGGCAACCCGGGCGCACGCGCATCGATCTGGGATAAAGCCGAAGGAACGACCGGCTTCCCGGCCGATCTTGTGCCGATCATCAAGGAAAGCGCCAAAAACGGCGTCGACCATGACCGCCCGGTTGTGATCAGCGTCGGCGAAGCGCGTGATGCGGTCGGTGAAATCGTGCAGCAGGTCATGGCCGGCCAAACGAACATTCAGGATACGGCCAACAAGGCGAATGCCGCCCTGCAAGCGATCGTGGATAAAGACAAAGGGAAATAAACACCGGGAAACAAGCGGCGATAAAAGGATGGGGAAGGGTCATAAACGGATGACCCTTTCCATGTTTGCTTGTCGCGAAGCGCTATTCGTTTGTGGAAAGATGGGGTGAAGCTTTTTCATGCAATACAGCTGGTTTGATCGCAATTTGAAATGGATCTATGTCATTCCCGCCGTCTTGTTCGTGCTGGTGATGATGCTGTTCCCGATTATTTACACCGTCAGGATCAGCTTTTTCGAGTGGAGCATGTCGGCGACGACGCCGCCGAAGTGGGTGGGTCTCAGCAATTACATCGATCTGATGAAGGACGGCCGGTTTTGGCATGCGGTAGGCGCGACGTTTTACTTTACAATCGTGGCGCTGCTGTTCGAGGTGGTGCTCGGAGTTGCCATCGCGGTTCTGCTTGCCCGCCAATTCCGCGGCAAAAATTTTGTGAAGACGATATTCCTGCTGCCGATGGTCGCAACCCCGGTCGCGATGGGTCTCGTCTGGATGCTCATCTACGAGCCGACGATCGGCGTAGCCAATATGATGCTCAAGGCGCTTGGCATGGAGCCGCTGCTGTGGCTCGCCTCGACGAGTCAAGTCATACCGTCGCTCATCATCGTGGATGTGTGGGAATGGACGCCGATGATATCGCTTATCGTCATGGCGGGAATCGCCACGCTGCCCAGCGATCCGTATGAGGCGGCCGATGTCGACGGGGCGAATGCGTGGCAGAAATTCACCTCGATTACGCTGCCCCTGCTCAGGCCGACGATTCTCGTGGCGGCGATGCTGCGGCTCATCGACGTGCTGAAAACGTTCGACATCATCTATGCGACGACTCAGGGCGGACCGAACTTCGCCTCGGAGACGCTGAACTTGTACGGCTACGTGCTCGGGTTCCAATATTTCAAGCTGGGCTCGGCCTCGGCGCTGCTCGTCTTGTTTTTCCTGCTCGTCATGGGACTGACGATGTTCATGATCTGGATGCGTAAACGATTGGAGGCGGCGTCATGAAACAGAGCAGAGGGCTAAACGTGTTGTATTCGCTGCTGACACTGCTGGTTTTGTTCGTTTTCGCGTTTCCGTTCATCTGGATGCTGATCGCATCGTTCAAGACGCAGGCGCAGATCATGTCGACGGAAAACTTCCTGTTCTTCAAGCCGACGACGAAAAACTACATGAGCGTATTCAAGGAGTACGATTTCCTGAAGTTCATCTGGAACAGCTTGATCGTGGCCGTAGGCTCGACACTGCTGTCGCTTCTTCTCGGGCTGCCTGCGGCTTATGCGATTGCGCGGCATCATCTGCATAAGCTCAGTCTCGTTATTTTGGTGGCGAGAATTATACCGGGCATTACGTTTTTGATTCCGTGGTTCATTTTGTTTTCGAAAATCAATCTGGTCGATACGTACACGGCTTTGGTCCTCAGCCACATGCTGGTCGGGCTGCCGTTTATCATCTGGATCATGATCTCGTTTTTCGAAGGGCTGCCGACGGAAATCGAGGAGGCCGGGCTTATTGACGGCTGCAACCACCATCAGGTGTTTTTGCGCATCATTATGCCGATATCGGGCCCGGGCGTCATTACGTCGTCGCTGCTTTCGTTCATCTTCTCGTGGAACAACTTTATGTTCTCGATCATTTTGGCCGGAGACAAAACGAAGACGCTGCCGATTGCCGTCTTTAACTTCATGTCCTATTCGGAGATCAACTGGGGCGCCCTGATGGCCGCCGCTTGTATCATTACGCTGCCTGTCCTCATTATCGCCCTGCTTGCGCAGCGGTATATTGTGAGCGGCTTGGCGGCGGGAGCGGTCAAGGGATAAGGCGACTATAAGGGTCGCACAGCAAATCGGAGGGGGAATGCGAATGCCGGGCAAGATCAACATATTCGGAAGAATATTGATCCTGGTCAGCTTGCTTCTCATTCCGATTTTGCTGCTTTACAGCATTTCCAACCGTACGGCCAGCGATGTTGTGCAGGAGCAGCTGCAAACGTCCAGCTTGAATCAGCTTACATTCGTGCTGCATCAGATGGACTTGATTATCGACAACTTGTCGATGTTCCCCGTCATTCTTGGTCAGGACCCGCATATTCGGGATTATCTCGACAGCCCCGGCGGCGCTTTGCCCGATATGCTGGCCAGGCAGGCGCGCATCACCGAAAAGCTCGGTTTGCAAAGCGTCTCCAGCACATGGTCGAACGACTTGTCGATCGTGCTGCCGCGGGAGCGGAAGGTGCTGTCGTCGAACATTTATTTAAACGGCACGGCGGACTGGGCTTGGGAGGGAGAAGTGCGGAAGGGCTGGACGTACGAAGCCGACCGGACGCGAGGTTCTCCTACGGGGGCGTTCGTGCGCGAAGTGGCCGAGCCGGCGTTGGTCAGGCGCGTCGAATCGGCGTCGGCTTTGTATCACGTCAGCTTTCCCGAGCGCAATATTAGCGAGCTGCTCGACATTTACAAGAAAGACAGGCAAAGCGAACCGTTTCTGTACCGGCCGGAAGGCGGGATGATCGTATCGAGCACCTCGGATAAAACGGCGGCCGGGAAAGTGGCGGCGATAATGGCTCCCGGACAAACGTTGTCTGCAGCGGGTCAAATGCGGATAGAACTCGGCGGCGAACCTGTTCTGGTCAGCTTCGTGCGCTCTGGTCAGCTCGAGGGATGGTACTTGGTCGACTATGCGCCGCTCAGCCGGGTGCTCGCGCCGATCGCCAAGACGCGTAACCTGTTTTATGTCTCGGTCGGACTGCTGCTGGCGATGAGCACGCTCGCTTCGTATTTGCTGTACCGCAACGTCCAGCGGCCGATCCTGAATTTGATCCGCAGCATGCAGCGGCTTAAGCGGGGCGATTTGTCCGCTCGGATCGACTACCGCGCCCGCAACGAATTCGATTATTTGATCGTGCGTTTTAATGAGATGGCGGAGCAGATCCAGGTGCTCGTGGAAGACGTATACGCCGAGAAAATCCGCTCCCGGGAAGCGACGCTGAAGCAGCTGCAATCGCAGATCAATCCGCATTTTTTGTACAATTCGCTCTTTTTTATCATTAACTCGGCGATGATGGACGACCGCGATTCCGTGGTGGCGATGTCGCAGCATTTGGCGGAATATTTCCGCTATACGACCCGGATCGACGATCAGACCGCCACTCTTGGTGACGAGATCGAGCTTATCGGCCATTATCTTGAAATTCAAAGCATGCGGATGCACCGTCTCCGCTACACGATTACCGTACCGGACGAGCTGAAGGGCGAGTTCGTCCCGAGACTCATTATCCAGCCGCTAGTCGAGAACGCGATCGTGCACGGAATCGAGGGAAGTCCTGACGAAGGCCGGATTACGATTGTCGGCGAGCAGGACGGCGACTATAACCGGATTATTGTCGATGATAACGGGCCGGGCGTATCGGCGGACGAATTGGAGCGGCTGCGGGGCTCTCTAGACCGTCCGATGACCGATCGCATTGGCCGCGGTACGTGGAATGTGCACAAACGTTTGTTATATCAGTTCGGGGAAGGCTCGGGGCTTACGTTCAGCCGGGCTCCCAGCGGAGGATTACGGGCCGTGCTCGCATGGAAACGCAAGCGGGGACCGGCTGCGTTATCCGCCGAATCGGAACGGAGAGGGGCGGAGCCGCCATCGCTCAGCTATTGATCGTCGACGACGAAGTGCATGTGGTCGAGCGGTTTACGACAACTATCGATTGGAAAGCGGCCGGCATCGAGCAGGTGCACGGCGTTTCTTCCGGCGAAAAGGCGCTTGCGCTGCTGGAGCGAACGAGCATCGATATCGTCATTACCGATATCCGGATGCCCGGGATAACGGGACTCGAGCTGATCGCGGACATTCAGCGGCGCTGGCCAAGGACGAAATGCATCCTGCTGTCCGGCCATTCCGATTTTCATTATGCGAAGGAAGCGATTTTGTACGGTACCGAGGATTATTTGCTGAAGCCGGTGAAGGAAAGCGATCTCGTTTCGGCGGTGCAGCGCGTGCTCGGGAAGCTGGCCGCGGAATGGGAGGAGGTTGTGTCCCGGCAGCGGCTGGAGCATACGCTCAAGGAGCATTTGCCCTCCTTGCGGAGCGGCTTGCTCGGCGAGCTGCTGCAAGGGCGCAAGCTGACCGCTTCACAGCTTCAGGATCAGCTGCGGCTGCTCGGGCTGGACGATTTCGGCGGCAAGCCGTTCGCGATTATGATGATCCGGCTGGAGGAGCATTTTCTGCATTATGACGCCCGCAGTCTTTCTCTTATGGAATACGCCATCGGCAATATGGTAGAGGAGCTGTTCGGCGATCGGCTGGATAGTTGGTATACGAAGGAAACGCACGATTATTTAGTGTTCGTTATGTTTGCAAGGCGGCGGGAAAGTGCGGACTCGCCCGAGCTATCGAGCTGGCTGGAGCGGACCGGCTCTATGTTGCAAACGGCGGTAAGCAGCTACCTGAAGGGTAAAATTTCGATACTCGTCAGCAGATGGGGGACGTTCCCCGATCATTTGACCGAGCTGTACAACCAGGCGGTTACCGCCTTTCGCCGATCGATCGGGAGCGAGCAGGAGCTGTTCATGCGGCTTCACGATGTGCCGGACGAGCAGGAGGTAACGCCGCTGACAAGCTTGTACGAGCCGCCCACGCTCATTCATATGCTCGAGGCTGCAAGGTGGGACGCTATTAGCGAAAAGCTCGACGCGCTGTTCGGCGAAATGGAGCGGCATGGGGGAGAATCGCAGGAACGTCTGATGGAGGCGTATTTCAGCCTCGCCTCGGCCTTCGCCTATATCGTGCATAAGAGCGGCCGCAGTATGCCGGAGCTGATCGGGGACGAATACGACAAGATGATCCGGGGCATCCCGCAACGCTCCGTCAACCAGCTCAAGGAATGGGCGTACCGGATGCTGGAGCGCATTCGGGAGGAGACGAACCGCGAGACGAAAGATTCGCGCACATCGGTTATTCGGGACATCCGCGCTTTTGTGGAAAGCCATCTGTCCGGGGACGTTTCCTTGCAATCGATCGCCGACCACGTGCATTTGCATCCGGTGTACGTATCGAAAATATACAAGCTGGAGACCGGCGACAACTTAAGCGATTACGTGAACCGGATACGCATGGACAAGGCGGAATATTTGCTGAAGCACGGTACCGACAAAATTTACGAGATCGCGGCGATGCTCGGCTACCAGCGCCCCCATTCGTTTAATCACGCGTTCAAAAAGCAGTTCGGCATGACGCCGCAGGAATATCGCGACCGCTATTCCTGAAAATGGTTTATAATACAAGCAGTACGGCACATAGATCAGGAGGCCGATTTCAATGAAAATTACAAAATTGGAGCTGTTTAAAGTACCGCCGAGATGGTTGTTTCTGAAAATCGAAACCGATGAAGGCATCTCCGGCTGGGGAGAACCCGTAGTCGAAGGGAAGGCCGACACCGTGCACGCAGCCGTCACGGAGATGAGCGACTATTTGATCGGTAAAGATCCGATGCGGATCGAGGACTTGTTCCAGGTGTTGTATCGCGGCGGCTTTTACCGCGGCGGGCCGATTTTGTCGAGTGCGATTTCGGGAATCGAGCAGGCTTTGTGGGACATCAAGGGCAAGTTTTACAATGCCCCCGTGTATGACCTGCTCGGCGGCGCCTGCCGCGACCGGACGCGCGTGTACTGCTGGATCGGCGGCGACCGGCCGAGCGATGTCGGCGAAGCGGCGAAACGCCAAGTGGAAGCCGGATTTACGGCGGTGAAGATGAATGCGACCGAGGAGCTGCACTACATCGACTCGCTCGGCAAGGTGGACGCCGCGATTGCCCGGATCGCCGCCGTTCGCGAAGCGGTAGGCCGCGATGTCGGCATCGGCATCGATTTCCACGGCCGGGTGCACAAGTCGATGGCGAAAATTTTGGCGAAGGAGCTGGAGCCGTACCGGCCGATGTTCATCGAGGAGCCGGTATTGCCGGAAAACAACGAGGCGCTTCGCGAGATCGCGCGGTATACGTCGTGCCCGATCGCGACCGGCGAACGGATGTACACCCGCTGGGGCTTCAAGGAGCTGCTGGCGCAAGGCATCGTCGACATTATCCAACCTGACCTGTCCCACGCCGGGGGCATTCTCGAAACGCGCAAAATCGCCGCGATGGCGGAAGCGTACGACGTTGCCGTAGCGCCTCATTGTCCACTCGGACCGATCGCGCTCGCTTCGTGCCTGCAGCTCGACACGTGCTCGCCGAATGCGTTCATTCAGGAGCAAAGCCTCGGCATTCACTATAATCAGGGCTCCGATCTGCTCGATTATTTGAAGGACCCTTCGGTGTTCGCCTACAAGGATGGATTCGTCAGCAACTTGACCGGACCGGGACTCGGCATCGAAGTGAACGAGGAGAAGGTGCGGGAGATGGCGGCCATCGGCCATACGTGGAAAAATCCCGTTTGGCGCCAGGAGGACGGAACGGTCGCGGAGTGGTAATGCCGCTGAGGTCGATAGGAAGCGGGAAACAGGAAGGGAGCCGGAAGCGGCTCCTTTTTGCATGAATGGAAAGTGACGGGGGGATAGCGGAAGCATATTCCGCTATTTCTCTTTAGCCCCCTAATTGAATTGGAGAGTACCATAGGAAATCAGGTACACTATATTCAAGAGGTGAAGGGCCGTGAAAAAGAGGAATCATGTATATGAAGAAGTCCGAAATAAGGTAGCGCAA
>NZ_RBAH01000016.1 GCF_003626695.1 Paenibacillus ginsengarvi
GTGGTCCGTCTGTAACACGGGTTCGTGACACCAAGAAAGTACGACCTACCTTCGCCAGCCCAGTACCAGTATGGACAATATTTTCATTCATCAGTGGTGCCGCAAAGCAGCATGTTTGTCTGTAACGATAAGTAGCGCCATTCTGACTTAGTAATCGATTACCAATTTTTCTCGAGAGATAATAAAAGGGGATGTTTATACGATGTGGAACAAAACAATGCGTACAGTCGCAACGCTCGGCATGCTTGGAACGATCTTATCTGCTTGCGGAAATGCCGGCACACCGGAAACAGGCGGCGCGGGAACGCCGGCTGCTCCAAAACCGAGTGAACCTCCCGCGCCGGTGAAGCTGACTTTGCTGCTGGACAGCGCAACGCTTTCGAAGGACGAATTCGACAACCTGATCGTCGCGCCGATCAAAGCCAAATACCCGCACATTTCGATGGAAATGGTCACCAACACCAACAAGGATAAGGATGCAGGCGTACAGGACTTTATTTCCTCCGGTCAATTTCCAGACCTGGTTTTCAGCACCTACCCCCGCATAACCAATTACCGGGAGCTGAAAGCAGTTGAAGACATAACGCCCTATGTGACCAAACGTAGTATCGATCTGAAAAAATTCGACCCTGCCGCTCTTCAGACGGCGCAAGTATACTCCGGCGACGGCAAGCTGTACGCGCTGCCCTTCTCGCTGAACTTTACAGCCACCTTCTACAACAAAGACTTGTTCGACAAATTCGGAGTGCCTTATCCGAAAGACGGCTGGACCTGGGACGACGCGCTGGACACAACGAAAAAGCTCACCCGCACCCTCGAAGGCACCGAGTACAAAGGGGCGTTTGTGCAAGGAATCGGCGATGTGTCCACGCAGTTAAGCTTGTCGCGCATCGATCCGAAAACAGGCAAAGCCAATCTGGTCGCCCAGGATCAATGGAAGCGGTTGTTCGATATGTACAAAGCGATTACCGATATCCCGGGAAATAAAGACGCCTTAGCAGGAACAACACTAAACGACGGGTTTCTGAAAAACCAGACGGTTGCCATGGCGATCAGCTATGATGCGCGCATTGCCGCCCTGGAAAAACTGTACGGGACACCGCAAAACTTCAACTGGGATCTGACCCAATTCCCAAGCTTCAAAGAAAAGCCGAATACAACGGTCGCCTCGTCCGGCCACTTCTTGATGTTGTCGTCGCTCGGCAAGCATAAGGAAGATGCGTTCAGCGTCATTGAGCTGCTTGGCTCGGCCGATATCCAGAAGATGATTACCGACTATGGGCGTTACACCGCGCTTGCCGATCAGTCGATTAAAGAAATGTATGGCCGCAACATCAAATCGCTGCAAGGCAAAAACACGAAAGCGGTCTTCAAAAGCCAATTTGCTCCGCCAGTACCGCCGCATAAAAATGCCGATCTTGTCTTTACGCATATCAATCAGGCGTTGACGAGGGTAATCAACGGAGAAATCGACGTGAATACAGCCATTCGGGAAGCAGAGGAAGCGGCAAACAAAGAAATTGCGGCAAAAGGAAACTGATTCGCAGGCGATGCCCGTTTAGCGGCATGTATAGCTGATTCTACAACAAACAGGAGGCCCGGCTGGTTACCGGACCTCCTGCTGCTTTTCTCTCTATACGCCTATTTGGCTTCAAGCGCCGAACGAATCGTCCTTCTGGAACAGCATCAGCGGCATTTTGAATACGTAGGCGACTACGATAAAGATGCCGATAATCATGCCGATCAGCACGAGCACACTGCTGAGCGAGAGCGCCCCGATGCCGGTAATGACGTTCGCAATGTTGCAGCCCGGCGCGATCCGCGAGGATACGCCCATTAGCAGCCCGCCGAAGATGGCGGCGGGCAGTCGCGACTTCCGCGGCAGACGCAGCTTGAAGCTTCCGCTCATCAGCGCGGCGGACAGCGACCCGATAACGAGAAAGATAACGAGCGTTTCTTCCGGACCGAGTCCGACCCTCGGAAAATCGGCAAACAGGGCGTTCAGGTACGTGTTGTTGTATACGATATCGTCGCCGAACAGCTGCGCCACCGCTACCGCGCCGATGCGCGTTTCCGGTCCCGTTATGCCGACATTGGACATAAGCGCGAACTGTACGGTTGCAACAACGCCGATCAGAAAAGCAACGAGACGAATATCCCAGTGCGACTGCTTGAACGGGTTGCGCTCCCAATCCGTTAAAGATTCCTTGATCCCTTGGACGAATCCGCGAAAACCGAAACGTGCTATCGAGATCGCGATCATAACGACGACAATGACCAGCGGAATCGCGTATACCGGCAGCGGCAAATTGTACAGGGTATATCCGGATTCGGCGATCGTGAGCGGATTCAGCACATCGCGTCCCCACGGATCGTATACGAGGGCGAACAGCAAGTTGCCGACAATCGCGCAGACGAGCACGATCCAGAACTGCACGTATCCCATCCCGCAGCGGTACAGCGTACCGGAGCCGCAGCCGCCGGCGATCGTCATGCCGATACCGAACAAAATGCCGCCGAGCAAATTACCGCCGCTGACCGGCACGGTCCATAAATCCGGGATGCCCCTCGCGCCGATCGTCAGCACGAGCGCCCAGCCGAGCAGAGCGGTACCGATCAGCACGAGCACGCCGTTCAAGATGCGCGTATCGCGCACGCTGATCCAGTCGCGGATCGAAGCGACGAAGCAGAAGTCGGCCTTTTGCAATAAAAAGCCGTACGCAAAGCCGAAAAAGGCGGCCAGCAAAAAAACGTCCCATGTGTATGCCATTTCCGTAAGTCAACCACCTTTAAGTCGGCAAAATTACGCCTTCTTCACAAAAATATGATACTCTCCGCCTTTTTTGGCGACGCCGAGAAACTCCCCGATTTTGTTCATTTTCACCGCAGCCGGAATCGTTTTGGTAGCGATGCTGTGATCCGTCACTTCGACTACAATCTCGCCGGATTTGGCTTTTTTCAGTCCGTCCAGCGCCAGGTTCAGCGTATGCGGGCACACTTCGCCGACGGCGTCTACGATATGGTCCGGTTTCAGGGCAAGCAGTTCTTTTTCGCTCAAGCTCATGTGGAATCGCTCCTTTAGGTTGGATAGTTATGAATAATACGTTCTACGCTGCTCAGGGCTTGACGGCGAGTCCGTAGCTTTCGATCGGCTCGGCGGGACCGCCGGCCACTTCGCCACCTTCCGCCACCCAGCTCAGCATACCGCCGAGAAAGTTGTGAACGTTCGCGAATCCGTTGTTCTGAAAATATTTGGCGACCTCGAGGCTTCTTCGGCCGCTACGGCATACGAATACGTACTCGCGCTGCGGATCGAGCTTCTCCGGCCAGTCGATAATATCGCCCATCGGAATAAGCGGGAGCCCGCCGATATGCGCTTCCTCGTACTCCTCCGGCTCGCGGACGTCAATGACGATCGCCGCCCGCTCCCCGTCGCTTATTACGTCCTTCAGCTCCTGCCAATCCAGATGGGAGACTCCCTCTATATGCGTTGCCATCGTGCGTGCCTCCTTTTGCCTACTTTATTTCACAAGCGGTGCGTCGTCCGCGTTGGCCCATTCGGCCATCGAGCCTTCATAAGGACGAACGTCCTTGAATCCGAGCAGCCTCAAAGTGAAGTAGGTGTGGGCTCCGCGAATGTTCGTCTGGCAGTACGGGATAACCGTCTTATCCTTGTCCGTAATGCCGGCTTTCGTATAAAGCGCCGTCAAATCTTTGTAGCTTTTGAATTTCGGCACGCCGTCCGCCGGCGCCTGATCGATCGCATCGCTCCACTCCGTATTGATCGCTCCGTTTACGTGGCCGCCGTTTTTGTTGCCGCGCAAATCTTCACCGGTATATTCTTTGGCCGAGCGGGTATCGACTAAGGTGCACTGAGCCAGATTGGCCGAGAGCAGCTGTGCCTTCGTCGTAATCAGCTTGTCGTTCGGCTGCGCCGAAAAGTTGCCTTTCGCCGGAGCCGGCACATCGGTCGACAGTTCTTTGCCGGCCGTTGTCCAGGCGAGTACGCCGCCGTTCAACACCTTCACTTTATCCTTCAAGCCGTAATATTCCAGGCCGTAAAAGATGCGGGTCGCCGAGTTGCCGGCTCCGCCTTCGTCGTAGACGACAACGGTCGAATCGCTGTTGATGCCGGCCTTCTGAAACAGCTCGGTAAACGCGTCTTTGCCGATAATCGTATTGTTTTTGGAATCTTTCAGCAGACCGGCGTTTACGGCAACGGCACCGGGAATATGTCCCTGCTCGTAGCCTTTCGAACGAGCGTCGATAATTTTCAGATTGGCGTCCTTGGCATGATCCTGAACCCACTTTACATCTGCGAGCAGTTGCGCGTTCGGATATGTATCCGTCGCCTTCGCTTCCTGTGCCGGTTTATTGCCGCCGGCTCCTCCTGCGGCGTTCGTGGCGCTATCCGGTTTGCTGCTGCACGCGGCCGTAATCCCCGCGAGTACGACTAAGGAAAGAATAGCTAGCTTGCTTCTCATAGACCGATGGCTCCCCTCTATCACATCTGCATCTTGCTAATAGTTTGATTTCTCCTGTATAATACATCTATCCCTAGTGATTTACAAGGATTAATTTTCAATGAACTGATCAACTACAATGGGACGTGAAATCGATGAGAATCGGGAAGTGCGCGGTGACCGTCAGCGTCGTGATCGCCATGCTGCTCGGCGGATGCGCGATGGAAACGAAGGAACAGGCGCAGGCAAGACTTGGGGGCGGAACGGGGAAAACGGGCGAAGCCGCAGCGGCTCCGCAAAGCGAGGCCGGCAAGCTGACGGCCGTTCAATTTTATGTGCCGAGCGAGAAAGAAAACAACTTGTCCGTCATCGACATCCCGACCGGCAAAGTCGTCGGCACGGTCAAGCTGTCCGAAGCGCCGTCGACGGTCGTATTCGCCAGCACGATGCGGGAAGCGTACGTGGCCAACATGAACAGCAGCACCGTCTCGGTGATCAATACGCAAACGCTGAAGGTCGAGAAAGAAATTCCCGTAGGACCGATGCCGCACGGCATGGTGCTCTCGCCCGACAACAAGACGCTGTATGTCGCGGCCGTAGCCGACCAGTTCGTTTATCTGGTCGATACGAAGGAGCGCAAGGAAGCCGGCACGATCGACCTCGGCACCGGCGCGAAAACGAATTATATGAGCTTGTTCGGCGAAAAGTTATATATAAGCGATCATGAGAACAACAAAGTATATGTTGTGAACGTGAAAACGAAGGCTACCGTGTTGACGATTCCGACGGGTAAAACGCCGCGCGCGGTCAAGGTTAGCGATGACGGCAAAAAGCTGTTCGTCCCAACCGCCGGCGAAGGCGCTCTGGAAGTCTACAACACCGATACAGGCAAGCTTGAGACGAAAATAGCCGTCGCCGCCGGCGCTACCGACGTCGTCATAGCCGATGACGGCAAAAGCGCGATCGTCACTTCCATGGAAGGTAACGCGGCAACGTTCGTCGATCTGGCCGCCGCCAAAGCGACGGAGACGATCACGGGACTGCCGGGAGCCAGACACATCGCCTACAATCGCCAGCAAACGAAAGCGTACGTAACACTCAGCGGATCGGACGAGGTCGCCGTTATCGACATAGCCACCCGCAAACCTGCAGAACGCATCAAGGTAGGAGCCACGCCGCACGGCATCCAGATCAAGGCGCTGCCCGGCATCGGCGGAAGCTGCTGACGAAGCGATCTTTGGACCCAAGAGATGTCCTAGCGGGACAATTTCATACAGGAAACCGAACCAGCCGTCAAACTCCATGCTAATGGGTTTGGCGGCTTGTTTGTCGTACCTTCGCTTTCCTCCGCAAGCGCTCCCGCTGCGAATAAAATTAGGAATTTTAGGTAACCTTACACAATATTATCGTCCGATGAACTTTATTCCGTCGCTGAAGCGGGGAGGCTGTATGGACAAATCCAAAATGACGATCGGCGTTATGCAAACGATCATGATTATGATGCTGTACAACGGTCTTATCAGTCACGTTATCATCAATCCGATGGTACTTGACGCATCGGGCCGGGACGCTTGGATATCCGCTCTCGTCACAGCGGTTCTATTTCTCCCTTGGAGTCTCATTCTTATATACATTATGCGAAAGTCCGCTGGAGAGAAGCTACAGCCCTGGCTCGCGCGGCGGACGACGGCCTGGCTGTCGTGGGTTATGCTGGTTCCGGTAGCGGTACAGCTTTATCTAATCGGCGGCTTGACGATCTTGCATACGTCGATATGGACGGTTTCCAACTATTTGCCCGCAACGCCCCAATATGTGCTTATTATTGCCCTGGTGATCGTATGCCACTATGCAGCCTGTCACGGCATTCGCACAATCGCCATAGGCGCGGGGATATTGCTGCCGACGGTCGTCCTTCTCGGCTACTTTGTCTCGATCTCGAACATGTCGGAGAAAGACTGGCTTATGCTCAAGCCCTTCATGGAGAACGGTCCGGAACCGGTACTGAACGGCATGATTTTTTGCGGCGGCGCCTTCGTGGAATTGTCCATTCTGCTGCTGTTCCAGCACAGGCTGCGTGTGAAGATGAAAGCCTGGCATATGCTTATCCTGGCCGGCATTATCGTGTATATTACGCTCGGCCCGATGGTCGGCGCGATTACGGAATTCGGGCCGAAGGAGGCCGCGAAGCAAATGGTATCCCCTTATGAGCAGTGGCGCCTCGTCAAGCTGGGCAACTATATCGAGCATGTCGACTTCCTCTCCGTGTACCAGTGGCTGGCCGGGGCAAGTATCCGGATCGGCTTGTCCCAATTTTTGCTTGCCGATATGTTCCCGTTTAAAAAACCGAAGTCCCGGCGCTGGCTGATTACCGGCATTTCCTTGAGCTACATCGTCTTGGCGATCATCGGCTCCCATATGAATACGTTCTACCTGGGCATCTACGAATCGTATATGCAGCTTTCATTAGTGTTGACTCTGATTCTCACGTCCATATGGGCCGTCATCGCCTGGCGCTCCAAATCGGCAAAGGAGGAACCGGCATGAAACATCACAAACCCGAAGTTACGGTTTGGAACGAATCCAAAATTCGCGAATTGTTCGCGAGCTCCTCCGACGTACAGTTGGATGTAGTCCGTTTTCATGAGCGGGACCTTGCGTCCGCCGTTATGCTCATCTATTCGGACGGACTGAGTGACACGCCGATGATCAGCAAGACGATTTTGCCGGAGCTGAACCGGATTTATCAGCAGACCGGCTTCGACCAGGTGCTCAAGGGTGTTTCTGTCGGCGTGCTGCCGCTGCTGCCGCTCGGGGGGAGTGCCGCCAAAACGGACATCGTCGATGCCGTATTCGAAGGGGATCTGGTGCTGCTGTTTCTGAAGACGAACATGCTGTTCAAGATCAGCATATGCAACCGTCCAGATCGCCAGCCAGAGGAGTCGAGCACCGAAATCTCGATCAAAGGTCCGAAGGACGGTTTTGTTGAAAATATCGCCATTAACGTGGCCTTGATCCGGAAACGGATCCGCTCCACTTCCCTGTGTTATGAAACGACGGTGCTTGGCGCAAGAACCCGGACGAAGGTCGGTCTGCTATATTTTGAAGACATCATCCAACCGGAAATCTTGGCCGAAGTGCGAAAAAGACTGGCTAAAATCGATGTCGACGGCGTTTATTCGATCGGTCAACTCGAAGAAGCGCTCGCCGACGTCAAATATCCGCTGTTTCCGCTGCTGGACATAACCGGCCGCCCGGATTATGCCGTAAGCAGCCTGCTTGCCGGCCGATTCGTCGTCATCGTCGACGGCAATCCGCTCGTGCTGATCGGTCCGGCCAGCCTCGGCCTTATTCTGAAATCGCCGGAGGACATCCACTTCAATTTCCAATACGTTACGTTTACGCGTCTCATCCGGCTGTTCAGCTTCGTGGCGGCGGTAATGCTTCCCGGGCTTTGGGTTGCTTTGTCCGCCTTCCATCAGGACCAGATTCCGTTCCGCCTGATGGCTACGATCTCGGTCGCACGAATGGGCCTTCCGCTATCGGCGCAGATGGAAATGTTCCTGCTGCTCGTGCTGCTGGAAATATTCCGTGAAGCAGGGGTACGCCTGCCGAGTTCGATCGGTCAGACGCTCACCGTTATCGGCGGTCTTGTTATCGGCGACGCCGCCATCCGTGCCGGGCTCGTCTCTCCTTCCGTCGTCGTTGTCGGAGCGATAACGGCCGTTATGGGCGTTACCCTTGTCAATCAGTCGCTCAGTACCGTCGTCAGCGTCATTCGGTTCGGCGTCTTTTTGGCTTCGTCGATCATCGGGATGTATGGGCTTATATTAAGTTCGTTTTTGCTGCTGTTCTATATGTCCAAGCTGCGGTCGTTCGGGGTCCCATACCTCTCGCCGTTATCTCCGCCGATTTTCGGAGATATGCTCAAAGGGTATATGCGCCTTCCCTGGATCCTGATGAAAAATCGGCCGAAGGTACTTAACCCGATCGATCCGGATCATAAGGAGGATCGCGACTCCGAATGAAAATCAGGCGCGCCGTGGCGCTATCCCTCTGTCTTCTCCTGCTCACGACGGGCTGCTGGAACTCCAAAGACATCCAGAATATGGCTTATGTGACCGCGCTCGGGTTCGATTACGAGGACGGCAAAATTGTAACGTACGTTCAAGTGCTCAACTTCATGAATATCGCCAAAGGCGAAGCGATGGAGATCGGCAGGATCGTGCCAAACTGGATCGGCAAAGGGGAAGGAAGATCGGTCACCGAATCACTGAACTCGATCTACACCACCTCCCAGCTGCGCATCTTCTGGGGGCATATCAAAGCGATCGTCATGACCGAGAAATATATGCAGGACGACGACCGCATCAAGGAAACCTACGATTTTATAAACCGTTACCGTGAAATCCGCTATAACATTTTGCTTTATGGTACGAAAGAGTCGGTGCGGGACCTGTTCGCGATGAAGTCGCTGCTCAATATGTCCCCGATCGAATCGGCGATGGACACGCCTTCGCAGATGTATTCCCAGCGATCGTTCATTTTGCCGGTATACGGCTTCAAAATATTGGCCCAATTTAACGAACCCGCCGAATATGCCATGCTGCCATCCCTGTCCATCGACTCGAAATCCTGGACCGAGGACAAGAAGAATAAGCCGCTTTTTAAAATTGACGGGGCTTACTTCTTTAACGATTATAAACTGGCAGGCTGGCTCACCGAGGACGATCTGGAGGGTGCCCGGTGGCTGCAAAAAAAATTGGAGCGTTCGGCCATCCATGTCCCGGGCAAGCGCAATATCGACGCGGCCTTAGTGCTGATTAAGCCGAAGCCTTCGGTCCACCACATCGTCCAGGACGGCAAAGCGCGTTTCAGAATCAAGCTGACGATCCAAGGTTATGTAGACGAGCTTGTCGACAATATATCGAAAAAAGAAATTGAAGATCATGCTGCAAAGGTGCTTCAGACGGAAATGCGCCATACGTTTCAGAAGGGGCTGGATATCAAAGCCGACGTGCTGCAGCTTGGCGAAGTGTTGTACCGGGAAAATCCGAAGCTATGGAAAAGCCTCAGCGAAGGCGGCCAGTTTATTTTGAACGAGGATTCGCTCGACAGCGTCGATGTAAGAGTCAATCTTCAGCATAGCGGCAAATACAAGCTGCGAGTCAACTAAGCCCGAGACTGCTCAGCCAAGCAGCCTGCGGGCTTATCTCGCGTTTCGTACGGTTATCATTTATGATTCGGCGCTCAGTATGGTAAACTAAGGGTAATTACGCATATACACCGGGAGAAATCGGCATATGATCGAATCGCTTCGTATATTCCTGACCTTATCGGACGCCGTCATCATTACGGATTCCAATCACTGTATCGTCGATGTCAATCCGGCCTACGAGAGCATTACAGGCTACAAAAGAGAGATGATTATCGGCGCAAAAGCCAGCATCGTGAAAACCCAGCATACAAGCGACGCGACGTACAAGAGCATGTATGCGGCGCTGAATCAAGGCGAGAGCTGGTCCGGCATTTTTATTAATAAGAAGGCTGGCGGCAACCTGTGGCACTCTTCCATATCGATTACCCCCTATGTTATAAACGAAGAGATTTTTTACATCGGCATTTTCCGCGAACTGGAGCATCTGGAGGAAGGTATCTACATAGCGGAAGAGAGGAAAAACAACATTCAGGGCGTTCTCTTGAAGGTGCTGGCCATTTCCTGCGAAATACGCGATCCGGCGACCGAGGACCATCTGACGAGAGTGCGCGACTATACCGAACGATTGGTATACCGGCATAACAAACGGATGAAGCTGCGGCTGCCAGGCAAATATATGCAAAGCGTCGTAAACGCCAGCATTATGCACGATATCGGGAAATCCGGCGTTCCGGAAGGCATTTTGTACAAGCCTGGACCGCTTACCAGCTATGAGCGTCTCATCGTAGAGATGCACCCGCTCATCGGCGTCGATATTTTGGAGAAAATCAACAGCGAGCTGCAGGACAGCTTCTTCAAGGAGCATCTGAGCGTCGCCAGGAACATCATTAAGCATCACCACGAAAAATGGGACGGAACCGGCTATCCGTCGAAGCTGGAAGGAACGGCTATTCCGCTGGAAGCCCGAATCGTCAGCGTAGTTGACGTGTATGACGCCCTGTCGTCGCGCAGGCCGTATAAGGAAACGTGGTCGAAGGAGAAAGCGCTCGACTTTTTGCGTGAGAATCGGGGTACGCTGTTCGATCCGGACATCGTCGATTCGTTCCTGTCTTTGTACGAAACGGAATATACGCATGACGGTCCGGAACATATGCGGACAGCTGCCGCCCACGAACCGGAACCAGAGCCGACGCCTTCAAGCCGGGAACAATCGCAGGCTCCCGAAACCAAGCTGTGCTCGCTATGCAAGGAGCAGAAACCTCTGTCCGAATTTTTGCGCCGCCGAGGCAGACGTTCGGGCAAATCTACGCGCCGCGGCACCTGCCGGAATTGCCGGCAAACCAACAAGGAGAAGGAACCGGCGGAGGAGCATGAAGAACGGAATGAACCGGGCAGCGAAGCGACAAAAAACGCTGCCGCGGTTCAGGGCGATTTCTTCGAGCATCAGCCGGCGATCTTTCCGAAGCAGCGACTGAATCTCCCTCTGCCGGAGCTGCCGCCGAGACCGAAAGGTCCGGACGCCTCCGTGCTGCGGCCAACCGGCGAGGGCATCATCCTCATGCGCGGCAAAACGGATAAAGGGCGGCGCTGGCATCAGGAAACCGATCTGGAGACGGCGATTACGCTGGTGAAGGAGCATGCCGCCGTCGTCGTCAACCCGCATACGATCCGGCGCGTTTACAGCAACAAATCGTTCCGCGACTATATTTTGAAGCGCGACAACAATCTTTGCCATTTCTGCGGCGAGTACGGCGATACGATCGACCATCTGCTCCCCCGCGCCAAAGGCGGTCATACGACGCCGGCCAATTGCGTTTGCGCGTGCAACGTGTGCAATCAGAGCAAAGCCGCCCGAAGCCTCGACGAATTTGTCGGCGAAGCGAGGACGGAAGCGGTTGCGAACGAAGAGACCTCAGTAATCCATTAATATAACTAGAAACCGCCCGCTGCCTGGGAAGCCCGGCAGCGGGCGGTTTCTTTTTTTGTGCGATGGCTCAGCGGCTCTGGCATGCGACAATATTGATTTAACCGGGGTCGTTTGGAACGATCCGCCCGGTTTTGTGCTCCCTCGGACGTTCGGGGACATTGCGGCCCCAGTCCATCCGGACGAGATCTTCTTCGAAGCGGAACGTTGCCGTCAGCCGGAAAGGCGTCTCGACGACGCACACATTCACCGAGAGCAGGTCCGGCGCTTCCCATCCGCAGCTCGCAGCAACCGGCTGAAGCTTCCCTTCGAACACCGCTTCCGAGTAAACCCACTCCCCTTTGCCGCAGCGGATCGCGTGTTTCTTTTTTGACATTTGAACCTCGATCCTAATCTCATTCCGTTCAAATTGAAACTGGATCGACTGAATACCATCGTCGTCCGAGGCGAACGTATACCGTTTATTGTTCAACGCCGATTCCCGTACGGAATCGGTAACCGGATAAAAAGGCTGTACATTCTGCGAGCCCAGACGTTTAAGAAGCATGTCATACGACTCCTCCTTGACAGACGGAAGCTCACGTTCGCCTTCGCCGCCAAGGCCCGTCAGCAAATGCTCCCAGACCGCGTTCAGCACCGCCTGCATCCGGCTCGTCGCGGCCGTCATCGCGATGACGGCATCTTGCTGAGGCAGAACAATGCAAAACTGTCCGAACATGCCGTCTCCGCGAAACGCTCCGTGGCGGCATTGCCAAAACTGATAGCCGTAGCCCTGAGTCCAATCGATGCCGATGCCGCCATCGTTTGCCATCATCATCTTCGAGGTGGCGGCTTCCACCCATGCCTCCGGAACGAGCTGCCGCCCGTTCCAATTGCCTTTTCGCAAGAGCAGCTCACCGAACTTGGCGATCGATTCGGATATGAGACTGAGCCCCCATCCCCCTTTCGATATGCCCCGCGGACATGTTTCCCATGCTGCCTCCACGATCCCGAGCGGCTCAAACAACCGTGGACGCAAGTAATCAAGCATCGATTCGCCAGTCACCTTTTGCACGATGGCGGACAGCATATAGGACGCTCCGTTGTTATACACGAAATGCGTTCCGGGCTCGTAATCGACGGGAGCGTGCAGGAAGCCTTTTACCCAGTGTTTCGGCTCGTGTCGGCGAGCCCATTCCATCGCGCATTTGGCATGCCCGGTGCTCATCGTCAGCAGATGCCTCACTTCCATCGCCGCCAAATAATCCGTCGGTCGCTCGGGCGCTTCTTCGGGAAAAAACGATGCTACCTTGTCGTGCACATCCAATAGTCCTTCCGCAGCGGCTATGCCGACGGCCGTCGACGTGAAGCTTTTGCTCAGTGAAAACAACGTATGCGGATAATCCGCCGAATAGGGCGCCCACCAGCCTTCAGCCGCCACTTTGCCGTGGCGAAGCAGCATGAAGCTGTGCAGCTCCAGTCCCTGCTCGCTGAGCGCATCCAAGAAAGCGTCGACCGCCTGCGGCGGAATCAAGCGCTCTTCCTTTCCACCGCGCGGCAGTAATGTAACAGAAGTCATAAACTACCTTCCTCTCTATTGACAGCTATTCCCGGTACACGATCCGAAACGATCGTTCCGGATACTTATGGGCGAACGCCTCCAGCTTTTGGACGAGAAGCTGCAGTTCGCTCCCTGCCTCCTCGTCCATGCTGCCTCGGCCGAGCACTTGCACGCGACGCGAAGACTGCCGCGACTGCGCGGCCGCTTCCTTCAGAAAGTCGTCGATATCGCCGGAAAAATAGCAATTGGCAAACCGGAACCGTTCCTTCCAGTTTCGGCTTCCCGTTTCGGGCTCCTCCTCTTTGCTCCGCCACACCATCGTCTGCATTTCCCATGCGCAAAACTTGTTTCCATCCGGGTCGTAAAAATAAAAGCCGATGCCGCAGCCGTTATTATCCCGCAGTTCCTCCACATGAACGCCCTTCCTCTCCAGGCTGCGGTGAAGCTCGGCGGCATCATCCACCTCGAACGAAATCATCGGCATCGTAAAGCCGGGTCCCGACCAGACGTCGGTTTGAAACGTCATTCGGGATGGTTCCGCCACTCGCAAAATATACAGCTCCATTCCGTTCGCGAGTTTGATCGAGCCCCCATTCGTTTCCCGTTTGACCGGTTTCGAGCTTGTCTTGAGGCCGAAGTTAGTTTCGAACCACTTGATCGTCGCATAAGGGTCGACAGCCGGCACATATATGCAGTTGACTTGTTTGAGCAGGGGTGCGGACGGGACCGCCACCTCTTCCTTGACTTCGACTTTCGATTCGCTACCCATAACTTGCTGAACCATTTCCATCTCTCCTTTATCGCTGTATTCCTTAACAAGACGGAAGAAACGCAAAAATCCGGTCAGCCGGTTTGCTGCCTGAGTACAAAAAAATGTCCGTCCGGATCCGCAAAACGGCAGCGGATGTGATCCGCCTCCGTTACAATCCCGTCAACCTGCACGCCGCCTGCTCGCAGCCGGGCAGCGATCGTGATCAGATCATCCACCTCGAATGCGAGCAGCTCGAAAGGTTTGACCGGAAGCGGCTGAGCCGGGCTCCAGCGCAGCAAATACAATTCCATTCGCGAGCCGACGGACAGCGAGATGCCGCTTGCCCTTTCTTCCGGCGGCCGTCCCGCCTCAAGCCCGAAATGCTCCTGGTACCATAAGGCCGACCGGTACGGATCGCGTACTGGCAAATAAAAGCAATTCAGCCGCTGCAACAGCAGCATAATGACACGTTGGCGGAAGTCGTCGCCGAGCCGCTGTACGGACAAATAAGCATCG
The DNA here is from genome assembly GCF_003626695.1 of Paenibacillus ginsengarvi. Taxonomy (GTDB): domain Bacteria; phylum Bacillota; class Bacilli; order Paenibacillales; family NBRC-103111; genus Paenibacillus_AB; species Paenibacillus_AB ginsengarvi. The sequence continues at coordinate 14,350 of NZ_RBAH01000016.1, forward strand.
GCCGCCGGCCGCAGCATTTCCCGGAGCAGGCGTTTGGCCCGCCGCAGTCTGCTCTCGGTGGCGCTGACGCTTTGGCCGAGCAGCTTCGCGATCCGGGGCGCCGGCAGACCTGCGATCAGATGAAGCATCGCCGTTTCCCTGTACAGCTCCGGCAATTCGCCGAAAGCTTCCCGCACATGCTCCCGCAGCTCGTTCGCTTCCGCCCGATCCTCGGTAGTGAACGGATCGATCCGCTCGGCCGCCAGTTGCGGACCGGGAATTTCCCGCCCGATTTTCCGCTGGAAATCTTGCGCTGTTCGGAGGGCGATCGCATACAGCCAACTGCCGAACTTATCCTTCTCCTTGAGCTCGGATAAACGAAAATACGCCTTGATTAAAGCTTCTTGGGCGATATCCTGGGCGTAGTGAAAGTCTCCGGTCATTCGATAGCCAAGTGCATACAACACGTTCATATAGATTCCGATCAGCTCGGAATAAGCTGATTTATCTCCTTTCAGCACCCGTTCGACCAATAATCCGTCCGTATCGGCATGAGTCAAGGAATCACACCCTTCCAAAGATTCGTATCCATATATTCCCTCTGAACCGGCTTCATTCCTCCCCGCCTTTCGGTATGCATCGCAAAATTGCGTAATTGCCAAGAGCCGCCTTGCTGCCAAGGCGGCTACCATATCTGATAGTAGCAATGTCATACCGTGCGGACCGTTAGTCGTCTTCCTCGTCGCGATCCTTTTTGCCGTGCCCTTTTTTATCGTCTTTTGGCTTTCCCTTGTCCGTTTTCTTCTCGTCAGCCTTTTTGGCTTTGCCGGGAGGCTGCTGCTTGTTCCCGTTCTCTTTACTGCCGGGGGAAGCGCCCCAGCCTCCGCTGTTCCGGTTATCCGCAGGAGGCAGCTGCTTGAACGAGCCGGCGGCAACGTCCTTCAGAGCCAGTCCCATCATTTCCTTGAAAACGAGCGCCGGAGTGTATCCTCCCGAAGTGGACAGCGTGTGGTTTCGGTCGGTATGGTCGTATCCGATCCAAACCGCGCCTACCAGCTCCGGCGTATAACCGACGAACCATGCGTCCTTGGAACCTTCTACTCCGGCAAATTCCGCCGTTTCCGGCAATTGGGTCGTTCCCGTCTTGCCTGCGACAGGACGGTTCATGGCCGCGTTCGATCCGGTCCCTTCCCGGACGACATCCTGCAACAGTCCCGTCACCGTATAGGCGCCCGCAGCCGACATCGCTTGGATGGGAACCGGCTGAGCCTCCGCCAATACACTCCCTGAAGCTGTCGTTAATTTCACGATCGTATGCGCCGGCATCATAACGCCGAGATTCGGGAACATTCCGTACGCCTGAGCCATTTGCAGCGGAGACACGCCATCCTGCAAACCACCGAGCGCCACGGCCAAATTGTCGTCGCCTTTGGCAAACGGAATGCCCAGCTTGGAAGCAAACGACTTGCCGGTCTGCAGCCCGATTTCATGCAGAAGCCAAACGGCCGGTATATTCCACGAGCGGATCACCGCCTCGCGCAGCGTCACTTCTCCCCGGGTCCGTTTGTCCCAGTCCGCCGGCTTATATCCGTTAATATCAAGCGGCCCGTCATACAGTCTGGAGGCGGGCCCGTAGCCCATCTCGATGGCAGGCGCGTAAACGACGAGCGGCTTGAAGGACGAGCCGGGCTGGCGTTTCAACTGAGTCGCATGATTGAAGCCGCGATACACATGTTCCCCGCGACCGCCTACAATCCCCCGCACTCCGCCCGTATACGGATCGAGAATAACCGCCCCGCTCTGCATAAGCTGATCTGCCTCGCTTCTCGGAAATAAAGCGTCGTTCCGGTAAGTCGTCTCCATAGCGTTTTGAACGTCCGAGTCGAGTTCGGTATAGATGCGTAAACCGCCGGCAAGCAGTTGACGTTCCGTTAGACCGTACGTCTCGATCGCTTCTTCGATCACCTGGTCGAGATAGTAGCCGTATTGACCGCGCAATCCCCCGGCGTCATAGCCCGCTGCGGGAAGCGGCTCCGCGATTGCGGCTTTATAGTCCGTGTCGGAAATATACTGCTCTCCGAGCATCAGCTCCAGCACGAGATTACGCCGCTCAAGCGCCTTTTCCTTGTTTTTGAACGGAGAATAATGGCTCGGCGCTTTCGGGAGAGCGGCCAGCATGGCGCTTTCGGCGAGCGTTAGCTGCTCGACGTCTTTGCCGAAATACGTTTTCGCGGCCTGCTGAATCCCCCACTGCCCTTCGCCGAAATAAATTTGATTCAAATACGTTTCCAGAATGCGGTTTTTATCGTACGTCTGCTCGATTTTGAACGCGTAAGCGGCTTCGTTCAGCTTGCGGGACAGCGTCTGCTCGTTCGATAAAAATACATTTTTGGCCAGCTGCTGCGTGATCGTGCTGCCTCCCTGCGATACACCGCCATCGGTCACATTGCGATATAGGGCCCGTAAAATGCCGATTGTATCGACGCCGGAATGATCGTAGAACCTCCGGTCCTCCACAACTACGACCGCTTGGCGCATCTGCAGCGGAATTCGCTCGAGCGGGACGGGAACGATCTTCGAAGAAGACAGCTCGGATACGACGTTGCCGTTTCGGTCCATGAGTTGTGTCGGACCCAGCAGCGGATTCGCCAGCTTTCCGATATCGAGAGAGCGCACCCATAAGGCCAGCGCGGCGAACGCCAGCAAGGCCGCGGCAACAGCCGCGATCAGTACGACACCTGCGGCACGAAGCCAGGGCTTCCGGCGGCTTGTTTTCTTTGTTGCGGTACTTGCTGGATTGCGGACTTTTGGGATCGGCCGCTGTTGTTTCATCATTTCGTTTCTCCCCTTGTTCGTTTCTCTCTGGGCTGCCTTGATCATAATGATTCGTACGCCCGTCTTGAAGTAAGGGGATTGCGACGCGCCAAAACGAAAAAACGTCCCGGGAAAGGACGTTTTGATCGTAACCCAGCCTAATTTTCTACAAAAGCCATAATGCGGTCTACAATGGACTCCAGCGTTTGCACCGTATCGACGACAAGCTCGTCTTCCAGCGGGCGGATAGCCAGATCGCCATAGTGCTTTTTCAGCGCCTCAAAATCGGTGATCAGCTGATTCGGCGCAGGATTCAGGCAACGGACGTTGAAGCGTTCGGCCCACAGCCGCTCATCGCTGCATATGCACAACACCGGCTTCAGCACGATCCCCCTCGCGGACAGCCAGGCAGCGAACCTCACCATGTCGTCTTCCCGGTTAAACGGAAAGTCGAGGATGAGGCGGCTTCCATTAGCCGCATTCGACTCCAATATCCGGTGCAGCATGCCGTAGGCCAATCGGTTTCGCAACTCGTGGCCTTCTACCGCGCCGGCCAGTACGTCGTATAGATCGTCTTTGCGCACGATCGGGACATCGAGCTTTATGGCGAGTTTATTCGAAACGGCTGTCTTGCCAACTCCGGGACGCCCCCTGAGCAAAATAACGGTTGACACTTCGATCCCCTCCAGACCTTCCATTCACCCTGAATAGACTGTTTGTCGCCCTGAAAAGTTCGAAACCGCAGCGTATTCCGCTTCAGGTGCCGAATCCGCGCCTTACGGCTTCGGCAACCCCGTCGCCGTAACCATCCTGCGCGATATAGCCGCCAATCGCCTTCACTCGCGCCTTCACCTCGTCTTCGGCATTGCCCGGAACCGCCGCGGCGAAGCCGAAGCCGCCGTCCAGCATGGACAAGTCGTTGCAGCTATCCCCGATGACAAGCACCTCCCCGGGTGTGATGCCGAATGCCCGGCATACCTCGTGCAGGACGGGTCCTTTGCCGATGCTTTCGTGGCGAACCGCAATACAGGCGACGTTGCGCACCGCCTGGTAAGGGAGCTGCTGCCGGACGAGCCAACCGGCGATATGCCGCCGGTGAAGTATATGCAGAAGGTTCGTCTCGACAACGCCAAACAGCTGCTGATGCAAACAACGCTATCCGTGACCGACATCGCCCTATCGGTAGGCTATCCGGACCTGTTCACCTTCACTCGGGCGTTCACCCGTCATTTCGGCCTTTCCCCGAGCAGGACGCGCAGCATCGCCGAGTAACATCTATCCTTTCATTTGACCATCTGGAAATACCACATGCCGAAGCCAAGCCGCTCGTAGAAGTCCCCGACTTCACGCCAGTTCCGGTTGGAGGAGCCGACTGTCGCCCGGTGTATCCCGTCCTCCTCGGCTTTGGCGAGCAGCGCCCTCACCAGCTCGCTGCCCAGACCTTCGCCGCGAAACGCCTTGCTTATGTACACTTCGTACAGTTCCAAATAGCGCTCGTCCATAGGAATAACCGGACTTGCTCCCCCGGTTTTGACTGTGCCGAAGGCGTAAGCGGTAATCTCCCCGTCCAGCTCGGCTACGAAGAAATAGCCGTTTATGCGGGAGGCAAGCTTCTCTTCGGTCCATTTCACGTTCTCATAACCTTTCGTAACGCCCTCTTCGGCCCATTGCTGCGACAAGCGGATCACTTGCGGAATATCATCCCGTGTACAGACACGTATCTTTTGCATAAGTAGATAACCACACTCCTTTTCCTAAATGTACCATGAATTAGGCGGAAGGAGCACAAAAAAGCCATCCGGATAAACTCTTGATGGCTTTGGGCAGTTAGTTTTGCATACATGCTATCTGCGCCACCGGGCTGATTTTAGCGGAACTGCAAGTTCCGTTATCCGCGCTTTGCGCCCGCCTGAGGTGGTTTTGCGGATGCTTTTCTTCCCTTATTCCCCTGTTCCACCCGTTCCTCCCGGGCTTGCGGCAGTCATAGCGGAACTTTTGCTTCCTTTATCACCGCCAAACAGCGGCTCCCCGCCAGCTTAGCGGAAATTACGCTTCCTCTCTCCCGCCGACAGCGGAACTTCGAGTTCCGCTATTGCCTCTCCACAGGCGCCCGGCAGCAGCCGCAAAAAAAGCGGCGAACCGCATTCGCCGTGAACACCGTCACCGCGCACGATTCGCCGTATATCGTCCTGCTTTACTCCTTGATCGTAACCGTAACCGGCGACCACTCGCCAATCACCGTTTGACCGTGAACCGATACGCTGCCGGCCGGGGTCAAGTCCTTTTCGGTCATAATGCCGAGCGCGATCGTGAACCGGTTGAACTTGATAGGAACGCCCTTCTCCCGCCGCACCTCTTCGCCGTTCACATAAAAGACGACCTCGTCCTCGCCGCGATGATACGTAATCCGGTACGTATTGAACTCACGCGGCTTGAAGTTCGTATCTTCCTTGAAAATGCAAAAATAGCGCGTCTTGTCCGACGGCGGAACCTGTACGCCCGGAAACGGCAAAACGGCATATACGCTTGCGTATTTGTCGTTGCCCGCGAAAAAGTCGAGCGCCGCACCGGTTGAGAAATCCAGCAAATTCAGCGACACGTAGCCGTCGTACAAATCGCCTGGCGCCGTGTTTTGCGAACGGGCGCGAATTTGCAGCTCGAAGCTGATCTCCCCCGCTTCCGGCACTTCAACCTGCTCGACCGAGTAATACATATGCTTGGCGTTGTCGAGGATTTGCACCTTGTCGTGACTCCGGCTGAGCGGCGCCCTGACATACAAAATGCCGTTGCGAACGATTACGACGGCGTCGGGCTCGCGGTAAGACCAGAACGTGCCGTCCTGCAGCGGGAAACCGCCGATTTTCCAAACTTCGCCTTCGGATAAAATCGTATGAAAGTCGCCGAACGTTTTTAACGTTTCCATGTTAGCCACCTCTTTAGTTGTAGATTAGTGAAGCAGTCCTTGCAGCAGCAGCGAAAGCGCCATAAGAGCGCCGCAGCGAACAGACGCCTGCAGCGAAGCCCCCATCAAAGGCAAATAAGCGCGCGAGTCGTTGCGTTCTCCGAGCGTACCGTAGACGCGAAACAGCTTGATCGCGGTAAACACGGCGAGCAGCGCATACCACGGCAGCACTTGCAGCACGACGCACAAAAGAAGCGATACATAAGCGAAAATCGCAAGCCAGCGGGAGAACACAAGCGCCTTCTTCTCGCCCCATACGACGACGAGCGTTCTTTTGCCGGCGGAACGGTCCGCCTGCCAATGCAAAAAATGATGGTTGAACAAAATTAGCGTCGTAAGCAAACCGATCGGCAGCGACAGCAGAAGCGGCCGGACATCGAATTGCTCCAGCTGCACATAATAGGTGCCCATAACGGGCAAAATGCCGAAGGAAAGCAAAATGGCGATTTCGCTATAGCCTTTGCCAAGATAACCGAACTTGAGCGGCGGAGCTACATAAAAATAAGCGATCAATGCTCCAAGCGCGCCAATGACAAGCGGCCACCAGCCGCTGAACAGGCTGACGGTAATGCCGCACGCCACGGCAACTGCAAACAACCCCCACGTCGCGAAGCTGAACGTCCGCTCCGACATCATGCCGCCGGCCAAAAATCCGGAGTTTGTCGATATTGCCGCCGCCGTTTCTTTCGCCGCTGAATCGACCCCGTTGCGGAAATCCCACAAATCGTTAATCATATTCGAAAACAAATGCGTACAAGCCGCGCCGAGCAGCGTTACGATAAATAACAAAGGATGAAAAACGCCTTCCCACGCATAAGCCCCGACGCCTCCCAATAAAACAGGAATAACCATAACCGGAAGCACGCGGAAGCGCGAAGCTTTCATCCACAATTTCAGCTTGTCCATATCGATGACCCTTTCTGGTAGGATGAGCGAAAAGTCCCGCATTTATTATAAATCATAATGAAGCCGAACAAGTACTATTATTTGTTGGGTTAGTTGTCATGCGCGGCCTTATTCTATGAAATTTCAAATCTATGTCATCTTTTCTGGAAAAATTCGTATACTTAGTAGTGTTCCAGATTCGTATACGCTTGCCGCCCCAAAGGAGGAAACCAGACCGTGCGTGTTATCGTCGTTCGACTTCGTCCCCGTTCCGCCCTGTATAAGCTTATTCTCCCCTCTCTCCTGTTGGCGGGCATTCTGCTTGTTTTTTTGCTGCGGCACCCTGGTGTTCCGGCAATGTCATCCGATGCTTACCGCTACGACAGATGGCTCGCCCCCGACGGCATCGTGCTGCATACGCTGCAAACGACGCCGGACCGAATCCGGCTGAAGCCGATCGATATGAACGTGACGAAGGCTCCGTATACGGGTATTAACGGGGGCTTTTTCTGGGAGGGCTCGCTGCTCAGCATTGCGGTCGAAAACGACCGGCCCCTCAAAGGCTCAAGCGGAGATTACGGCTCCGGCTGGTACAACACGGGAGTGAACGGCCATTTGAAACGAGGAACGCTCGTCTGGGACGAAGCGGCCGGACAGTTTTCGGTGCAGGTCGCTCTGGAAGCGGACGAGCTTGCCGTAACCGACAGGAATCGGTACTGGGCCCAAGGCGGAGTAAGCATGAACCTCCTGCGTGACGGGATCAGCTTTGCGGGGATGATCGCCGAGGAAATGCCCGCTTACGACGAGCCGCGAATGCGCTCCGGCCTCGTGTACGACCGGGACAACAAGCTGTATTTGATCGTAACGCCTACGCCGTGTACGGCGGAGCAGTTTCGCGCCGCCATCGTCGGCAAGCTCGGCGCCCACCGAGTCGTCGACGGCATCTTTTTGGACGGGGACGGCTCCTCGCAGCTGCAATCGAAGCAGATCAAGCTGCCCGGCGACCGCCGTCAGGTGTATCAGATGATAACCATTTCCTGACCGGCGCCCATGCAAACGGCGAGATTCCGGCTGTTCCGACGGTGTGCAGCGCCAGCCTCGTATAGATCGGGAAAGTGCCGGCATCCCCGCCGTTTTTTTGGCAAATTCAGTCCATACGGCTTCTGTGCTGCATTGACGGCTTTTCGCTTGCGGAGCTATACTGGGATGATCAGTTTACTCGTTAGCATCCTGGAGGGTACCGGAAGTGAAAGATCGCATCGTTCTGCTTCGTCTGCTCGGCGTTTCGCTGTTATGGGGCTTCAACTATGTAGCCAGCGCGTATTTGCTGAGAGATTTCTCCCCGATTATATTGTCGTACTCGCGGCTGTTCCTCACCTCGCTGCTGCTCATCGCCATCGCGCTCGCCCACGGACGGATGAGGAAGCCGAGCCGGCGCGACTGGCTGCTGCTCGCGGTCGCCGGTTTTTTCGGCACACTGCTGAATCAGTTCTTTTATTTCACCGGCTTGCAGAACTCAACGGCAGGTAATGCGGCGCTTATTATCGCGCTGTCTCCGGTTGCGACGATCTTCCTTGCCAAGCTGTTTCTGCGCGAATCGATTACAGCGTTCAAGCTGATCGGCTCGCTGATCGCCCTTGTCGGCGTAGCGATGATCGTCCTGTTCGGGGGAAAGGCGCTCGGCATTTCGCTAGGGGACGTCTACCTCCTGCTCGCGATGCTGGCGATGTCGATCAGCCTGCTGTTTATCCGGCGCCTGTCGCAAAGCATGGATTCGTACGATATTACGATACTGGCAACGGTCGTCGGCACGGTGCTGATGACGCCAGCCGCCGTTATGGAAGGCGTTCAAGGCCATATGCATGTGAGCGCCCATCTGACGATGTGGCTCGTGCTGGCAGCAGCGGCGATCTTCGGTCAGGGGCTCGCCGGGTTTTGGTGGAATCAAGGCATTTCCCGGGTCGGCGCCTCGACCAGCTCGATGTTTATGAACATCCCTCCGTTTGTTGCGATCATCGTCGCCTATTTTGTGCTCGGCGATCCGATTCAACCGGCGCAAATTGCCGGGGGCGTGTTGATCCTGTTCGGCGTTTTTCTCGCCAATGTTACTCCGGCACGGAACAAAACGAAGATGGGATCGGTCGGCGCATAAGTGAGCCGAACATCCGACGTTACAAAAGTCAGGCTGCGGGACCGTCCGCGGTCTGTTTTTTTGCGTTTATGATATATCGAAACTTTTACCTCCTTCCATTCGTCTACGGTATATAGAAAATTTTGTTAAAGGGGGCGCTGCATGTTGTACACCAAGCTGATCGCAGTCGCGATGCTGACCGATTTGCTGCTGTCCGCGCTTGTCGGGCTCGGTGTGTACGGCGGATTCTCGATTCATCCGGCGGGTTTGTTTGGGGAAGCGGTCCGAACTACGACTCCGGCAACAAACGCCTTTCAGGCGGCGATTCCGCTCTGGATGCCGTCGATTCAGGACCTGAAGCAGCCGTTATCCCTCCTGCCCGAGCCCGCGGCGGTTTCCTATGCGTGGACGGTCGTCTTCTCCCTGATCGCCATCGGGATTCAAAGCTACTCGCGGGGTGTTTACCTTGGAGGTCTGCGCGATGTCGTGCTGAGGCGCAAGCCGTCCAGGCTGGCGGATTACGGCCGCCATTATTTCAAGCGAATGCTCGGCTGGTCGTTCCTTCAGTTACTGGCGCTAATCGCCGGTGTGCTCTTAGCCCCTCTGGGCCCAGGTCCTATTGCGATTCTGTTTCTTGTATTGTTCGTCTATTCGTTCGTGCCTTATTTGATCGTGCTGTACGATCATACGCTCGGCTACGCTCTGAAAGTCGGTCCGTCTTTGTTTCGCGCCCACTTCTGGTCGTTCGCGGGCTTTGCTCTGCTCACCATGTTTCTGACCGGTTGCATTAGCGTGCTTGTCACACTCGCTAATCCGTACCGGTATTATGTGATTATGCTGCTGTACAGCACGGCCGCTACGCTGTTGATCGGCGAGTTTATGAATCGTCTGCACGCCAAAACGGCCGAATACCGGCTGGAAGCCAACTTTCAAACCGAAACAATCCCTCTTCATCGTGTAAAAACAGCCGGTTTGACGGCGCTTGTCCTGCTCGTGCCTGCTGCGGCCACCTGGGTCGCGCTCGGTTATCCGGCGGCTGCCGTCGATCGCGCGCTCCATCCGGCAAGAACGGAACTGCCGGGAATATCGTATAGCGCCGGATTTTCCGACGCTCTTAACGCCTCCGATTCCATGTACAGCACCTATACGTGGAACGACGGCTCGTTCCGGCTGCATATCTCGCTGCCGGATTTAGCGGACGGAGCTTCGGTCAAGGAGATTCGCGGAACGGCCAAGATTAGCTGGCTGGTGAAAAAAGAGCGCGTAACCTCATCCGGTTCCCACCATACGAGTTGGAACGAGGATGTGCTTCAGGAGCAAACGATCCTATACCGGCTCGTCAGAACGAGAAGCGAGGACGGATCGTTCTACTACACGAGCCGCGGCGGAACGGCTGCCGTTATCGAACTCGGCTCTGCCGATAAAGAGCCGATGCGATTCGAGATGACCGTAAGCGGCGACGGGAAGAACATCTTCCTTCTGAAATATCCGGCTCAATTCGACGCGGAGCCGGTCTCTCGGATAGCAGGAAACGGACGTTATTGGACGCCGCAGGCGAGCCGGATCAACGCAGGCGATTTCCGCTCGTACTGGTTTTCCGCTCATACAAGCAAAGAGGACGTGCTGGAGATGCTGGCGGCCAAAAACCATTACAGCTCTATCGGTCCGAAACGCCCGTTTATACAGCTCGCAGCCGCGCTTCAGGAGGCGGACGGCACGATGGTGAACAAGGCGCTGCAAACGATCGCCGCAAACGGAGCAATCGTCACAGCTCCTGACTGGAATGAGAAGACGTGGTCGGACTATTTGGCGGGACTGTACGCTTCCTCCGATTGGGACGGCTTTATCGAGCATTTGAGCAGAGCCGGGGCGTACAATGGCTATTTGCCGCAACAACTGAAGCCTCCCCCGGCAAATACGAAACCTGCATCGGAATCGTACCGCATTACCGTTCCATTTCCCGGGAAATTAGTGCTTTTGGATTACGAGACCGACTCCGATCATCACTTGACACGACTCGCTCTTACACTTCCGGGCGAATAAGTCCCGGCATGCATTTGGACCGCACAAGCCCTCACAATCTACCTCGACAAGCATATGGTAGTCGTAGAAGGAGGTGCTTCGCATGGTCCAGTACGAAACAGCCCGTTCCATGCTGAATCGGAGAGTGAAGGTTCGCACGAAATCGGGCATAACCCATATCGGGAAAATCGTTAAAGTGACAAAAACGCATGTTTATTTGCAAAAAGCACCGCGCAAACGGAGGGGAAAAGGCAAAGTCGGCACACGCTTTTTTGCGCCTTTCATCCTGCCGCTCGTCTTGTTCGATCTGCTCGCCATCGTTCTGCTTATCTGAGGTTACAGGGCGTGGCAGCCTAAATAGAACAGGCCGTATACGCAAACAGGGCACATGGGGATCCCATGTGCCCGCACTATTTTATGATCGCATTCGTGAATACCCGCTTGCCGTGACCAGATTTAAAGCTTTATGATTTGTTCTTTGTACGAGCTTTTACCGCGGAAGTCCGGCATCTCCATCACGCGCCCGCCGTTCGTGACCGACAGCTCGGACAGCAGGCCGACCGCCGTCCATTCGCAGGCGTCGTACACATCAATCGGCGGCTTCGTACCATTCCGGATCGAATCGACGAAATCCTGCACGATGAAATAATCACCGCCCCAATGGCCGGCCTTGCTCTGTTCCTCCGTCACGTTCCGGTAACGCTCTGGCAGCAGGTCGTTAAAGTCCGAGAGCGGACGCCACTGCGCCTTGTCCGGATGCTCCCCGTCCTGGACGAAATAAATTTTGTGATCGTCCCCAAGCCCGCGGGGCGCTTCGTAACACGCCTTCGTTCCTTGCAGCGAATAATACGACCCGTTATGCGGGCGGTTCGAGATGCAATCGAGCCGGATTTTGAGCAGCTTGCCGCTCTCGAGCTGGACCATCGTCAGCGATGTATCCTCTTGCCGGAATCCAGGGGCGGTATGCCAGCCCGTGGCGAAGGTCGCAATCGATTGGATCCGTTCCCCTTTGAACCATTGCATGAGCGGACCGAGACTGTGCGTCGGATAAAAGGCGCCGCGCTTGCCAAGCTGCCAGTAGTTGCGCCAAGACGTTTTGCCCGGAGCCATCTGGGCTCCCGGCACGCGCCGGTTGTAACCGCTCGCCAGATGTTTGATGTCGTGCAAATATTCGCCCTCGCCGAAGTAAATATCGCCGAACAGCCCTTTCTTAACCATGCTCCCGATCAACTGATTGGTCGGTATGTAGCAGTAGTTTTCCGCAAACATGAACACTTTGTCGCTATGCTTCTCCACCGCTTCCTTCAGCCACCACAGCTCATCCATCGTGACCCCCGCCGTCACCTCGCACATGACGTGTTTGCCGGCCTCGAGCGCCTGAATCGTCTGCTGGACATGAAGCTGCATCGGCGTGGAAATAACGACCGCGTCGATATCGGAATCGAGCATGTCTTCATATATGCGGTACGTATTCGGAATACCGAATTTGTCCGCTTGCTCGCGGAGCAGCCCTTCGTGCAGATCGCACAGCGCCGTTACTTCGACGCCTTCAATCGAGCGGAAACCGATCATATTGCTCAGCCCTCGCGCGCCGACTATACCTACCTTTAACGTCACCTTTTACCAGCTCCGTCCTCTAATTTAGGTTATACCAGACCCAAAAGTTCAGGCGTATTGCGGTGAATGATGTCTTCGATTACTTGATCCGGAATTTGCGGAAGCGTCGTTCCTTTGGCGAACTGATTTACGTTTCGCAGCAGGTCGATCGTTTTTTGCGTCGAGAAAAACGGGAAATCCGAGCCGAACAAGATTTTATGCGTCACGCCGTATTCCATCGCACTGACGAGCGCATTATAAAATTGCCAAGGCCGCGAACCAAGTGCGGACATGTCCATGTACACATTCGTATTTTTACGGACGACCGAGATGCATTCGTCGATCCACGGATGACCCATATGGGCGATAACCATTTTCAGATCGGGGAATGCGCGGGCGATCGGATCCAGCTCGACCGGCCTTGATGCATCCAAATAGCCTTCCGGCACGAACGAAGTGCCCTGATGCCACATAATCGGCAGCTTCAGCTCGTTTGCTTTCGCATACAGCGCATAATGCTTCGGATCGTTCGGGTAAAAGTTTTGGTAAATCGGCGCGATTTTGAGGCCGCTCAGCTTGTATTCGGCAATCGCCTCATGCAGAAGCCGGGGCGCATCCGGCTTGTTCGGGTCGACACTGGCCAAGCCGAACAGCTTGCCGGGAGCGGTGGCCACGTATCGGGCCACATCCTCGTTCGGCACAAAACAGCCTGTAGCCGGAGCGTCGAACGCCAGCACGATCGCCCCATCGAAATCTTTCACGCATTCCTGATGCTGCTCCACCGTAGCGACAACTTCCATATTCCAGGCCCGCTTGGCGGCGGCTCCCCACGCCCCGCCTACTTGACCCGGAAGAAACAGATGAGTATGGCAATCGAATATCATCGTATTAGCTCACGCCTCTCTAGCGCGTTTTTATGCTCGTTTGCCTGCTTGCGCAGCGGACTCGGCTCCGCCGGTTTACCGGGCTCCGCCCTGCTTCGGCATATCCTTGACAGGAGCCGGCTTCTGCTCCAAATAGCCGAGCTCTGCAGAGATGCGGTCGGCCGTCTCTTTGACCGATGCCCCCATCATCTGGTATTTCGTAGCCGGCAAATCTTTGTTCAGCGTGGTGATGCTGATCGAAGCGAACACTTGGCCGTTCTCGCCCCGAATCGGCGCCCCGATACAGCGGATGCCTTCTTCGAACTCCTCATCCTCGATCGAGAAGCCGTACTGGTGCACATGCTCTACATCCTCCATCAGCTTCTCCAGCGCCCGTTCGAGCTTATCCGGCGTTCCTTCCAGTTCGGCCGCGAGCACGGCGGCGATCTCCTCCTCGCTCATGCCTGAGGCAATCGCCTTGCCCACACCGGACATATGCAGCGGCTGCACCTGCCCGATTTTCGTGGCGAACCGGACGAAACCGCCGCCTTCGACTTTGTCGACATAAACCGGCTTACCCTTCTCCGACACGGCAAGATGCGCGGTGTAGGGCGTATCCGCCACAAGCTGTTCAAGATGCGGACGAGCGATGGCGACGAGGTCCATCGACTTCATATAGCCGATTCCCCAGCGGAGCACGCCGTGTCCGAGTCTGTATTTGCCTTCCGGATTTTTCTGGATCAGCGAATACTGCTCCAGCGTGTTCAGAATGACAAAAGCGGTCGACTTCGGCACGTTCAGCGTCGTATGAATTTCTTGAATCGTCAAATGCTGCTCGGTGAGCGCATTCAGAATCGCCACCGTTTTGTCGATGGCGGGGACGGAATATTCCTTCGGCTGCTTTTTCAATGCACAATTCCTCCTTTCCTTCCATGGCCGTTCCACATACAATAGAGTTGAAAGCGTTTTTTCGCCGAAAGCGCCACTTCGGCTTACAGCTCGCTCGCGTTCGCCAGATGTCCGCCGTCGACGGCAATCGTCGTGCCTGTAATATAGGAAGCGTCGTCGGAAGCGAGGAACAGGAATACATTCGCGACTTCCTCGATCGTGCCGAGTCTGCCCATCGGCGTGCGTGCGGTCAAGTTCAGCGACTGGTCCTGCTGCTTCAGCTTGCGGTCCAGCGGCGTATCGATAAAGCCCGGCGCGACGGCGTTGACGCGAATGCCCTGCGGAGCCAGTTCCACGGCCATCGACTGGGTCAGCAGAACGACGGCTCCTTTGGAAGCGTTATAGTGCGCGAGCATGGAGCTTCCGGCCAGTCCGTTCTTCGACGTCATGTTGACGATCGATCCGCCTTTACCGCGAGCGATCATTCGATTCGCGATCGATTGGCTCAGCACGAACATCGAATTTACGTTTACATCCATAATTTTAGTCCAGTGCGACAGCGATATTCCAGCAAAAGGTTCGCGGAACGCAATGCCGGCATTATTGATCAAAATGTCGATGCCGCCCATCTGCGTCCAGGCCTGTTCAGCGGCGGCGGCAGCGGCGTCCAAATCACTCAGATCGCATACGGCATATTCGATTCGCGAGGACGAGCGGCCGCGAAGCGCTTCCGCCGTTTCGCGCAGCTCCTCGTTTTTGACGTCAAGCAAAAACAGATCGGCGCCTTCTTGCAAAAACTTCTCCGCGATGCCTTGGCCTATCCCTTGCGCGCTCCCGGTAATGAGCACTTTTTTACCGGCTAATTTCATTGGATATTCCTCCTCCGACAAAGTATCGGAATGGTCAACTTAATATAATGAACAACATTCAATATAATAATAGTGGAATCCTTTTTTCATTGTCAATGATTATAACATCCATGGCATACGAAATAGAGACATATTATGCAGGTTGACTTCTAGTTAAATATCGCCATATAATCAACTTATTGAATCACATTTAATATGCTGAATTTTCGGAGGGGCGACATGATCAACACAAACAGCGCTAAGCTTCGCGAGGAAGCCCGCAAATATGCGCCTGGAGGCGTGCATTCCGCAACTAGAAACGTAGAGCCGTTTCACGTATTTACGAGAGGCGAAGGCGCCTACATTTACGACGCCGACGGCAACAAGTTCATTGATTATCAAGCGGCGTTCGGTCCGTACATCCTTGGCCATAACTTCCCTTATGTCAATAATAAAGTAATCGAAGCGCTCAGCAGAACCGATATGTACGGCGTAGGCACGACCGATCTCGAAATCGAGGCCGCCCGCAAAATTACGGTTCACGTTCCGTCCGCCGAGCAGGTGCTCTTCGCCAATTCCGGATCGGAAGCGACGTTCCATGCGATCCGTCTCGCCCGCGGCATAACAGGACGTCAGAAGCTGATCAAGTTCCAAGGCTGCTACCACGGCTGGCACGACTACGTCGCCCGCAACATGCTCAGCTCGTGGGACAAAATCGGCAAGCGCGATCCGGGTTCGGCCGGGATGCTCGAAGAAGCGATCGACAATACGCTCGTCTGCACGTACAACGATCTGGACGACGTGGAGCGCACCTTTAATGAAAACAAAGGGCAAATCTCCTGTATCATTATCGAGCCGATCCCGCACAACATCGGCATCATCATGCCGCAGCCGGGCTTCCTGGAAGGACTGCGCGAATTGTGCGACGCGAACGGCGCCCTGCTCATTTTCGACGAGGTCATCACCGGCTTCCGTCACAGCATCGGCGGCTATCAGAAGGTAGCGGGCGTTACACCGGACTTGACTACGATGGGCAAAGCGATGGCCAACGGCTTCCCGATCGCGGCGGTAGCGGGCAAGAAGGAATATATGCAGCGCTTCAACACGCAGCCGGGCGGCGACGTTTGGTTCGCAGGCACTTACAACGGCCATGCCGTAGGCACCGCCGCTTGTATCGCCACGATCGAAACGATGGAAAACGAGCCGGTTCACGAGCATATTTTCCGTCTCGGCGACCGGATGCGCTCTGAAATCCGCGGCATTCTGGACCGCCTCGGCATTACGGCGTACGTAGCCGGCTTCGGCTCCACGTGGACGACCTACTTCATGGACTTCGAACCGAAAAACTACACGGACCTGCAGCACAACGACGCAGAGTTTTATGTAACGTACCGGAAGAAGCTGATCGAGAAAGGCATCTACAAAATGCCGATGAACCTCAAGCGCAATCACCTCAGCTACAGTCATACCGACAAAGAAGTCGACATTACGCTTGAAGCGATCGAAACCGTATTGAAGGAAATGACCGGCAAATAAGCATAATCTAGAAGAAGGCGAACCGACAACGCGATCGGTTCGCCTTTTTGCTGCCGTTTGCGCCGCCTGTCATGCTGCTGGCACTCGGCCGTTCAGCCGAGGAACCGGCGGATTTGCTCCAGAACGGCGGGAAACTCCTGAGTGAAGACACCGTGACCGGCATGCGAAAACATGACGAGCCTGGAGTCCGCGATGCGGTCGTTCAGGATGCGGGCGTGCTTCGGACCGAACACCCAGTCTTTCTGTCCGTGGATAATGAGCGTCGGCGCCGTAATCCGGTGCAATCGTTTGTACGAGTCGTAGCTTCGGTTCGCTTGTTTGTGGAGCTCCATGCTGATTGGGTTTGGCGGCAGCCGTCCCATCCGTTCGACCAGCGCCGCCGGCGTGTCCGGATTTGCCGACATGAAATCTTTGGTGAACAGCATGCCGAGCGTATGCTCCGGAGAAAAAGCAGCCTGCTTACGCGACAGCCACCGAATCATCTTCAGCGTCGGAAACACACGCCTGACGCCGCATGTCGTTGCGCATAAAACCAGCTTCGCCACGCGTTCAGGATACTCGATCGCAATCTCCTGAGCGATCATGCCGCCCATCGACTGGCCGAATACATGCGCTTTTTCGATATGAAGCTCGTCCATAAGGCCGATCACATCCCGGGCCATATCCGCGATGCCATATGGCTCGGTCGGCGCGTCGCTCCGGCCCGTTCCGCGATTGTCCAGCATAATAAGGCGTCTGTTCTCGCCGAGTGCGGCTTTCGCTTTCGGATGCCACCAGTCCATATTGCTGTCCTTCCCCGTGATGGCGATCAGGGGGAAGCCTTCTCCCACCGATTCGTAGCAGATGTTTACACCGTTCACGAACACTTTGTCCAAGAGTCGGACCACTCCCTTGCGTCTTATTCCCGGTTGCCGGGGGCGATTCCCGACTATTATATGCCGACAATCCGCAGGGGTTTGTACCAATCGGTTTCGGTTCGCCCGATTTTGGAACGAGCAGGTGAGCGCACATGCGAATAGCGGAAACGTTTTTCCGCTATTCCACCGCATCCGCGCGTTTTGCCATCTTTAGCGGAGAATTCGTTCCGCTATCCCGGCGGTTCGCTTGCACAGCAAAGAAACCCGGCCATCGGCCGGGCTTCGCTGCGTATACATTTTCCTAGCCCCATCCGTTACAGCAGCGATTCCGCCCCGTCGATAAAAATCTCCGTACCGGATATATGGCTCGACTCGCCGGAAGCCAGAAACAACACGAGATCGGCAACCTGCTCCGGCTTGCCCGCCCCATGCTCCAGCGGCTGACTGCCCTGCGGATACTGCACCGGGATTTCGATGTTTTTCAGCTCCGGCGTTTTCTTCGTATTTTCCCCGATATTCGTTTCGATCGCGCCGGGACAAATGACGTTCACGCGAATTTTGTACCTGGCCAGCTCGAGCGCCGCCATTTTCGCAAAAGCGACCTGCCCCGCCTTCGAGGCGCTGTAGGCGGATGAGCCGAAGCCGGAAAATTTACGGCTGCCGTTGATGGAGCTCGTAATGACGATGCTGCCGCCGTTCTGCTTCATATGAGGGATCGCACATTTGACCGCCAGAAACGTCCCTTTCAGATTGGTCGTAAGCGTACGGTCCCAGTCCTGCTCGGACATGTTTTCAATCGGCGTTAGCGTTCCGTTAATGCCGGCGTTGGCGAATACAATATCGAGCCGTTTCCATTGATCGAACGTTTGCCGGATCGCATCCTCCATCCGTTTCGGATCCGAAACATCGACATCGGCTACAATCGCCTGGCCGCCGAAGCTTTCAATCTGCTGCTTCACCTCGTCGGCGCGATTTTCCTTCAGATCGGCAAGGCATACTTTGGCGCCTTCCTGTGCAAGCCGGATGGCCGTCGCCCGCCCGATTCCGGAGCCTGCCCCGGTTACGAACGCAACCATGTCTTGTACCCGCTGAAGCTTCCGCTGCTGCTCGGTCGGCTGTACGGCGGTTTGCGGCATAAATGATCCCTCCTGAATAAACCGTTTTTGGAAAATGGGCTTCCTCGTTTAGCATGTCCCAGTGGACAATATTTTGCTCATCCTTTTGACAAAAGAACGAAAACACCCGGGCAACCGTACGATTTGGTAAGATTAGAATACTACTGCATCGATTAAGGAGGCCGCTACCCATGTCCGATTACAAACGCGGGCAAATCGCCAAGCTGGCGGGAGTAAACAGCGAAACGCTGCGTTATTACGAAAACGAAGGCCTTCTTCCGCCGCCGGCCCGCACGGATTCCGGCTATCGTTTATACACGGAAGAAGCACTGGCCAGGCTCACTTTTATCAAAAACGCCAAGTCCTGCGGCTTTACGCTTAAGGAGATCAAGAAGGCGCTGACCTCATCGGGCGGCGGAAACATCGGTCTTGGCGACTTCCTGCAAGCGATCGACCGCAAAATCGGCGCACTGGACCAAGAAATAGCCAAACGCGAACAAACGAAATCGCTTCTTGCCGCTCTGCGGGCGAATATCCAGGCGACGGAGAAGCATCCGGACATCCGGGATACACTGCGTACGCTCCGTATTGATTCGTGATTCCCTCTTGACCTTGTACCTACCTACAGCCCGTATGCTAGTACCATCAACGGTTGTAGGAGGCATATACTAATGTTGCGAAGCACATCCCCAGAACAGTTATCCGCGATAAAAAGCTTTTTGAGGCAAACGAGCCGACACGACGGCAAGCCGGCCGACCAGATTCGGCGCGAGATGGACGCCGCCGCTTCCGCCATTCCGCTGCTCCCCGCAACCTGCGTACAGCAAACGGCGATCGGCAGGCTGCAAGGGGAATGGGTTTGCACCGACACCGGCGAAACATGTCCCGATGAAATAAAACGGATCATCCTATACTTTCACGGGGGCGGATTTACTTCCGGGAGCTGCGCCATGTATCGCGGCCTCGCCGGGAGATTGTCCGAAGCAAGCGGCGTGAAGGTGCTTACCGTCCAGTATCGGCTCGCGCCGGAGCATACGTACCCTGCCGCCAATGAGGATTGCTTGAGCGCCTATCGCTGGCTGATCACAAACGGCTATCCGGCCCAAAATATCGTTCTCGGCGGAGACTCGGTCGGCGGCAGCTTGGCGCTGATGACTTTGCTATCGCTGCGTGATGCCGGAGAGGCGCTTCCGGCAGGGGCGTTTCTGCTGTCTCCGCATACCGACCTCGTCCATTTGGACGGAGAGTCGTATAGGTCGCGGGCCGAGCTCGATCCGACGGGCAGCCAACAAGGCAATCAGGCGATTGCAGACGCTTACCTCGGCGATTGGCCGGGAGAGCCTCCAGCTCTTTTATCGCCGCTTCGCATGGAGCTGTGTGGACTGCCGGAGCTGTACATCCAGGCGGGCGACCACGAGGTGCTACTCAGCGATGCGACCCGGTTTGCCGAGCAGGCGACCAAAGCAGGCGTGCAGGTATCGCTGGAAGTTTGGGACGAGATGTGGAGCGTGTTTCAATTCATGGCCCATATGCTCCCGGAAGCCCGTCAGGCGATTGCGAACATCGGCCGCTTCGTACGGTCGGCGCTGAAGCTGCCGCCCGTTGGCGGCGCGATCGAATAGAGGGCGGAGCATGGTACATAAGAATACGGAAGCGGAACCGGCGAACAAGGTTCCATTCGAATACGAGAGCAGCCGGCTAAGGACCGGCTGTTTTTTCCTTTTTTTAACTTCGCTGTTGCCGAATCGAATTAAATCAATTACTATATAAAGTAATAATAATTACTTTATAATGAAAATGGGGTTTGAACATGTCCCTACTCAACCGCTGCTCCTTGTTCGAAGACGTTCAGTTGCTCCGTCGCAGCGATATCCGGCTGCACGATTACTTGAACATTTTGATGGAACGCTTCGATCGGGTAGAGCCTGCCGTGCGGGCGTTCGAGCCGGAGACCGGAAGGATGGAGCGGTTATGGCGGGAAGCATCGGATCTTTCGGAACTGTACCGCGATCCCGATAATAAACCGCCTTTGTTCGGCATTCTTGTCGGCGTTAAAGATATGATCCATGCGAACGGTTTTCCGACTAAAGCAGGCTACAACCTGCCCGCGAACGCGTTAACCGGACCTGAAGCCTCTATTGTGTCCCGTTTGCGGATGCAAGGCGCCTTGCTCGCGGGCAAAACGGCGACCGAGGAATTTGCTTACAGCAGCGTGCCCCCTACCCGCAATCCGCATAATCTTCTGCACTCCCCGGGGGGCTCAAGCTCTGGTTCGGCCGCTGCCGTTGCCGCCGGTCTCGTTCCGCTCTCCATCGGCACTCAGACGCTTCGATCGGTCATCGCTCCAGCCTCCTTCTGCGGCGTAGTCGGCTTCAAGCCCAGCTACGGCCGGATTCCGACGGACGGCGTCCTGCTCCTCTCTCCCTCGTTCGATACGATCGGCCTGTTCACCCAAGACGTGGCAAGCATGCGGTATGCTTGCTCTGCGCTTGTGCCCCGATGGCGCAGTGGCATAGAAAGGAGGGCGGGCCACACGGTTGTCGGAATCCCGAACGGCATATATAGATCCCTTCTGTACGAGGGCACTTGGTCCGTATTTGAGGCGCAGATCGGTCGCTTGCAGGAAGCCGGATTTATGGTGAAATCCGTGGATATGCCTTGGGGGGACGATTTCCTGTACGGCGATGCGATGCTGCGAATGATCCAGGCGGAGATGGCGCTCGTTCACGAACAGCGGTTTCAGTCGTACCGTGAGCTATACGGCCCGGTCTGCCGCAGCGCCATCGAGAAAGGGCAAACGGTAACGCCGGAGGAGCTGGAGCTTAGGCGTAGAGGTCAGTCCGAGCTTAGGCGCAAGCTTGAACTGACGATGGATGGCGAAGGCATCGATCTGTGGGTTTCCCCAGCGCAGGCGGGTCCCGCACCGCAAGGTTATGCGGAAACGGGCCGCGGCGGGATGACGGCCATCTGGACCTATGCCGGCCTGCCGTCAGTATCGATCCCGGGAGCATTCTTGAACGGCATGCCGCTCGGTTTTCAATGCATTGGCGCATACGGCCAAGATGAAGAACTGCTAGAGTGGGCAGTACGAATTGAACAAACGCTGAAGATGGGGGGACGTTAATCATGCTGGAGCGTATAAACGATAAGGTAACAAGAATCTCCATTGAAGAGCCAGGACGCGGCAATGTGAATGTGTACGCCATCGTATCTGACATCGTGACCTTGATTGATTGCGGCTATAACAGTCCGCACAGCCGGTCCAGTCTACACGCAGACTTGGCGCAGCTCGGGCTGCATCCGTCCGGTGTCGATCAAATTGTGTTGACACACCGCCATCCCGACCATGCGGGCGGTGCCGCCGGCTCCTCTCTGCCGTGGGGTCAAGCTCGAATGATCGCATTTCCCGTTCCCGACCAACTGCCCCTTTCCCCGAGCTCGATTTCGACGAGGAAGCGTTATATGCCTGAATCGTTATGGAGCGTGCTTCTGGATGCAAACGGAACAGCGCCTCCACCAGATGAGGATTCCAGCGCGCAAGCGATCAGGTTCGACCGTTTGGTGCAGGATGGGGAGACAGTCGATATCGGCGGCGGAAAGCTTACGGTACTGCATACGCCGGGTCATTGTGCAGATCATATTTCGCTTATGGGGGATGACGGCGTTTTATTCGGGGGTGACGCCGTTCTGCATAACGGCCCGCCTGCTTTGGAATGTTTGGACTCGTACACAAACAGCATCGGCAAAATCGCCGCTTGCCAAGCGGCAGCCATACTGCCCGGTCACGGAAGCGTCATCGACCGCCAGGACGAGACGATCGCCCGAACGCTGAACCGACTTGAAGCAACTGACAAAAAGCTGCTGGCTGCCGTACGGCGCGGAATCGATGCTCCTTTCGGACTTGCCCTGGAATGTACCGAAGGCCGCATACACCGCGGACTCCTCTTCTGGCTAGACGTCGTTCTCGTCCATTTGTTCAGTTTGGAACGCCGCGGCGACATTCATCTTACACGCAGCGGAGAAATCATCGAAAGCATCGCGCTCGCGCGTTAATGCCGCCATCGAATTGACACACTATTCTCACAATTACAACCAGCAACCGCTGCCGGAACGACTATACTAAAATTGAATCCATTATGGAAACGAAAGGATGCGCTGCTCATGCCCTTATGGTTCCGCCGCAATCCTGCAACCGGAAAGATCGAAGTCCCCGCCTCCCCTGCGGTTTCGGCCGCGCCGTCCACTAACGGGGAAGTGTATGAAAACGCAGCCAGTACGATTATACAGGAACGCCGCACGCAGAGCTGGATCGACGAAGCGATCCGCGAATGTCAGCAAAACGGCGGCCTCGACCGGCTCGAAGGCAAAGGAAAACCGATCGAGGTTCCGACCGGCGACATTATGAACTCGATTTTGAAAAATTCGGGCTTTCTTCCCGCCTGGCTGGAGCTTCAGCACGAGATTCGCGACGATATCCGCGCCCTGATCCGACAGCTTGATGCAGGCGGCGACACAGCATCGCTGCCGGCCAAACTCGCAGACCTTAACAAAAAAATTGCCAAATACAACAACAGCGTCCCCACTCCCGTTCTTCAAAAAGGCCGCCTGCATGCAGACAGCCTAAGGCAGCAGGCTAACGTCTGGGAATAGGCCACACCGCCGCCCGCTTCTGTCCAGCAGTGCGGCATCCGAACAAACCGGCTCCTTCCGTCACAGGCAGGGAGCCGGTTTGTTCGATTTCACAGCGCCCGCACCCCACAGCCGCTATTTGGCTGCTCCGCCGCGAACATGCTATGATGATCCTACTATGACCTTGCGCCAAACCGAGTGAGAGGAGCTGGCCAACATGCTGGAGTCGGCCTTCGAATATTACGAAGCTTGGCGGAACGTACCCGGTCCTTTGGAAACAACGGCGGGCATGTGGCTCGTTCGCGCCGGACATAACATAGCGAAGCCAAGCTATCTCTCCGGGCCGAAAATTATCGAAAGCTACAGCCTGCACTTCATCGTCCAGGGCAAAGTCCGGCTCGAATACGGCGGCGAAACGGTCGTCCTTGCGAAGCATAACTTGTTCTGCCTTTGGCCAAACGTCTCCTACAGCTACCGAATCGAGCCTTCCGCCTCCCCGCTCCGGATGATGTGGCTGGTTCTGGACGGCCCCCAGCTTCCCGCTCTGCTGGAAAGAATCGGAATCGGACCGGGCCAGCCTTTCAGCACGGCTTCGCCGTTCGACGCGTCGGCGCGGGCGATCGTGAACAACATTCACAGAACGCTGCATATGCCGCACGGCGACCCGCTGGCCCGCCAGCTTTTGCTGTACATGCTGTTCGACCGGCTGGCGAAAAAAACTTCCCGTCCGCCCGAGCCCGATCGGCATAATGGCGACTGGGTAAACCAAGCGCTCGCCTACTTCCGGCTCCACTATACGGAGCCGCTGAGCATCGGAGAAGCCGCCAGGCTGGCCGGCGTGCACCGCTCCCACTTCACTGCGATGTTTCAACGCGAAACCGGCGAGTCTCCCCAGCAATTCGTGCTAAGGCTGCGTATGGAGAAAGCCACCGCACTGCTGAAGGAAGGAGCGCTCTCGGTCGGCGAGATCGCCCTTTCCGTCGGATACGCGGACTTGTACTCGTTCTCCAGAGCCTACAAAAAATATGCCGGCCACCCTCCCTCCGACTTGCGGAAGAATGGCGGCCGGCTTGCACTCGAAAGCGGCGGCGAATAGAATCGCAGCAGCAGCCTTCCCGGCTTAAACCGACACACTCTCCTGCGTCGGTTTTTCCTTCGGAACGAGCCGTCCGGCGACCGTTACCGCGATGCAGAACAGGAAGCAGACGCCGAACAGCACCCGGATCGGCACCCCGAACGATTCCCCCGCCCCGCCTGCGGAGCCCATCGAGCCGACAAGCAGCGTCGCGAGGCCGATTCCCGCAATTTGCCCGAGATAACGCACCATCGCGAGCAAGCTGCCGGCCAGACTGCTCTTCGAGCCGGGAGCCGCGCTCATTATTTCCGCGTTATTCGTGGCGTGAAACAAGCCGATGCCGATACCGAACACGGCCAGCTGCAGCCCGACCGTGATCGGCGTCACATCCGGGAAGAGCGCTACGAACAGCATCGATACCGCGCACAGGAGCGAGCCCAGCGCAATCGGGGCCGAGCCGCCGTATTTGTCGCGGAACCAGCCGGCAAACGGGGCGACAAAACCCATGACGAGCGGCTGAAGCATGAGCAAAGCGCCGGTAGCCCAAGCGGAATAGCCGAGCTGGCTCTGCAAATAAAAGGTGACGGGGATGAGCGTCGCCGTCTGCGCCAAATTAATGAGAAACGAGCTGGCGTTGCCGAGCCATACTTTGCGCCGGCTGAACAGCTCTCTGTCCAGGATGCCGTAATCGATGCGCCGCGAATGCAGCCACAAGGCGACCAGCAAAACGATGCCGAGCACGCCCTCAGCCAGCGTCTGCGGTGAAAAGGCAGACGATTTCTTGACCGCTTCGGCCGCCATCATGAGCAGACAAGCTCCCGCCGCGAGCAAAGCGGAACCGACGAAATCGATCCGCGACTTAACGGCTGCCGTGCTTTTCCCTTTCGGAAACCAGCGCAGTCCAAGCACGCAGGCAACGAGCGCGATCGGCACATTAATCCAGAACAGCCACGGCCAATCGGCAAATTCCAGCAGCAAACCGCCGATGGCGGGACCCGACAGCGTACCGATCGAGATGACGATCGCGTTGACGCCGAGCGCCCGGCCCCGTTCGTGATCGGGGAACACCTGCCTCACCATCGCCTGGCTGTTGGCCATGATCATCGTCGCACCGATTCCTTGGAGGCAGCGCGACAGCAGCAGCGCGGCGAAGCCGTGCGAAAGCGCAATGAACAGCGAGCCGAGACCGAAGACGAAGAAGCCGCAGCTGTACACGGTTCGCCGCTCGAGCCGGTCGGACAGCTTGCCGAGAAAAGGCAGCAGCGCGACCATCGTCAACAGATAGATCGTGGCGACCCAGCCGATCTGCGCCAGCGAAACGCCGAACTGGTCGGCCATCACCGGCAGCGATACGTTGACGATCCCTACGTCCAGCGTGGAGATGAGAGTCCCCATGTTGACGACTTGCAGGATGGCCCATTTGCTTGGTTGTTTTGCGGACATGATTTACGTTTCCTTCCCTCTTGCGGCTATTCGGGCACAAGCGACTGAAGGCGCTTCCCGAATAGCCGCGACTGTGTGTGTAGCTCTCGCCTGATTGTACATCCAGCCAGGGCAATTGAAAAGAACACGAATGTTCGTTTTCGTTGTACCGCTGCGATCTGCGGCACGTCCGCCAGCCTTTAGCGCGCCCAGCTTACCGAGTGCTGCGCGACCGGCTCGTGTTTGCCGTTATAGGCCAAAAACGTCAGCGGCTTAGCCGGATCGAGCGCGCTGAAGTCAAGCTCTAGCTCCCAAGGCATCTCGTAGCTTATACCGAGCCTCTTCCCACCCTGCATGACAGCAACCGAGTACGGCTGTATATCCATTGGCAGCTTTGCGTAGACGAACAGCTTGCGCTTGCCTTGCAAAGCCTTCGCCTGATCGAGCGGAACATAACGGATGGAGTCGCCGGTTCCAGCCCCTTGCGCGATTTTGGTCAAAAAGTAATCGCTCTGGATAAGTCTACGATACATATCGTACATGAGCGGATTTTCTTTCATATCGTATATATGATCGCCGTTTAACATTTCGGTCCGCGATTTGGCCATATTGAAGTACGTCATCGCCTTCACCTGCGGAAACATACGCGGCAGGAAGCCATACATGCCGCCAAGCTGCCCTTCCGCCCACTTCGGATAACTCGTGCTTGTCGTCCGGTAATAGTGGGAAACGGCGCCTTCGGAAATCATGATCGGCTTATGCGCATATTTGTCGTACAAGGGTTTGAAGTAATCGATTTGATTTTTGCTAAAATCTTCCTCGCCGGCAAATAAAGGCGTCGAATACAAGGAAAACCCGACCCAATCGACGTATTCGTCGCCCGGGTAATAGGCGTCGATATTGTCCTGCGGCCAAAAATTCGGCGACCACACCGTGGCCACATTCGGGGCTTCTTCCTTCATAATGGTGGCCATCAGGCGGAATTTCTCGATATATTTGGCCGGCTCGTCGTACCACGGCACCCAGGCGCCATTCATTTCCGAAGCATAACGCAGGAAGATCGGGATGCCATACTCTCTTGCTTGCCGGGCAAACGATCGGACGTATTCGTCGTCCTTCACGCGATCCAGCCCGTACTGCGGCTCCCAGCCGATCTGGACGGCTCCCCCGCCAGCCGCCTTCACGCTGTCCAGCAGCCGGGTGGGGAAATAATTGCGCGTATCGTGCTCGTCCTTCGGCCAGCCGGCGTACGTCAGCGCGATCGGGTGATAACGGCCGAACGTCTTCTCGACCGACGGCCAATCGAAAATGCCGAACATACCGAGATACGTGCCGGATACAGGCTCGAACTTGGCGAGCTGTTTCGGCGCTTCCGCTGCTACACCAACGTATGGCGACAGCGTAACCGTCCCCGGAACGGGAATCGTTTCGTCGTAAAACCGCTTGTCCTTGTGATCCGCCTTCGCCCAGTAACCGTCTGTCGCGGCATACCAGTCGGACGCCTCCTTGTCCGCGCCGATGCTCCGGAAATAGGCGGCTTTGCGCCCGGCATAGTCAGCCGCAACGCTCCAATTCCCTCCTCGCTCCGCTTCCTTCATCCGCTCGTCCCACCGCTCCAGCATCTGCGCCGGCACAGGCTGAGCCTGGCTCTCCCCTTGAACCGGCAAATTCACCGGTCGCTGCCGTTCCTTGTTGCCTTCCGCAAGTACCCATCCCCAGACGAAGCCCGCGGCCAATAAACCGGCGATAACCGCCTTTTTTGCGTAGGATCGACGCATCGTCCCGCCCCCCGTTTCGACCGATATAGATCTATTCTACTAGAATAAACTTGCAAAGTGGAGCCCTGGTTCGAAGCTCGCCAATAAGCGGCACCCTGTTTCTTTGTGCCCCGTATTAGTGTACAATAGGGGGAAAGCGCTAAACCTAACATGTTGTGATAACTAATGGCGGTGAACCTAAAAGGGTGGAATTAAGGCAAATCCAATATTTTATCGAGGTCGCGAAGCTGGAGCACGTCACAGAGGCTTCTTATGTGCTGCATGTGGCCCAATCGGCTGTCAGCCGGCAAATCTTCAAGCTGGAGGAGGAGCTCGGCGTCGACCTGTTCATTCGTGACGGACGCAAGGTGCGGCTTACACCGATCGGGAAAATGTTTCTCGGCCATATGCAGCAAGCGCTGCAAGTCATCGAAAAGGCGCAGCAGGAAATCGAGGATTATCTCGATCCCAAGCGGGGCACGATCAAGATCGGCTTCCCGAGCAGCTTGGCCTCTCATCTCCTGCCGATGGTCATCTCCGCGTTCCGCGAGAAATATCCGCAAGTGCAATTCCAGCTCCAGCACGGCTCCTACCGGGAGCTGATCGATCTGGTCGCAAAAGGAACGCTTAATCTGTCGCTGATCGGCCCCGTGCCGAAAGGCAGCAAACAAATAAACGGCGATACTTTGTTTTTGGAAAAAATCGTGGCGCTATTGCCAAAGGACCATCCACTCGCCGACCAGCAGTCGCTCAAGCTGAGCCAGCTGCGCAGCGACATGTTCGTGCTGTTTCCGGAAGGCTTCATCCTGCGTGATCTGGTTATCGAGGCTTGCGGAGCGCAAGGCTTCGAACCGAAAATCTCTTTCGAGGGCGACGAGATCGATGCAATCAAAGGGCTGGTCGCAGCCGGACTCGGCATTACGCTGCTGCCGGAAATCGCGCTTAACGACAACATCCCCCGCTCGACGGTCAAAATCCACTTGCAGGACCCGCAAGTAACGCGGACCGTCGGCCTTATTACACCAGCAACCCGGGAGCTGACGCCGACCGAAAAGCTCTTTTACGATTTTATCAAAGCGTATTTCGTGAACATCGGCCGCTTCGGCTACGAATAAGCCCGCCTAGAATAACAAAGAGGGAAATGAACGCTGAGGCGTCCGTTTCCCTTATTTTTTCTGTTAAATGTCTATGAAAATTGGGAGTTTATATTAAAAAAAGAATAACTATGATAGAAAATGCCTATAAAAAGGAATTAAGTAACTATTTTTACCAAATATTGTTGCATAAATTTCTTCTTTAGTGATAGTATAAATTACAGAAGTTATGTCGACATTCTCCTAAATTTTCCAAATAGAGGTGGATGAATTTGAAAAAAAAGAAACTCCCAATCTTTCTTACAATTATTACTTGCATAACATTTAGCGTTGTACCTGCTTATGCGGCACCTACAGGCGTTACACAATTGTTTTTATCGACCGCCTCTGGTCCCCTTGCCTCCTATTCAGACATAAATGGTGATAAGAGCTACAATAAATTGACACTCGTCCACCAGGTCGTCAAAGATAATAACTATGCCAACCCATTATTTAAAAAGAATATTCCGATACCAATGTTTGGAACTTATCTTCGGGAGTACAGTATCACACTTGGGATTCAAGTGCTAATTACAAAGCTGATGGTACTTTTGAAGCGATACAGAACGGGTTAGTAGTGTGGAGCGGTAGTGATTATGATGACACTCTTTAACAACAAGACTAAAGTCTAGTATCCATTAGACAAGGGGGAGACAAATCCCCCTTGTCTATTACCAAGGTGATGAAATGAATAGAAATAGGATATCTGTTATATTCATGCTGCTAACGATCGGTTTTCTGTTAAGCGGTTGCTGGAAAACGCAGTCTCAAAAGGAATCACCATATTCTTCCCTGGTTAAGACAGAAAGCACTTTAATAAAAGTTCTGTATATCAATAACGATAAATTTTACCGCGACTACGGCTTTTGGTTAAAACAGGGATTTCCGAATATCCAATTCGAAGTTGTGTCATACGAAGAAGCCATAAAGAAAAATGATAAACAGTTATTGTTTGAAATCATAAACAAAGAAAATCCAGACCTGATCTCAATTGATCACAGTATATTTGAAGAACTGATCAAACGAGGGATGTTAATAGATTTGGAACCGTTAATGGTTCGCGATCAGTACAATGTCGGGCAATTCGTTCAGCCTGTTATTGAATATTTAAGGCATGACGGTAAAGGCAGATTGTTTGGATTAACACCGATTTTTAACAGCCGCGCATTATTTTATAATAAGACGTTGTTCGACCGTTATCAAATCCCTTATCCGAGCGAACGGATGACATGGCTCGAAGTTTTCGACACCGCCAAAAGATTTCCGAACCATGAAGTTTACGGCTTTGAATATCCTTTAAGCGACTTTAATCCGATGATCCTTGTAAATGAGATTTTGTTGACTCACGGTTTGTCCTATTGGGGACCGAACTCGAAAAAGTTAGTTCAGAGCAACCCCCAATTTGAAGCGATAATGAGTAAGGTCATAAACGCCTATCAGGAAGGTTACATATACAGCTCGGAACACCAGGACACGGAAACCGTAAATGTCGCTGCCGATGCCTCTTTGGAAGGGATGTTTTTATCGGGAAGAGCAGCGATGACATACGGAAATTATTATTTTTTAAATGATATCGAAGCCGCAAGATTCAATAAAAGCGCCTCTTTTGACTGGAGTTTAGTTCCCGAGCCTGTCGACCGTGACAGTAAAGATTCCACATACAATTACACTCTTTATGACATCTTTGCCATTCACTCTAATGTCCGTAATCAAGATCTCGCTTGGGAAATATTGAAGTATATCCACAGCGATCAATCAGCCAAAAACATATCTTTATCAGCCAACAGCGGAGGACTCTCCACTCTTCAGAATTATGTTACCGACAAATGGGGAAAATCACTTTCTGCCTTTCATCAATTGCATCCGAAATTGGACGGTGAAGTTAAAATTCCGTTCAACAATGATTTAGCGGAAGCGGCAAAAAGGGCAACTCTTGACGTGTTGAGAGGGATTAGCTCCTCTAAAGAGGCATGGAATCAAATTTCCACTGTTGTTGAGGAACAATATGTAAAGCGCAATGAGGAGGCACCATGAACACGAGACGAATCTTAGTTTTTCTATGCTTGATCGTATGTTTCGGATCCGGGTGCAAAAAAAAGGAATCTCCAGATGTAATGATAAACTTGAATGAACAATATGCAATCACGGTAATGTATTATAGCGATCAGTCGTTTATTGATAAATACGGAAAATATTTCATGAAAAAATTCCCTACTATCAAGCTTATTATGATTCCTTACCCTGCCGTTCGTGTAAACGAAGATATTGTTGCGATCATGTCCGAATATGTCAAACAGCATAATCCCGACATTTTATTCCTGCCTAACTATGGAGTTTATCGCGACTTCGCGAGATCTGGAAAACTAACCGCTCTCGATGAATGGATAACGATAGATCGATATCCATTGGAGGATTACCATCAGGGCGTCTTGGATGTCCTTCGGTCGGCAGATGAACGATCTATTTATGGTTTATCTCCAACCTTTACTAGTAGAGTGTTGTTTTATAATAAGGAGCTTTTCGACAGCAACAATATCCCCTATCCTAGCAATCATATGACATGGATGGAACTTTTCAAGCTTGCATCCGTCTTTAAGCAGGGAAAAGGATTAGAGTTGGAATCGAATAAAAGCTATGATTTGTTAAAGGAACTAGGCACTCGACAAGGGCTAACCATGCTTAACAACAACGGCACCAGTGCAAGATTAAACACCCCTGAATGGAAAGGGGTATGGGAGACTGCCGCAACGGCATATCGGTATCAAAACCTGCAAACAAACAATCCTAATGGACAACCATCCTTTCTTAAGGGTACCAGCGCTATGTTTCTTGCAAATAGCTATAATATGGAGAATATCCCTTCTTCTATTTCATGGGGGGTCGTTACAGAACCCATAGACTCAAACAGAGAGAAAAGTTCATATTCTCTTTACCTGGATGGCATATTTGCAGTTCATTCACAAGCGGATGAACGAAACAAACTGGCTGCTTGGGAATTTATCAAGTATATCAATAGCGAGGAAATGGCTTCTATCCTACTCGAAGAAAGACCGAATACACCGACTTCCAGGAAAAATTCTTTCATGCAATATAATAACAAGGAGAAGGCAAGTGCATTATACGGTTTAACTTCATGGACGAGACCTGTATTGGAAAAGGTTCCTCAAAGATTTTTCAATTCATTGGAAACGATTGCTGTTGAAAAACTGGATGGAGTGATAACGGGCAGTGTTTCCATAGAGGATGCTTTAATGGATCTACAGACTGAAGCGGAGAAAATATTAAGTGAAAAATAAATGAGCTTTTACTGAATGGCAGAAGTGTCCCCAAAAGTTAGAAAATATGATAATTAGGCAGCTTTTAGGGTATGGACCCGATTTTGTAGTGGGGCTCATGCCCTTTAGTTCTGAATTTTTTACTTTTCCATTATTTGAAAATAAAGAAACTGCGCCTCCAATGTTAGATCGTGTCTAACAATTGAGGTGCAGTTCTAACGGGCAACTTTTACCGCGAACGAAGTGCAAGTGGCGGGGCTGTAGCCGCTCGCCACTATTAATGAACTTCGAAGCAGTGCTTCCCTTTCGGGCGAGTTATACAATACCGTGCAAAATCATAGCGTCCGCTACCTTCAGGAAGCCGGCAATGTTGGCGCCGACCACCAGGTTTCCGGGATGTCCATACTCTTCAGCCGCTTTGACGCTGCTGCGATAAATGTTTTTCATAATATGGTGCAGCTTGTCGTCCACTTCGTGGAATGACCACGAATAACGCATGCTGTTTTGAGCCATTTCGAGTGCGGATACGGCTACGCCGCCTGCATTGGCTGCCTTGGCCGGTCCGAATTGAACGCCTGCGGCAAGGAACACTTCGATCGCTTCCAGCGTGGAAGGCATGTTCGCGCCTTCGCCGACCGCTTTTACGCCGTTTGCGACCAGCAGCTTCGCCGCATCCTCGTCGATTTCATTTTGCGTTGCGCAAGGAAGCGCGATGTCGCAAGGAATCGACCAGATGCCGGTGCAGCCCTCCGTATAAGTAGCGCCCGGATGCTCCTTCACGTACTCGCTGATCCGTTTGCGCTCCACTTCCTTAAGACGCTTCACCGTATCAAGCTTGATGCCGTTCGGATCGTATACGTAGCCGTTGGAATCGCTGCATGCGACTACTTTGGCGCCGAACTGCTGCGCTTTTTCGATGGCATAAATCGATACGTTGCCGGAGCCGGAAACGACGACCGTACTGCCTTCGAAGCTTTCGCTGATCGAGTTCAGCATTTCTTGAACGAAGTATACGCAGCCGTAGCCGGTAGCTTCCGTTCTCGTCAAGCTGCCGCCATACACGATGCTTTTGCCGGTCAGAACGCCTGCTTCGTTGCCGCTGCGGATACGCTTGTACTGTCCGAACATATAGCCGATTTCACGGGCGCCAACACCGATGTCGCCTGCCGGAACGTCAGTGTCCGGACCGATATAACGATACAGCTCGGTCATGAAGCTTTGGGTAAAGCGCATAACCTCGCCGTCGGATTTGCCTTTCGGGTCGAAGTCGGAACCGCCCTTGCCGCCGCCGATCGGTTGGCCGGTGAGCGAATTTTTGAAAATTTGCTCGAAGCCGAGGAACTTGATAATGCTCGCATTAACCGACGGGTGGAAACGAAGTCCGCCCTTGTAAGGACCGATCGAGCTGTTGAATTGAACGCGGAAGCCGCGGTTCACTTGCACTTTGCCTTGATCGTCCACCCATGGCACGCGGAACGAAATCACGCGCTCTGGCTCTACGATTCTTTCGAGGATGCCTTGCTTCATATAATGCGGGTGCTTGGCGAATACCGGAACAAGAGATTCTACGATTTCTTTGACTGCTTGGTGAAACTCGCTTTCATGCGGGTTTCTTTTGACTACCGTTTCATATACGCCGCGCACATAGTCTTGGGCTGCCGCCGTATTCAGTTCGGATTGCACAATTGCCATTTCAAGTATTCCCCTCTCATCTGGACAAAATATCGTCGATTGTATCCAATACAAGTATCTTATTAGCTAATTGCGGCATAAACAATGCGCGATTTAGATGAACTTCATGCCAAATCGAGATAAGGGAATCCTTATTTTACCCACACCGATACGACCGATGCCAGAACGATCGCTTGCGCCAGAGAGAATACTACCATTTTTCGCCAGTCGTTTCGGATGAAAGGTCCGCCTCTCGACAGCCGAAGCCCTACGAACGGGATTAATAGCAATCCGAGCACGAACAACAAAATAAAACTGACCATAAACACGTACATGAACATGTACCCCTCCGGTTATACGTTATGCAAAAACGATCGTTAACGTCTGGCACGGCTTGCAGGACCCCGAAATTTCAGCACAAAAAAGCCGCAGGAAAGAGGACCTTTCCCGCGGCTTCGTAGACATGGCAAATAAGCCAGTACGACTGCGCGTAACGGTTGCCTCTCCTAAACGCTTGCGAGGTTAGCTGACGGATTCGGACGTTGGAGTCGCCCTACGCGTTGTCCTCAAGGACCATGCGATTCACCCCATGATTAACACAGCTTGTTACAGCTTGCGAAATCGGTTGGTTCCCCCGTTCCTGCCACTAGCAGAATTCAGCGAATGCAGACATATTGAATATGTATGAACTATACTCCTTCCCTGTCAAACTGTAAAGCTCGGGAAGGCCCTGTTAACCCGGTTATTCCGCCGTCCCGCCGAGAGGCAGCGGTTACAATCGCCCATATCGGGTTATTGCTCTCGTTCTCTGTCTTGTCCTGCCTTATGTATCATGCAGGAGATTTTCGCCGGCCGTTTGTTGACTTCGAGTACGGTGAAACCTATACTGAAAGCAAGCTTCATGTAACCAAATCTGTTACTGGAATGGGAATTTTAATAAGACTTATGGAATGGGGGCATTCTACAGATGAAAATCGAAATTTGGTCGGATTATGTATGTCCGTTCTGCTATATCGGCAAACGCCGCCTGGAACAGGCGATCGGGTTATTTCCGCACCGCGGCGAGCTGGAGATCGTATACCGCAGCTTCGAGCTGGACCCGAATGCGAAGCCGTATACGTCTGGCACGATCTATGACTCTCTCGCCGCCAAATTCGGCGTAAGCGCGGGGGAAGCGAAGGCGATGACTGCGAATATCGCGGAGCAGGCGAAGGCGCTGGGGCTCGATTATCGCTTCGATACGATGAAGCCGACAGGTACGTTCGACGCCCACCGGCTCGCTTTTTTCGCCGCCGGAAGCGGCAAAGCGGAGGAACTGACGGAGCGATTGCTGAAAGCGTATTTTACCGATTCCGAGCACATCGGCGACCGCGATACGTTAGTCCGCCTGGCTGCCGAGACTGGGCTGAATGCAGAGGAAGCGAGAAGGTTTCTGGAGAGTGAGGAAGGCGGGGCGGAGGTTCGCTCCGATGAACGCGAAGCGGGCGCCTTGGGCGTCCGGGGCGTGCCGTTTTTTGTCATTAATCGCAAATATGCCATTTCCGGTGCACAGCCCACAGAGCTTTTTCTGGATACGCTTTATAAAGCGTGGAATGAAGAGCATCCGCTCATTTTCGTTGACGGTGCGGACGGCGAAGGGGCGGGCGAACTATGCGAAGACGGCTCTTGCGTTATTCCGCCGCGCGATTCCGGCCGCCCTTCGTAAAAATAACCCCACAAAGTGGAGCCATGGCTTCGAAGCTTATTCCAATTACTTTGCGGGGAGCCCCGAAACTTATAAATTCTATTGAGGTAAAACGCCGGGCCGGCGCGCGGGACTTTACGGCATAACCGGTTTCTCCTCCGCGGCGGCTGCAGGTGCCTGCGGACCTTCGATTCCGGGGAACGTTAGCGTATATTCCGTCCCTTTTCCTATTTTGCTCTGAATTTGAATCTGTCCGGCCATATTTTTAATAATGCTGAACGAAACCATCGTGCCAAGCCCGGTGCCCCTCTCCTTCGTCGAGTAATAAGGGGTGCCGAGCCTGGTTATTTGTTCTGCGCTCATCCCGCTGCCGTTATCCGCTATACGAATGACGATGCGGCCGCTTAGATCGCCGGCGGCGCCCAGACGCAGCACCCCTTCGCCGTTCATCGCTTCGATCGCATTTTTGCCGATATTGATCAAGGCTTGCCTGAACTTGAATTTATCTCCGGTGATCCAGAGCGGCTCGTCCGTCAGCGAGCACGCAATTTCCACATTCTGATAATTGGCGTAGGAGAGTAAGATGTTGCGGATGTAGGCGATTTCGCGATTCAGGTCGATAGGCTCGTTCGTTTCCGTCTCCGGTTTCGCCAGTGTCAAATAGTCCGATATAATAAGCTGCGCCCGGTCCAGCTCTTCCAAACATATTTTCTGATAAAACTTTCGTTTCCCCTCCTCCAGCCCGTCCTCGCCAAGCAGTTGAATAAATCCACGAACCGACGTTAGCGGATTGCGGATTTCATGGGCGACGGAAGCGGCGATCTCGCTGACGATTTTGATCTTCTCGCTGTTCAGCACTTCCTGCTGGATGTATAAAATGCTGCGCAGCCGCTCGAAGACGAATACATACAGAGCGCAAACCAGGCTTTGGAGCATGATAACGAGCATCGTGGATACGGTTTTGGTATCCAGAAGGGAAGCAGCCCCATATGCCATGCCCTCATACAAAATCAGGACCGTCACGCGAATCAGAAAAAGCAGCGAAGCCGCGGCCAGCATTTTGCGATACAAGCTCAGCTCCATAAAACGGCGGATATACAAAGAAACGAACAGCAGCGATGAAAGTATGGCGATCGTATAGATGAGCTGGTTGGAGTTGTCCTGCAGGAAGCGATAGAGGAGTAAAATCGCGTAAAGACCGAAAGCGACATGTATGCCGCCGTACAGCGAACCGATCGCTAACGGAATCGAACGAAAATCGAATATGGCTCCTTGCAGCTGCATCGGGAGCGACATCGATAAAACAAGCGCAAACGAAAATAAGAGGAAGCAAACGGTGCGGGTGTAGACGAACTTGCTCGTTCGTCTGTGCAAGAAAGGATAGATGAAGATGGGGAAAAAAATGATCGATATATTCAAAAAGAATTCTTTTAGGATCAGTAGCATAATGCCCCCCATGAATCGGTTATGGCTGCTATTGGATACGTTACCATTTTACCATACATTCGCGTGAAACGATTCTATCGTGAGAACCTTACGAAAAAAGCCATCCTTACGTCGCGCTCACGCCCAGGTCAAAAAATCAAAATTTCTTTCAACTGCGGCAAGGATCGTCGCATCCGTTACAAACTCTGCGGTCATCGTATCCGTATCCAAAACGGCCAGACTGCCGGACTGAATCGTCTCGGTCGGCTCCGTTCGTCTGGGATCGCTGCGCGGAGGCAGCAAAATATTCAGGCCGAAGTAAGTCGTTCGGCCGAACGGGAGCGGTCCGATTCGCTGATGATAATGCCCGGCAAACAGGAATGCCGGCTCCATCCGCCGGATCAGTTCGGTAATGAGGGCGGAGCCTTGCGTCCTGCCGTGAAAATTGGTGCCGACTCCGTATGGCGCATCGTGCGTAACCAGGATGTCAATCGCGCCCGGACCATACTCCATAAGCTTTCCGTACGCTTCCATATCGAGCGAGCGTTCGTCTCCGGGCGTACCCGTCTCGATTCCGCCCAAATAAGCGATACGTTGTCCGCCTATGTCATGTATGGTTCCGTCGCGCACGTACCGGAACATGTCGATCTCATCCGCTGCCGTTTCATTGGCGTTCCGGTCGCCCAGCGACGACAAGTAGCCGAAATCTTCGTGATTGCCGCGAATGAACCGGATCGGGGCGCCGAGTTGAGACCGGATGCGGCATGCCTTGTCCAGAAGTGAGCGATCCGCCCGCACATATTTGCTGAAGTCAAGCTCCGTGGGGTCTTCCCGGACAAAACGGCTGGACCGGAGCGGCTCGTCCGGATTCGGGTATGCGCCGAAATCGCCGACCTGTACGATAAAGTCCAGACGGCGGCCTGTCACCTTCTGCCACTGCGCGAGTATGGCCATCAGATGGAACACTCGTCCATGAATGTCTCCTACGAATGCGATATTCAACTTGCCTGAATCCCCCTTTTATAGTGCCTGTCGCCCATTCTCTCCAGATGGCAATTTTCGGTACAATTATTTATTCTATCCCCGGCGCCGGGATTCCTTTGTTATGATAAGAGCACATCTGTACCGTATTTTTTTGATTTTCTGAACCATTAGGAAAAGAGGGAATCTATGACACACTCCGGGCTTACGGTCGTCTATTTCGTCCGCCACGCGGATTCGGTTTACGTGGAAGGGGCCGAACGAGAGAGAGGCCTCACCGATCAAGGAAAGCGGGATGCGCTGACCGTCTGCGACCTGCTGTTCGGCGAGCCGATCGACGCCTTCCATTCGAGTCCGTACCAGAGAGCCGTCGATACGATTCAGCCGCTCGCCGATGCCAAAGGAATGGACATCACCACCTGGGAAGATCTTCGCGAAAGACTCGCCTCGGGCTCCGATCTGGGCAAACGTTTCAAGGAGGCGAAGAAAAAGCTGTTCGAAGAGCCGGACTTCGCTTATCCCGGCGGCGAATCGAGCAAGGAAGCGGCGCTGCGGGCAGCGCGCGTGCTCGGCGAGCTGCTGCTGCGGCACCGCGGGCAGTCCATCGTCATCGGGACCCACGGCGACATTATGACGCTTATGCTGAACCATTTCGATCCGCGCTTCGACTATGCGTTTTGGACCGGCACTACGATGCCGGATCTATACCGGCTCGAGTTCGATCCGGCCGACAAGCTGACGCTTGTTACGAGACTATGGGACGGCGGCAAACGGCAGCTGTAAAGGACGGACTCCTCTCCTCCGTTTTTTGTATTTTAGGAAATTATATGATAAGGTTAAATTGTATTCAATTTAATTTTGCGCAATTAAAAAAGACGGAGGCTTCTATGGACCGGGATGACATGCTAACGCTGGACAACCAGATGTGTTTCGCCTTATACGCCTGCTCTCGGGAAATGACGAAGCTTTACCGTCCGTTTTTGGACGAGCTGGGCATCACCTATACCCAGTATGTCGCCATGCTTGCTTTGTGGGAACGCGATGACGTAACCGTCAAGCGGCTTGGCGAACGGCTGCATCTCGATTCGGGCACGCTCACCCCGCTGTTGAAGAAGCTGGAGGCGGCCGGGTTCGTCTCGCGCGCCAGGGATGCGCAGGACGAGCGGAATGTGCGCATTCGCCTTACGGCAAGCGGCGAGCAGCTTAAGGAACGGGCTTGCGACGTTCCGGCGAAGGCATTTTGCGGGCTGGGCATCTCCGCGGAGGAAGCCAAAGATTTGCGGGACCGGCTCAGGTCCCTGCTGGGACGTATTCATCAACCGACAATGGAGGCATGAGAGCTATGGGAGTTTACGATTATAACGCGAGAACGATCCGCGGTGAGGAAGTCGGTCTGGATCATTATGAAGGAAAAGTGCTGCTTGTTGTGAACACGGCCAGCAAGTGCGGCTTCACTCCGCAGTACACCGATCTGCAATCCGTATATGAAACCTACAAAGACCGCGGCCTGGTCGTGCTCGGCTTCCCCTGCAACCAATTCGGCGCGCAGGAGCCGGGATCGAACGACGAGATTCATACGTTCTGCCAGATTAATTACGGCGTCACGTTCCCGCTGTTCGACAAAGTTGACGTAAACGGTGCGGAGCGCCATCCGCTGTTCGCCTACTTGACCGAGCAGGCGCCGTTTACCGGCTTCGATCCGGAAAGCTCCCGCGGTCAGCGGCTTACGGCCATGCTGGAGCGCGAAGGCAAGCTTGCCGGCAACGACATCAAGTGGAATTTCACGAAATTTCTCATAGACCGGCAAGGAAACGTAGTCGGCCGTTTCGAGTCGCCGGTCGAGCCTGCCGACCTCGCCCCGGAGATTGAAAAGCTGCTGTAAAAGCTACAAAACCCCGTCATTTCGCCTCTTCCGGCGGTGACGGGGTTTTGTCATGCTTAATGATAACGACCTTCACTGCTGCGTCAAAATCAGCGGGCCTTCGGCCGTAATCGCAATCGTATGCTCATACTGCGCGGATAATCCACCGTCTACCGTTCTCGCCGTCCAGCCGTCCGAATCAAGCTTGCTGTGATAGGTGCCGGTATTGATCATCGGCTCGATCGTGATGACCATCCCTTCCTTCAGCCGTACGCCGCGTCCCGGAGGCCCGTAATGCGGCACCTGCGGTTCCTCGTGCATTTGCTGGCCGATGGCGTGACCGACGAAGTCGCGCACGACCGAGAAGCCTTCGGACTCGGCATATTTCTGAATCGCGTGCGAAATATCGCCGATCCGGTTGCCGATAACGGCTTGTTCGATGCCCAGATATAGCGACTTCTTCGTGACGTCCAGCAGCTTTCCCGCCTCTTCGCTGACGTTCCCGACCGCGTAGGACCAGGCGGAATCGGCCAGCCAGTCGTCCAGCCGGACGACCATGTCGATACAGACGATGTCGCCGTCCTTCAGCGCCCTTTCGCTCGGAAATCCGTGACAGATGACGTCGTTAAGCGATGCGCAAGTGGCGAACGGATAACCGTGATACCCCTTCTGCTCCATCGTGCCTCCGGCGGCTATAATGAACTGTTCGGCGAACTTGTCGATTTCAAGTGTTGTGATTCCCGGACGAATCATGCCCGCAAGCGCCCGATGGCAGGAAGCCAGCAGCTCTCCGGCCCGCTTCATTTTTGCAATTTCTTCTTTCGTTTTGATGACGATCATGCCGCGCCTCCCGAAAACGGAAAGCCAGAAATGCGCCCGCATTTCCGGCTCCCGGTCTTTGTAGCTATCATTATAAAAGGTAACGGCCGATATTACAAATGACCTGATCCTAGAGAAGGCTCGACCGGCAAATTCACTTCGATCGTTGTGCCGAGGCCTACCTGGCTGCGCACCTCCAGAGTGCCTTTATGGTTCTCGATAATGCGCCGGCTGACCATAAAGCCGAGACCGGTGCCTTTTTCCTTTGTCGTGTAAAAGGGCTGTCCCAGCTTGTCCAGCAGCGTCTGCGGGATGCCGCATCCTTCGTCGGTGATACAAATGACAATCCGGCCGTTATCGGGCTTTCGGAGCTTTACTGCGACTTTGCCTCCTCCGGGCATCGCTTCGATCGCATTTTTGATGAAATTGATCCAAACCTGCTTGAGCTGGTTCTCGTCGCACGATACGACGACCGAGCACGGATCGAAATCGGTTACAATCATCACATTGCTCATGATCGCCTGCGAATCGAGAAGCGTCACGACCTGCTCCAGCAGCAAAGCGATATCATGGCGGCTGAACACCGCATTTTGCGGCTTGGCCAGAAGCAGCAGCTCGCTCAGGATGGATTCGATCCGCTCCACTTCCGACGAAATAATGTCGAAGTACAGCTTCTTCTCCTTCACCCCGCTGTTCATCAACTGGATGAAGCCTTTGATCGCCGTAATCGGATT
Organism: Paenibacillus ginsengarvi; assembly: GCF_003626695.1. Taxonomy (GTDB): domain Bacteria; phylum Bacillota; class Bacilli; order Paenibacillales; family NBRC-103111; genus Paenibacillus_AB; species Paenibacillus_AB ginsengarvi. The sequence goes on from NZ_RBAH01000016.1 coordinate 55,312, forward strand.
GCGGATCTCGTGGGCGATCCCCGCCGCCAGTTGCCCGGCGATCGACAGCTTCTCGCGGTTCATCATATGCTCCTCCGCCTGCTTGCGCTCGGTATTATCCCGCAACATGATCGAACAACCGGCGATGTTCCCCGATTCGTCCCACAAAGGAAACGCCGTCAAGATGATGTTCAGCCTCGTCCCGTCCTTGTGCATCCGTACCGTTTCGTAGCTCGGGATACTTACTCCGGCGCGCAGCTTGATGAGGTTCCGTTCCACCTCGGGCAGCTGCTCTTCGGGCACGAAGCGGTAATCGTACAAATGCAGGCCCGCTATCTCCTTCTCCTTCCAGCCGAACGTACGCTCGTATGCTTCATTGACTTGCAAGACACGGGTTTCCGTATCGAACATGACGATCGGGTCCACGTTGTGGTACATGAACGATTCGAGCCGCTCTTTCGCCGCCCGAAGCTTTTTTTCCGTTCGTTTGCGGTCGGAGATATCCCGCCAGACGGACAATATTTTGTACGGCTGTCCGGTTTCGCTCCGTATGATCCGCACCGCCGATTCGATCCAAACGTAGCTGCCGCTGCGATGAAGAGCGCGAAACTCGAACGTATGCGTATCCCGGCTCAAAAACGGTCCGACTTGGCCGATGCCTTCCATATCGTGCGGATGAATCCACGCATGGACCGGCTTGCCGAGCCACTGGGCAGGGTTGTAATCGAGAATACGCTCCAGCGAAGGAGACACATACTCGCATAGGCCGTCCGCCGAGCAGCAGGCGATAATATCGAGGCAATTCTCCGAGATAAGCCGGTACTTGTGCTCGCTCTCCTGCTGCTTGTGCCACAGCTCCTTCTGCTTCGTTACGTTTCGCGACATGCCGTGGACACCGACCACTTGACCATCCATCACGATTGGAATGTTCGTCACGTCGAAGACGATCCGATTGCCGCCGGCATCGATGCCGACCGCTTCGTAACGCTGGGGCGTTCCCTTGAGCGCCTCCTGGAACCGGTACTCGGTGTCGGCCAAATAATCGGGGGCGGTTAGCGTTTTGAAATGCAGCGGTCTCGTTTTGAAGTCGGCCGGCTTCACCCCGAACGCCTCCTGGAACGCTTCATTCGCCAGCACGACGTATCCGTCCAAATCGAGCGAAAAAATAAGATCGGGATGATGATCCAGCAGCGATTGGTAGCGAAGCCGGCCCAGTTCCAGCTCCTGCTGAGCTTCCTTGCTCTTCGTAATATCGGTTACTTGGGCGATGAAGAAAAGCGACCCGGCCTGCTCGTCCCGGATCAGGCATAGGCGGAGTTTAGCCCACACGGTGTGCCCCCCGCTGTGGACGAAGCGGCTCTCCGATTCGCAGCTCTCTCCCCCACGGCCCCTGAGCAGGGCGGCAATAAGCCGCTCCATCGCAGGAGCGTCGTCCGGATGGACGATCAAGCCCAGCGGCTGGCCGGACAGCTGTTCGGACGAAAAGCCGACGATTTCGCAAAAGGAGCCGTTTACATGATACAGCTTGCTATCCGTACCGAACAGGGCCATCGCAATGGGGGCTTGCTCAAACGCTAAATGAAACAGCTTATCGATCGAATACAGGCTATATTCCTTAAACATGGCGACGCCCTCCGAGACTTTATCTGTAGATACAAAAGTTCGCTGAGCAAACATAAAATTCCTCCGTGTCGCGCCGCCATTTTCTTTTCACGCATCCGCCATACGTACGAAGGCTGCCGGGATTTCCCCGGCAGCCCACTCTACGATTCGTATTACGCGTCCTCGGCCATATGGCCGCTTTCGATGCGTTCTTCTTCGCCTTTCTCGATACAATCGCGGTAAACGGAGTACCACGATGGCAGCATCCGCTCCGGAATGAGAATATGGCGCAGTACGCCAAGTCCGTAGACCCGCCTCCACAGCCGTTCCGTCAGTTTCAGCCGTTCCCGCATCACCGGAAGCTCCGGCTCCTCTCCGGCCGCCAGCCTGCCCGTTATGCGGTGGTCGAGACGCATCAGCTCCGCCTTGAGCCGCACATGCTCGAACGCCCATTCCTGCGATTCGCCGGTCCGGACATACGGCGCCATCTCTCGCAGCGCCGCCGTCCATGCCTCCGCCTGCGCGCCGTCCAAGTCTTCCATCTCCAGCAGCACGTCCGCAAACGTTCGCAAACGGTCTCCGCCAAGTCCGAGAACGAGCCTGCCGTAAAACAGGGCAATCTCCCGCGCGTCCCGCTGCGGATCATAACCGAGAAGTCCGGCCACGAACGCGTTGTAATGATCGCCGAACGATTCGTTATACGTCATGAAGCTTTCGCAGTTCGGGAGGGAGAACGAGCCGATTACCGATTGCAACCGCCGTGCGGCGCTGTGAACGCCCGTCTGCGTGTACACGTCCCGCCTGTCCCTCGAGAAGCCGATATGGAGGAAGCAGCCGAGCTTCATATCGCCGATTCGCGAACGAACGCCGGCATCCAGAGCCCGCACGTCGTAAGCCGCGCTGAGCTGGTAGGCGCCGAACCAGTCGCGGGCCGGTCCCAAGGCGAATTCGCGCAGATGAGCGCTCTCCTCCTCCGACGTCCACCAGCCGCATATGTCCGCCTTCAGCTCCGGGAACGACGGACGAGCGGCCTCGTACACATCGTGCACAAGCTTCAGAAATACGGGATAATACGGCTGGCACTTCGGACAGGCGCAGCCGCCGTCGTCGTAAGGGGCGCACACGATTTTGCCGATTCGAATGCCCGACTGCGCCAAATCCTCGAACAACTGCCGGTGATTGTTCAGGATGACCTGCCGCGCCTCCGGGTTCGAAGGGCAAAGCACCTGCCCTTGCACCCGCAGCTTGTGATCGCGCACGCCGACCCACTCCGGCCGCATCTGGTCGACGAAGCCGATGTTCGGCGTGACGACGAGCACGTTGTCAAGCCCCAGCTCCTGGCTGATCTTCAGCCACCCCTTCTTGCGCCGCCACAAAAACATCGACGAGCTGTGGAACACATGCGGGTGGTACGGATCGGGCATATCGTTCGGGTCGAACCAGTCGCCGTAGCCGCTCGCGCCGGACAAAGCCAGGTCCTCCAAGTACCGCCGCATCTCGCCTTCCCAGCATACTTCGAACGAATTGCCGAAATGTCCGGGCAAATAATGAATGCGTTCCTTCACCGCCGGAATGTATTCTTTCCTTCCGGCAGGGAGCCCCGGCCAGGCGGGTTCGGGGCTTGACGCAGACCTAGCGCCGCTCCCGAATGCGCCAGCCTCGTCCGCGGAAGCGAGCAGCAGGCGCAGCAGTTCGCCGAGACCGGCAATAAAATTCCGGCTGCGGTTCGCGCCTATTCTCACCTCGAACGGGGCTGCCACCTCGATTACATAACCTTCCGTCTCGGTTTCCGAGAACGTGAGCCGAAGCTCCGCCCTCCCGCTTCCCGTCATCTCGCCGATCCGCTCGGCCGCAATGCGGGCAGCTTGCTCCGCCTCCCGGCATAAACAGCGGCAATCCAAACGCAGCCATGTTTCCATACTGTCCTCCATCGATCGTATCGCGGCGTACCTGTCCAGACACGCCGCGGATTACGACATCCGTTTATTTTTTCATTGCCTTGGCTTCGGCGATTTTCTTGTTCACTTCTTCATCGGCTTCTCTTAAGGCCGTGTTGAGGTCTTTTTCCCCGACAATAACCGAACGCATCGCGTTTGCGGCCGCCACTTGCCCAAAGTTGTTGTTCTCCCCGACGTAAGCGGGCGGGGTGGCCGGTTTTTTGGCCCGGATCGCGGCGATGTTTTTCCCCTGCCACTGGGCCACATTACGTCCGAACGCCGACTTCACCTCGGCGCTTTTCAGCGGACTGATCTGGGCGAATTCCGCCGCCAGCTTCGTTTGCGTTTCGTCGGTCAGCAGTTCTGCGAGGCTCAGGAACGCTTCGTCCCGATGCTCGCTCGTCGAAGCGACCGAAATGTAGACGGGATACGGCTGGGAGCCGATTCCCGGCGCGCCTTTCAACTCCGGCAGCGAAACGGCGTCCCAATTCAGACCGTCCTCCGGCTTCGGCGCATCGGAATTGTACATGACGAACATCGCCGACGATTTTTCTTTAAAGAAGGCGTTTTTAATCCCGCCACCGCCGATCAATTCTTTCGTCGCGTTGTAGCCGGGCATCGTATAAAGCGGAAGCAGCGATTCGATATACGATTTCCACTTGTCCGTCTGCAAGGCGGATTTCTCGCCGCTCGCGTCGAGATAGCCGAGCGACAGCTGATTGCCTATAATGAGATGATTAGGATCGGTGACGAAGCCGCGGTACTGCACTCCGCCGTCGCTTCTCGTCAGCCGCGTCGCCAAGCCCTGAAGACTTTCCCAGGTGATTCCTTCGGTCGGATACGGAACGCCGAACTTGTCGAACAGATCCTTATTGTAATATAAAAGCAGGCCGAGATCATATAACGGTAAGGCGCTTACTTTGCCGTTGTCCAGATTGCGGATCATATCCATATAGGCCGGCTCGATCCGGCTTGTATCCAGCTTGTGCTTCTGGATCAGGTCGGACATATCCTGCGTAAGCTCGAACGGCTTGATCTGACTCCGGTACGAGTTAAACGAGCCGATAATGAGATCGATTTTGCGCTTTTCGGTTAACGCGTTTTGCAGCACAGTGCCGGTATTTTCAAAGACCTCGAACGTAAACTGCGGGTACTTCTTCTGAATTTGCTTCCCATAGCGCTCCATAAACCATTCGTTATTCCCTCCGCCCGGCGTCAGCACCTGAAGCTTGACCGGCTTCGGGCTCTCCGCGGGCTTCTCGGCCACGCCTGGATTTTGCGCCGCTTCGTTCTCCTTCGCGTTATTCCCTCCGCAGGCGGTTAGCGACGACGCGAGCCCGGCCGCAAGCAATACCAGATTGAATCTTTTCCATGTTTGTCCCATACGTAAGCTCCCCTTCTCATATAAAAAATGTATAGAAAGCAGCCTGTAAGCCGCTTTATACCCATATTAAGAACGCTTTCATTTCGCGGATGGGATTTCCAAAAAAGATAACATTGCTATTGTCGACAATAAAATGAAAAATCAGGGCCGCGTTCCGCTCTTGCGAACGAAACCCGGCGCCGCGCCCCGAAATCCGGGCGTCCTTCGGTTAATGCATCATCCAGCCGCCATCGACATTCAGCGTCTGGCCCGTTGTAAAGTCGCTGTCGGCCGAAGCGAGAAACAGGAAGGCGCCGACCATGTCGGGCGGCAGCTGCCTTCGCGGAATCGCCTGCTCCTCCGCCAAATACAGCCGCGTCTTCTCCCTCTCCTGCAGATCGGGCATATCGAGCAGCTCCTGCTCGGTCATCACGGCTCCCGGCGATATAGCGTTCACCGTAATGCCATGCTTGCCGACTTCGCGGCTGAGGGCGCGGGTAAAGCCGATCACGCCGCCCTTCGAGGCTACGTAATGCACGAAGCCTTTTTGTCCGCGCCAAAAGGTGACCGAGGAAACGTTAATGATTTTGCCGTAGCCTTTCTCGCGCATGTACGGAAAAACCGCCTTGCTCGTCAAAAAGCAAGATTTCAAGTTGACCGCCTGTACCCGGTCCCACTCGTCGCCGGTAATTTCATACCATTCCTTGCGCGGGTATATGCCGGCATTGTTGACGAGTATATCGACGCCGCCCCACGCCTCCTCGATCTGCCGCACCATCGCCGCCACCTGCGCCTCGTCGCTCACATCGGCACGGACCGCCATCGCCTGCCCGCCTTCCGCTTCGATGGCAGCCACGACCGCAAGCGCATTCGCCTCCGAGCCGATATAATTGACGGCTACACGGGCTCCTTCCTTCGCATAGGCCAGGCATACTTCTCGCCCTATACCGGTCGAGCCGCCTGTCACCAGCGCAACTTTATGTTCGAGTCTCACCGCTTTAGCCCTCTCCTTTCTATCAGTCGAACGAATCGAACGGATACATGGGCCGGGGAATATGCCGGAACGGCAAGCCGGTCAAATTCGCCGTGCTCGCACCCGGCGTATCGAGAATATAGATGCGATCCGTGAGCAGCTCGTATTCGGCCCGGAACTGAGCGGCCGACTTGACGAGCACGAGATCGGCGTCCGCCGGCTCCAGGCCGACGCTCCGGTACATCGCCGGATCGCCCGTGAACGTGGCGTTCTCCATCAGCAGCACGGACACGGTGCCGATCTGGACGACGGCACAGCGGCCCATATTCGCCTCCAGGCCGGCGACCGTCCCTCCGCCGAAGCGGAATTTCCCCGATCCGACCTTGGCAACGACGCCTTCGATCGCCAGCGGCTCGCCGTAGGCGCGGCTGACCGAATGGCCGACCTGCAGCCTCACCGTGCGGCCCTCTCCGGCCTCCGCCGCCGCCCGAGCCGCACCCGGGTCTACTATCGACAGCAAACAGTTCCATCTGTGATGCGTTTTCAGCCGCAGCAGCTCGCGCAGGACGAAGTTGCTGTCCCCGGGCGATCCCGCTCCCGGGCTGTCGGCGGAATCGGATACGACGACCGGGCCGCCGCGCCCGCGCTGCTCCTCCAGCATAACGACCATTTCCTCCACGCCGTACAGCCGGATGTCGAACTGCTTCCGCTTGCTCCACATCGATGCCGCGAGCCGACCCGCTTCCTCTTCCGCCTTTGCCGGGTCGTCGTCCATAACGACTACGGAACAGCCCATCTCCGCAATATCGAGCCACGGCTGGACGAGAAACAGCGACGTCATCGCGCAGCGCCCTTCCCGCTCGCCGGCAAGCGCCTCTTCCCACAGCTCCGCCATCGGCCCGCGTGCCGTTTCGTGCCGTTCGGCAGGGACGATCATCGGCACCTTGCACAGCCGGATATGCGGCTTCGCTTCGCCCCGGACGATACGCCGCAGCAGTTCGGCCGCGCGGTACCCGGTCGGCACGTAGTCGGTATGCGGAAACGTCCGGTAACCGACGATGCCGTCAACCGTCTCGACCAGCTTCCGGGTTACGTTCGCATGGGAATCGAGCGTAATGACGATCGGTACATCGGGTCCGACATGTAACCTCAGCAGCTCCACGATTTCGCCGTCCGCATCGTCGTTGTCCTCCGCCACCCACGCCCCGTGCAGCGTGAACAAAACGCCGTCGCAGGCGGGCAGGCCTGCGAGCCGCTCGGCCAGCAGCCGCTTCAGCTCGTCAAACGTGCGGCGCGGAATTTTGCCCGACGACACCGCCTGCGCAAAAACGGTCGGAAGGAGCGTCATCTCGGGATGGTCCGCAGCCGCCTTGATGAATCCGGCCAGCTCGTTCTCCGCTTTTTGCGGCTCCAAAAGCTGGCTGCCGGTCCGGAAATAATACTGCTCGAAATCGCGCATGGCGCTGCTCGCTTCGCTGAACGTATTGCTTTCCTGGAGCAAGCCGCCGATGATGATGTTCATTCCGTTTTCCTCCCTTACCCGTTCGTGGAAGCACCCTCGAGTGCCGGCCGCGCTAGCCTTGTATACTGGCCGAGCGCGCCTTTGTGCGCCGGCGCCGGCCGCTTCCATTCCGCTTTACGTTTCTCCAGAGCGGACGCGATCTCCTGCTCCGGCAGCGTTCCCATACCGGCCAATCCGATCACGTCAAGGCGTCTGTTCGGGATATCGATGCGGATCGTATCGCCGCTTCGCAGATGGGCGATCGGCCCGCCGTCAACCGCTTCGGGCCCCAGGTAGCCGATGCACGGCCCCCGGGTAGCCCCGGAGAAGCGGCCGTCCGTCACAAGCGCCGTCGTTTTCGATAAGACCGGATCGGAGGCGATCAGCTCCGACATGAAAAACATTTCCGGCATGCCGGTCGCGCGCGGCCCCTGATACCGGATCACGATCACGTCGCCCGGCTGGATGTCGCGGTTCATAAACGATTCAACCGCCGACCTCTCGCTGTCGTATACTTTGACAGGCCCTTCGTGCACCATCATCTCGGCCACAACCGCCGATTGCTTGATCAGCGCCCCGCCCGGCGCCACATTGCCCTTCAGCAGCGCCGCAGAGCCTTCGGCCTTCAGCGGCTTCGCGATCGGGTAAATGACGTCGCGCTTGTTCAGCTTGTAGTTGGCGAGAAACATCTCCGCATAATTCGGCATCTCGCTTCGATCGAACTGCTCCAGATTGTCCCCGACCGACCGTCCCGTCACCGTCAGGCAATCCAGGTGGAGAAAACGCCGCAGCTCCTTCATCACCATCGGCACACCGCCCGCGTACCAGAACAGCTCGGTCGGATATTTGCCCGCCGTCTTCGTATCGACGAGCACGGGCACCGTCCGGTGGATGCGGTCGAACGTATCCGCCTCCAGCTCGATGCCGACTTCGCGTGCGATCGCGATCAGATGCATGACGGCGTTCAGCGAACCGCCGATGGCGGAATGAATCATGATTGCGTTCTCGAACGCTTCCCTCGTCAGCAGACGCTTCGGCGTCAAGCCCGCCCGGTGCAGCTCCATCACCTGCTGTCCTGCGGCGCGCGCCATCCGGCGTATTTCCGCGTTCGTCGCAGGAATGAGCGCCGACCACGGAAGCGCAAGGCCAAGCGCCTCAGCCATAACCTGCATCGTCGCCGCCGTCCCCATATACTGGCAAGCTCCGCACGTCGGGCAGCAGGCGCGCTGAAACGCCAGAAACTGCTCCTTCGTCATTTTGTCTTCCTTCACGTCGACGCTCATATGCCACAACTCTTCGTTCGATTTCATGCACGGTCCCGCTCCCATAGCTCCTCCGGGAACGTGGATGGCAGGAATGTCGAGGCGGGCGATCGCCATCAGATGGGCGGGCACCGCCTTGTCGCCGGCCGAGCTCAGCACCATCGCGTCAAAGGGAGTCGCCCTTGCGTGTATTTCAACCATCGAGGCGATAAAATCTCTCGAAGCGAGCGAATAGTTCATCCCTTCGTGGGCTTGGGCGATGCCGTCGCAGATGTCGGTCGTCGTATAGGCGGCCGGTTTGCCTCCCGCCTGCAGCACTCCTTTTTCCGCTTCGGACACAAGCTCGTGCAGATGGTAGGAACTCGGATGACTCGAGCCCGCGGTGCTTTCGACAAGCACCTGTACTTTATCCAAATCGGCGACGGTCCAATCCATCGACATGCGCAGGGCATCGCCTTCGTAACTTATTTTTCTTACCGCTTGACTGCGATTTTCATTATGCGAATCCAATTCTGACTTCTCCTTTCGGAAGCAACAAATACCAGCTGATATGCTCAGTGTATAATGGTTATTGTCACATTGTCAACAATATTACTTAATAAAAATCCAATCGCATTAGGGACGGTGTTAGCACATACGGCCGCTACGGGAACATTTGATCCTCCACTCGCTCTTACAATCGGATTCCCGGATGGAAGGATTCGCGGTAGGAATCCGATTGTAAAGGCGACCGCTTCGCTGCTCCAGATGCAAATGTTCCACTCCGCTCCTTCTCTCCCCGAAAGCCCCACATCTCCGCTGTCCGAATGTTTACAATCGGCTTTATTTCCTTTAAACTGAAATAATATGAACATACCGACAGAAGGAAGTGCCGGAATCTATGTCCCAATTTCGATTCGATGAACAAAAAGCGACGTCGCTTCGGCATAAAATTACGGACGACATTCGCAAAGCGATCTTTCAGGGCAAATTAAATCCCGGAGACCGGCTGCGCGAGGTGGAAATATCGAAACAGATGGGCGTCAGCCGCGGACCGGTTCGCGAAGCGATCCGCATGCTGGAGCAGGAAGGCTTGCTCGTGTCGCTGCCATACAAGGAAACGACGGTCGCGGAAATTTCCGGCGAGGAAGTGCGCGACGTGCTCAATCCGATCCGCCTCATAATCGAAACGTACGCGATCCGCAAGGCGCTGCCTAATATCGGAGAGCAGGAGCTCGAGCGTCTGGCCGCTTTCGTAACGGACATGAAGGATGGGGCCGCCCAGCGCAATTTAACCAAAATCGTCGAGAGCGATCTTGCCTTTCACGAGTATGTCATTTCGCTTTCGGGCATGCCGGGGCTGCTTGGCACATGGACTTCCATCTATAACCGGATTCACCTCCACTTTACGATTCAGGGACAAGCTTATGAGGATCTGAACGATCTGTGGAAAGAACACGACAAGCTGCTGAAGACGATCCGCGAAGGCGATCCCGAACGGATTTCGGCTGCCTGGGCCGAGCATGTCGGCACGTTTCGCGCTGCGGAAGCTTGAACCTGACTACCTGCATCTACACACTACATAAGACGGAGGGACTTGCGATGACATTCGATTTCGACCGCCGCATCGACCGGCGGAATACGCGTTCCTATAAATGGGATCAGGGCGAGAAGCTTTATGGGGATAAGGATGTACTGCCGCTGTGGGTGGCGGATATGGATTTTCTCAGTCCTCCCGCCGTGCGCGAGGTGATTGCGAAACGGGCCGCTATCGGCATATACGGCTATTCGATTCGCGAGGACAGCTATCTGGACTCGATCGTGGAATGGTTCCGGACTAGGCATGGCTGGACGATCAAGCCGGAATGGATTACCGACGTTCCGAGCGTCGTTACCTCGCTCAGCTTGTGCGTCGAGCAGTTCAGCGAGCCAGGCGGCGACGTCGTGCTGCAATCGCCGGTGTATTACCCGTTCTACGACGTCATCCGCAGCAACGGACGAAACGTAGTCAAAAACCCGCTCGTCATCCGCGACGGCAGGCTGGAGATGGATTATGAGCAGCTCGAAACGCTGTTCCGCGCCGGAGCAAAGCTGCTGCTGCTGTGCAGCCCGCACAATCCGGGCGGACGCGTATGGAGCCGCGAAGAGCTGCTCCGCCTCGGCGAGTTGTGCCTGAGATACGGCGTTACGGTCGTCTCCGACGAAATTCACTGCGATCTGGCGCTGCCCGGGCATAAGCACATTCCGTTCGCTACCCTGTCTCCCGAGCTTGCGGACATTACGGTCACCTGTCTCGCTGCTACGAAGACGTTTAATTTGCCGGGGTTGCATACGTCGTATACGGTCATCTCCAATCCGGAGCTGAGGCGCAAGTTCGAAGGCCGGATCAAAACGCTCAGCCTGCATATGGCCCAGCACTTCGCCCAAGACGCGGTCCAGGCGGCGTACCGGGAAGGCGGCGAATGGCTGGACGCGATGCTGACTTACGTTGCGGGCAACGTCGACTTCGCGATCGACTACTTGGCGCAGCATCTGCCCGAGGTAAAGCCGCTCCGGCCGGAAGGCACGTACCTGCTCTGGATCGACTGCCGCGGGCTCGGACTCGACGTGAGCGGCCTCAAGGAGCTCATGTACCGGAAGGCGAAGGTCGTCTTTAACGAAGGCTCGTCGTTCGGCAGCGAAGGAGAAGGCTGGCTGCGCATCAATCTCGCCTGCCCGCGCTCGATTGTAGAAGAAGCGCTGGAATCGTTTTGCCGGGCGGCTAACGGGCTCTAAGCGACCATGTATGATCAAGACGAAAACCCGTCAGGAACGTAAGGTCCTGACGGGTTCTTTGCGTTGGATCGGGCGGTTACGACGCTCCCTGCTTCTCCCTCATATACTGCTCCGGGGATTTGCCGATAATCGCCTTGAAGTCTTTGATAAAATGCGCCTGGTCGTAATAACCCATATCGATCGACAGCTTCGCCCAGTCGGGCTGCTCGCCCTGCTCGACCCGAAGCGCCGCCTCGTGCAGGCGGTACCGCTGGATGACCCATTTCGGGCTGACGCCGACATACCGGCTGAACAGCCGCTGAATCGTCCGCTTGCTGACGCCGGCGTGCCGGACGAGCTGGTCCACCTTGACGATGTCGCGTTCGCGCAAAATAGTATCCACGATCGAATCGACCCAAGCCACCTGCTCGTCGCGAGCCGGGGCGACGCTGAGAAAGAAACGGTCGGTTCGCCGGATCATCTCCTCTTCATCCTGCTCCGGCTGCTCCAGCAGATCGCTTTCCAGGCTGTCCGGCTCGAAGCCGAACACGTCGCGAAATGGTATCGATGTACCGGCAAGCTCGGCTACGGGTTTTTGCCATAACGGATAAAAGCCGCCGGGCCGGAATTTGACGCCGAGCACGATGCCGCGGCCTTCAATGATGCGCGTTTCGCTCGTTTTCGTAATGCCGTATACGCGCGTCGTATTTTTCTCGAATACGAGATTGACGTTCGGATGGGACAGGACGACTTGAGGATACGGACGCTGACCTCGCAAATCCCATTTGACGATCCAATAATGCTTGATCATCCACGCCAGCTCGGGTGCGGGAGCATGCCGGGTCAACGAAAATTTGGCCGCTCCTTCCCGCAATTGCAGCACACCCTTTGCTTCCCGCTCGGTCACTGTATGCATGTAAAAGCCGCTCCTTTCCGTTTTACGCGCGCTCATGACGACGTTCATTCGCCTGTCGCGTTTTTACAATACGATTCTCGAAGCTTGTTCTATACTGTAAGGGTAGCAAGCGGCAAGCGTCATTGCAAGTAAAACCATCCGTCAGGAGGCAATCCTCATGAACGATCTTCAATATGTAATTTATATCAATGCGAAGCCCGAGCACGTGTGGCACGTACTCATTGCCCCCGAAGCGACAAAGGCGACGATGTTCGGCTGCATCCTGGACTCTACATTCGAGATCGGCTCCAACTACGCTTACGTAGGGCCCGGCAACGACGGAGATGAAACGGTGCACGTCTACGGCAAAGTGCTCGAGTTCGAGCCGTACAGCCGGATGAGCATGACCGAGCATCCCGGTCCCTCTTATCGGGACAACCATGCCGAGCTCGAAACCCGCATCACGATGACACTGGAGGAAGTCGGAGCCAGCACGAAGCTTACGCTCGTCCACGACCGCTGGCCGGACAACCATCCTTCACGCGCGAACACCGAACAAAGCTGGCCGATGATGCTAAGCAACATCAAAACGTACGCGGAAACCGGCAAAACGATCGATTTCGGTCGGTAAATCCGGCCGGTCGCCCTTATACTACCGAACGGAAATCCCCCTCCTTCAAGCTCGAAGGCAGGGGGATTTTGGCGTTAACGCGCGAGCTTTACGAAGCTTCGATCTTGTCGAACCAGACCGAACCTTTCGACTTCAGCAGCAGGAATAGCAGGACGTCGGCGGCGGCTAGCACGACAAACAGTAAGGCGGTCGCGCTCCATAAGCCGAGGCCGAGCGAAACGACGAGTCCGAACAGAAGCGCCGCGCCGGCAACGCTCACGAGCATGTTGAACAGGCTGTTCATATTTTGCTTGACCGCCTTCTGCTCGTTTTCCCAGACAAGCTTCGGCGTGAGCAGATCGATCGTAACGCCGGTCATACACGTAAACAGCACGGCCGCAAACGAGATGGGAACCATCGCCAGCGCAAACGCCGGCGGGATGTGCAGCACGACCAAAGCGACAAGCAGAATGAGCACGACGCCCGCCATATTGATCAGCATCCCTGCGGCTACCTTGGCGGTGATCATCGACCTGGAAGGAACCGGCACATACTTCGATACGAAAAAGCCTGCCCCCTCGCGCGAGATTGACGTCGAAGCCGTCGCATTCGCCCCCGACACGAACATAACGATCGCCACCGCGATCGCCGGAATGAACGGAGAGCTTCCCGACGATTCGAACAGTGTCCGGACCGATCCAAGTGTTTGTTTCAGATCCGGCTGGGTCATCATCGGGATGAGCATAATGACCGGCCACAGAAACGCCATCAGCACGCAATTGAGAAAATACGAAGGCGTGCGTACGAGAATGCGCAGCTCCTTGCGGACAAGCGCCGCTACGGCCGACTGCTGCGACGTGATCTTGTCGAGCTGGCTGCCGCTCAGCTTCGCGCGGCGGGCGGCCGTCTCCGAAATACCCATGACGCCCTTGAAATAAAACCGGCTAGCGAGCAAAGCGAAGGCCAGGTAAAACAAAACCGACAGTGCCACAAACAAAACGAGCCAGGCGAAACCGGCAAACTCGGCTCCCTTCAGCAGCGCCTGAGCCGCGAGCCGGACATTCGGCAGCGAACGGGTCGCTACGTCGACAAGCGAATTGTTGCCGCCAAGCAGCATTTCCTGCAGCTGCTCCGGCTTCATCGCCCGGTTCATCGTTCGCTGAATGAACATATTCAGCCCAAACGAGAGCAGGATCGCGACGGCTCCGCCGATCATGCGGAACCGGTCCTTGTTGCGCGCGATGCCGGAGAAGCTCGTGACCGCCATCGCAATAATCGAGGACAGCACGAGCGGAGCAATGGGCAGCGTGATGAAAATGATCACTGCATACACGTAGTAGAGAAAGCCGCTGCCGCTATGCATCCCGAACACGACGAACAGCGGAGCCAAGATAATGAACTGCGTCAAATATTCGTATACGAGCACCGTCACGAACTTGGCCGTCACGATCTGTACCGGCTTCAGCGGCAGCGGCAGCAAATGCTCCACGTCCTGGGTGTAGTAAAAGACCGAGATCGTATAAAAAATGCCGAACATGAACACGATCATGCTGGCTAACGCCAAGCCGAGCGCCAGTACCGCCCCCTCTTGACCGATCGGCTCGAACGCTTTATAGAGGGCGGATATAAAATTCCCGATCAGAAACATGAACGGAAGCAGAGCCACCACAACCAATAACGGCAGCACGATTTGCTTGAACTTCCGGCCGGATTTGCCGGATTTGGCGAACGGTCCGGTTCCGTTTTTGAGCAAAATGCGCGTCAGCGCCCAAGTTTTACGCATCTTCGGTCAACTCCAGGAACATTTTCTCGAGCGATTGGTCGGATTCAAACCGTTCCTGCATCTCCTTGAACGTTCCGCAAAACAAAATTTCCCCTTTCCGGATAATCGCCACCCGGTCGCACAGCTTCTCCGCCACCTCAAGCACGTGCGTGGAGAAAAACACCGTTTTGCCGCTGTCCGCGTGCTCCCGCATCATTTCCTTGAGCGTATAGGACGACTTCGGATCAAGCCCCGTAAGCGGTTCGTCCAAAATCCATACAGCCGGATCGTGGATAAGCACGCCCATAATGACGATTTTTTGCCTCATGCCGTGCGAATAGCTCTGTATCGGGTCGGATATCGCCTGCGTCAGATCGAAGCGGGCGGACAACGTCTCGATCCGCTCCTTTCGCAATGGCTTCGGAACGTCGTACAGATCGGCCATGAAATTCAAATATTCAATTCCCTTCAATCGCAGAAACAGATCGGGATTGTCCGGCACATAACCGAACTGCCGCTTCGCTCCGATCGGATCTTCCGCGATGTTGACGCCATTGATGCGAATAACGCCCCGGTCCGGCTTCGCGATGCCGGTCATCATTTTGATCGTCGTCGTTTTCCCCGCGCCGTTAGGCCCGAGGAAGCCGAATATTTCGCCTCCGCGAACGGT
This sequence comes from Paenibacillus ginsengarvi, assembly GCF_003626695.1. Lineage (GTDB taxonomy): Bacteria > Bacillota > Bacilli > Paenibacillales > NBRC-103111 > Paenibacillus_AB > Paenibacillus_AB ginsengarvi. Next base: position 70,599 of record NZ_RBAH01000016.1, read on the forward strand.
CAGCGACAAATTGTCGACTGCTTTTGTTTTCGCGTTATAGCTTTTCGTAATGTTCGCTAATTCGATCATGTAACGATGCTCCTTCTCCGGCGAAGCTTCGACGGTTCTTTTTTCCATTAGTATACCATATTTGCGGAGGGATGACTCTTTCGCCAGCTTCGATCCATATCCGGCCCCATCAGGACGGAGCCGAAAGGTTTGAAAATAGTTCAACCTTATCCGCGAGCCGATTCGCCCCTATAATGGGAACAAAGCCAGTGACAACGCTTACTCTGCAAGCAATAAGGAGGCTACGACAAGATGAGATTCATCTATCTCGACATCGATTCGCTCAGGCCGGATCATATGAGCTGTTACGGGTATGACCGCCGGACGACGCCGAACATCGACCGGATCGCCGCACGGGGCGCGAGATTCAATAGCTGTTATACGGCTTCTTCCCCATGCGTGCCTTCGCGCGCCAGCTTTATGTCCGGAAGATTCGGCATCAATCACGGAGCGCTTACCCATTGGGGGCCGGGAGGCGAATTTCAATATCCCGAAGGAGACGGACACAGCGAAGACATTCCGTTTTTTACTAGATATTTGCGCAAGGCCGGTTACAAAACCGTCACGTTCTCCTCGTTCGGGGACCGGCACCATGCCTGGTGGTATTTCGCCGGATGGAACGAGCTGCACACCCATACGCTCAAGGAAGGCAACGAAAATGCCGACGAGGTGAACGCCGCCGTCATTCCTTGGTTGAAACGGCACGGCGCGGAGGAGGACTACTTCCTGCACCTTCAGTATTGGGATCCGCACACCTTTTATACGTATCCGATCGAGTATATGGAGCAGTGGAAAGACGCGCTGGTGAAAGCGTACCCGGACGAAGCGACGATCGCCGCCCAGCAAACGCAAAGCTTCCCGCGCTCGGCATCCTTTTTGCACTGGGGCGATACGTTCCCGCAAACGATGCCGGAAAACATACGGAACCGCGACGATTTCAAGCATGTGATCGACGGGTACGACGGCGGCATCAATTACATGGACAAGGCGGTCGGCGAGCTGCTGGATACGCTGCGCGAGCTTGGCATCGAGGATGAGGTCACCTTTATCATTAGCGCCGATCACGCCGAATCGATGGGCGAACAGGGCATCTACATCGAACACGCCAGCGCGACCGAAGCGGTGCATCACATCCCGCTCATCATAGCCGGTCCCGGTATCGCCGATCCGGGCAGAGACGTAAACGGCTTCGTTTATAACGTGGACGTCATCGCCACCATTACCGATCTCGTCGGGCTACCGGTTCCGTCCGGCTGGGACGGCAAGTCGTTCCTACCCGCATTGAAGAACGAAGCTTGGCAGGGGCGCGACTATCTCGTCATGGACCATGCTCTGTACGTATGCCAGCGCGCCGTTCGCGACGACAACTGGTACTTCATTCGCACGTATCACCCCGGGCTGTACACCCACTTCGAGGATGTCATCCTGTACGATATGGCGAACGATCCGAACCAGACGCGCAACGTGGCCGCCGACTATCCGGACGTCGTGAAGGAAATGGATCACCGTCTCAGCCAGTGGTTGCATGAGCAGACGCGCAAGCCGGGTTACCGGGTCGATCCGATGCAGAAAGTAATCGAAACCGGTCCGTTCAAATATTTGAAGGCGGACGACTGGGTTCGCCGTCTGGAGCAGAAAGGCTGGAACGCGGAAGCGGACCGCCTGCGCTGCCGGTACAGCCAGGAAGCTTTGAAGCCTGCTTACTAAGAGCATGTTCCAGTTCATCATCCAGAAAGCGAGGCGGGCAGTTTGAAAACGAAAACATTATCCAATAAAATGATTACCGCGATTTCGGTCGTGCTCGGACTGGTGCTTTGGTATTTGCTGTCCAAAGTGCCGGCCATCGGCGCCATTATTAACAATCCGTTTCACGTAGCGAAAACGTTCGGAAACGAGCTTACCAGCGGCCGGCTGTGGACAAATCTGTGGGCCAGCCTGTTCCGCGTCATCGGCGGGTTCTCGCTCGGCCTCATCGTGGCCATCCCGGTCGCCTTCCTGATGGCCTGGTACGGCATCGTCCGTTCCGTCGTCGATCCGTGGATTCAGTTTTTCCGTACGATTCCGCCGATCGCGCTCACCCCTATCGTCATCGTATCCCAAGGGGTCGGCGAATCCGCGAAAATATCGATCATCTTCGTCGCCACGTTTCTCGTCATGGTTATCTCGATCTTCCAAGGGGTGCGTAACGTCGATTCCACGCTTATCCGCGCGGCTCGTGTACTTGGCGCGAAAGACAAGGACATTTTCTTCGAGGTCGTCGTTCCCGCTTCCTTCCCATATATCCTGGTCGGCGTACGGCTCGGACTGGCTGCCGCTTGGACGACGCTGGTCGCAGCGGAATTGACGGGCGCGAACAAAGGTCTCGGCAATATGATTATGGAAGCAAGCTTGTATTTCCGTATGGACGTCGTCATTCTCGGCGTGATCGTCATCGGCCTTATCGGGTTGTCGATGGATAAATTCGTCTTGTTTCTGGAAAGGAGGTTAACGGGATGGCAGGAAGTACGCCAGTCGTAACAAAAGTAGCAGACAGCGGGCAGCAGGCGGCTGCGCCGGCCAAAATCGAAATTAACGGGCTTTCCAAAGTGTACAAAGGCCGTAACGGCGATGTCATCGCCCTGCAAAACACCGATCTGACGATACGCCAAAACGAATTCGTTTGCGTCGTCGGACCGAGCGGCTGCGGCAAAACGACGCTGCTGAACATTATCGGCGGTCTGGAAAAAGCGACGTCCGGCAGCGTCAAGGTGGACGGCAAGGAAGTGACCGGGCCCGGCAAGGAACGGGGCGTCGTCTTCCAGCAGTATGCCTTGTTTCCGTGGAAGACGGTACTTAAAAACGTCGAGTTCGGCCTCAAGCTTCGCGGCCTCGGCAAGCAGGAGCGCAAGGAGAAGGCGGAAAGCTATCTCGAGATGGTCGGCTTGAAGGATTTTGCCGATTCGTACCCGAAGGAGCTGTCCGGCGGCATGAAGCAGCGGGTCGCCATCGCCAGAGCGTATGCGGTTCAGCCCGAGGTGCTGCTTATGGACGAGCCGTTCGGCGCGCTTGACGCCCAGACGAGAGCCCAGTTGCAGGAAGATTTGCTGCGGACGTGGCAAAAGGAAAAGAAGACGTGCTTCTTCATTACGCACGACGTCGAGGAAGCCGTTATTTTGGCCCAACGCGTCATCATCATGAGTGCCCGTCCCGGGCGCATCAAAGAGATTATCGAGGTCGACATTCCTTATCCGCGCGACCAAGGCACGAAGCTCGATCCGCGCTTTGTCGAGATCAAAAACGAAATCTGGTCGAAGGTGTACAAGGAATACTTGGAAGTATCGAAATAAAGAATCGAAACGAGCCAAATTTGTCAAACTATACAAACGGGAGGTCCAACCATGTTTACCAAACGAAACGTGCTTTCCAAGCTCTCGATTCCGGCCATCGTCCTCAGCCTGGCGCTTGTCGCCAGCGCTTGCGGAGGCGGCAATGCCGCCAACCCGTCTGCTGGCTCCGGCGGATCGTCCGGTGAAGCGACCAAATTGGAAACGGTTAATTTCGCCTATATGCCCGACATGGGCGGGGCGACTCCGGTTGCCGTCGGTCTGGAAAAGGGCTTTTTCAAGGAAGCGGGCATTAACCTGAATCCCGTCAAATTTTTGAGCGGTCCTCCGGAATTTCAGGCGATGGCTTCCGGCGACATCGATATCGCCTACATCGGCCCGGGCGCGACCTTCCTCGCCGCACAAGGACAAGGCCAAATTCTCGGCATCGTCAGCCTCGGCAAATCGGATATGGTACTGGCGTCCAAAAAGTCCGGCATCACCGACTGGAAAGGCCTGAAGGGCAAAACGGTAGGCGTTCCGAAAGGCACGTCTGGAGAAATGGTGCTGAATCTCGGTCTGGAGCGTGCGGGACTTAGCCCAAGCGATGTGAACATTCTCAATATGGACGTCGCGGGAGCCGTCAGCGCCTTCGTAGCCGGCAAGGTGGACGCCGTCGCGATCTGGAATCCGTATTCCGCCGAGATCGAGAAGCAAGTCGGTAAGGACAACTTCGTCAAGCTGGGCGACAACAGCAGCTTTTTCCCGGATTACATCTTCCCGTCGAGCTGGGTCGTCAGCCCCAAATTTCTGAAAGAAAAGCCGGAGCTCGTGAACAAATTCATGCAAGCGATCGCCAAAACGACCGAGTACAAAATCAAAAACGTGGACGAAGCGATCAAGCTGACCTCCCAATACACGCAGGTGCCGGAAGAAAACTTGCGTCAGGAAATGACCGGGCTCGAATGGCAATCGACCGAAAAGGTCGCACAGGCGTTCAAAGACGGCAGCGCCGTGAAATGGTACGACAACCTGCAAACGCTGTTCGTGAAAAACGGCAAGATGGATAAAACCGTTCCGTCCGATACGTTCATCGCCAAAGATCCAATTTTGAAGGCGTATGAAGCTCTCGGCGGGAAGTGATACAAGAAGGGGCCCTCTTGGGGGCCCTTTGTTTGTTAGGGGTGAACACGCCGAAACACTTAAGAGCTGTGTTCGCACATACACGGCCGCTGCGGGAACATTTGATCTTCCACTCGCTCCTTCGCGATTGGTTAGAAAACGCAAAAGAAGCGCCCCTTGTCCATTTCATTAAATGAACGTACTACTTGTTCACAATGGACAACAGCGTTATCGGGCCTATCAAGTGGTCAATATTGACCATTAGAATAAGAATAAAGTACATTCCTTGTACTTGTGGACACTAATGACCATTAGAAGAATACTTCGCGGTTTTCTCTGACAATTCCCTCGCTTACAGACACTAATGACCGTATGGAAGCCAGAATTTTGAATAATCGATGCTAACGGTCTCTGATGTCCGAAGCAACGTGGCGATAAGGACGATTTCTATGCCGCGCTCACTCGTTACGCTTCCTGTCGCGGTTTAAACCCCTGACCTCATCGCTGCCAGTGGAGAGATTGGCTTCTGGAACGCCTGTAACCGAACGAAACCCCACTAATTTATAAGACTTTTCCTGATTGAGTTCTGGTTGATACCTACGCGGGCGTTCCAGAAATAATTAAAGTGTGACCAATGTAGTTAAGCTAAAATATGTGATACATCGCTAACTCCTATCCTGTCAAGATGTGAAGTGGTGGTCGGTACGCTAAGGCGGGACTGGCGCAATGCTAGTCATTTCAAGGGTTTTGGCGCATATTTCCCAACCGCTTAAAATCACAAGGAGATACAAAAATTTAACCAAATCCTTGACCAATATTTTGCGTCTCCATGATGGAAAATAGCCAGGCCAAGTCATCTAAAAGGATAAAGAAAGTTTTGAAAAAACATACAGCATTAGAATGACTCGAATTATTTTAGCATCAAATCAGTTCATCTGGAATTAAGGCGTTCCCCTCTGTAAACTCATCATCCACTAGTATTACGTTTGTTAAATTCGCTTCTTCCCAAATTGTCTTTGGAATATGTTCCAAAATTATAATCTGAAAAGAATGCTCATATTCTTGATTAATACGAGATATGAAATTGTTCAATAATGTTAGTGCAATTGTTATTTTCGTGCGGTCGTCTTGCGGAATTTGCGACCAAGACTTTTTGGGAGTGTCTTCCTTCTTATCTCCACCATAGTAAGGCCGACTTGGTTGATCTAAAATAAGAAAACTGGGTACAAAAGGTGCCTGTTGCTTTATAATTAGCTCATGCAAACCAAGCATAAAACAAAGATGCATGAACATATGATTGGAACTACTCCCCACTATAGAAGGCACCAGTGATACTGGTTTTTTTAAGTATAACACTTTTTTCTTGTAATCAAAGACGGACTGATAACCTTTATATATACCTAATGCCGCAGAAGATTCATCTAAATAACGTTGAATTAACTCTTCTAATAATCTAATAACTAATTCTCTATCGACGATCTCACTCTCTAGTTCTGACCTAAGTTGTTGAATTCTATCTTGGACTTTTTGAAGCTCTTCCTTGCTCTCCATCCCCTTCTCGTTGTATGTATAGAGTTCCAACTTAGATTTAATTTCACCGATAAAAATAAATTTTTCAATTTCTGAGCCAAGTTCTTTTTTATTATGCGAAAGTGTATTTATCTCCTTCTGAATTGCATCTAATTCCGATTTGATTGATTTTATATCGCTGTCAAGATTCATTGAAAATGGTTTTTTGTTCGTAATTTCCCCCTTTATTTTCCTCATTTCTTTATCAAGCATGTCCATTAAGACAGATAAATCCGGATGCTGAATTAATTCACCGAATTTTTCGTTCAGATACTCTAGAGGTTTCAAACTTTCGAGTGTTTCAGATTTTTGTTTTAAATAATCATTGTATTCTTCAGAGAACTTACTATAACTTCTGATTTTAAATCTAAGCTCATTCCTTTTTTTATTTAGTGAATCAAGTTCCTTAAAATTATTTGAAGTCTTTTGTGAAGTTGCATCTAAAACTATTTTTTTTAAATTATCAATATCTTTATCCAATGCTAGAGACGCATCATCTATTAAATCAAATTCCTTGGCTCTTCTGATAATCTCCCGTAAGTCCGATTCAAATATGCTCTTTTCATTTTCCATCGCTACTAATTGTCTTTTCATTCGAATTTCATCTTTTTCCAAGGTGGCTAACTTTTCTTTAATAAGTATATTCTTTACTGTGTCAATCCCCGTAGCAAGATCAAATACTCTGTGTAAAGCCTCAGAATATTTATCATCATTCTGCTTATCAAAGAAAACCTCACTATGATCAATTGTGTCTCCCGATTGTGTATTAAACAGAAAAAAATATCTTAGTGATATTTTACTACCTGCCTTTAAGTTCCTTCCGCCGTATGGAATTACTACACTGCTGTCAATATTAAATTCTTTTTCAATGACATTTTTCAGGTCTTTATCTAGTACATTTGAATATGGTTCCTCGGGTAGTTCCCCAATCGGTGAGAAAAAATACATTGAGCTTGTTTTTCTATTTTCGTTAAGTGCACCTCTAGCAATTAAATATTCTTTATCGTTAATTAGAAATTTTATTCCATACCAAGATACATTCTCATTGATTTTTTCCTGCGGGATCTTTGTTTTACTTGCGAAAAAACAATAGTCAATAATATCGAGAATAACAGATTTACCAGTACCACTGTCTCCCGTTATCACGTTAATTTTATTTTCTTCAAATACAAGTTTTCGAATTTTTTTGTTTTTGAGCCAAAGAATTATTTCTTTAATTACAAATCTCATAATCGCACCTTCAATTGTAGATATAGATTTTTTTCTTCAGATATTAGTATTTTGGCGAGCTTTGGGGCTGCTTCAACAATGCTTAGAGCCCTGGCACCAACTGTTTCCTTATTAAAAGTAAGAGTATCGGATTGAGTCACACTAAGTTTAGAATCAACTAAATGAACCAGCCCCGCTTCTTTTAGAAACATAATAGAATTCAATGACAGCACCATGAAGGAATAGAATCTGTCGTTAAAATTGGAGAAAAAGCCAGGTTTCTTGAGCATAAACTCCTCGAGTCCTCTTATTGAAGTATTTTTATTTTTAAGAAAATCTAAAGTACCCTGATGCGAAACAAATGGAAATATAAGCATGGCTTTTGAGATACTTAACAAGTCTGAATGGAGCAAAACAGAATAGATAGATATTGCACATATAAATTCATTATTGTATAGATCACTTTGGTGGTTCATTTTTATATTTCTCCTTCCAATCGAACCGCCATCCAATCGTAGGTATATTGGATAATTGATAGAATTGTCCGTTGCTCAATTCAGAATCTAGTGGAGTTTCATCCAAAACTAGTTCTTTTTTTCTAATCTCATCCAAACACCTTAGCCCAGCGCGTACAATAGCCTTTTCTGTTGGAACAGTATTGTCTATTTCAATGTCTAGTTTAATATCCCTATGCACTTCATCATATGTGTTACTCCATTTTGTAACACAATCATTGTCAAAATGCTCCAATTGCTCTTTAACAACAAGCCCTCTTTTTAGCCAGTCTGATTTATGATTGTTGGTTCTTAACATTTGGCTAGCAAGACGTAGTTTTTCAGGCATTGAGTTCTTATCGATAGCGTGAATATCTGCTAATTGAGTAATGAAAAGTTGCTCGTCAATCGATTTGTTAAAGTGCACCAAGTCATTATTTATAGGGAGTTTATCGTTCCTACCTTTGTCAAACAAAACGTGATAATCTCTGTAGAATTCAGCGAAGCTAATTACATTTTTAATATTTTTCTTGGTATTAATATAATTCCGCTTCCTTAGATTGCTATCCAGAGCATTAAAAACATCTTCTATTTTTGATTCCTTCACGAGTTTAGCTTTAATACGTTTCTTAATCATTGCAATAAGATCATCTTGTTCTAACTCAAATTCAAGTTTGGAAATAAATAATTCAAGCCATTTCTTAGACTGTCCTTCTACATCTTCCATATAGCCTTTTATTATTGGATCAGATGTCCCTTTAATTAATAACGCTAAATAATTTCTAAAATCAGTTATAGTTATTTTCTTTTGCTTGCATTCTTTGACTTTCTTTAAGAAAGTATTTTTTTGATTATTTGATTTGTTTGATACTAGGATAAAAGATGTATTTTCAATAAAAGCCAATCTTGCCTCTGCTACTTTCCTACCGTCTAATGGATCATTAATCATTTTAGTCCAGTTACTTAGGCTTTTCCAGATATCAATATCCCTTTCAGTGATATTGATTGATTGTCCTTGGGAATTTTGTTGCACTGTATGCTTAACTTGAATTAGTACTTGAGCATTATCTGGTAATTCCAAGTGCACATCATCTTTGACTTCAATGCCTATTTTCTCTCCTTCTTCTAAACCCAAAAGTTGATAAAGGAAATAATAATATTGATAGTCAAATCCTATAGACTTATTATCGGCAGTTGTTTTTTCTTGAAAAGTGGTCATCTGCAACACCTCTAGAGAATCTTTGATTTAATCTTAATCCTTTATTCACAATGTAAAGAAAGTCCTACTTATGTTTCAAATCCCCACGTACAATTGATATAGACAGTTTATTAATCCAAATTATCTATATCTATACAGAATTCAATCTTTTTCGACCAAATCCTTCCAAACGAATGTTCTGTTTATAGTACTTTAAACCCTTAGTTTTCTCCCTATCAGGGGCTTATCGAGTGACCATAGAATCAATTATTTAGCTATCATAATAGTTGATCAGCTTATTAGGCACGAGCTCTTAAACTCATTTTAGTTTTGGAATGCATGGTAATTAGGATTAAATAAATTGCAAAACAAACGTATTCTCATATGATAGTAGTTCCTACCCTGTCAAGATGTGAAGTGGTGGTCGGTACGCTAAGGCGGGACTGGCGCAATGCTAGTCATTTCAAGGGTTTTGGCGCATATTTCCCAACCGCTTAAAATCACAAGGAGATACAAAAATTTAACCAAATCGCTATTGCAACAAGTTGACGATAATATATACATTAAGAACACCAAACTCAGTATGTTGATTTTCTTAAAGGCGAATGGCTGGATAGCAAAGCTTTAAAATTGCGTCCCGTCACATTGGGAACATATAAACATATTCCGAATATTTGTTTTCATGACTTACGGCATACCGTTGCCACGTTAATGTTAAGTCGCAATATCAATCCTAAGGTAGTCAAGGAAATATTGGGCCATTCTGACATTCGTGTAACTCTGGACACGTACAGCCATGTCTTACCTTCCGTTCACAAAGAAACCGCAAAAAATTCGGCAGTATGCTTTTTGGTTGACTTTAGGTTTGAGTCTTGGGTTTGTCGCTAAATCAAGCAAACTCCCTGAAATAAACTTCGAATCGCTATAGTCGATTCAATAATGATTCTTCCTCAATTGACCGCATTCATCCAAGTGTTGATATGAGTCATAATAGTCGCCTTGCCCTTATTAAAAGGACAAGGCGATTTCATTTTTGTCGAGGAATACGATGCTCTGAAACTCTCAAAGGAATATCGAAAGTCCTGATTTTTCACCAAAAAAGTCGTCAGTGTGACCACGACCCAAAATCAACGCCGCTTCGGACATAGAAAAAACCACCAAACACTCGGAATCCCTTGTGTTTAGCGGCTTTCTTTTGTATGGAGCCTAGGGGGATCGAACCCCTGACCTAGCCACTGCCAGCGATACGCTCTACCGACTGAGCTATGGCCCCAAATATTATTGATCAGATTTTCAAGGCTAACGGCCCATGAAATTGAACGTATAAAGCTTTACTGAAGCTATTTATTACAGTTAGCTTGAAAACCAAAAAGCCACGAAGAAATCCCTTCGCAGCCCTCCCCCTACCCCTCACCTCCATCACGCACCTTATGGATAAAAGGCATCAAATTAAGATCCCGCAGCAGCGCGACAACTTCTTTCGTCCTTTTCTTGTTAAACTTCTTCAATATGACGTTAATTTGCGACTTGATCGTGGACAGCTCGACCTGCCGGTCTTTGGCGATCTCGGCGATTTTCATCTCGCTTTGCAAAAGCTCCAGAATCGCCAGTTCGGAAGGGGTGAGCTGGGACACGATGACGGCCGCCTTCAGGAAGCTTTCCTCGTTGCGGCGGATGCGCGTGAATTCGTTTTTGATTTTGTAAGCCACTTCGGGCCGCACCTGCACGATGCCCTCATGGGCTTTGCGGATGCTGCTTACGACTTCGGAGGAAGGGCTTGTTTTGAGCAGGTAGTCGACCGCCCCCGTCTCGAACGCGCCAAATACGGTTTCATCGTCTTCGTGTACGGTCAGAAACACGATTTTGATATCCGGGTGGTTGCTCAGCACGGTCATAGCCGTCACGATCCCGTCATGCTTGAAATCCATCTCGATGTCCATCAAGATCAGGTCGACGTCGCGCGAGGCGACAAGCTCCAGCACTTCCCGGCCGCTGGACGCCTGCCCGACCACCTCCATATCCGTTTCCTTGCCGATCAACTCGCAAAAATGTTCCCGCAGCACCTGCAAATCTTCGGCCACGATAATGCGTATCCGTTCTGTCATCTTTAGTCCTCCACGATGTCTTCATCCAATATATATAGCGGAAGTATGATCTGCAGCGTCGTTCCTTCGCCCGGCTTGCTATCCAGATGAATGCGGCCGTAATGTCCCCTTACGATATGTTTCACGTAGGAGAGGCCGACTCCCCAGTTTTTCGTCGTGTTTTTGCTCGTGTAGAACGGATCGAATACCGTTTCGTGAAGCTTCTCCGGTATGCCCGGCCCGTTGTCGGCCACTTGAATGATCGCCCATTTCCCTTCCCGGTACGCCGAAATGGTCACCTCTCCCTGCTGCGGCGGAACGATCGCCTCGATCGCGTTCAGCAGCACGTTATGGATCGCTTCGCTCATATGCTCGGCGTCGACGAGCACCGTAACGCTGCGGTCGGGCAACTGGCAATCCAGACGGATATGCTCCGGCACCAGCAGCAGGCGATCCACCGTTTGTTGCAGCAGGTCGGCAACCCGGTACGGCTTGAGCTGCAAATGATTCGTTTTAAAAGACTGGTACAGCCGGTCCAGCCGCTGCAGCGTATGTCCGACGATATCCTCCGCCTGAGCGAGCGGATTAGTACCGCGAACCGGAGATGTCATCTTGTCCGCTTGCGCCGGTTGCCCCGATGAAGTCTGCTGCTCGGCGGCTTGCCGGATGAGGAGCTGGATCATGATCAGCTGATTTTTGATCGCATGGGTGAATACGCGCGCGCCCATATTGGCCGTCTTCAGCTTCCGCTCGAGCTGCAGGTCGGCTTTGCCCATCTTCATCTCGACTTCGGTATACCGCCATATCGACAGCAGGCTGATCAGCGACAGTACCCCGGTGAAACCGATGCTCAAGTACCATTCCGGCAGCGTCAGCGGTGGATTGAAGTTGGAGAAATCCGAGTACAGCACGTAATACGTCCGCACGTCAAACACTTGCAGCGGCCCCATAAAGCCCAGGTAAAAATAAAACAGCACGAGCGAAAACACGCCGAGCAGGATGAATTTCCCCTGCCGCTTCACCCACGGCACGGTCACCTTGCGGTATTTCCATATCATCACCGCGATGGCGACTACGGCCGAGACGACGATCCAGCCCCGCGTCACCCAGCCGATCATATACGTGTATTTGCGCTCCAGCACCGTCAGCGCCAGCCGATAGAGCTCCGGCTCGTAAAACAAAATGTTGGCGATCGGCAAAATCAGGTTAAGCGCATACACTTTCCACAATTCTCGAAACGGCCGATAGGTCGCGACCGATACCGACAAGCCGATCAGGCTGAAAATGAACAGCGAACGGCCCACCGTAATCATCCGGCTTATTCCTTCGATATCGATCGGCGAATGGAGCAGCAGATTGCGGATCGTATCGTTGAAGAACAGCACGATATTAACTTTGTAGTAAAAGCCCCCGTATTTGGCGATGAACAGGATCAGCCCGGCCATGCTGAGAAACCAGCCGATCAGCATGCTGCCCATCCAGTAGGCGGACGGATTGCGCGCCTTCGAGATGAAAAGCGTAATCGCCGCGGTCATCAGGAATATAAGCAAAATCGTCAAAGGATCACCTTGCTTGCGCTTTAATATGATTTTATTTTACCACAACACGGGCGAATTCCCTCATCTGGCCTAAGGCGGCGGGACTATGCTCGTGAGAGTGGGAGCGGAGTGGAACATTTGCATCTGGAGCAGCGAAGCGGTCGCCTTTACAAGCGGATTCCTACCTTAACAGTTCCCAATCCAAGGAATCTGATTGTAAGAGCGAGCGGAAGATCGAATGTTTCCGCAGCGGCCGTTTGACTAGATGTAATGGTTCTTCTGCCCTGCCTTCCCCGCATGAACCTATCGCCCCGCATCCACATAATGTACTGAAGGAGTACATCCGTTCATCCGTGTCCTACGGGATACCGAGAGGAGAAACAAGTTCGATGCAAAGATTGATGTGCAAAGGCAAAATCCATCGGGCAACGGTTACGGAAGCGAATCTCGACTACGTAGGCAGCATTACGATCGATTCGCTGCTGATGAAGGCGGCCCGCATCCAGCCTTATGAAATCGTGCAAGTCACCAATCTGCGCAACGCGACCCGCTGGAAAACATACGCATTGCCCGGCGGCGACGGCACGGGCCAAATCTGCCTGAACGGTCCTCCGGCGCATTTGTTTCAGCCCGGCGACCTGGTCATCATTTTAAGCATGGGGATGTTCGACGAGAAGGAGCTTCTCGAGCTCGTGCCGACCGTCGTGTTCGTTGACCGCGACAACCGGATCGAGAAATGCGAGGACCACCGCTTGTTTAACGAGAAAGGGGATATCAACTGGGATGAGCTACGGCCACAACAAATGGACCAAATATAAGCTTCTGCGCCGGTCATCCAGGCTCGCTTCCGCCTTACCCCGCACCTCGAGACTGACACGGCGAAGCTTGAACTCGTACTTGGAGCGCTTCGGCAAAGTGATCATCAAGCCGTCGAACAGCGCGGGAGGCAGCCGCGTCATTCAAATATCTCCTGTGGGCAACGGACGCTATGAAGTTCATGATGGTAAACGCACCAGCACGGTGAAGGGCCGCAGGGCCGTCTACGCATACGCACAACGCAAAACGAAAGGCGGGAAGCCGATCGTCCAGCGCAGAATCGCGCTCGCCAGGGTGAACGGTAAACCGTTTGACGTGCGGGTCATGGTGCAAAAAAAGCGAAAATCCAGATGGACTGTTACGGGGACGCTCGCGAAAATTGCCGGCCCGGGTTATATTATCACGAACACGGCTCGCAGCAACGGGAAGGTTGTGCCCGTATCCACCGCGATCCGCAGGTCCGGGCTGCGACCCGGCAGCCGGATAAAGGGCAAGCTGAAATCGACTGCGATGAAGGCGGTCAGGCAGCTCCATAAGTATTATCCGATCGATACGGTCGGGATGGATATGGGCGTCGACACGAAGGGAAAAGTGTGGATTATCGAGGCCAACTTCAAGCCGGCCAAAAGCTTGTTTCGAAAACTGAAAGATAAGAGCGCGTACAGACGGATCATGTCGTATTACAGGCAGCGTTAAAAACGAAAGGACCTTCGCCACTTTGGAAGGTCCTTTCCTTATGCGCCTCCTAAGCTCCGGTGGCGCCCTCGATATTCTTAAATTGGTTATGGAACATCCGGTAATACGTACCCTTCTGCTCGATCAGCGCTTCGTGACTGCCCTTCTCGACGATGGAGCCGCCGTCCACGACCATGATCGTATCGGCGTCCCGGATCGTATTGAGCCGGTGGGCGATGATGAAGCTCGTTCGGCCCTGCATCAATTGCAGCAGCGCGTCCTGAATGTGCAGCTCGGTCCGCGTATCGATGCTGCTCGTCGCTTCGTCGAGGATGAGGATCGCCGGATTCGCCAGCAGCACCCTCGCAATGGCAAGAAGCTGGCGCTGTCCCTGGCTCAGATTGCCGCCGTTTTCCGTCAGCATCGTCTCGTACCGGTTCGGGAGCCGCTGGATGAACTTGTCCGCGTTCGCCAGCGCCGCCGCTTTCTTCACTTCCTCATCGGTCGCGTCAGGCTTGCCGTATTTGATGTTCTCGGCGATCGTGCCCGAGAACAAATACGTGTCCTGAAGCACGATGCCGAACGCCCGCCTCAGACTGTCGCGCGTATATTCGCGGATGTCCCGTCCGTCCAGATAGATCGTACCGGCCGTTACGTCGTAGAACCGGGTGACGAGATTAACGACCGTCGTCTTCCCCGCCCCCGTCGGGCCGACAAGCGCCGTACTGCTACCTTGCGGAGCCTCGAAGCCGATATGCTTCAGAATCGGAACGTCCGGCCGGTAGCCGAAGCTGACGTCTCCGAAGACGACGTGGCCTCGCGGATTTTCCAGCACGACGGCACCCGGCGGGTCCTCCGGCTCCTCCTGCTCGTCAAGCACCTCGAATGCCCGTTCCGCCCCGGCAACGCCGGATTGCAGCACGTTATAAATGTTAGCCAGATCGTTCAGCGGCCGGACAAACTGCCGCGAGTAGCTGATAAAGCTGGCGATGACGCCGACCGTGATGGCGCCTTTGACGGCCAGTATGCCGCCGACGATCGCCACCGCCGCAAAGCCGATATTGCCGATCACGCTGAGCAGCGGCATCATGAAGCCGGACCAGATTTGCGCCTTCAGCCCGACCTCGTACAGCCGTCCGTTCACTTTATCGAAATCCTCGATCGACTTTTCTTCGCGGTTAAACGCTTTGACGACCTCGATGCCGGATATCGTCTCCTCGATATGGCCGTTCAGCTGGCCGAGCTGGGCTTGCTGCTCCTTGAACAGGACGCTCGTCTTCTTCGTAATCGTGCGGGCAAGCGAATAAACGAGCGGCACCGTGATGATACTGGCCAGCGTCAAGATCGGGCTGAGCACGAGCATCATGATAAGCGACCCGACAATGGCGATAACGCCGGACATGAGCTGCACCGTCGATTGCGAGATCGTCGTGCTGACGTTGTCGATATCGTTCGACATGCGGCTCATCACTTCCCCGTGGGGACGCGAATCGAAAAACGACAGCGGCAGCTTTTGCAGCTTCGCAAACATCGTGCGGCGCAAATTCATCACGACCCGCTGCGATACGCCGGCCATCAGCCAGCCTTGCAGCAGCGTCAAGGCGCCGTCTCCTATATAGGCGGCGGTCAGGCCGAACAAAGCCGCTTCGAGCAGATGAAAATCGACCTTGCCGCCGCTCGCGGTCATCGAATCGATGGCGACGCCGATCAAGTACGGCCCGGTGAGCATAACGGCCGAATCGACCAGCAGGAAGGCGAAAATAAGCGTCAGCAGCTTGCGCTCCTTGCCGATATAGCGCCACAGCTTCGCCATCGTTTTGCGGAACTGCTTCGGCTTGACGACCGGGCCTCCCCTGCCGCGGCCGCCGAAGCCCCCGCCCTGTCCCGGATGTCTGCCTGGACCTACGAGCGGCGGCGACAGATCCGATCCGCCGGAGGATGAGCCGGCGGCTTGCTCATTCGGCTTTGGCATTCGCGTGCATCTCCTTTCCGATCTGCGACTGGTAAATTTCCTTATACACCGTGCATTCCTGCATGAGCTGCTCATGTTTGCCCATGCCGACGATCTCGCCTTGGTCCAGCACGACGATCCGGTCGGCGTCCATAACCGACGTAATGCGCTGGGCGATCAGCAGACAGGTCAGATGTTTCGCATACGTTTTGAGCGCCAGCTTGATCTTCGCCTCGGTTGCGACGTCGACTGCGCTCGTGCAGTCGTCCAGGATGAGAATGTCCGGCTTGCGAATCAAGGCGCGGGCGATCGACATCCGCTGTTTTTGTCCGCCGGACAAGTTTACGCCGCGCTGTCCGAGCCGTGTCTCGTACGTTTCCGGAAACGAGGATATAAATTCGTGCGCCTGCGAAAGCTTCGCCGCCTCCTCGATCTCCTCGTACGTAGCGCCTTCCTTGCCCCAGCGGATGTTCTCGGAAATCGTACCGGAGAACAGCACCGTTTTTTGCGGAACGATCGCTATATGCTCGCGCAGCTTCTCGGGGTCGACGTTCCGCACATCTTCCCCGTTCACCCGGACCGCCCCGGAGACGGTATCGTAAAAGCGCGGAATGAGGCTCACGAGGCTGCTCTTGCCGGAGCCGGTCGAGCCGATGATGCCGATCGTTTCCCCCGGCAGGCAACTGAACGAAATATGCTTGATCGCGGGCTCGCCGTCCGGCCCTTCGTACGAGAAGGTGACGTCCTCGAAATCGATGCGGCCTTTGACGGAGGAGCTGTCGATAGCCGTTTGCTCGTTCCAGCTCATCGTGTTTTGCTCGGCGAACACTTCACCGATCCGCACCGACGACGCTCTCGCCCTCACGAACATATTAAATACCATCGAGATCGTCATCAGCGAGAACAAAATTTGCGTCATGTAGTTGATGAAGGCCACGATACTCCCAACCTGCATCGAGCCGTTGTCGACCCGGATGCCGCCGAGCAAAATAACGGCGACGATGCCGAAGTTAACCGTCAGCATAATGGCCGGATTAAAGACCGACATCGTACGCATGACGCTGATCGTTTTCGCTTGATATTCCGTATTCGCCTTGGCGAATTTGTCCGTCTCGTAATCGAACCGGTTGAACGCCTTGACGACCCGGACGCCGGCCAAATATTCGCGGACGATGCCGTTCACCTTGTCCAGCGCCTTCTGCACGGACATGAAGCGCCTGAAGCCGATCTTCATGTTGATCGCCACAAGCAAGGCGACGATCGGCACGACGATGGCGAGCACGGTAGCCAGATGAGGGTTCAACCGGATCGCCATGATAAGACTTCCGATGCACAGCAGCGGCGCTTTGACGAAAATGCGCATGAGTCCGTTCGTAAAATTCTGCACCTGTGTCACGTCGTTCGTCAGTCGTGTCACTAAGGAAGCCCTTTCAAATTTGTCGATGTTAGCGAACGACAACGACTGAATTTTGCGAAACAGGTCGCTTCTCAGTTCGGTCCCGAACTTTTGCGATACCCGGCTGGAAATAATGTTCCGCGACGATGCCCCAAGCGCGCCCACCGCGGTAATGAGCAGCATCAGTCCGCCCATACGCAGCACGTAGCCCATATCCTGACCGGCGATGCCGACATCGATAATATGCGCCATAATCGTCGGCTGCAGCAGATCGCATGCCGCTTCAACCGTCAAAAACGCAACGGCCACGCAAAACATTTTCCAATGCTTCCGGACGTATGGAAGTAAAAAATGCATCCCGTTCTCTCCTTCGTATTGCGGCATACCGTTATTATACATCCGTCGCCGGCAAAACTGAATCGTAACCTGGCACAATTCATACGATCTTCGCGGAGAAGCCGGGCGCGAAAAGAAAAACCGCAACCGGTTCTCACCGGCTGCGGTCCTTACCCACGGCTTGCTGTTACTTGACGCTTTTTTCGATTTCTTTCACCATCTCGGATACGGAAATCAGCCCGCCGCCCGACAAGTACCAGTAGTTTTGGTCCAAATACACGATATTGCCGTCCTTGAACGCCTTCGTTTTCTTGACCAGCTCGTTCTCGATCGTTTTCTTCGCGGCAGATTCGCCTCCGACGGCGGCTCCGCGGTCGACGATGAATAAGTAGTCCGGATTTTTCTCAGCGATGTATTCGAACGATACCG
The DNA here is from genome assembly GCF_003626695.1 of Paenibacillus ginsengarvi. Lineage (GTDB taxonomy): Bacteria > Bacillota > Bacilli > Paenibacillales > NBRC-103111 > Paenibacillus_AB > Paenibacillus_AB ginsengarvi. Next base: position 88,766 of record NZ_RBAH01000016.1, read on the forward strand.
GCTTGCCGTGCGTCGATACTTCGATGCCCGGGTCGACCGGCGTAAAGCCGAGCACGTCATGGATGATGCCGAAGCGGGAGCCGGCTCCGTACGCGCTGATGGCGCCTTCGTTAGCCAGAATGATGAGGGCGTTTTTGCCGTTTGCTTTTATTTTGGCGCTTACCGTCTTGACCGTTTCGTTCACCTTGGCGAGCTCGGTATCGACCTGCGATTCTTTGCCGAAAATTTGGCCGAGCGTTTTCGCGTTTTCCGTGTATGTCTCCAAATATTTGGCGTTGTCGACGCCGAGGAAGATCGTCGGGCCGATTTTGCTCAGCTCTTCGTAAGCCGTTTGCAGACGTCCGGAAATGATGATCAGATCCGGCTTGATCGCGCTAACTTTTTCAAAATCCGCTTCGACCAGACTGCCTACGTTTTTGTACTTCGCGTCCTTGTACTTGGCGAGATACGGCGGGATGCTCGCCTGCGGCACGCCGGTTACTTCCACGCCGAGCCGGTCGAGCGAATCGAGCACCCCATAATCGAAGACGACGACCTTTTGCGGGTTTTTCTTCACTTTCGTTTCGCCCAGCTTATGCTTGATCGTAAGCTCGGCAGGCTGTGCCGGCGTCTGCGCGGCGTTCGAGTCGCCGGAAGTCGCGGGCGCGGCGCCTCCTGTTGTTTGATTGTCCGAGCCGTTGCCGCAAGCGGAAACGATCAGGACGAATACCAGAAGCAAGGCAAGCATCCAACTGTTTTTCTTCATGGTTCTCTCTCCCCTATCCGTTTTTTTGTATGTGGTGTTTCATGGTGAACATGATTGCCTTACGAGAAGTAGACGGCGATTTTGTTGCCACCGATCGTTTCAATCGGGATGAACATATCGTAAATTTGCTGGAGCACCGGCGTTTGGATAATCTCTTCGGTCGGCCCTTCGCGCACGACTTTGCCGTCCTTCAGCGCTACGATGTAGTCGGAATAACAGGAGGCGAAGTTGATGTCGTGAAGCACGAGCACGATCGTTTTGCCGAGATCGGACACCATGCGGCGCAGCACCTTCATAATTTGCACCGAATGCTTCATATCCAGGTTGTTGAGCGGCTCGTCGAGCAGAATGTATTCGGTATCCTGGGCGATAACCATCGAGATGAACGCCCGCTGCCGCTGCCCGCCGCTGAGCTGATCGAGATATTTATGCTGCATGTCTCCGAGTTCCATATAATCGATCGCCTCGTCGATATACTTGCGGTCTTCCTTCGTTAGCTTGCCCTGCGAGTACGGGAAGCGGCCGAAGCCGACCAGATCTTTGACGGTCAGGCGGATGTTGATATGATTCGACTGCTTCAGGATCGAGATCGTTTTGGCCAGCTCGCCGTCGTTCCATTTGCCGATTTCTTGCCCTTCGATCCAGATTTCGCCGCCGTCCTTCTTGATCAGTCTGCTCATCATCGACAGCAGCGTGCTTTTGCCGGCTCCGTTCGGGCCGATGAAGGACGTAATGCTCCGCTTTGCAATTTGCAGCGAGACTTGGTCGACGACGATTTGGCCGCCGTACGATTTGGATACGTTTTTGACTTCTACCACGATTTATTCTCCTTTAGAAGCAAATACAGGAAGTAGACGCCGCCTGCAAAATTGATGATGACGCTGATCGTCGTCGAAAAGGTGAACACGCGCTCCACCACGAGCTGGCCGCCGACCAGCGCGATAATGCCGATCAGGATCGAGCTCCAGATGAGATAGCCGTGCCGGTGCGTCTTCATAAACTGGTAGGCGATGTTCGCGACAAGCAGGCCGAGGAACGTAATCGGGCCAACGAGCGCCGTCGAGATCGAGATCAGCACGGCCACGATCATAAGCAGCCTTTTGACGACGCGGTTGTAGCCGATCCCGAGATTGACCGCATGCTCCCTGCCGAGCGCCAGCACGTCCAAAAATTTGATATATCTCATGCAGTATGCGGCTACGCCGATCAGCGCGATAATCGCGGCGGTGAGCACCTTCGTGTTGATCCGGTTGAAGCTGGCGAACATTTTGCTCTGCACGACCAAAAATTCGTCCGGATCGATCAGCACCTCCATAAATGTCGTCAAGCTGCCGAACAACGAGCCAAGCACGATGCCGATAAGCAGCAGGAAGTAAATGTTCCGTCCTTCCTTCTTGAACATGAACCGGTACAGCAGCATCGAGAACAAAATCATCAGGCCGACGGACAAAATGAAGTTGATATTCGGATTCACGAGCGCGATATGCATCGAGCCGAACACGAAAATGATAAACGTCTGAGTCAGCATGTACAGCGAGTCGAGTCCGATAATGCTCGGCGTCAAAATGCGGTTGTTCGTAATCGTCTGGAATACGACTGTCGAGAAAGCGATCGCCGCCGCGGTCAGGACGATGGCCGCCAGCTTGATCCCTCTTTTGGGCAGCACGTAGCCCCAGTTGCCGCCGGACTGAATCGTGAGAAATACGAGTATAAGCGCGACCGATGCGACAGCCAAAATACCGATCTTCGTTTTAGGATTCATATGCCTTTCTCCTTAGTAGCAAGTAAAGAAAAATGCCGCTTCCTATAACGCCGACGGTAAGGCCGATCGGAATTTCGTAAGGATAAATGATGACGCGGCCCAAAATGTCGCATGCGAGCACGAACACGGCTCCGAGCAATGCGGTATGGGGAAGGTTATCTTTCAGATTGTCGCCCCTGTACATCGTGACGATATTCGGAACGACCAGCCCCAGAAACGGAATGACGCCTACGGTCAATATGTTCGCCGCCGATACCATCGCCACGATGACAAGACCGATATGGACGACCTGCTTGTACTTCAGCCCCAGGTTCACCGAGAACTCTTCTCCCATTCCGGCGATCGTAAACCGGTTGGCGTACACGTATGCGATGAGGACGAGCGGAATGCTTATATACAGAAGCTCGTAGCGTCCCTTCAGCACCATGGAGAAGTTGCCTTGCAGCCATGACGAGATGTTCTGGATCAAGTTTTGCTTGTAAGCGACAAACGTCGTGAGCGAGCCGATCACGTTGCCGAACATGAGCCCGACGAGCGGAATGAAAATCGCGTCCTTGTACTTCACCTTGTCGAGAATTTTCATGAACAGCAGCGTTCCCGCCAAAGCGAAGGCGAAAGCGACGCCCATCTTGACGATCGGCGCGGCGGATCCGAACGCAATCATCGCCACAAGCACCCCGAGTCTGGCGGAATCCATCGTTCCCGCCGTCGTCGGCGACACGAACTTGTTGCGCGTCAGCTGCTGCATGATCAAGCCGACGATGCTCATGCTCACGCCCGCGATGACGATGCTGATCAAGCGCGGGACGCGGCTGATCCACAACACGTGCAATTGATCGTCGCTAAGCCGCAGCAGATCCAGGGGCGAAATGTGCTTCACGCCGAGAAACAGCGAGACGATCGATAGCACGGCCAGCAGCAGCGCCAAGTACCTTTTTTTCATGACAAGCCAATCTTCCTTCATTCAAAATTTGGGGTCGAAGCGTTTAGCGTTAAAGAGAATCATTCTCAATAGGACTCAAAAAAAAGAGGTGCAGCCTCAGTGATAATCATTATCAACTTAACCTATTCTACCCGAATCCGTTATATATGTAATGGATAATCCTTCAGCCGGGCATGGATTTTTCTGCGTATTCTCATTTGGCAGCCAGCAGGCGGACGGTCTGATCGATCAGACTTTCGTTCGCAGCCGCGTTGTACATGAGCGGACCCGCATAACGGACGACGAGACAACGGGCGTGTTCGGGACGGCCTTCCCGCTCCGACCACCGCCTCCTGCAATCGGATATATCCTCCTCGGAGCGCGAATGAGGCATAAGCAGAATCAGATTGTCGCTCGGCATGTCCGCCACCTCCCGAAACGAATCCACCTCCAGCAGACCGAAGCGAAACGCTTCCTCGGGCGGCTTGACGCCCAGATCGTCGTAGAACAGATCCTTCACCTTGTTCATCTGCATGCCGTATATGCGATAACCCGGACCGTGGGCGCTCGCGAGCAAAAATGGCGTGTTCCCCAGATGGCGCCGCACGAGCCGGCGCGCGTTGTCCACCTTCCGGTCGTAAAACGCGAGCCACCACTCCGCCACCGAGCCGATGCCCAAAATGCCGCTTATTTGCGTAAGCCGCTTTTTCCACGGATACCCTTTCCACTCCAGGCTAATGATTGGCGATATTTCGGCAACGGCGCGCAGCAGCTCCCCCGGGATCGGGGATGTAAGCACCAGCTCCGGGCGGGTTTCGGCGATTTGGCGCACAAACGGCTCCGGGTGCTCCCACCAGCCGCGATCCAGCATCCATTCCGGCCGAATGCCAAGAACGGACAAGTCTCCTTCAAATATCGGCTGCATGACGATTTTTTTGTGCGCGCAAGCGGCGTATTCCGTCGGCGACATCCCCATATGCTTCTTGAACAGCCTGCTGAAATACAGTTCGTCGGGATAACCGGCGGAATGGGCCACCTCGCTGACCGAGGAACGAAGGTCGGCCAGCATGCCTAGCGCTTGGCCCAGCCGTACGAACGTCATATATTTATGCGGGCTAAGCCCCGTTTGCTTGCGAAACGCTTCGTAAAACCGGCCGGAACTCGCTCCCGATTGCCGGGCCAGCTCCTCCACATCGATCGGCTCCGCATATCGATCCGTCATGTAACGCTTCGTTTGCTCGACATAATCGAGCAGATCGTCATCCGTTCCCTTCGGTTTGCGATGATGGCCGACGTAGGCCGACGCGATCGCATACAAATGCGCCTGCAGCCGAAAAAAGGCGGCGGGCTCCAGCTCCTCCGGATCTTCGGCGGGAAAACCCGCCATCCAGCCGCGCGCTTGCGGCAGCCGGAACCGCAGCGCCGCGAAATCGGCGGATTCGCAAAGCGATCCGGCAAGCTCCGGCATGTCGCCGCCGTCGCACCGGAACCGGATCCAGCGTATATGAAAGACGCCGCTCCCCTCGTTTTCGAGCGTGCAGCTGCAATCCGGGGGCAAATAAAACAGCTCGCCGGACATCAGCTTGCCGGAGCGGCCCGCCGCTTCATCCGACCGGACGACCGCTTTGGCGTTGCCTTTGCCGACGAAACCGAACATCTGCTCGTCGCGCCCCGTCATCTCTGTGACGCCGCCGTTCGCCAGCTTCAGCTCCGTCGTCCCCGTAAACGTGAGCGTTGCCATCCCCTTGAATCGAGCGATACCAGCCAACCGTCGTTCACACCTTTTTCTTTTAAAATGGAATCTAGCTTCAGCATGACAATTCCTCTATTGTATATGATAATGATTCTCATTGTCAAATGAGGAGATAGCTGTACAGTCCCCTATATCCGTTTTGAGCAATCGGCGGTTACAGGGATTTTGTGGATCATCTAAAACGATTTGATCAGGAATTGCTCCGGTTAAAGTCCGGCAGACGGGATGCTCCCGGAATGTTGGAGCTTATATCCGATAAGCTGGACTGCTTATGCGCGTTTATTGTGAACGAAGACAACAAGCGAAGCTGGGAACAATGGGAGCAAAGCGAAGAAGTTACAGCCCGGGCTGCAAGTTTAAGGGATACTGCGGCCCAGGCGGCAGGTCTTGCCGAGAAACTGAGAGCCTTGCGTGCCTGCGCGGGGATAACGGATCGGAACCTTTATCTGTCTATGCTATCCGGCACGATCGACGAGGAATGCAGGTATATCCGGGCCGTCCGTCCCTAACGCCAAAGTTATTTTTATCGGGGCCGGCGCTTCCCCGGTATCGGCCTTGTCGATGGCCGCCAAAACATCCGCGGAAATTGTTTGTACCGATATGGACGGCGAGGCTGTTTCCTATGGGCGTCAAGTGATGCGGCTGCTCGAGACACGGTTGCAGGAGCGGCTGTATTACGAGACCAGCCATTTGCACGATCGTCCATTTCTGAAAAAGGCAACACATATTTGTATCGCTTCGCTGGTGCCGGATAAGCTTGCGATTCTGAAGGAGCTGGCGTCCGATCTCCGGACTGCCAAATTTTCGCACGATATGGAAACGGTATAAAGTCCTTGTTTAACTATTCGCTTGATATCGGCGTACTGAAGGAGTGGCGTGTCAGCCCCATTTGTAGCGAACGCAGCATCTGCGACACGCTCCTCCTCCAGCCGTATCGTCTCTTCGTTTCGGCCATCAACCCTCCCAATTGTCCCTATGTCGTCAAATACTCGAACTGAATCGGAATCTCATACCCGATTCCGACGGGAAACGACGAATCGTAAGCGGCCATGTCTCGACTAATCAACAAGTCCGTGGCCGTACTCAACATGCCGGTAACGCCCTGATTCAGATCGTGATCGACATATGCGGCAAAGATCCGATCATTGGTTGGCCGGGGAAGTCCCGTGAGCTTCACCTTCACGTCTCCGCTGCCGGTGACATCAAAGGATACTTTCCCGGTCAACCGGACCGTTTGACCGACCTTGGCCATAATGAGGTTCACTTGCGCATTGGCTAGCGATGCCGTACCCATTCCAACCCTTGATTTCGCTTCCGCCTACATTGCCGTCATTTCCGGCCACTTCAACTCAATGCCGGCCTGTTCGAGACGTTTCTGGAAATCTTTCAGAGCCGCCTCCCGGTTTCGAACGTCGCGAGGCCGGATTTGTTTATCCAGGCAATAGCTTGCCAAATATCCCGCAGCTTCGCCGATATTCCATTCCACGGGATGCAAACGGTAGCAACCGTTTGTAATATGGGTCACGCCGAGATTTTTGCATGCGGGCAGCAAATTGTTCATCCGCACCGGAATAAGGGAACCAAGCGGAATTTGAAACGGCAAGCAGGAAATATCGATATAATGCCGGTTGCCGGTGCTTGGATGGAGATCGATTCGGTAAAACCCTACTCCTACGGAATCAGGGAAAAACTCCGCACGTCCGTCCGTTCTCGCTTCCGGGCAAATATGCTGCTCCAGCACGGTGAATTCGGCCTTAATGCGTCTCGATTCGCGAATATACGGATACATGGCAAGTCCGTCCTCCGTACCGACCACATCCCTGCGAAGTCTCAAGCCGGGATAACCGGCTTTCCCGTCGGGGCGGGGCGCTTCGGTCTGCATCCAATAGAGGAGAGACAAGCTCAATTGCTTGGCGCTTTCCAGATGCCGGTTTCGTTCCTCCTCCGATACGTCGATAATCGGACCGAGCCAGTAGTCGTTTTGCTGCCAATTGACGATGGTGATGTCGCTGTCGAACGTTCCGTCCAAAAAATTCGTCCTGTCGACGATTCGCCGGTAGCGCCATAAATCCGCCGTTTGGCTGAACAGGCCGAATTCGCGGGGCTGTAGCGTTCGGGGCAAAACGCCCGTCCAATCCAGCAGCTTCCCGGGCCAAAAATCGGCTTGATACGATCGCCAGAACTCGTAGTCTCTCGGCCGTTCAATCGTATGGTCCGCTCCCTCGCAATAATCGAGGGCAAACACGTACGTGAACGCTTGCATGTCCATCGGCAGCGAGTCGCCGTCCACGGCATGCGGCTCGCCGGTCTCGCTTTTGGACTCCGCTCCCGTCGTGTATTCCGTCCCGGTCATGGGCAGCAGGTCCCCGCATTCGGTTGCATCCAGGAAGAAGGAAGCGGTTATAATCTCCTCGCGCCCTGTCTCCAGATTTCGCACGGTAACCGAATGTACCGTATCCCCGACCGCTTCGGCCTGAAGCGGCACCCGGCGCATCAGCAGCGTCACCTTGCCGCTGTGCACATAAGGAGCCAGCATCTCCTGGAGCACGGCCAGCGCGGTGCGGGGCTCGTGACAAAGCCGGCTCACCCCACCGTTTCCCGGATTCAGATTCGGCTTGCGCAAAGCTTCGGCAGTCAAAGGAAAATGCCGGCGATAATAGTTTCGTACTCCTTCGCGAAAGTTCCTGTAGCTGCGGGTGCAGCCAAATTGTTCGATCCATCGGTGCTCGTCGGGCGGAACCGCCTGGCTCGTTAACTGGCCGCCGATCCAGGCCGTTTCTTCCGTCAAAACCACCGATTTGCCCGATTCGGCCGCCGCGAGCGCAGCCGCGCAACCGCCGAGCCCTCCTCCGATAATCGAAATATCGGCATGAAACTCCTGTTGTGCGCGATTCGTCGCCTTTGTCCCTTCCATTACGTTTGACTCCTCCGTTTCTGCGGTACGTTCCGCCGGCGCGTGATCTGTGCACGCTGCCCTTTTTCAAGCCGCCCTTCTTTGTTGGACATTCGGATACAGCCGCTTTTTATCAAAGATCCTTTGCGGCTGAATCACAAAGGCTTTATAAAAATTATAGAATCCGGCCCGGCTTGCCGTATTCAAAAAAATTGACCGGATATCCCCGCTAAATTGATCGTTTCCGGTGTACGTCTGGAGGATGGCTCCAGGCTTGCTCAAATGCGCCATTCTCATTTTTTGGGAATTGCTCTATAATAAAATCGAAAAGAAGCGGAACCGATCAGTTGGAGAGGGAGATTTTTGTCTATGGAACTGAACGAAAACTTGCTGAAAGCGCCGCCTATTTCAAATATTAATGTTGAAAACGGTTTCAAATCTTATCCGGTTTATGCTCGCAAAGACCTCCTCCGCGCACACAACTACTCTCTACATACGCAGCCCGGCATCGAAATCAATCTGACGCTGGAAGGGAAAGCGGCCTATGTCATCGGAGACCAAGTGCGCATGCAGTATCCCGGACAGCTGCTTGTATGTTCGGGCAAAGTGCCCCATCAGGTGTATATCGATCCCTCTAGCGAATATAAACGAACTGTGGTCTGCTTCGACGAATCCGGCATGCGTGAAGCCGGTCTCCGCTGTGCGCCCAATCTGGAAATACTCCCTTTGCCGGATATGGTGTACCAGCAAGTCCACTTGGAGCCGGAGATGTTTGCCGAAATCAAACAAATCGCTTCCCGTCTAACGGACGAACTGCAGGAGAAGCATACCGGCTGGAAGCAGGTCGTAAGTTCCCAGCTCAGCATTTTGGCCGTGTATATTCGCCGGAGTATGGAAGCTTCAGAGAATAACGGCCATTCGGATCTCGTGTCGCTTTGCTGCGATTATATCGGTAAACATTTGCCGGACAATCTTTCGCTCAAATCTATGGCCAGCATGTTCCATGTCAGTCCGGAGCATTTGATCCGGCTGTTTAAACGTGAAAAAAAGTTGACTTTTTACCAATTCGTGCTGCAGCAGCGCGTTTCGGAAAGCGAACGGATGCTTCGGAATTGTCCCGATATGACGCTGACAGATATCGCCTATGCTGTCGGTTTTCCGTCAGCCGCGCAATTTTCCCGGGTATTTAAAGCTTCGACCGGGATGCTTCCCAGCCAATTCCGCCATCGAATGGCAAAAGCTGGAGTTGATTGCGAGATTTTTCGGACCGAGTATTTCGCTCGTTCCCTCTGAAAGGGCGTCGGTTATTCATCTAAGCCGCACCTCCCGGCGCTGCCAAAGCGGAACAGCGAGTTCCGCTATACCGCTCTGTGGATCGTCAAGGCCGGTTTAGCGGAAGCGCTTCTTCCGTTAGGACCCATTTCCCCCATTTCAACGCGGGCGAAAAGCGGTCATAACGGATATTTCGCTTCCTCTATCGCTCCAAATGACAGCGCATCGCCAGCTTAACGGAACTTTCGCATCCGCTGCCACAGAGGCCAGCGGCGGTACGCCCCGTTAAACAAAGAAGCCACCGCTTCCTCGCCGTCCTCGGTCGGCAGTAATGCCGGAGCCGCAGAGGACCTTGCAGGGAAGGGTAGCTCGCTTCTTCAATAACTTACCAGTGCAAAATGACGCCCAAACATTCCGACTTGCGCTCCGCGATCGTACGCCAGGCTTCGGCCGCACGCTCCGCCGGAAAGCGGTGGGTAATAAGCGGCGACGTTTGCAGCCAGCCGTCTGCAATCGCCCGAATCGTCTCCTCCATCCGCTTGCCCGTCCAGCCGGACGGCGTATGCAGCGTGATTTCCTGACCGCGCAGCGTCTGGATGTCGACCAGCCCCTTTTCGCCCAGAAAACCAGCCGATACGAAATGGCTGTCCCGCTTCATGAACGGCTGAATGGCACCGAACGTATCCATGTCTCCGACCGAATCGACGACAACCGCCACTCGGCCTTTCTCCAGCACGGATTCCGTTTCCGTCGTACGGGTGTTGACGCCGCGTATCCGCTCCGGCAAACGGGCCAGCCGGCCGTCGTGCCGGCCGAGTACGATCACGTCCGCTCCCCGGTGCAGCAGCGTTTGCGCCGCCCATTGGCCGACGAGACCGTCGCCGATGACGACCGCAACGTCCCCGGCCTCGACGGCCGGGCGCATGCCGCAGTTGTAGCCTACCTGCGTCAGCACCAAGCCGCAGTAGTCTTCCGGCGCGGTGCCGTCCGGCAGCTTCCATATTTGATGCTGCGGCGAAACGGCCGGGTTCATATGTCCTCCCATCGCGTCGAACATGCCTGTTACTTTGCTAAGCGCCGCAAAGACCCGTTCCCCTGGCTCGAACCCCCGAACATTCGATCCGACCTGCCGGACGATACCGACCTTCTGGTAGCCGGCCACGATCGGAAACGGCCAGGGATCGCCCGGTTTGTACGGCGTTTCGCCCCGAATCCGCTCGCCCCGGAAATACGACGATTCCGTTCCGGTGCTGATCCAGGAAGTTTCCACGTCGATAACGACGTCGTTCTCGCCCGGCTCCGGAACGTTCACCTCGGCATACTCCACTTTCTCCTTATCCGTAAATACGACGGCATGGGCCTTCATGATGTCAGCTCCCCGGAATAAAGCAGATTTTGATCGCTTCCTGGCTCTTCAGCAGCCCGACGCCCTCGGCGTATTGCTCGAGCGGCAATTCGCGGCTGATCAGCGGAGCGAAGTCGAGCTTGCCCTTCACGATCAGGTCGAGCGAATATTCGGCCGCCTCCCGGAAATGGCCGGGATAACCGATTACGCTTAAGCCCTGATGGCGGAGCGTGTAATCGTCCCGCTGCACGGCGAACAGCGCCACCGCCTTGTTCGTGCGGTCCATGATGCTTCGAACCGCTTGCGGGTAGCCTACGCAATCGATGGCAAGATCCAAAGCACCGGCGGAGCCCCGCTTGCCGATCCGCTCCGACTCCGGCTCGCAGCAAAACGTCGCTCCGAGTTCTTCCGCCGTAATCCTTCTTTGCGGATTCGGATCGATGCCGATCACTTCGCTTGCCCCTTCGGCCAGCAGCATCTGCACGGCGATCAGCCCGGCAGGGCCCAGACCGTTGACGCCGCAGCGCTGACCGCGTATGCCTTCGTATTGCTTCATTCTCATCACGCTCGCGGCAACGCACATCGCAAGCTCGAGCGAAATCGCCTTGCGGAACGGCAAATCGTCGGGCAAAGCGAGCAGATGCTCTTCCTTCATGAGCACATACTCCGCGTAACAGCCGGGGTTATGATGCCCGGCATCCCGCCAAGCCGCCACCTTCTGGCCCGGAGCGAGCGTACACCCGGGGCCGGCCGCTTCCACTACGCCGGTCATTTCGTGTCCGGGCTGGCCGGGCGAATACGGGAACTTCACTTCTTTTTCGTGTGCAAACATCGGTTTGCCGTAATAAATGTGCAAATCCCATTGCGGGCAGGTCGCCACCTCTTTGACCTTGACAAGCACTTGACCGGGGCCCGGCTCCGGTATCGGCATTTCGACGATCACAGCTTGTTCGGTACTTTTAATTTGCAGCGTCTTCATCATTTGGTTCGTCTTCATCGCGTTCACCGCCGTTTTCATTTGTTGTCCGCTCGATCTAATCATAATGAATGGAGACGGCACGGTCTTTAGTGGATCTATTCCGATACTCGTTTGTCCGGAAGCCGGGAATCCGTTCGGCTTCGCACCGTTCTCCCGGAACGTTTGCACATTATTGACATACCGGCTGCGGCCCTATACCGTTAGATGTAAATAGGAACGGAGGGAACCGGGATGAACCAGCCTCTCGTATACCGGAGCGACAACTATTTTAGAGCAGGGGAACTGTTCAGCATTATACGTTTTCACGAACCGGGAAAAGAACACCGCAAGTATCACTCTCATGATTTCGTCGAGATTTGTTATGTGGCGAGCGGCAACGGATATCACATGCTGGATGGCGTGGAGCACCGCGTCACCCGGGGAAATTTGTTCATTATCAATTACGACGTCTCCCACGCCTTCCACCGCGAGGATAACGAACATCTCGTCATTTACAACATTTTGTTCAAACCCGGATTTGTCGACGAATCTTTGATCGATTTCAACGATTTCAACAGCTTGTCGTTGTCGTATTTGTTCAACGGCCTGCTGGATAAGCCGTTCCATCCGAACCTGGCATTATCTTTCTACGAAATACGGGAATTCGAGGCACTTATCGATAAAATGTATACCGAATACAACGAACAGCGGTCCGGCTACATCTCGATTATCCGCGCCTATGTCATCGAGCTCATTATTATTATGATGCGCTGCTTCGACCGTTTTCCCGGCAACAGGGAAATGAACAGAAGACTGGACGTCATCAACGCGGCGATAGATTTTTTGCGGGAAAACTACACAAGCTCGTTCAGCTTGGGGAGTCTTGCGTCCAAATCGTTTTTCAGCAAAAACTACTTCTGCAAGCTGTTCAAAGAAACGGTAGGAATGACGGTCACGGAGTATGTCCAGAAGCTGCGGATTGAGGAAGCGTGCAAAATGATGGAAAACCCGAACAAGAAAATTACGGAGATTTCCATGGTAACCGGGTTCGCCGATTATAAATCGTTTTATACGGCATTTACGAAACGGGTCGGCATGACACCTAGCGAATACCGGAAACGTATTGAAGATGTTGCAGGTAAACCTTGATTCGGACTTCTTGTTACGAAGCACGCCTCCGATCCATCGGTTCGGGGGCTGTTTGCTCATAATTAGATCGGATAATATAAACCATCTATCCAAGAACAAACGCCATATTCATTTGAAACCGCTGCATGTATCTTAATGATATACACAACGGAGGGGGTAACCACAAATGTATAGAAACAGCACAATGAAGAAAACAACCGCCGTGCGTAAGCTCCATAGCTTTGTAAGCGCTGTCTATTCATAAAGGAGGTATTGTCCGATGGAGAAAGAGAAGCCTGATCGCAAGATGAGCAGGAGAAGCGTACTAACAACTTTGGGTCTGGCGAGTGCTTCTGCCGTTACGGGGACTTTGCTCGGCAAAGACGTAACATTCGGTTACGGTGTGACGGACAACGTCTATGGCAACGAAGCGGATATGCGTCGGATTGCGGATGAAGTTGTTCAGGAATATGCGCAGCAAGTTTCGGCAGAGCTAACGGATATCGGCGCGGAGCTTGCGCTGCGTGGAGTGAATGCCGCGAAGCTGGGATTGAAGGGTGACGGCACGGACGAAACCACCGCTTTGCGCTCCGCGATCCAATATGCGGCCGACCGCCATTTGACGCTGCTCATTCCGAGATGGATGACCGTCTGCGTAGATACGATCACGATCACAGGCAAACAAAATTTCGGCATTCGCTGCGAAGGATGGATACGTCGGTTGGATCAGTCCCCCACGGTCGGCTCCTTATTGAAGCTGGATTCTTGCTCCGGTGTCTATATGCCCGAAATTCGTTTCGACGGAAACGGCTTGAATAACGGTTGTGTCGAGAATGTCGCCTATACCGTCAATCAGGAACAGAAGCATTGCCTTGTCCTGCTGAACTGTCAGGACGTAACGATCGATCGTTTCCATTGTTTGAACCCTTGCGGGGATGGCCTCTATATTTCGAGCGGCTCCAAAAATATGAAACTGGGCACGATCACGGGACAAGCGGATGCGCAAATCGGCAGAAACCTCGTGTCGATTATTAACGCTCAAAACATTCGGATCGACTATTTGTACAGCGACAATATCGGTCATTACGATATGCCGGGAGGGTTCGACATCGAGCCTAATGCTTCGACCGAAACGGTACGCAACGTTTTCGTGAATAGTATGAACATTACAGGCGGCGGCACTAACCCCTGCTCCGTGTTGGGTACGAACAACGCCTTGGTCGAAAACGTATTTCTCGGATCAGTCAATCTCGTCCGTACGAACATCGTTCTGCCTTCAAGCGAGATTACAAGCGTCTACATATCCGCCTCCAATGTCCGTATCGGTCAATTGAGCGTCGTCAACAAAACGGCTCACAACATTTCGTTCCTTACTTTGAACAAGCAGGGACTGACGCCTAAAGGGATAACGATTCTCGACTCTTACGGCGAAGGGTGTTACCGGGGCATTCAAGTCGGCTTCGGGTCGAATGCGGTTGAAGATGTTCATGTCAAAGCGACTATCAGAAATTGCAAGCATGACGGGATCTTTATGGGAACCGCGAAAAATGTGAAGTTGGACATCGATATCGACAGCGTCGGAGCCGACCGTTTCATGCTGAACAAGCCCGCGGGCGGCGGAGTATGCAACAACATTTACATAACCGGCAACTTCTCGAACCGGGGCACGGGGCTCAAAGCGATGATTATTGGCGACGTTCCCGCCAATGTGGTGAATTGGACGCTAGAGAACGTGGACTTTACGGGATGGGGCAACAACCAGCGCTTATACGGAGGAGGCTTCCAAGGCACTGTCCGTAAAATAAATTGCCGGAATTTGACTCACTTGACGTCACTACCGGCTTTCGAGCAGTTCAAGCAGGGCGACTTGATTTGGAATATCGGAGCCGATCCCGAGGTTTCCTACTGGAGAAGGCTTACGAACGGAACGGGCAATGCACTAAATACGGACTGGAAAGCGTATTGAGATTACGATGGAGGGTCACCTATGTCAAAGAAGAGCATGATCGCCGCAATGTTGGTCCTATCGACTTTAATCGGCTGTAGCAATGGGGGGAGCGGCGGCGCTGGAACGGGACAAGACGCGGACGGTAAGTCCGACGTTAAACCAAAAACCGAGGAGCCGATCGAGCTCATATTCCATTCCAATAACGGCGGAAACGTTGAACAATTTGACAGCAAATACGGGAACGATCTGCGAAAGAAGTTTCCGAATTACACGATCAAATATATTCCCGACGCCAAGGGCACTTCGCTTCCCGAATTGATGGCTGCGAACCAGAGAATCGATATTCTATACAATGTGCTCGATGCCGCCTTACAGCCTCTGATCGAATACAATTTGCAGTATGACATGACCGATCTCGCCAAGAAACACCAGGTCGACTTGACGGCGTTCGAGCCTACGGTCATCGATGCGATCCGAAATTCGAGTGGCGGCAAGCTTTATATGCTTCCGACGGAAAATCAGGTGCTTGTTTTGTTTTACAACAAAGGGATTTTCGACAAGTTCGGCGTTCCTTATCCGAAAGACGGGATGACTTGGGATGAAGCGAATGAAATAGCCAAGAAATTGACGCGCAAAGAAGGAGACAAGCAATATTTGGGCATCTTTAACGCCGCGCCCGCCATTATGTTCAAGACAAATCAGTTCTCCGAGCCTTATCTGGACCCGAAGACGGGCAAATCGACGTTCGAGCGGGAATCGTGGAAGAAGCTCATTCAGACGCTGTTCCTCGATCCTGCGAAAAGTCAAGGGTATGCCGAGCGGATCACCGAGCTGAAGAGGATGCCCAACCGGCTTGACTTTACGAATACGCAGGAGATCGCCATGTTTGCATTTCAATACGGATTTCCGTTGGCAGTCCCGAAAGATTTGGAGAAAATCGACTGGGATCTGGTTTCGCTGCCGACGTTCAAGGAACAGCCCGGCATCGGTTCGCAATCCGCCTCAGTCAGCATCGGCATCACCTCGATCGCCAAAAACAAAGACGCGGCCATGGAAGTCATCAAATACCTTACGTCGGCGGAATACCAGATGGAAATATCGAAGAAGGGCGTCATGTCCGCCCGGATAGACGATTCGATCAAGAAAGCGTTCGCGCAGGACAGCCCGAGCAAAGGGAAGAACTGGAAGGCGGTATACTACAATAAAATAGCTCCCATCTCGTCTAAATCCCTGTACGAGTCGAAAGTCGAGAACTTATATGGCGCGGCCGTTATGGATGTCGTGACCGGCAAGACCGACTTGAATACCGCTCTTCGCGAGACGGCGGAGAAGGCCGACAAAGCCGTTGCCGAAGAGAAGCAGAGCAAAAATAAGTAGAGCGAAAACGGCAGGTTTGGTCAATAGAGTGCAACGACAAGAGACTTCCCGTAGGTTAAGATGGTAAAGTGTACGATGCATAACCGAATGGGAGGAAAACAAGCGCATGCACGATTTTAAAAGACTGCACGAACGCCTGCTGGAAAAAGCGGCCAATCCGGGCGCGCGTCCGGCCATTTACGTAGCCATAGGAGACAGCGTCACGCAAGGCTGCATGGAAGACGGGGTGGTCGAGCACGAGCGGGTGTACCATCAACTGCTTCGGCTGCGCGTCGCCAAGCGGTATCCGCTCAGCATTTTCAACGTCATCAACTCGGGGGTATCCGGCGATACGGCGGCCCGCTCGAGAGCGAGATGGGAGCACGATGTGTTCACCTACGAGCCGGACCTGGTCACGATCAAATTCGGCTTGAACGACGCCCACGGCGGCGAAAAAGGGCTCGAGGCGTACATCGGCGCGATCCGCGACCTCGTGGGGCAGCTGAAGGAACGGACGCAGGCCGACATTTTGCTGATGACGCCGAGCATGATGATGAAGCGGGATAACGACCGCATCTGCGCCGACCATCAGCGCCATATCGGTCCGTTTACGAAGCTGTACGAGGACGGGCATCTGCTCCGTTACGTCGAAGCCGTCCGGGCATTCGCGGCCGAAAGCGGTCTGCCGCTGCTCGACGTGTACGCGATGTGGGAACGGATGGAAGCGGACGGAATCGACATCCATACCCGGCTGTCCAACGGCATCAACCATCCCGATCCCGAGTTTCACGTGCAGGTTGCGGAAGCGCTGGAGAGCGTCCTGTTCGCTCCAGCCGCGACTTCCTCAACCGCATCCGAGGCCTAAAGGCCGCCCCGCAAAAAAGACAGGCCGCCGGTCGTCCGGTCCGCCTGTCTTCGCTGTGCGTGCGCCTTGGCTAAGCGCCGCAGCTTACTTCGTGTACAGATGCTTCATAAGCTCCTTGTTTTTGCTTGCAAAAACTTCGTTGTGCGACGAGACCATGCCATGCGCCCGCGAATCGGGGGCGATGTACATTTTCGCCTTGTTAACCGCATTGGCGGCATCCTGGAACGCGCCTGCGATCAGGTGAAGCTTCCCTTCGTGATGCAAAATGTCTCCGGCCGCGTACAGCCCCTCCACCGACGTTTCGCTCATCGGACTGCCCGCCAAAAAGTATTCGTTCTCCATCGCTATGTTCAGCTCGCTCTTCGCGAGCAAATCTTTGTCCCGCTCGTACCCGTGATTGATAATGACGTCGTCTACGGCCAGCTCGAGCTGCTCCCCGTCTTCGCTGCGGGTCAGCACCACCTTCTTGATCGTCTCATGATCGCTTGCCGCGACGAGCCTGTCGATCGTCGTATTGAGCAGGCACGAGACCGTGCTGTTCAGCAGCCGGGACACCTGCGATTCGTGCCCGTTCAGCATCTCTTTCCGGTAAGTGAGATACACTTTGCCCGCGATCGGCTCGAGCTCGTTGGCCCAGTCGATCGCCGCGTTGCCGCCGCCGGAGATGAGCACCGTTTTGCCTTTGAAACGGGCCAGCGACTTGACGGTGTAATGCAGATTCGTCACCTCGAACCGCTCCGCCCCGTCGATCGTCAGCTTCGTCGGCTTCAGGATGCCGCCGCCAACGGCAAGGATAACCGTACGCGAATAATGCATCTCTCCGGACGACGTGTGCAGCACGAAACGGCCGTCCTCATCCTTCGCCAGCGACGTTACCTTCTGCCCGAGCACGACGGTCGGATCGAACGTCCTGCCCTGCGCGACCAGCTGCTCGATCAGCTGCGCGCCGGTAACCGGCGTCAGCCCGCCGACATCCCATATCATTTTCTCCGGATACACATGCACCTTGCCGCCGAGAAACGGCTGGAACTCGATCATCTTCGTCTTCATCTCGCGCAAGCCGCTGTAAAACGCGGAGAACAGTCCCGCAGGGCCACCGCCAATAATCGTAACGTCAAAAAGCTCCTCTTCATGCATACTCTTCACTCCTACTCTATCTGATTGGTATAATTCGAACTTCCGTTCCGTTATTAGGCGCCGAACTGAGCCCGGTGCAGCCGGCTGTACACGCCTTTGCTGCCGAGCAGCTCGTCGTGTCTGCCCTGTTCGGCAATCCCCTGCTCGGCTACGACAACGATCCGGTCGGCATGTTTGATCGTTGCCAGCCGATGGGCGATGACGAGCGTCGTCCGCCCTTGCGACAGCTCCGAGAGCGCGAGCTGGATCGCCGCTTCCGTCTCGGTATCAAGCGCCGAGGTCGCCTCATCGAGGATAAGGATCGGCGGATTTTTCAGAAACATACGGGCGATGGACAGCCGCTGCTTCTGTCCGCCGGACAGCTTCACGCCGCGCTCTCCGATCAAAGTGTCCAGACCGTCCGGCAGCGACTCGATCATGTCCGCTAGCTGGGCTCGCCGCGCCGCCTGCCAGATGTCCGCCTCCGAGGCGTCCAGCTTGCCGTAGGCGATGTTGTCGCGAATCGTGCCATCGAACAGAAATACGTCCTGCTGCACGATGCCGATATGGGAGCGCAGCGACTCCAGCTTCATCTGGCGAATATCGATGCCGTCGATCGTAATCGAGCCGTCGATCGTGTCATAAAAGCGCGGCAGCAGCGAGCACAGCGTCGTTTTGCCTGCGCCGGAAGGACCGACCAGCGCTACGGTTTCCCCCGCCCGAATCGACAAGTTCACGTTCCGCAGCACCGGCTCCTTGCCGTCATAACCGAACGCCACACCAGCAAAACGAATGTCGCCGCGCAAGTGGCTCACCTTCTTCGCATTCGGCGCATCGGCGACATCCGGCTCCGTTTCAAGCAGCTCCAAATACCGTTTGAAGCCGGCGATTCCTTTCGGATACGTCTCGATGACGGAGTTGGTCTGCTTGATCGGGCCGAGAAAGACATTCGACAGCATGACGAAGGCGATAAACTCCCCGTACGTCATGCGCCCCTGGATGACGAACCACGTTCCGCACACGAGCACGAACAAGGACACGAGCTTCATTAGAATAAAGCTGATCGACGAGTTCCACGCCATAATCCGGTACGCCATCAGCTTCGTAAGACGGAACCGGCCGTTGTTGACGGCGAAACGTTTCATTTCGTGCTTCTCGTTCGCAAACGCCTGAACGACGCGGATGCCGCTTACCGTATTTTCGACCCGCGCGTTATAATCGGCGATGTCGGAGAACATCCGCTTGAACGCGGCCGACATTTTGCGGCTGAAATACAGGGACAAGTAAATCATCACCGGCACGATAATAAACGTCAGCACCGCCAGCTGCCAGTTGATGCCGAGCATAATGCAGAACGCACCGGCAAGCATCATAATCGCGATAAACAAATCTTCCGGCCCGTGGTGGGCGATCTCCCCGATGTCCATCAAGTCGTTCGTCATCCGCGATACGAGATGGCCGGTCTTGTTGTTGTCGAAAAAACGGAACGACAGCTTCTGCACGCGGTCGAACAGCTTCTTGCGCATATCCGTCTCGATGTTGATGCCGAGCTTGTGTCCCCAGTAGGTGACGACGTAATTCAGGAATGCGCTGACGACATAGATGCCTAACAGACCGAGGCAGGCGTACAAAATCCATTGCCAGTTGCCGCTCGGCAGCAAGTCGTCCACAACGCGGTTGACCGCAAGGGGAAAAGCAAGCTCCAGCAAAGCGGCCAATATGGCGCAGGAGAAGTCCAAGATAAACAGCCCCTTATAGGGCCGGTAATAAGCAAAAAAACGACGAAGCATGGTTCCCTCCTCCATTGTGCAGCACGTTTCAACGCCGGTTTCTAATTGAGATTGATACTTATTCTCAATTAAATTCTATCTTAACGGTTTTTCGTCACGAAAACAATGGACTTTTTCAACCTGATTCATGGACAAATGTGCAATTCGGGAACATGCACCGCTATTTCGCAGACGCTTACGCGTATGGCAAAAAGGCAGTCGCCGCGGCTTCTTTCGCCATAGCAACTGCCTTATGATTAGATTGCGCCCGCCGGATCGCGGTGTGTTAGCTTCCTTCTTCTGCGGCGTCTCCCCCGGAGTGCCCCGGAGCCGGCATGACCAGCGTCATCTTCGTCCCCCGCTGCTCCTCGCTATCGATCCGCAAGCCGTACTGATCCCCAAACACCATCTGGACGCGTCTGTGTACGTTCATAATACCGATGCCGCTTCTGCTGCCGCCCGCGTCCAAACCGCCGTCGGCAAGCCGGTTCGCCCCCAGCTTCTCCCGAAGCTCGCGCAGCCGCCCAGGCTCGATGCCGCAGCCGTTGTCTTCCACGATCACGCGGAAGACGCCGCCCTCTTCCTCGCAGTCGATGCGGATAAAGTGGTAATCCTCCACGCCGTCCGGAAAGGCGTGCTGGAACGCATTCTCTACAAGCGGCTGGAGCGAGAGGCGCACCATCGCATGGAGCAGAAATTCCGGCTTCACGTCGACGTCGATCTCGAACTCGCGTCCGATCCGGTGCTGCATGACGATCAAATAATGCATCACATGCTTCAGCTCATTGGCGACGGTAATTTCCTCGACATTCGTCTGTACGGAGTAACGGAGCATGTAGGCGAGCGCCTTGACGATTTCCGAAATTTCATCCGATTCCTGCACGGCCGCGTAGCAGACGATCGTCTCGAGCGTATTGTACAGAAAATGCGGATTGATCTGCAATTGCAGCGACTGGTACTCCGCCTTCTGCCGCTCCATCCGGATTTCCTGATTGTTCAACTCGACCTGTACGACATGATCGACCGCCTCGGAGAGCCGTTTGACCATTTTGTTGTACCGCAGCATCAGCTCGACGATCTCGTCGCGGTGGCGGGGCAGCGGGATCGGCGCCCAATTGCCCTTCTCCGTCTCGCGCATGCCGGATTTGAGCAATTGAATCGGCCGCGTGATCGACCGGCCGAACCGGTAGGCGAGCAGCACCGCCAGCAGCAGCGAAAGCGCTCCGACAATCAGCGTCGTCGTACGGATGTTCGCAACCGGTCTGCGCAGCTCCTCCAGCGGCATCGAGACGACGAGCCGCCAGCCGGAAAACTCCGCAACGCGGGCCATGTACATGATCTCCTCCCCCGATTCGTCGCCGCCGACGAACGCCTGCTCGCCTGCGCCCTCGAGCCTGCTTAGAAATGAAGACGGAGCGGGTTCGCCCACCTTCGCTTGGTCGGGATGGTACACGTAACGGCCTTTCGCGTCGATAATGAACAGGCTGCCGTACTCGCCGAGGTCCACCCCGTTCCACAGCGCCGACAAATCGGCGGGGCGGATTTCGACCGCCGCAAAGTTGTTCAGCTCAGACGAGGAGAAACCGCGAATGCGGCGGACGAGCGTCAGCATCTGGTGCTGCTGGCCGTCCAGGATGCTGCGGTCCAAAATATTCAGCTGCGCGTCCGGACTTGTGTTCCCCAGAAAGTAATCCCGCTGCCGGCGAATGTTCTCCTCGCCGAACAACTCCTCGCCGGATTCGTTCAAATAATAGACGGTATTGCCCTTGGCGCTCATCAGGTAGATGGCGGCCAGCCTGGGATTTTGGATAAACAGCGGATTGGCGCCGATTTCCCGGATGATCTTCCGGTAATAAAAGAAATCGTAATCGTCGCGGTCCGCAGGCAAATCGATAAACTCCATCACCTGCGGCAGCGTGAGCAGCGACATGATCGTCCGCTCGTAATCTCTCAGGTACAGCTCGGTATGATGAGCCGCATTGCCGACAATTTGCGCCATTTGATTTTGCGCCTGTACGTCCAGCTCCTTCGAGGACGTCATGTACGAAATAAGGCCGACACTGCCTACCGGCAAGATGATGACGATCAAAAAATAGAGGATGAGCTTCTGGTACAAGCTCTTGATTCTCATTTGATTCCGAGCCCCGATCTGTAATCGGATGGCGAAATGCCGACGATTTTTTTGAACGTTTTCGTAAAATGCGGATAATCGTCGTAGCCAACCTCGGCGGCGACGTCAACGATCCGGATGTGCGGCACCGCCAGCAGCTCTTTCGCCCGTTCCATCCGCTTGTGGATGCGGTACTTCACGAACGTTTCGTTCGTCATCTTCTTGAACAAAGCGCTGAAGTACGTCGGCGTCAGCCCGACCATCGCCGCAACCTGCTCCAGCGAGATGTCCTGCGACAGCCTGCTGTCGATATACGCCTTCGCCTCAGCAAGCGGATCGCGAAAATGGCCGGAGCGAATATGCTGCAGCTCGTCCGTCATGCGCAGCAGTCCCGTTTCGAAGGCGTCCAGCGCCTCCTTGACGCTCGCCGCCTCCATGTAGTCCCGGTTCGGGGCCGGCGCATACTTGCGTTCCTGAAACCGCTTCGCAAGCAGCGAATGACAGTCGTCGAGAAGCCCCTTCAGCTCGGCGAGCGACATCCCTGCCGATAAGCAGTATTCCCTCCAGCGTTTGGCCAGCTCGACGAGCTGCTCCTTGCGCAGATTCCAGATGTGCTGCTCCAGTCCGTCTATCCATTCGACATAACGGGAGGGCGGCATATACCCCCGCGAGGGCTCCCGCACAAGCCGGTCGAAGACGCTGTGCACATCGGACTTCGTAACCGGCTTAAGCAAATAAATTTTCACGCCGAAGGCCATGCACGCCTGCGCATACTCGAAATCGTTGTAGCCGGATATGACAACGAGCTTGATGTGCGGATATTCGTGCTGAACGATGCGGCATAGCTCCAGTCCGTCCATCTTCGGCATGCGAATGTCGGTGAGCACGATATCCGGCTCCTCCGCGCGGATGCGTTCCAGCGCGGCGATTCCGTTCTCGGCCATCGAGATTCGCGCGAAGGGGGGCGTGTACTGCTCCGTCATTTTGACCAGACCGTTCCGGATGACAGGTTCGTCGTCTACGACAAGTACGTGCATGTTTTTTCCTCCTGAAAATCTTCTTTCCGCAAAAGCTCGCCCTGCTTTGCAAACCGCAGAGCAAGCCTCCGTCATTCGGCCGGAAGCGACGTTTGCGCCAGCTTCCAGCTAACCGGGCCGTATGCGAACGCGGCATCGTCCGGTCCGGACAGCCTGGCGTCGTAACCGCCGTTCGGCGTCCGGCTTACTGCGGCCGTCCACCAGCCTTTGGCCCCGCGTTCGCAATCCAGCGTTTCCCCGTCGTCGTCATACAGCCTGCCTACGCCGTCCGCCGTGCCGAAATGGACGAACTGAAGCGGTGTCGTCTCGCCCTTCCTCGGCGCACGGGGCGCGGCCGGAATCGTCGGGATGATCGCCCCGTCCCGGACGAACACCGGAATATGCGCCAGATCCGCCGACACGCGGACGATACGGCCGCCCTCGTAGCGATCCCCCGTCTCGAAGCCGTACCAGATACCGGGAGGCAGCAATACATTGCGCTCTGACTCCCCTTCGAACAGAGGCGCCACGAGCAGCTCGTCTCCGACCATATACTGGTCGTCCCATTCCCGGCTCGTCCGTTTCCCGTACGCCGCATCGGTCGTATTCAGGATATCCCCCTCGCCAGCAACCGTCCCCCCGGCCTCGGCCCGGGCTATCTCCTCGCGCGACATAACGAGCGGCATCGCCCGAAACGGCGGAACGCCTTCCTCCTTGTATCTTGCGAATGCGGTGTACAAATAGGGCAGCAGCCGCATCCTCAGCTTGATATAGTGCCGGATGATCGGCTCCACTTCCGAGTACGACCACGGCTTCGTCCCGTCTCCCCAAGCATTGAGCATCGCCAGCGGGGAGAAACAAACCGACTGCATCCGTCTGACCCAATCCTCCGCACTTTTTGCTTTGCGCACTTCCGGCGTCCACAGCAGCCCGCTGAAGGAAGCGTTGCCCAGCGCCCGGATAAACTGCCGGTGATCGTACAAATCCGAATACAGTACATACGGCATCGGGGAGGCGGCCGCGTTCGAAGCGCGAATCAGCCCGTAAGTACGCCGGTTATGGCTGCGGAACAAATCGTCCGTCATTTTCTGAAACAGCAGCCCGTACAGCTGCCGCATCCGCTCGCCATCGTGGCCGGACGGGAACGCGGCATGCGCCGGAAACATCCAGGCATTGTTCGTCAGCTCGCTGCCGTCGCATTCGTCCAGCTTGTAGCCGCTCACACCGATCTCGACGTGGCGTTTGTCGTGCTGCTCCTTGTACAGCGCGGCCGCTTCCGGAACTGTATAATCCGGCGCCAGGCCGCCCCAAACCGTATGGCTGCCGGATAACGGCTCGAGTTCGGCATACAGCTCGCTGTCCGGCGATACGTACGGGTGCTCCCACAGATTGATGCGGAAGCCATGCTCGTCCATCTCGCGAACAAACCTCGCGGGATCGGGGAAGCGCGTCTTGTCCCATTCGTAGGTGACCGGGTAGCTTTTGCTGTGCCAGCCCGGTTCCAATCCGACCACATCGCACGGGTAATCGCGCTTCCGGAATTCCAGCGCCTCCTCCAGCGCTTCCGAGTCGCTGTACAGCGTCGGAACGCGATGCCAGAAGCCAAGCCCCCACTTCGGCGGCAGAGCCCCGCCGCCGCAGAACAGATTATACCGGCAAACGGCTTCGCCCAGCGTCGGTCCGGCGAATACATAAACGTCCGCTCCGTCCGCCGGCAGCACGATTTCCGCACGCGGCGAAACGAGCGTCGCCTTCCATCCTTTCCGTTCGTTGCGATCGCGCACCTGGCCGTCCCTCGCATCGCCGCGCTTCATCGTCGAGCCCAGATGCATCGTCACGATAGCCGCGCTGTCCACCAATACGCCGTAACCACGGTCGCTCGCATAAAACGGCACGGGGGCGTGACTTTCACCCGTATCCTGCTTCGGATCGCTGTTAACGCGCAAATAACGCGTCCGCCCCCGCTGATTCATCCGCATAAACTGGAGTCCCGTCCCGTACAGCTTCTCCTCCGCGTCAAGCGGAAAGCTGAGTACGAAGCCCCGGCTCCCATTCTCGTCCAGTCCGATCTCGCTAAAGTCAAACGGAGGCGGGTTTTGCGGCAGCCGCTCCAGTGCCTCCGTCCGCGGGGAAGCCCCGATCCAGGATAGCGGCGTAAGCCCTTGCGGGCTGCCTACCGTCAATCGCCATACGCCGGGCGCTACCGGCATCCATTGCTGCTTGCTCATAGGCGCAGCCTCCTCGTCTATTATCGGCATGTATCGCTAAAGCTATATTACAGGTAATTCCACCGACGTCCTTGCCCCGGTCCGCGCGGATAACGTGATAAAGTGAACTAGCGCCTGCGTGTTCAAATAGTCCCGCCCGCTCGTCTCCGCTTCGCGCCCCTCCCGCAGGGCGGCCACAAACTCGCTTAACGAGTCCGCAGCATCCACTCCCGAGAAATCGGCTACGATCTCCGTCCGGCCTTCTCTGGTGAGATGGATCTCATCGCCTGCAAGCTCAATCGCGCCTTCCGTTCCCTCGATGCGCCAATCGCCGCTCCAGGTCGTTTGCGCGCCTCGGGCCGCGATCGAGGCGGAGTAGCCGGCCACAACGCCGCCCTCCATCTCGATGATGGCGTGCGCATTCAAGACGGCGCCCTCCTCCGCCCAGCCCCCGGGCGGGTTGTACAGCTTCGCCTGCACCGCCTTCGCTTCCGCGCCGGTCAAATACCGCAGCAGATCGGCATGGTGAACGCCGATATCGTCCAGCACTTGCACGGTATAATTCCGCTGAACGTGATGGAAGCGGCAAAAGCGGATATCGATAAACGAAATGGCGCCGATCGCGCCGCTGTCCAAAAGCTGCTTTACTTTGCGGATATGACGGAAGCGGCGGTAGTTTTCCGCAATCATGAAAGGAATGCTCTCGCGTACCGCCCGCCTCACAATTTGCACGGATTCGCCGTAATCGAACGATATCGGCTTCTCGCACAAAACGGGCAGTCCCCGGTCGAATGCCATATGGTTGATGGCCGTATGCGCCATCGGCGGCGTCACATTAACAAGGAAATCGGCTTTTTCGCGCTCCAGCGCCTCCTCAAGCGACGTATAAAACGGGTATGCCGCCCCTTCCAGCATCGACACCCTGCTTGCATCGGACTCCACTACGGCCGCCAGCAGCCCTCTGTCGCGCAGCCGCTTGTACCAGCCGAAGCCGGCGGCGCCAAGGCCGACCAGTATCGCTTTCATCTCACACACACCCCCAGATTCGATCGTTCGCCGTGCAACCCTCATTATCGGCGATCGCAACGAGGTTCGATAGAGAAGCGCTTACGGTAAGTTGTGTTTTTTTACGATTTTAACATAAAACGACTTTCCTTGGTTAAGGAAAGTCGTTACTAACGTACCGCTTTGCCGCTGCGCCGCTGCCAGCATTCATTGCTGCGGGCTTTCTCCCTGCAACTGCTGGTCTTTGTGCCGCTGCTTCCCGGCATGACACCACAGCGTCACAACCGGATCGTCTTCGCTTGAGATCAAATGATGATCTTCGCCCGGCTCGATAATGTAAACGTCACCGACCGAAACGGGATGAAACGCTCCGTTCACTTCCATCGTCCCGCGCCCCTGCAAAATGACGAACGCCTCCCGGTCCTTGTGCACATGGTAATCACGCCCGTCCGGACCGTCGTTCGTATGGCTCCTGTCGCCAGGCTTCGCGAACGCGAGACCGCCCGAGCTCAAATAAGCGCCCGGCAGCAAATCTCCGAGAAAATGGCCGTTTTCGCGATCGGCCAAATCGCTGATCCGCAATTTGATCATAGGTCCGCCCCTCTCCCGCTTATTCGCTCAAAATCCGCTCGATCCGCTCAAGCTCTTCCGCGCCGAAATCCATCCGCTTTAGCGATCCGATCACGTCCGCGAGCTGCTCCGCCCGGCTGACGCCAACCAAGGCGGATGTGACTCGTCCTTGCCGGAGCACCCAAGCGATCGCCATCTGAGCAAGCGTTTGCCCACGCTCTTCCGCCAGCTCGTTCAAGCGCCGGGACTTGCCCAGCTTCTCCTCCGTGATGTCCGACGCATTCAGGAAAACGCTGTTGCCCGCGGCGCGCGAGTCGGCGGGAATTGACTTCAAGTACCGATCGGTCAGCAGCCCTCTTGCCAGCGGACTATAAGCGATCGAGCCGACTCCCGCTTCGGCGAGCGTTTGCTGGAGCGCCCCTTCGGGCGACCGCTCGTACATCGAGTAATGCATTTGATGAATGAGGCAAGGCGTTCTTAGGCTGCGAAGTATATCGACCGCTTTCTTCGTCTGCTCCGCACCGTAATTCGAGATTCCGACATATAACGCTTTTCCTTGCCGGACCGCCTGATCGAGCGCCTGCATCGTTTCCTCAAGCGGCGTCTCAGCATCGTAGCGGTGGGAATAATAAATATCGACATACTCCATTCCGAGCCGCTTCAGGCTCTGGTCCAGACTGGACAGCATGCTTTTGCGCGAGCCTCGCTCGCCGTACGGTCCCGGCCACATCCGGTAACCCGCCTTCGTCGCAACGATCAGCTCGTCCCGATAGGCGGCCAGATCGTGTTTCAGAATTCGCCCGAACGTCTCCTCCGCCGATCCCGGCGGCGGCCCGTAATTGTTAGCCAGATCGAAATGCGTGATGCCCGCGTCGAACGCTTTGCGCACGAGCTCCCGCCCGTTCTCGAAGCTGTCCGAGCCGCCAAAGTTATGCCATAGCCCCAGCGAGAGCGCCGGCAGCTTTAAGCCGCTTTTGCCGCAGCGATTGTAGAGCATGTCCGAATACCGGTCTTCCGAAGCCGTATATGCCACTATCCATCCCACCTTTTCCGTATGTACCCGTTTCATTATAACGAAGTTCCGGGTCCGGCGGGATGGCAAAACTTCAGCGTATGCTGTCTTTTTTTGTGTCCGAACGCGCGCGAACCGCGCAGACAAAAGCGCTGCGCGGTTCGGCGGCTACTACAGTTTGAAAACCCGTATCAGTTCCTTCAGCTCGTTCATCAGCTTGTCCAGCGATTTCGCCGATGCCGCGATGCCCTCCATAATCGCCGACTGCTCCTCGGCCGACGCCGCAACCGACTGTGAATGCTCCGCCGCTTGCTTCGAGATGCCCACCATCTCCACGATCGACGCCGTGATCTGCTCGCTCCCCGCCGATATTTCCTCGGTTGTGGCGGACACCTCCTGAATTTGTGCGGACACGTCGCGGACCGAGGAGCGGATCGCCGTAAACGATTGTCCGACCTGCCGCATTTTATCGATGCCTTGGCCGATCTCCGCGACGTTGCTGCGCATCGAGCCGACCGCTTCACCCGCCGAGCGCTGAATGCGCTGGATCAGCTCGGCTATGCCGGTGACGGATTGCGACGTTTGCTCGGCCAACTTCTTCACCTCGCTGGCCACAACCGCAAAGCCCCGCCCCTGCTCGCCCGCTCGCGCCGCTTCGATCGAAGCGTTAAGCGACAACAGCGACGTCTGATTCGCCAGATTCGAAATGACGTCGACAATGTCGCCGATCTGGTCCGAATAGCTGTACAGTTCTTCCATAACGGCGGACGATTCGCTTGCGACCCCGGCAATGACATTCATTTGCTCGATCGCTTGCTGAATATCGATATAGCCGCTCTCCACCTCGGCCGTCACGCTCGATGTCTGGTCGGCCACGATACCCGAAGACTCGGCGATACGCTTGACGCCGGACGACGTCTCCTCCATCGCCCGCGCCGATTGCTCGGCACCCTGCAACTGGCTCTCCGACCCCGTAGCCACCTCTTCGATGGCGGCGGCGATCTGCTCGGCGGCCTGAGAGGACTGCTCTGCAGATTGACGCAGTTCCTCCGATGCCGCGGCTACTTGTTCGATGGTGGCGTTCATGCCCCGCACGATTTCCGCGGTCGATTCGACCATCGCGTTAATGCTCATGCACAGCCGGCCGATCTCATCGCCGGAGCGTACCGGAAGCCGGCTGCTGAGGTCGCCGGCAGCCACCTGCTGCATAAAGCCGGATACCGTCTCCACCGGTCTGCTGATGGAGCGGGTGACGAGAACAGAAATAACGGCTACTACAATCATGATAAGCAGTACAAACAGACCGGCCAGCCGCTGGACCTCCGTTACGCTCGCGTACACTTCGCTCGTCGGAACGGTTACGATCAGTTTCCAGCTCGTATTCGGAATGGTTATATAAGTAGTAATGACTTCTCGCTTGTCGTCGTTTATGTATGTGACGCTGCCACTGTCTGACCCCACAATCGTCTGGAACGCCTTCTTGGCGCTGTCCGTCGTTTCATATTCGGCGTATGACTTGCCGATGCGGGCCTGGTCGGGGTGCGTGTAATAGTCGCCCGCGCCCGATACGATATAACCGTAGCCGGTATCGGCCACTTTGATGCTCGTCGTCAGGCTGGTCAATATATCGGGCGAAAGCGAAGCGCTCACGAGTCCCGCGAACGCGCCCGAATCGTTTAGAATCGGCACGTCGATCGGCAGCACGTATTTGTTCGTTTTTTTGCTGATGAGCATATCGGCGATAACCGGCTGCTTCGTTTCCTTCGTCTGTTTGAAATGGTCGCGGTCGGCGATGTTTATAGCCACATTGGCCGTATCGACGCCGTCGCCGTTCGCATCGATCAAGTTAAACGTAGTGATCTGCTCGTCGCTTTGATCGAGTACTTTGAGCAGCGGAATGATTTTCGCCGGCTCCGCGGCACGAAAACCGTTTTGTTTGATGAACGATTGCATGACGCTGATTTTGCTCTGCATCCACTCATCCAGCCGCGACTTGTTCATTTCCAAAATTTCGCTGACCACCTTATCGTTGTCGGCACGCGTCACCTTGGTGAAGTAACTGATGAAGAACAACGTTGAAGCGAGTAGTGGAACAAGGGTGAGGAGCAGTATGCCGATGCCGTATTTTTTTCGGATCGACATTTTTCGCAGACCTCGGAATGTGGTGTTGCCAGTAGACATAAATTCCCTCCGTTTTCCAAGTTAGAGTCCACAAAAATAATATCATATTTTGTCGATTTGTAGATTATTTTATCGAAATTTAAATAGCGCTTGTTAAAACACGAGAAGGACTAAATACCCATGAACTTACGCCTAATTTTCAGCCACTGGCCTGAAAGCAAAAAAGAGCCTTCGCCCTTTACTTTGGGCAAAGACTCTAAAGCTCCTAAACGAACCACTTGATGAACAAACCGATGCAAACGGCATTAAGCGCCAGCAGCGCCGGGATGCCGATCGTAAACGAAGCGTGCTTCGTCTTGTGCCGGAACGCTCTCATGCCGATCCACGCGCCAGCGGCGCCGCCAAGCGCCGCAATCCCGAACAGCCGCTTCTCCGGCACGCGCCGCTCACGCTTCTTCGCCATCAGCTTGTCGTACCCGAACGTGAAAAAGCCGGCCGCATTAATCGCGATCAAATAAATAACGATAGCGATCTTCATGCTTGTAGCGCCACGACCATTTCCACCTCGGTCGAGGAGCCGAGCGGCAGCGTATGGATGCCAAGCGCGGCGCGCGCATGTTTGCCGCTGTCGCCGAACACCTCCACCAACACCTCGCTGGCCGCGTTCATAATGTCCGGATGTTCGGTCACTTCCTCGGTGCAGCTGAGGTAACCCGTCACCTTCAGCACCTGTTTCACGTTCTCCAGGCCGACTGCGCGGTCGAGCGCCGTCAGGCAGTTCAGCACCGAAAACGCCGCGGAAAGCTTGCCGTCGGCAATCGATACGTTCGCGCCGATACGCCCTTTGAAGAGCAGCTCGCCGTCCGAAAACGGCACGTTACCGGATACGTAGACGATAGCTCCGTCCACTCGGACGGGCAGTACGAGCTTCGGCTCTTTTACCGCCGGCGACTCCTTGAAGCCCAGCCTTTGCTTCACTTGCTCAAATCGTTCTTTGACAGACATGGATAATTGCCTCCTTATGGTTTACGTTTATTGTACAATGCGGCCGTAATGGCCCGGCACGACCTGACCATCCTTCAGGACGAAGCGCCCGTTCACCAGCACGTGCTCGACTCCCTCCGGCGTCAGGCGCGGCTCGGCGAAGGTCGCCCGGTCCTTGATCCGGATCGGATCGAATACTGCGATATCGGCATAATAGCCTTTCGCCAGCTTGCCGCGTCGAGCGATCGAGAAACGCTCGGCCGGGAACGACGTCATTTTGCGGACCGCCTGCTCGATCGTTTGCCAGCCGTTTTCGCGCACGATTTCGCGGAAAATTTTCGGGTACGAGCCGAAGCCTCGCGGATGCGGGCTGACCCCGGCATAGATGCCGTCCGTGCTGACCATATGGAGCGGATGCTTGAACGTAGGCTCCAGATACGGATGTCTTTCTGGCGGCCAGTGGAAAATCATAAGCGACGGATAGTCGGTATGCACGATCAGATCGCAGATGAGATCGGTGAGATCGATGCCAAGCTCGTCGCGCACTTCGCCGATCAGCTTTCCTTCCCAGCCGCGGATATCGCGAATCCAACCGGGCACAGGTCCCAGCGTGCCGCCAGCGTATTCGGCCTCCGGCCGGGGCTTGCCGACCGAAGCGAAGCGGACGCGGTCCTGTGGGAACGCCAGCTCCACCTGAGCGGCAATCGACCTGCGGAAGCCGGCGCCGGCAAGCCGCTCGCGCACCTGCACCGGAGTTCCCGCCTGGGCTTCCGGAGGCAAGCCGAGCAGCAAATGCGTACTGCCCGCCGGGTACGGATACATGTCGAACGTGACATCGGCGCCCTCGGCTGCACCCTTCTCGAGCTGCGCCGCCGCGGCCGGATCGATCGCCAGATGGGAGATATGTACCGGGATGCCGGCCCCGGTGCCGATGGCGAACGTTTCTTTGCAACCGATATGAATGTTGTCTCCGTAGCCCCGCTGGTGAGCGACGTAGATGCCGCCGTATTCCGCCGTTACGCGGGACAGCGCCACAAGCTCGCGCAGATCGGCCCGGCGCATCGGCTCGTACTCAAGTCCGGTCGCAAACGCCTTCGCCCCGCGCTCCATCCACTCCCGCGTCAGCCGCGCCATCTCTGCGATCTCGTCGTCGGTGGCGGTACGCGTCTCCCAATTCAGCACTGCCTGGCGAACCGAGCCGTGCGGCACTTGCAACACGATATTAGCCGGAATGCTGCCCGTAAACAGCCGGAGCAGATCGTCCACCGACATGGGGCGCGAGGGATCGATGCAGTCGTCCTCGTAAAACGTTCGCAAGTAATCTTTCATTTCGGTCAACTGCTCGGCCGAAAGCGGCGCCCACGAGAAGCCGTCGGGCGACGCAAGCTGTGTCGTAACTCCCATCCGGATCGGAGCGTATTGATCCGGCCCGCCCAGCAGGGCAAGCTCCGAATGGACGTGCACATCGATAAAGCCGGGACAAACGATCAAGCCTTCGGCATCGACGATTTCAGCGGCCTCCGCCCCTTCAAGCGAGCCGATGGCGGCGATCTCGTCGCCGGTAATCCCGATATCCGCCTTGAACCGCGCCGCTCCCGTTCCGTCGACGATCCAGCCGTTTTTGATCAGACGGTCAAATGTCATATCGACCAGGCCTCCTTAGCCTATATGCTCCCGATTAACGGTTTTTGCCCCGGCCCAGAACCGGAATAACCGTTTCCAGCTCGCCGCCGCGGAATCCGAACAGCTCGTCCGCCAAGTTGATCGACGGACAAATATGGTTCGGAATAATCTGCAGCACGTCGCCTACGCGAAGATCGGAATGACCGGTTACGTCGATCGTCCCGTGCTCCTCCGACAGCGCGCGCAGCGTAAGGTTCGGATGGCCGATCACATGCCCGTGCCCGCCGTGCTTGAATACGTCCGCCGCGAACGTTTTGCTGCCCGCGTCGATAATGATCCGCTCCGGCGTCGGGCGGGCGACGACCGTCGCATAAACGGTAACGGCGCAGTCCTCCACTTCGGCCCCTCCGGCCGCCATGACGAACCGGTCATTAAACGCGTACATGCCCGGACGCATCTCGGTCGCGTGCGGAATGTCGCAGATGAACCTTGCCGTCGCGCTCGCGCCGACGCTGATCTCCGGCACGTGCAGGCCGCGCTTGTCCAGATACGTCCGCGTTTCGTTCATCAACTCCGCGTCTTCGATCGCGATCGCCTTCACTTCCTCCGCCGTCGGCTTCGCATAGGCGTGTCCGGTGTGGCTCATCAGCCCGCGCACCTCCAGATACGGAAGCTTCGCGATTTCGAGAATCGGTTCGACGCTTTCCTGAACGCCTCTGCCCATCCGGTGCAGTCCCGTATCGACATCGACATAAACCGGAATGCGACGTTTATGGGCTTCTCCGACGTCGTTGATTCCTTTGGCGACGATCGGGTCGTCCAGCCCGACAGTCAGCTTCGCGCGCCCGAGCAGGTCGCTGAACCGCTTCAGCTTGTTACGGCCTACGATCGGGAAGGCGATCAGAATGTCGTCGATGCCGTGATCGGCCATGACCTCGGCTTCGCCCAGCTTGGCCACCGTAATGCCGGTGGCGCCGTATTCCAGCTGTTTTTTGGCGATGTACGGGCTTTTGTGCGTTTTCGTATGGGGACGGAGCTTCACGCCCGCCTGCCGCGCGAGATCGGCCATCCGCTTCAGGTTGCGCTCCAGCACATCCAGATCGACGGCCAGAAAAGGGGTATCCGTCAGCAGCTCGAAATCTTGGTTGATCGTCATGAATCAAGTGCTCCCTTCATAGTAACATCACAGTCAGATAATAGACCAGCCCGAATCGACGAGCATGGACGTTCCCGTAACAAATCCCGATTCGTCGCCCGCCAGAAAAACAGCCGCCGAGGCGATATCGTCCGGCGTGCCGTACCGTCCGGCCAGCGTCTTGCTCATGCGCAGCTGCCGCAGCTCCTCCGTGTCGTCTGCGCGGGTAGAGGGCGTGTCGATAATGCCCGGACATATCGCGTTGCAGCGTATGCCGTCTGCGGCAAAATCAACGGCGATCGATTTGCACAACTGCACGATGCCGGCTTTGGCCGTCATATAGGAAGCATTGTCGCGGAAGGCGACGATCGCCCCGACCGAAGACGTATGCACGATCGAGCCGCCGCCCGCTTTGCGCAAAAGCGGGATGGCATGCTTCGAGCACAGAAATGGAGCGGTCAACGTAACCGCCATACAGCGGTTCCATTCCTCAAGCGTCGTGAACTCGGCGTTTTTGGCGGCGGCCCAATACGCATTCGTGCTAAGGATGTGCATGCGGCCATGCCGCTTCTCGACCTGACGGAACAGCTCTGCAATCTCGCTTTCGCTGGATACGTCCGTTCCGTATGCTTCACAGGAGCCTCCGGCTGCGGCAATATCCCGTCCGACCGCATGCGCCGCTTCCTCGTTCAAGTCGGCCAGCACGACGAACGCGCCTTCTTCGGCAAACCGCCTGGCGATGCCGGCCCCGATCCCCGAGCCCGCACCGGTCACAACACTTATTTTATTCGCTAGTCTGTTCCCCACTACCTTCGTCACCGCTTCCTCGTTGTAAATTTTTTGCCGCGATTAACGTCTCAATCGCGCTTTACGGGGCCGAACGTCAGCGGGTCGGCCCAATCGTCACGCTCCGCTTCTCCCGCACCGCGCGAGTCGGCTGCCCGAGCCTGAATTGATTTGGCATAGTCGGATGGCGTCATCCCCGCATACTTTTTGAACGCCTTGGAAAAATGGTGAATGCTGCTGTACCCGAGCAAACGCGAAATTTCCGTGAAATTATGCTGCTCCTCGCGCACAAGCAGCTTCGCCTGTTCGACCTTCAGCCGTTTGAAATATTCCATAAGCGGATAGCCGGTTCGCCGCTTGAAGAGCCGGGTTATATGCGTCTTGCCGACTCCGAACGATTCACATACTGCGTCCAGCGACAAATCCTGGTTTAGCCGATCGCGCAAAAAGGCCGTCACGCTGCGGACGAGATCGCGCTCCCGCTTCTCCTTCGGCACGAAAGGCAGTTTCTCGCCCGGCTCCTGCCCGCCGTGCGCCCGCCGGATCAAACGGATGAGTAAAATTTCCAAATAATTTTGCAGCAGCTGCTCGCTGCCCTCGGGCGCATCCGGCTGACGCACGATCGTATGCACATCCGGCTGATTGTAAGGCGGCGCGAATGCCTGAAAGCCTTCCTTGACGATTTGCGCCAGCAGTCCGCGCTCGCTCTCGTTCAGCCGGATCAGCCGGTTCGCCAAATGGTCCAGGACGGGCGAATCCGATTCGAAGGCGATGTCGAACAAGTTCGATGCGGATACCCGGTTCGCGGACAGACGATGGTAAGCGTTCGGCTTGTACAGCATGACGTCGCCTTGCTTCAGCTCGTACGGGACTTCCTCCACATGGACGATCACCTCGCCCTTGTCCACGTAGAACAGCTCCCAGAAATCGTGCTTCTCGCCGTGAAACACATAGTCCTTCGTAAACTCGAAATAATGAAACGCATGCAGCAAATCGACATGAATATAATTGCGGAGCCGAATACCCGCGTAGCTCATCGCCCGCCTCCTTCCCGGACCGCAGGATCGTTTTCATCATCCCGTGGCCGTCTTTTCCCCATTATACATGCCTCCTCCCCCCCGTTGTCGCGGTTTTGGCGATAAAGAACAAAAAAAGTGCGATTTCGGATAAAGAAGATCGCATCCCCCTCCCTTTATAATGCATGTAGAGTACATCTAATCTGTCGCACCTCACACCGTGCGACCGGGAGGAATCGGTATGGGACCGAAAGAAAGCTTAAAAGTCGGCATCGTCGGCGCGGCGGGCAGACCGAGAATATTCGCGCAAGCTTTGGCGGATCATCCGCGCGCCGCCGTCGCAGCCATATGCGACGTTACGGAAGAACGGCTGCAGCAGGCGGCCACCTACTTCGGATCATGTCCGGCCTTCCTCTCCTTCGAATCGATGCTGGAGGAAACGGAGCTGGACGCGGTTATCATCGGTACGCCGATGCAGTTCCACGTGGAGCAGTCGCTGCTTGCGCTGGAGCATGATCTGCACGTCATCAGCGAAGTGCCCGCCGGCATTTCCCTGGAAGAATGCCGTCAGCTAACCGCTGCGGCAGCCCGCTCCAAAGGCCAATATATAATGGCGGAAAACTGCAACTACATGAAACCGCATATGATGATTGCGAATATGGCGCGAAGCGGCTTGTTCGGCGAGCTGTATTACGCGGAAGGCGAATATTTGCACGAGGTCAAGGAGCTGAACGAGAGGACGCCCTGGCGCCGGCAGTGGCAGACCGGGATTAACGGAATCACATACGGCACGCACAGCATCGGACCGATTCTGGACTGGATGGACGGGGACCGGATTGCGAAAGTAAGCTGTATCGGCAGCGGCCATCATTACACGGACAGCTTGAACCGGCCGTACGCCATCGAGGACACCTGCGTCATGACGGCCAAAACGGAGCGGGGTCGCTTGATCAAAATCCGGCTGGACATGCTGTCCGAACGCCCGGGAGCGCTCAACTACGAACTGCAGGGGACGCGCGGCTGCTACGAAAGCATCCGCTACGAGCTGCTCGGCGGCGGCAAAGTGTATCTGAAGCGCGAAGGGGAGCAGAAGCACGAATGGACGGATTTGTCCGTTGCGGGCAAGGAATATATTCCGGATATTTGGCACCGTCTTCCGGAGTCGATGCTTGGCTCAAGCGGCCACGGCGGCAGCGACTACGTGATGATGACCGACTTCCTGAACGCCTTGACCGAGAACAAGCCTTCGCCGATCTCGATTCACAAGGCGCTGGACATGACGCTTCCCGGGCTGATCAGCCAGCTGTCGATCGAGCGCGGCGGCGAATGGCTGAACGTACCGGACTCGCGGGCTTGGATTTGAACGGCCTTGAACCGGGAAACAGACATACGGAGCTGACTTTTTAACGCAGCAACAGGCGAGAAATGAAACGCCTCCGGACCGCTCTTTACGAGCGACCGGAGGCATTTTCTGTGCCTTTTTTGTCGGATATAGCCCGAATCCTTCGAACAGCTTCAATCCAGAAGCTCTTCAGTTTATCCAATAACGGTAGACAGCGACAGACACCCCGAAAAGCGCCACGCCCCAAATCGCTATAATCATGCTGGCAGCAAGCCAGTTTTTCGGTTTCCCCTGCTTCGCCCGTTCCTCCGCCAGCTCCGCACAGTCCCGAACTACGGCGGCCGGAAGCAGCTTCAGAGCAGCCGCAACACCTAGAGGAACCAGAATCACATCGTCCAAGTAGCCAAGCACGGGAATAAAGTCCGGTATTAAATCGATCGGGCTGAAAGCGTATGCGACAACGCAAACGGCAAACCACTTGGCGTACCATGGGGTCCGCTTGTCCTTATACGCAAAATAAAGAACAAACAATTGTTTTTTTAGTTGTTTG
This sequence comes from Paenibacillus ginsengarvi, assembly GCF_003626695.1. Taxonomy (GTDB): domain Bacteria; phylum Bacillota; class Bacilli; order Paenibacillales; family NBRC-103111; genus Paenibacillus_AB; species Paenibacillus_AB ginsengarvi. The sequence goes on from NZ_RBAH01000016.1 coordinate 126,075, forward strand.
GCCCATTTCTTAAGCTTCTCCAGCATACTCGTCCCCCTTGACGAATGCTTCCCCCGGCCTGCAAGTAAACAAGTCCCGAACGGGTTAAGGCTTTAATGTAACTTCCGCTACCCGGACTACGTAGTTCACTCCGTAGGGAAAACCCGTCGCCTTGAAGCGGAACGTCCCGGCTGCCGTTTCCTGCGTAAATTCCAGCTCCTCGCCGTTATCCAGCCAGCGCACGGATTCCACCTCGCGCCGCAGTCCGGTAAACGTCTTCTCGCCCGGCCCGCCGCCTTCGACCGTGACGGCGGCATGTCCACTTATTTTGAGATGATGGATGAAGAGGTACAGCTTCCCATCCGTCGTCTCCAGCGCAAAATTGCTGCCTTCCCCTTCCGCCTCGGCCGGTTTGCCTTCATAGATCGGCTTCCCGTTGACGGCGAACCATTGTCCGAGCGTCTCCAGCATCGCCTGCTGAAGCGTTAGGATACGGCCTTCGGCTGTCGGGCCGACATTGAGCAGGTAGTTCGCTCCCGCTTTTCTGCACGCGCATAAGCTTTCGATCAGATGGGGAACGGATTTGTACATGAAATCGCCTGCGCCGATCCCCCAGTGATCGTTTATCGTTTCGCACATTTCGGCCGCCACGTATTTGCTCATGCCGCTCCGGTCCATCGGCTTCGGCCGCCCTTGCTCGAAGGTGACGCTATCGATCTCGGGGTGACCCAGCTCGCCCCGGTGCGACAGTCCGGTATTGTTAATAATAAGCGCCTCCGGCTGATGCCTGCGGATCATGCCGTACAGCTCGTTCAGCTTCCAGTCCGCGTCCGGCCGGCTCCAATTGCCGTCGAACCAGAGTCCGCCGATAGGCCCGTACTGCGTGCACAAAATTTCCACGGAGCGGTACAAATAGTCCAGGTAAGCGTCGAAATCGCGCTCGAAGGAAGGCTCGTACCAATCCAGTGTCGTATGATACAGCACCGGCAGCAGCCCCTCTTCCCGGCACGCCGCAATCAGATCGGCTACAAAGTCGCGCTTCGCCGGACTGTGCATGGAGTCATAGCGGTTCAGCCCGCGCGTATCGTAGAGGGAGAAGCCGTCATGGTGACGGGTCGTAAACGTGATGTAGTTCATGCCCGCCCTTTTGGCGATGCCGGCAATCTCGCGGGCGTCGAAATGCTCGGCCGTGAACGTATCCATCAATCGGGTGTACTCGCCCTGGGGGATGCTGCCGATCTTCTGAATCCATTCTCCTTTCCCGAGCTGCGAATACAGCCCCCAGTGAATGAACATGCCGAAGCCGAGACGCTCGAAACGGGCGATCCGGGGCTGCGGGACAGGGACGTTTTGTTCCATGCTCTCTCATTCCTTCCTATCGGATATGGACAACTTGTCTATCGTATCTACTCTACTATATGAAATGCGCTTCGAACGCGCAAATGCTAAAATGGGAATAAAACAAGAGCTGCCCCGCGGTGAGCGAGCAGCTTCGACAAGCCCAAGAAGGCGAGGTGCCGGCATGAGTACCGTTTTTCCGCGATCGCAAATATTGAATGCCTTTCCTTGCTTGCGCGCGGTTACTTCCAAGCAGTGGCTCGAGGCCAATCCCGCAATCCGCAAGTTTCCGGCAAAATCATGCATCTTTCAGCGGGAGGATGCTGCTGCGTACGGGATGTTTCTGCTGAGCGGCACCGCCCGCATCAACCGCATCGCAGAGGATGGCAGCGAAGCCTTCATAAGCGCGATCTCCCCGGGCGAGGTGTGCGCCCTGCTCGTTTTAAGCGGCCTCAGCGGCCGCGATTACCCGGGTACGATTACTGCCGAATCGGATGTCGAGGCGTTGTTCGTGGACAAATCAAGCTTCCTCGGCTGGCTGCAAACACATGAGGCTATTCGAGGCGCGGTGTTCGGAGGGCTGCTGGACGGCATTTTACGCCTGAGCGAGCGGACCGGCGGGCGTCGTCTGCCGTCGCTGGACGCACGGCTCGCCGAGGCGCTGCTGCGAACGACCTCTAAGCAAAAGCCGCGGCTCGAAGCGACCCATCACGAGCTGGCCGTCGAGATCGGCTCTTCCCGCGAAGTCGTCAGCCGTGCGCTGCTTCGCTACCGCCAGAAGGGATGGATCGAGACGGGCCGCGGCTGGTGCCGGATCGTCCGGCGTCAGGATCTGGAATCGCTGCTTGGTGACCAGGTCACAGAAGCGATCCATACCTCCGGATAAAATGGGATTGCAACCCATTATCCGAACATGTGGAGGTAACTATGGTTCTTCATCTTCAGCCGGGCATACCCGCCCCGGCATTTACAGCGGCCGACATCCACGGTCATCCGGTAACGCTCGAGAGCTACCGGGGACGGAAAGTGCTGCTCTCCTTTTTCCGCTTCTCGGCTTGCGCCTTGTGCAATTTGCGTGTTCGGCATTATATAGGCCGCTATCCCGAGTGGCAGCAGCAAGGCCTTGACATTATCGCCGTGTTCGAATCGCCCCTAGCGAACATGAGGAGTTATGTAGGCGCTCAGAACGCTCCCTTCCCGCTTATTGCCGATCCGAAGGCTTCCTTGTACGAACTGTACGGAACGGAAACTTCCGAAGAAAAAGTAAAAGCGACACTCGCGGACGCCGGTACGAAAGCGGCGATCGCCGAAGCGGCCGCCGCCGGCTTCGAGCTGACGCCGGAGGAAGGCTCCAATTTTCACCGGATACCGGCTGAATTTTTAATCGACGAGAACGGCATTTTGCAAGTTGTACATTACGGCCGGCTTGTTACCGACCATTTGGAGCTCGCGGCGATCGACCGTTTCGCAGAGGAGCGGCCTCGCTGACAAGCATCCGCAAAAGCCGGAAGAAAAGTGACGTCCCCTTAAACCGCTGAGAAGCTAATGACTCCTGCCAGAGAATGATTATTCCCTGGTAGGAGTCAGTTTGTTTTTGGCGCCAGGATTCGGAGAGGATGGGTAGAGCAGCATGAAAAAGATTGGTTTGCTTTTAGCCGGGTTCGGCATACGAACCGTTTGTAATTACATTTCTCAAATGGATCATTCGGCAGCAGAACTGATTTACTTACACAAGTAGGAGACCTGCACTCCGGTGCAGAATGTTCAACAATAATGACCGTTCACTTAGGAGGCGGCGGCAGAGGATTACGGAAATTATATATAAATGTTTGTCATCCATAATGAAAAAAGGTGGTAGCTATAAGCGCGTATGTCAGGATTCATTGGTTGCACTTCCAGTTGCTCAACAATCAGTTCCCCAATGCCAAGAAACTGGCAGTTCACTTTGAAATCTCCCATAGACAGGCTCAGCGAGATCTTGAATATATGAGAGATTCGCTTGGTGCCCCTATCGAGTATTTATTTGCGAAAAAAGGCTACCGGTATAAGGAATCGTTTATTCTTCCTACCTATTTCATCGATAAAAGCGACCAAGTCATATTGGAGGATCTATCCGAATACTATGAAGGTTTGTTTGAAATGGGCCTCAAACATTATGAAGGCTTCTCCGATCTCCTTAAAAGATTGAGCGGTCAAGAAGCCATAAAGCCGGAGCAAGTGATTCATTTGCCAGTAGCGCCTTTTGTTGCAACCATTGAATTTCTGGAGGGACGTTCGAACTTCAGATTGATTCAAAGGTTTTGTATAAAAGAACTTTCTGAAAATCGAAAGATTTTTGAGTTTACCAATAGTGAGTTATTTATTGGCTTACTATTGTCATGCGGTACTGGGTTTCGCGTTGAGTCGCCAGCTTGGTTGCGAGAACGTGTTGTTCAAATTTCCGAAAAGGTGATTCATTCCAACCGATTTTAGTTTTTACTATGACACGCTATGTCGTAGTAAATATTTTATACTGTAATCACGGTTCCGGAGCCGATCCAACAAGTAAGGGGATAAGAAGATGAACAGGAAGGAAACGCTGAACATTACAATTGCCGGAACATGGAGCACCTATGCAGGATCTATGATGAGTATTTTGAACAACTGCGGTATGTGGGATTCTGACCGAAGTTTAGCTGATTTTATGGGAATGACCGGAATAGCATTCCAATTCATAGTGCATAAAGCATGTGCGTCCAGTTCAGTTACGGCGTACGATTGGGAAAGCGATCATCCATCCTTTTTAAAGCGAATTGGTGTTAAAACAGATTTTTGCTTTTCTGTACCCAGTCAAAGTGACTATCAGAACGTTTGCAAAATTGCCGAAAAAGAAATCAAAGATTCCATACATGCTGGCAGAGGCGTTGTTTTATGGGGCATTGATACCGGTGAATTTGGGATTGTTAGCGGGTATGATGACGATGAAAAAATTTTTTACGTATCCGGTATCGGATCGAGTGATGGAGTTACAAGCAGCCCGATTCTATACTCAAATTTAGGAAGAACGTTCCAACCGGCCCCCATCATGTATTGCCACTATCCAATAAGCTACGAACCCCGCAAAGAACATGATATTTTTGCGGACTCCTTAACGTTCTATGTTCGATATATGAGAGAATCAAACATCCGCGGCGACTTCGATCAGGGCTTAGCAGCTTACGACTATTGGATTCATGCGATGAATACGGATTTTCAGCCGTTCGGACTACGATATATTACAGGTGTATATACGGAAAGAAAGATACTGACTTACCAATATTTCGAAGGTCATAATAAGTATCTTAGTCCAGATTTTATTGAAATCTGGGATAACATTCAAGTAATCTTCAGAAAAATACATTTCGACATACTTGAGCAAAACTTTAATGGATGGAATCATTTGCATAAATCGGTTTCTAAAACTCAGGCAAAAGCTGTACAAAATTTACTTTCTCAGGCGAAAATACTGGAGGAACGAGCCCTTCAATTAGCAATATAAGAAACAAAGGCAGCCGTTCAAACGAACAGCTGCCTCTGTCTCCTTACTAGGTTATTGCTTCACGCATCAAGCGTTCGCGAACTGCACCTCCCGCTGAAGCGGCAACGTCACCTCCACGATCGTGCCGGCCCCTTCCGCCTTGCTGTACCGGATCGTGCCCTTGTGTTCGGAAATGATTTTGAAGCTTACCATCAGACCGAGTCCGGTCCCTTTTTCCCTCGTATCGTAAAACGGCTCTCCGAGCTTCGCCATCAGCTCTTCGGATATGCCGGCCCCCTCGTCCTCAATGCGGATCAGCACCTCCCGATCCCCCTTTCGGCTCGTCTCCAGCCGGACCGTTCCGGGGACGGACATCGAAGCGATCGCGTTCTGCAGCAGGTTGACGAACACCTGCTTCAGCTGGTTCTCGTCGCAATCGATTTCTCCGATAAGCGGATCGAAGCTCGTTTCCATAACGATATTGTTCATATTGGCTTGCGGCTGCACCAGCGTCAAGACGTGACTGATCAATTCCTTCAAGCGAACGCGTTTGTACTTATCGGGCTGATGCTGCGCCAAAAGTAAAAACTCGGTAATGATCGTATCGATCTGCCCGATCTCCTCGTCGATCACCTCGTACACATCGTCCCGGCCGAGACCTCGCCGCACGAGCTGCATGAAACCTTTGATCGTCGTAAGCGGATTGCGGATTTCGTGCGCTACGCCGGCGGCCAGCTGTCCGGCCATATGAAGCTTGTCCGATAAGCGGATCATCTGCTCGTTCAGCTTCTGCTCGGTCATATTTTTGGCGATCACCATCGCTGCCGCCACCCGTTTGCCATGAATGACTGGAATGGCGGTAACGCCTACGTGGATCGGAAGGCCTTGCTTATGAACCAGCAGCAGCTCGAGCGAATGCGGAACGCCCCGTTTCACCTGTTCGAACCATCCTTTCGACTCTCCGCTGTATTGATACGGGAGCAGCGAGTAGACGCCCATGTGCAGCAGCTCGTCTTTCGAATAGCCTGTAATCCGCTCGGCGGCGTCGTTGACTTGAATAATCCATCCTTCCAGGTCGATTGTGCATACAAGATCGGGGTTGCCGTTGTATAACGCTTCGAACTGAAGCTTTCGCAAATTCGCCGATTCCATCGCCAGCTTGCGGTCGATATACGCTCCGAGCAGCAAACAGCCGATCATCAGGAGCATGGCGGCTCCGAGGCCGTACGACAACGCATTCGGCTCCACGGTCCACTCCGCCCATTTCCAGCTATGCCGCGGTACAACTTGCGGCGCCTGCAAAGAAACCGGCACGTAACGAACAGCCGCCATGCCGACATAATGCATGCCCGATACAGCGATACCCAGCATGAGAGCGCCAGGCCATTTATCCGTATGATCGCGCTCAAGCATGGAAGATTTTTGCATACGGAACGTAAGATAAAGCGCTTGGTAGGAAACAAAGACGGCGATCACGATCGAGAGCAGGAACGGGAACAGCTGGTACCGGATGGCGTAATCGCTCTGGATCGCGGCCATTCCCGCGTAATGCATAACGGATATGCCTCCGCCCATACAGACGCCGGCGGCAATGAAGCGGCTGGAGCTCAAGAAGTTCCGGCATACGAGAAAAAAAGCCGAATAGGAAGTGCTGATGGCAATGAGCAGCGAGATCAAGGTCCATATCAAGTTGTAGGTTGCCGGAAAAGGCAGCCGCATCGCCAAAATTCCGATAAAATGCATCGACCATATGCCGAGCCCCATCGAAACGGCGCTGCACGATATCCAAAGATGACGCCGGAGGCCTCGGTTCAGATGACGCGCCCGGCTTGTCATATCGAGTGATGTATAGGACGCCATAACAGCCACCGCTACGGATAAAATCACAAGTGAAACATGATAGCTTCCACCTGCATGTTCCATTATATCCCTCCAGTGCTATAGCTTTACAAGGCAGCGGCGAAGACGAAATAATCGCACTTCGGTTGCATGGCCGTTATGTAACAATCTCCTCCTTCAATGTCTTGCGCACTTGCCGTCCCGCAATTCACGATCATTATAATATGCCGGAAGCCGCGGTTAAATTGGAAGGATGTCTCAGAAACCCCCACAAAGTGGAGCCTAAGCTTCGAAGCGTTTATAAATTCTATAGATGTAAGATAACCGCCATTCCCCGCGCTCGCAGCCTTCACTTCCGGCCCAGCGCATAACCGATCGCCCGCTCGAACCAGGCCCATGGTAGCAGCGCCTTCGCCCACAGCGTCAGCCGGGAGCCCTGGCCGAGCGCATAGCGCAGACGAGGCGACCGGAGCGTCACCAGCTTGCCGATCCGATCCGCCACCTCCTGCGGGTCCGGCGCCGTCTCTCCCGCGCGTCTCGAATAAGCGAGAACCGCCTGCAGCATCGGTGCGTACGGAGAATCCGGGCGGGTGCGGATGTCCGCCAGACCTTTCTTCCAGATCGGAGTCCGGTATGCTCCCGGCTCCACCACGACGACCTTCACGCCGAACGGCGCCATCTCGTGCCGCAGGCTTTCGCTGAAGCCTTCGACCGCATATTTCGATGCTGCATAAGGCGCATAGCCGGGAAAGCCGATCTTGCCGCTGACGCTGCCGATCTGAATGATCGTGCCGCTGCGCCGCTCCCGCATAATCGGCAGCACCGCTTTCGTAACGGCGACAAGCCCGAAGAAGTTGGTCTCCATCTGCTGCCGCCAGGCATCCATCGGCACTTCCTCGACGAACCCCCCGACGGAAAAGCCGGCGTTGTTCACCAGCACGTCAATCGTTCCGTAGCGGGCGGCGACTTCCTCTACGACGCGTTCGATCTGCTCGTGCCGGGTAACGTCAAGCTGCATCACCTCGATCAACGAAGCCGCCCCCCGTTGCCCCGCCTTCTCGAGCAGAGCCGCCTTGTCGCTTGCGTTTCGCATCGTGGCGACGACGCGGTAACCCATCCCGGCCAGCTTGACGGCCGTCAGCAGCCCGAAGCCGCTGGATGTGCCGGTAATGAGCGCAACGCGCTCCGCAGCCTGCAGCTCCCGTTGTGCCATCCGATGCCTCCCCTCCCCTTTGTAAAGTTTGACGTTTCTTATTCCTATTCTCCACGCTTCGCTCCATTCCTGTGCCGGATCCGCATAGCGTTAGCTGTAACCGATTCTTTTTTTGCGGTAAACCGCCGGAGACACCCCCGTTTCCTTGCGAAACAGCCGGGAGAAGTAGTTCGGGTCCGGGATGCATACCATCTCCGCGATCTGCCTCACGGTCAGTTCCTCCGGCTGCTCGAGCAGCCTTCTCGCCCGCTCGATCCGCACATGGCGCAAATATTCGAGCGGACTCATGCCGGTATGCCGTTTCAAGCAGCGAGATATATAGTCCAGATTGTAGTGAAATTGTTTCTCCAGCTGCTCAGCCGCAAAAGGCAGCTGTTCATGCTTGCGCAAGTAGGAGGCCACGGCTGCCGCAAGCTTGCCGGAACGGCTCTCCGCCCTGGTGAGGCTTACAAGCTCTTGAAGATGGGCGAGCAGTTCCGTGAATCGCAGCTGCAGCCGCAGCACCGACTCGACGGCAAGCCTGTCGTGCAGCCGCACCATATCGTCCAGCAGCGGCCATGCCTGCTCCAGCTCCAGCTTGCCGAACTTGGGAATGTAGACCGGCCGCTTCACCGGCTCCCGATCGGAATCCGTCCCTTTCCTCAGCACGAGCGACCAAGGAATTTGCTCCGCGGCCACGCTTGATTTTGCGAAATCGTGCTTGATGTGCACCCAGTACAGCTCGGTATCCTCTTCCGTCGCCCGGTAGCCGACATGTGTCTTGTCCGGCTCGAGCGTAAGGATATGACCGGCTCGCACCTCGTATTCCCGATTATCCTCGGCCATGTAGATGCAGCCCGTTTTGACGAAGAGCACATCGTACAGCCCGAAGCTGCGGGAAAAATGCTGCATGCCCGGCTTCCAGACGGCATGTCCGACCGTTACTAGCTGGGGCAGCGGCGAAACGAACCATTCGAGACATAACATGTTCGCGATATACCTCCCTTCTATTACCCCCTTGCAGGACCGCTGACACCTCTCCCATTTATCGTAGCCGATAATGGAGCAAAGCGAAAGTCGGAATTGTGCTAATTCCGGTCGCTCCCCTCACTGTTGCAGGCAGCCCCCTCTACCCTACACTGAATATATATATTCGCGGCCAGTATCTACCCGGCCCTTACAGGAGGGAACCCGAAATGAGATTTCGCCAAGTGCATCTCGATTTTCATACGTCCGAAGCAATCCCCGGCATCGGCGCCGACTTTTCCAAGCAGCAGTTTCAGGACATGCTGAAGCTCGGCCATGTCGATTCCATTACCATATTTTCCAAATGCCATCACGGCTGGGCTTACCACCCTTCCAAGGCGAACCGGATGCATCCGCATCTGACGTTTGACCTGCTCGCCGCCCAGATCGAAGCGGCGCACGAAATCGGCGTCAAGACGCCGGTTTATTTGTCGGCGGGGCTCGACGAGAAGTTTGCCTGGGAGCATCCCGAATGGCTGCTTCGCCGCCGCAACGAGCAGACGAGCTGGTCGCCGGACTTTTTGACTGCGGGCTACCACGGCTTCTGCATGAATACGCCGTATTTGGACGTGCTCGTCAGCCAGATCGAAGAAGTTGTGACGAACTACGATGTCGACGGCATTTTCCTCGATATTGTCGGAGTGAAGGAATGCTACTGTACGTCCTGTCTGCGAACGGCGCTGGAGAGAGGCGTCGACCCGAGGCAGAAGGAAAACATGCTGCCGATCTGGGAGGAAACGTACGCCCGTTACACGGACCGGACGAACGAAGCCGTTCACAACATCAAGCCGGACGTTCCCGTGTTTCACAACGGCGGTCACATTCCCCAGGGAAGACGCGATCTCGCCAGACGCAATTCGCATCTGGAGCTGGAGTCGCTGCCTACCGGCGGCTGGGGTTACGATCACTTTCCGCTGTCCGCCCGCTATGTGCAGGGACTCGGCATGACGTATCTCGGCATGACCGGTAAATTCCATCTGTCCTGGGGCGAATTCGGCGGCTTCAAGCATCCGAACGCGCTTCGTTATGAAACTTCCCTCAGTCTCGCCAACGGCGCCCGCTGCTCGATCGGCGATCAGCTCCATCCGCGGGGAGCGATGGACGAGGCGACGTACCGGCTGATCGGCGAGGCGTACCGCGAAGTCGAGACGAAGGAAGGCTGGTGCACGAATGCGGCAAACGTGGCCGACATCGCGGTACTGACCGTCGAAGCGGCCGGCTTCATCAAGGAGGGCGAGCACCGATGTCCGAAGCCCGATCAGGGCGCCGTGCGCATGCTGCTCGAGGGCAACTGGCTGTTCGATATCGTCGACATGGAGTCGGACTGGAGCCGGTACAAGCTGCTGCTGCTGCCGGATCGCATCCGCATCGAACCGGCGATGGAAGAGCGGCTTGCGGCATTTGTCCGGCAGGGCGGCAAGCTGCTCGCAACCGGCGTTTCCGGACTGCGGACGGACGGCACCGGCTTCGCCGCCGACTTCGGCGCCCGCTGGATCGAGCCGAATGCGTACCGCCCCGCCTACTGGGTACCGGAGCTCGAATCCGGCGCCGGCTCCGAGCTATCGCCCGGCACCGCCTATGTCGTCTACACCGAAGGGCAAACGATCGAGGCGGACGGCGGCGAGGTGCTCGGTCACCGCGAGCATCCTTATTTCAACCGCGACGCGTTCACCTTTTGCTCGCACCGGCATACCCCCAGCTCCAAACAAAACGGCGGACCGGCGATGATACAAGGGACGGACGGGATTTATATCGCCTGGGACATCTTCGAGGATTATGCGGACAAGGGCAGCCTGTTTCTGCGCGAGACGGTCTCCTATGCGCTCGGCCGCCTGCTAGGGGAGCAGCGGACGCTGCGGACGACGCTGCCTGCACAAGGCGTTACGACGCTCCAGGCTCAACCGGACGAGAACCGCTGGGTGCATCATCTGCTGTACGCTTCGCCGGTGCGCCGCGGCCAGTCGACGGAAATTATCGAGGATATCGTACCGCTGTTTGACGTACAGGCGTCGGTCAAAGCGGATCGCCCGGTCGGCCGCGTTTATTTGGCGCCGCAGATGGCCGAGCTTCCGTTCGAATCCAAGGACGGAACCGTTACGTATACGGTGCCGAAGCTGGAGTGCCATCAGATGGTCGTGCTGCAATTTGCCTGATATAAGTCAAAGACGGAGTCCGCTGGATCGCGGGCTCCGTCTTCGTTTTTGAATATGGCTTGGCAAGCTGCACTACATATGTTCAAACGAGCGCTACAAAACTTCAGTAGGCCTGGTTTTCATTTCGAGATGCTGCGAACCGTCTTCCTTCCGCACTGCGGCGGCAAAACCCCGTTCCTCATCAGTCTCGACGCTATATTCCGGGACCGGCTTCCCGACGGACAAAGCAAACAGCAGCGCTCCGGATTCGATCGCCCGCAAATCGAATGTCTGCTTCTCGCCCTCGTACAGCACATAGTCGACGCCCAGCGTATCGCTTTCGCGCAGCACGCGCCATGCTGGCTTCAGCCGGACGTCGCCGCCCCAGCGTAGCGAGGCGAACAACGTCCTCAGCTCGATGGGCAAGCCGTCAATCGCTATCGTTGCGCCAGATTCGGACGAAGCAGCGCTCACGCGATCGAGACAGCCGCCGATCTCAAGCCTTAGCCGCAAATCGGACGCCCGGATCGAGCCGTTCGTCTTGTCCAAGCTCGGATGCGTGTCGCCGCCGTCCGTTATAAACCGGATGCCGAACAAAATGTCCGGACCTGCCTGAACGCTTTCGAATACGGCGGAGCTGAAATCGTAGCCGTCATGCAAAAACCGCAGATGGACGTATGTCGGACTGCCACTGTTATCGAAATAGCCGACCAGTACCCGGCACTGGTTCCACAAGATTTCCTTGCGGAACGTGCCGATCGCATACTGCGGCGTCATATATGTGGTCGCCCACTTCTCGAGGCCGCGCCCGGAATCGCGAACGTACTGCCGCCGCAGCGATACTTTCCGCCGCGCCGTAAACCGTTCCAGGAACCGCTGCGGGCAAGCGATGCCGCCGCGATACCATTCGGCGGAATAGTGCAGCTTCTCTGCCGGCGGCAGTCCGATCCGGCCGCCTGTCGCAACATGCAGAAACGACTTCGTTTCACCGCCAAGCAGCGTCCGATAGCCGCGGCTGTGCGGTCCGGCCCATTGCCCGGTCACCGGATGGAAATGCTCCGCCGTCATTTCCCAAGCCAGATCGAGCAGTTCGTCGCTCATCCGTTTCGCCCGCTCCGATGCCGCCAGCGCCCGAATGCGCGACAGCTCCACGATCGAGACGACGGCATACGTCGGACTGTTGTACTCTTGAAACGCCTGCAGCTCGAGGGTAAAATCGTAAAATTTCGCAAGCCGCTTCAGCCCGTATTCCGCGTATGCGCCGATTCCGTAATGCTCTCCGGCGACGAGCGTCACGAATGCGCCCATAATGGCGATATTCGTGTACGACGGCCCTACGTCCCGCTTTATGATCGCATCGCAGGCGCAGCTTATCGCCAGCTTCACTTTACTGCGAAGCGGCTCGCCCAAACGCGCGCCGTGACGCACTTCCGCCAGCAGCAGCTGCTTGCCGCAAAAATCCGCCCAGTTCCAATCCGGCGGGGACATTTGCTCCAGCGGCTCCTCGTAAAACCACGGCCATATGCCGAATGTGGAACGGCTCCGGTCGGTATCCTGAAGCGCAATAATGGTCTCGATGATGTCGAACGCCCGCTGCTCGTATTCCGGCAGCTCGGTATCGAGCAGCGCCAGCGCGTAAATCAGATTGATGTACGTCCCGTGTACGTAATCGACGTCTTTCAGCGTCGTGTGATAACCCGGGCTGCTGAAAGGTACGCGCAGCAGCTTCGTTTCCGGGTTGTACTGCGGCTCCCAATCGCGCACCCGTTCCACCAGCAGCCGTTCATGGTCGATCGGACTGGTTTCGTTCATGCGGCATGCACCTCCAAAATCTCGCATCGGATCATTCCAGCTCGTCCGGCCGATTGTCTGCGCCTCGTTTGGCCCATTCCGCCTCCCTGTATTCGCTCGGGGTCAGACCGGTCATTTTTTTGAAAATGCGCGTAAAGCTGTTGACGTTCGCATAACCGACCGCTTCGGCGATATCGCGGATTTTGCCGTTTGTTTCCGCGAGCAGCTCCTTCGATTTGCAGATGCGGATTTCCATCAAGTAGTCGATGAAATTGCCGCCCGTATAATCTTTGAACATTTTGCTCAGATGGGAGACGCTTAACCGGAACCGCTCCGACAAATAGTTAAGCGACATGTCGCCGTGCATGTAATTGTCGCGGATAAACCGCGTAATTTTGTCGATCGTCTCGGTTTTTTCCCGGCTGGCGCGTTTTTGGCGGATGCGTTCGATCAGACCGGTCAGCATGCCGATCGCAAACGAACGGATTTGTTCCAGCGTCTCGTGCTGCGCCAGCGTCTCCTGCAAGCTTTGCGTCGGCACAAGCTCATCCTGGCTTAACCCGAGCTCGCCGGCGACCCCGGCCGCCTTCATGAGCAGCTGCACGACGAGCTGCTTGATGACGTCGGGGGGCGTCGCGGAGGAAGCCATCGCTTCGAACCAGCTCCACGCTTGCTGGCGCAGCTTGTCTTCGTCCGGCAGCTTGAGCGAATCGATGATGCTGTCGGTCATGGCAAGCAGCTTATGAAATTCCCCGGCGCGGTAATCCTGGATGTCGTCGGCGGAAATAATCGCGTTGTTGCCCAAAACCAGCTTGTATTTGAGCGCCTCCACCGACTGCTTGTGCGACAGCGGAATGTCGCGCATCTCCCGAACCTCGCCACCGATGCCGATCGTAATCGTCCGGCGGAAATATTGCTCGGCGAACTGCTTCAGCATATCCGCAACCGCTACGGCCCTTACCGAATGCATCTCCTCGTCGTCGTCCTCGAAGCTGATCAAGATCGCACACCGGCCGTCGTCCCATTCGATCGCCGCCCCGCGGCTCTCCGCGTTGATCAGCTCCTCCGCCACATTGCAAAGCGCGTAGGCATACAGATGCAGATCGGCTGAAGAAGCGATTTCGGACTTGCGGTCGAATTCCGCGCTTAACACGATAAAATGGTTCGGATGCAGCTGAAGGCCGACCAAATCCATCACCTGGCGCATATCGCGCGAATTCGGCGGGTATTGCGTCAATATTTCCGTCAGCAGCCGCCATTTCATGATCGGCTTCGTTTCTTTGATCTGCTTCTGCAGCTGCTCGCTGTCGGCCAGAATGGTTTGCACGACCGTTTCAAAGTAAGCGAACTCGTTGCCGTGGCCGGCGCCATCCGCAGCATAGCGCGGGTGTTTCCCGAGCTTGCCCGACAGGCTGGCGACGAACCGGTTGAACGGCTTCAGCGTCCAATAACCGACGAACGCGGCCAGCAGCGCCGCAGCGGCGAACAGTGCGGCAGCCACGACGACGAGGACGTTGCGAATGTTCGCGAGCGGTTTATTCAACTGAATTTCCGGTACCACGTTGACGATCTTCCACCCCGTAAACGCCGATGTGACGTAAAAGACGGTGCTGGCCTGGCCGCCCGACTTCGTGCGGAAGTAGCCTTCCCCGGGCTCGCCCAGAACGCCGGAGACGACCGGCGTTTCGCTCGCATCGCGCCCGAGCCTGGTTTTGTCGGCGTGGGAGACGATCGTCCCCCGGGCGTCGACGATAAACGTCTCGCCCAGCTCCCTGTGCTCGGCATCGCTCAGCAGCGCGTGCAGCGACTCCTCCTTGATGTTGACGGCGACGGCGCCGCGCCGATAACCGGTCGAATGGATCAGCGGATACGTACGGACGAGCGTGGCGACATTGCGATAAATCGGAAACGACGAGCCGCCAATCGACAGCCGCCGCGTTGTCAGCCAGTTCGAATATCCTTCGTACAGCTCGAACTGGGATATCCATTGATAATCGTCGGGGATGTCCGAGTCAAGCAGCATATTGTTGGAAAACAGCCGCTTCCGGCTGTATGAATACAAATCGATCGAAAACACATACTCCCCGCCGTTAATGATGCGGTTCAGCAGCGCGTTCAGCCGGTAGTCGTTTTCGCGCGCCTCGTCGCGGTCGTATCCGGCGTCGAAAAACATCTTCACTTCGTCCGTGCCGAGCATCTGAATCGTCTCGTTGTCGATGATTTGCAGCATAAGCTCCATTTTGTGCTCGATCTGCCCTAGCAGCGCCATATGCGTGTCGGTCAGCTCGTATTTGAGCCGGCTTGTCGTCACCTTGTACGACAAAAACGAGATGACGGAAACGACGAGGAACAGGAGCGCGACAAGCACGAAAACCGTTCGTTTCGTAGACCGGTACCGAAACATGCCCATTTCCCGTTCCCCCCTTCCGCCATCGCCTTTTATTTGAAATCGGCTTTATGTTTGTCGTACCATTCCTGCGCAAGCTTCTCCGCATTGTCGCCGCCGAGCCGCTTCCACTCTTTGCGGATGTCGCCGAGCGCACTGTCCGCCGAATAATTCGGCTGCGTGACAGTTTTCGCGCGGATTTCGTCGATCGTTTTCTGGAACGAAGCTTTCAGCTCGTTAATTTCGATAATGTTCGGCTGGTACGGAATGTCACGCCGGAACTTGTTTTTGAGCGCCGTCTTGAGTGATTCGACCTCGAGCTTCGCGATCTGCTGCGACAGGGCATCCTGCGCCGCCTTGACCGGCAAATCCTCCGGCTTCTCGACGAGCGGCTTCAGCACCGCATATTCGGCGGCATACGCCACTTCTTTTTTGAATTTGTCGGCGTCGGTTTTTTGCGGGATGCCGTTCACCAGCTTGTAGTGAACCCCTTCCTGTCCGTACGTCAGCGGGAACCAGCCCTTGTCGACGAGCCAATCCAAATATTGCACGGCCGCCTTCGGATTTTTCATATTTTTGTTGAACGCGACGTATATGTTCGCCGGCGTTTCCTGATACAAGCCGTATTTGCCGTATTTCGTCGCCACCGGCTCGAGCGGAACCGGCTTCGCGGCCGGATCGTTCAGCAGCAAATCCTTCACCATCGCGGACGTCGTTCCGCCCCACTGGCATAGGCAGATGCCCGCTTTGCCGGTCGTCCACAACTGCTTCGCGCGGGAATTGTCTTTGTCGGTAAAATATTCTTTGTCGGCGAGGCCGAGCTCGTATATTTTTTTCTCCGTGGCGAGCGAATCGCCGTAGCGGTCCGTCGTCGGCCCGTATTTCATTTTGCCGTTTTCCAAATACCAGTCGACCCAGGTGATGCCGTGCATCGCGTTGTACGCGTCTCCGGTCGTGTAGCCGATGATCGGCACCGTATCGGCTTTGCCGTTGCCGTCGGGGTCGCCGTCTTTGAACGCCTGGGCGACCGCGATCAGCTCCTCCATCGTCGTCGGCGTTTTCAGTTTCAGCTTGTCGAGCCAGTCTTGCCGTATCCACATGCCGTGGTTTGCGACGGAGCTTACCGTTCGCTTTGTCGTAGCCGCATACATTTTGCCGTCGAAGCTTATATACGGCTTCAAGTCCGAGTTTTCCTGCAAATATTTTTTGTACGACGTGCTGTATTTCTCGATATATTCGTCGATCGGCTGAATGACGCCCTGCGTCACGAGGTTGCCGATATAATTCCGGTCGTACTCCCAGATCAGGTCGGGCGCCTGGTTCGAGGCAATCAGCACATTCAGCTTATCCTGCGCCTGGTTGCGCGGAACCGGAACGATTTTCACATTCACGCCGGACTGCTCGCGAATCCATTTGACCCAGCGGTTTTCCTCGTATGTGCCTTCGTCGCTCGAGACTTGCCCCCGGTCGAACATCGAGACGCTGACTTCCTTCGGCAGCTTGTCGTATTTGTCTCCGCCGGACCCCGCGCCATCCCCGGCCGCTCCTTCCGATCCCCCTTTGGAGCAGCCCGCCAAAGCGGCGACGGCCGCCAGCAAGAGCGGGAGCGCGGCTTTCACCCATTTGTTCGAATGCGCTTTCATCTGAAGATTCCTCCCCTTTTCATTTCATTGTACTACAGTTCGGTAAAGCGGCAGGTAGAAACGTTTCGCTTCACCCTTTCACCGACCCCATCAAAACACCCTTGACGAAATGCTTTTGCAAAAACGGGTATACGCACAAAATCGGTACGATCGCAATTATGATCGACGCGGCACGAATGCTCTCCGGCGTAATCGACGCCTGCTGGACGCCCTCGCCGTTTGTCGTATTGAGCAGCTGCGAGCTTACGTTCTCAAGCATCTGGTACAGCTTCACCATCAGCGACAGCTTGTCGGTGCTTTTGATGTAAATGAGCACGTTCATATAGGAATTCCACCAGCCTACCGCGTAAAACAGCGTCAAGGCGGCGACGACCGGCAGCGACAGCGGGAGAATGATTTTCCACAACACAGTCAGCTCTTTGGCCCCGTCGATCGCCGCCGATTCCTCCAGCTCCTCGGGAAGCCCTTCGAAAAACGTTTTCATAACGAACATGTTGTAGACGCTGATGAGCGCGGGCAGCCACAAGCCCCAATACGAATCGATCAAGCCCAGAGCGCCGACGAGCAAAAAGTTCGGGATCAAACCGCCGCCGAACAGCATCGTGAACAGGACGCCCATCAGCATGACGTTTCTCCCCTTAAGACGCCGCTTCGACAGCGGATACGCCGCCATAATGGTGAACAGCATGTTCAGCGCGGTGCCGACGACGGTAATAACGATCGTATTTTTCATCGCCACCAGCAGCTGTCCGTCGGCGATCAGGTTTACATATGCGTCGAGGCTCAGATCAACCGGCCAAAACGACACTTCGCCGGCATTGATCGCCCGGCTGCTGCTGAGCGATACGGCGATCATATTCACGAACGGAAGCAAAGTGGCGAGCGCAAACAGCGCAAGCAGGAAAGCGTTTAATCGTCCGAACCAGCGCGACGAACCGCTCATTTACCACAACCCCCTTTCTCCCATCGCCCGGATGAGCCGGTTGACCGTTACGACCAGAATAAGCGACACGACCGATTGAAACAGGCCAAGCGCCGTCGTGTAGCTGTACTGCAGGCCGACGATGCCGCGCTTGTACACATACGTGCTGATCACTTCGGATACGGCGGTTACAGTCGAATTTTGCAGCGCGTAGATGTGCTCGAAGCCGACATCCATCATCCGGCCCATTTGCAGAACGAGCAGGATCGCTACGGTGCTGCGGATGCCCGGTAGCGTTACGTGCCATATTTGGCGCCATTTGCGCGCGCCGTCCATCGCAGCCGCTTCGTATAGATGCGAATCGATCGACGCCATGGCGGCGAGGTACAAAATCGTGCCGAACCCCGCTTCCCGCCATATGCTCGAGCCGATGAAGGCGACCGGCCACCAAAACGTGCTGGCCATGAAATAAATCGGCTCCAGCCCGACAAGCTTGAGCAGGGCGTTTACGATGCCGGTGCTTGGCGACAGCAGCGCGATGACGATGCTGCCGAGTACGATCCACGACATGAAGTGCGGGATGTACAGCAAATTTTGCAGCAGCCGCTTGTACCATTCCTTCCGCAGCTCGTTCAGCATGATCGCGAGCGCGATCGGCACCGGAAAGGCGAACACGAGAATGTACAAATTGAGCAGCAGCGTGTTTCTTAAAATGAGCCAAAAATCGCGGCTCGTAAACAGCTTGCGAAACTGCTGCAGCCCGACCCACGGACTGTTCCAGATGCCGTCGGCGAGCCGGTAATTTTTGAACGCCATCACTTCGCCGAACAGCGGCGCGTACTTAAACAGCACGAAGTAAATCACCACCGGAACGAGCAGCATATAAAGCATCCGATCCCGGCGCAGCCGTTTGCGCCAATCCGATTTCGGCTTCGGGCCGGCAAACGCCGACGCTTCTTTCGATTGCGTGTTTGCCGAGTAGTCGGCGATTTGGTCCATATCCCTCCTCCTTTTCTTGACGAGTCGCATGCTCTTGCCCTCAGACGGAGCGACCGGCGAATCGTCGTTTTGACCATACCAGCCGCGGGGCGCCACAGGAAAGCACCACTTTTTATTCGGTCACTCCCCTTTTCGCCGGGCACCCCTTCCTTTTTTGCGATCGTCTTCTTTTTTTGTTCGGGCGGGGGAAAATGGCGCTTCGGCGGGCTTGCCGCATCCGAAAAAAGCAGCTGAAGCTTCAGCAAAACTCAGTCCGGCTGCAGATCAGCTTGTCTTAGGACGCAAAAAAAGGAGCCTGCGCGAATGCAGACTCCTTGCCGACTGGCTTCATAAACAACGTTATTCTTTCTTGCTTGCCTTCAGCATTTCGCCGAGCGCCCCGATCGAACCGAGCGTCTCGACTGCTTTGGTCGGGATGAACACTTTGTTCGCCGCCCCGTTCGAAATGTCCGACAGCGCCTCCAGCGAACGGTACGTCAGCACGTTCTCGTCAAGCCCGGCTTCGCGCAGCAGCTCGATGCGCCGCTTCTCCGCCTCCGCAACGGCCTGAATCGCCTTCGCCTGACCGAGCGCCTCCAGCTCCTGCGCCTGGCGCAAGCCTTCCGCCTCGCGGATGCGCGCTTCCTTGTCGCCTTCGGCCTTCAAAATTTTACTCTGCTTGTCGCCCTCGGCGCGCAAAATCATATCCTGCTTGGCCGCTTCCGCCTCGAGCACGATCGCCCGCTTGCTGCGCTCGGCCTTCATCTGCTTATCCATCGATTCCTGAATGTCGGTCGGCGGCTGAATGTCGATGACCTCGACGCGTTCGATCCGCACGCCCCACTTTTCAGTCGCTTCGTCGAGCGCGACGCGAATGTCGGTCGATATTTTTTCGCGGCCGGAGAGCGTTTCGTCCAGCTCCATTTTGCCGATAATCTGCCGCATAGTAGCGGTCGAAATGTTGCGCACCCCATACACGTAATCAGAGATGCCATACGTAGCCTGCTCCGGACCGGTGACTTGGTAAAAAATGATCGTGTCGATCTGCACCTGCACGTTATCCTTCGTAATAACCGTTTGCGGCGGCACGTTCGCCTGCTGGATGCGCAGATCGTGATACGTGCGCACGTGATCGATGATCGGCACCAAAATGTTGACGCCCGGCGTAAGCAGCCGGTTGAACTTGCCGAGCCGCTCCACAACGCCGACCCGCTGCTGCGGCACGATCTTGATCGAAAGCGCCGCTACCGCAATAACCAGAATAATAACAATGATGACAAGTATGCTACCCATACTAAACCTCCCCTTTCCATTTATCGACCCGGAGTGTAGCGCTTCCCCTTTCGACGACAACGACCGTGTCGCCTTGCGCAAGCGGCTCGCCTGTAATCGAAACCGCACTCCACGTCTCGTTTCCCACCTTGACGATGCCGGGCTTTCCTTCCTCCGCCGGCTCCAACACGATGCCCGGCTTGCCGACCAGCTCGTCGACTGCGTCACTAAACCCTTTCGACGAACGGAAATAACGGGTGATCGGCTTCGTGAACGTGGTTAACACGAGCACGACCGCGCAGCCGGGCAGCACTTGCCAAACGAAGGAGTCCGTGACGAATAGAGCTAAGGCAGCCGCCACGACAGCGCCAATCGCAATCCACAGCAAATAAAACGTCAGCGTCATCATTTCGATCACAAGCAGCACGGCGGCCACGATGAGCCATATCGCCCAAAGTTCCATAGAGCATCCCCCCTTTTTTTAATATCCCCCACAATGTGAAGTCCAGGCTCGGAAGCTGGGGGCTCCCCCGAAAGTAAAATAGTTTCGTTTCCCACCATAACCAACCTATGTCCAAAAACCACCCGGTATGTTCATGACTTTATTCGTCACCATTTTACACATTTCCTGCTTGCTCGCGCATATTGGAGGCTTCGTCCCGATGGGCCTTCTCCCGCTGCCCGATCTTCCTCGCGCGGTATTCGAAATACGGCAAGGCGAGCAGGCTAAACAGAGCGACAACAATTAGAGCTATAAACATCCCGCCGCGAATATCGTCGACGGACAAGACGATCAGCAGCGTACCGATCCGCGTGACGCATATAAGCGTTTCCCTCCAGACGAGCAGGTTCGCCTGTTCACGCTCCTTGAACGTCTTGATCCATTTGAATTGCAGCGTGTTCCAAGCGGCGATAACGCAGAACATGCCAACCGCCGTAAGCAGATTGGAGACGATGAGCACCGGCTTCGCCGGGAAAAGCACGATCAGGAAGCCGCACGTGACGAGAACGCAGCCGACGAACAGCAGCGTAAAATCTTTCAGCGCATACCGGCGGTACACGTACAAGCCGCCGAGCGTCGCCAGCGTATATAAACCGTTCAGACCGGCGATCCAAAATTTGTTTTCGGTTACGCTGAACGTAAAGACGAGCAGAAACAGCTGCTGAAACTGCAAAAAGACGCCGGCCGCAAGGTTCGCCGCGGAATGCCACCGCAGTCCCGGCTTGCGCCTAAGCTGCCGCCACAGCCAGCAGAGCATGGACGGACGGTCCGCCTCGCCGCCCTCGACGTTCAGCGATATTTTCGGCATTAGGAACGAAAAGGCAAGCATGCCCAGAAGAAACACGAGCATGAGGATCGAGGTGCCGAAATAACCGGCGTACGCTATAATAATCGCCGACAATAACGGGACTGCCAGCGTAACGACCTGCTGGATGCTGCCTGCCGTCGAAAAGTAACGGCCGAGCTCGGCGCTCGTGCCGCTCATCGAAACGCTCAAATTTTGCGCCGACGAGAAAAAGCCGTACATGATGCCGACCGGCACTCCGATGCATGCGATCCACAGCATCCGGTTATCCAGCTCGAGGAACGTGAGGATGACAAATGCGCCCGCCCCGGCGACTGCCGATACCGCCAGCAGTGTCCGTATCGTCGTCTTCGACAGCAGGTAAGCCGCGAAGGCGAAAGCGAAAGCCCAAGATACATACAAAATCAAATTGTACCAGGCGACTTCGAATATAAGGCGGTTTTTCTCCCAAATAAACAAGTTGATAAAGATCCCGACATAAACGAAAATCGTATAGCTCATCATGTTCATAATGAGCCATCTTCTAAGCGCGTCTGACATGCTGTTGCCTCTTTCCGCCCGATTGTAGCCGGCTGCCATATACGGGCATACGCGGATGCCCAACGCTAAGTATACGATCGATTGCGGTGTTCGGCTAGTGGGTCCGAGCGACAAATTTCGACCGCGCCAAAAACCCCTATTTGCCGATGCGAATAGGGGTATCGGGGGTTAGGCTGCTCTGTTCCTTACTCCGGGTTATGCTCAAGAACGACCGCGACGCCCTGGCCTCCGCCGACGCATAGCGCTGCCAGTCCGTAACGCAGGTTCCTTCTCCGCAGCTCGTAAGCGAGCGTCAGCAAGATGCGCGCTCCGCTCGCTCC
Source organism: Paenibacillus ginsengarvi (assembly GCF_003626695.1). Taxonomy (GTDB): domain Bacteria; phylum Bacillota; class Bacilli; order Paenibacillales; family NBRC-103111; genus Paenibacillus_AB; species Paenibacillus_AB ginsengarvi. The sequence goes on from NZ_RBAH01000016.1 coordinate 148,236, forward strand.
GACCGGATGGCCGAGCGCGATCGCTCCGCCATTCACGTTCGTTTTCTCGCGATCCAGACCCAGCTCGCGCTCCACGGCCAAATACTGCACGGCGAATGCTTCGTTGATCTCGACCGCGTCCATATCGCTTACGGCGAGTCCGGCTCGCGCCAGCGCCATTCGCGCCGCCGGAACGGGGCCGATGCCCATCACGTCCGGCTCCACGCCGGCGATTCCCCATGAAACGATCCGCGCGAGCGGCTTCCGTCCCTGCAGCCGGCTATTCCCGGCCAGCACGAGCGAAGCTGCGCCGTCGTTAATGCTGCTGGCGTTGCCCGCCGTTACGGTACCGCCGTCGCGCTGGAAGGCCGGCTTCAGCTTGGCCAGCAGCGCAGCCGACGTATCGCGGCGTATTTGCTCGTCCAGCCCTACCTGGGCAGGTCCGCCGCGGCCGGGCACCTCCACCTGGACGATCTCCTCCGCCAGGACGCCGTCATCCGCCGCCTTCGCCGCCCGCAGATGGCTCAGAGCCGCGAGCTCGTCCTGCTCCTCCCGGGAGATGCCGTAGCGCGAGGCGAGCCGCTCCGCGGTCATTCCCATGCCGCAGCCGATATAAGCATCGGTCAGCGTATGCAGCAGCATATCCTCCAGTTGCAAATTGCCGAGCTTCATTCCGCCGAAGCGGCTCGTGAAATCGGCGTGCGGCGATAGCGACATATTTTCCGTGCCACCGGCGAGGCATACGCCCGCTTCTCCGAGCCGGATCATTTGCGCGGCGGAAATAACCGCCTGCATCCCGGAGCCGCACAGCCGGTTCACGGTCAGTGCCGGCGTTTCCACCGGGATTCCCGCCTTCAGCGCGATATGCCGGGACGTATACGAGGCGTCCGTTCCCGAATGAATGACGTTGCCGTATACGACCTGCTCGACGCTCCCCGGCTCCACGGCGGCCCGGCGCAGTGCCTCCTTCGCGCTGTGCAGACCGAGCTCGGTCGCGCTCACCTGCCGCAGCGATTGCCCGAATGCGCCGAACGGCGTCCGGGCTCCTTCCAGTATATACACCTGCTCTGTCATGATTCGCTCTCTCCTTTTCGCCCCCGGATCAATTGAAGCAGCGCCTGCTCCCGTCTCGAAGCTTCCCGCTGCCGCGCTTCCCCGTCTCCATATTCGTAAAATCCGGCTCCGCTCTTGAAGCCGAGATGTCCTTGCCTGACGCTGGCCGAGATGACCTCCGGCGCTTCCCGGTCCCCGCCCAGCAGAGGAAACAAATTGCTCGTCACTTTCTCCCAAATGTCGAGTCCGCCGTAATCGGCGATCGCAAACGGCCCGTTCAGCGCCCAGCGCAGTCCCGGCCCTTCCGTCATCGCCCGGTCGATCTGCTCCGCATCCGCTACGCCGCAACTGAGCAGATGGCATGCCTCCCGCAGCACCGCCGCCTGCAGCCGGTTGGCGATAAAGCCCGGGCAGTCTTTCTTCAGCACGACGGGAGCTTTGCCGCAGCTAACCATCAGCGCTGCCGCGCGCTCGACGACACCTGGCTCCGTATCCGGAAGTCCGACTACCTCGACAAGCGGAACAACCGTCGCCGGGTTGAAAAAGTGGGCGATGAGCAGCCGGTTCGCAAACGTCTGTCCCTGTGCCAGCGATTCCAGCGGCAAGGTTGACGTATTCGAGGCCACAATGGCGTCATCGGCCAAAAACGGCGCGATAGCGTGCAGCAGCTCCCGCTTCGTCTCCAGCTTCTCCGGTCCGGCCTCAATAACGAAGCCGGCCCCCTTGACTGCGTCTGCAAGCTCCGATGACAAGCGGACGCTGCCCGTCCCAAACGCAGGCTTCGCCGCATCGCCGTATGCTGCGGGCTCCCCCTCCGCTGCGGCAACGCTTATTCCGCGTTCGGAGAGCCGCTGCCGCACGTTAAACAAGACACTGCCGTTAGGATCGTAAAGCGCGACAGGGAATCCGTGCGCGGCGAACAGCTCGGCAATGCCGCTTCCCATCGTTCCGGCGCCAAGAACGGCAATACTTACAGTCATCGTAAAACTCCTTTCCGGCGTTTCGCCGCAAGATGGCTTCAGCCGTTATATGGCTGATCCGTGTATCCGCAAGCGCTATTGCGCCGTATAGCCGCCGTCGATGACGATCGCTTGACCGGTCACGCCGCCCGCCCTGCCGCTGGCCAAAAACACGGCGTAATCGGCGACCTCGCGGACGGAAAGCAGCCTGCGCTGCGGCACGAGCGGATAAATGACCTCCTCCAGCACGCGCTGCGGGTCGATCTGCCGGCTGCGCGCCAAATCGTCCAATTGACCGCGGACGAGCGGCGTATCCACATAACCCGGGCATAATGCATTAACGGTAATGCCATGTGCCGCCCCTTCAAGCGCCGCCACTTTCGTCAGCCCGATCAGGCCGTGCTTGGCGCTATTATACGCCGCTTTTCCGGCAAAGCCGACGAGCCCGTTAATCGAGGCGATATTGAGAATGCGTCCGAACTGCCGCTGCTTCATCGCTGGAAACACATGCTTGATCGCCATAAAAGGAGCGGTCAGCATAAGTCGCACCATTTTTTCAAACGTGTCGGTCGGAAACTGCTCCAGCATGGCGACGTGCTGCATACCGGCGTTGTTGACAAGGACGTCGATCCTGCCGTACTTCTCGCAGGCATAGTCCAGCGCGCGGATCAGATCGTTCTCATCGGAAACGTCGCAGCGGACTCCGATGCCGTCATACCCTTGCTTCGTCAATCGGTCCGCCGCTTCCTCCGCCGCCTTCGCATGCAGGTCGCTCATAACGACCGATGCCCCCTGCTCCGCGCAAGCTTCGCCGATCGCGTAGCCGATGCCGCCGGCCGCCCCCGTGAGGAACACAACTTTGCCGCTAAGCTCCCCCGCGGCTCCGCGCTCAGTAAGCATCGGTAATCACCTGTTCGTCTACATGGAGCACCGGCTCGACCGTATTCTGCACCTCGCTGACGGTACAGCCCGCCGCCACCTCGCGCAGCACCAGCCCGTTTTCCGTCACGTCCATGACGGCTTTGTCCGTAATGATCCGGTGCACGACTCGTTCGCCCGTCAGCGGCAGGCTGCAGCAGTTGACGATTTTCGGCTGGCCGTTCTTCGTAACGTGCTCCATAATGACGACGACTCGCTTCGCCCCGTGCACAAGGTCCATCGCGCCGCCCATTCCTTTCACCATCTTGCCCGGCACGAGCCAGTTGGCCAGATCGCCGTCGCCCGACACTTCCATCGCCCCGAGAATCGCCAGATCGATATGTCCGCCGCGGATCATCGCGAACGATTCGCTGCTGTCGAAGAAGGCGGCCCCTTCCAGGGCGGTGACTGTCTCCTTGCCGGCATTGATCAAATCCGGGTCGACTTCGTCCTCACGCGGATAAGGCCCGATACCGAGCAAACCGTTCTCGGACTGCAAACTCACCTTCATGCCGTCCGGAATATAGTTCGCAACGAGCGTCGGCATGCCGATTCCCAAATTGACGTAATAGCCGTTCGCAAGCTCGCGGGCGGCCCGTTTGGCGATTGTTTCCCGAAGCGTTTGCATCGCGTCTTTACCGGCAGCGTTCATCCTGCTTCGCCTCCCCTCGTCGTCCGTTTCTCGATCCGTTTCTGCTGCGCGCCGACGACCAGCCGCTGCACATAGATGCCTGGCGTATGAATCGTATCCGGGTCAAGCTCCCCCGTCGTCACAAGCTGCTCAACCTCGGCGATCGTTACGCTGCCCGCCGCGGCCATGACCGGGTTAAAGTTGCGGGCCGTCTTCCGGTATACGACATTGCCGCCAAGATCCGCCTTCCAGCCGCGAATCAGGCTGAAATCGGCCTTCAGCGCATGCTCGAGCAAATACGTCCGGCCGCCAAACTGCCGAACCTCTCGCCCTTCGGCGATCGGCGTACCGACTCCCGCCGGGGTGTAAAACGCCGGAATACCGGCCCCGCCGGCCCGGATGCGTTCGGCCAGCGTCCCTTGAGGCACAAGCTCGACCTCCAGCTCGCCGGACAACATCTGCCGCTCGAACTCCTTGTTCTCGCCGACGTAGGACCCGATAATTTTCTTGATCTGCTTCCGCCGCAGCAGCAGCCCGAGCCCCCAATCGTCGACGCCGCAGTTGTTCGAAATCACGGTCAGCCCTTTGACGCCGGACTCGGCCAACGCCAAAATCAAATGCTCCGGAATGCCGACCAGTCCGAACCCTCCGACCATAACGGTCGCATCATCGCGGATGTCGGCTACCGCTTCGCCATAATCGGCGTAAACCGGCTTGCTCATACGATCACTCCTTTAATAAAGGCTACGTAAAAATATACAAGCAAGAACCGTGCCAATTGCCTAAACGCGAAAAAAAGCAGCCAGGCGCGCCGGATAAAGGAAACAGCGGAGAGTCGGGCTGCAGCAAGAATGGGGATTTCCATGATTCCGGAATTTCATCCGAAATTTCGGAAAGGATAAACATTGTTTACGGCAAAAAGGACCCGGTGGCCGCACCGCGTCCTTCGATCTATGATGCCGCTTCGCTTGCTCAGCAGAGACCGTTCTACCGCTTCCGGTCGGTTTGCTCCGCGAACGAACGTACGATTTCCGGCGTGAGTCCTTCGCCCGCATACGAGACGAGGGGCGATATTTCGATGTCTCGTCCTTCGGGCGGCTTGAAGCCCGCCTGCTCCAGCCATTTGCGGTGCAAATCGAAAAGGAGGCGGCGGGCGGTATGCGGACTGTCGTCTCCGTCTTTGTTTTTGACCGGCGCAAACTCTTCCTCTCTGCGTATTTTCAGTACAGTCATCCGCTCGGCCAGCGGGAAAAAGTCGAAAATGAACGTTTCGAATTTATAGGCGTTCGGCGCTTCGGGCACAAGCCGCTCGCCTTTCTCGTCAACGGTCGCGATTTTTTTGTGCGCAGCATGATAAGGAACTCCCGCATCGGCGTACTGCTGTATAAAATCGAGGCGGAACAGATGGATCGACAAGTTGCCGAGCCGGTACACATACTGCCCGCCGCCGTCCGTTTCGTACAGCAGCTCCTTCGGCACATCCGTATATTCCACAACGGCCGGCCTGCCGTCCTTTTGTACGAGGATGCCTACTTTTTCCTCCGGAAACGTTTTGTCCGCAGCCTTCGTTGCGATCGGGTTGTTGTAAAACGCCGCGGCTCCGACAAACAGCGGATCGGCTATACGGATAAGCGCGTTGTCCACATTGTAATAAAACACCCACTCGACGCCTCTGCGGAGCATATCCGCCAGCGCCCCGGATCGCTTCAGCGAGGCGAACGCATCGCCGTTTCCGCTTGGCGCGAGACCGATCTCGCCCGGTGCCGACAGCAAGATTCTGCCCGAAGCGTCGAGCGACGGCAACGCCTGCTGCTCCAGCATATACACGTCTTCCGGCTTATAGCCGAAGCAGCCGTGACTGTCGAAGAAGCGGACCGTCTCCGCGTTATTTTCCGGGCTCGTCATCACATACCACGGAACCGTTCGCCCGGCTTGGGCGGATAATCCGAGCAGCCGCTCGGCCTGCAATTGAAACAGCGACTTGCCCGACGGAAGCCCGATGTCGAACGTCCCTTTCGGCCCATCATGCCCGAGGCGGCTTCCTTGCCCTCCCGCGACGACCAGTGCGGCGACCTTGCCTTCGCGCAGCAGGCTCCACCCTTTCTCGGTCAGCAGCTCCCGCTGCTCCGGCGTCATAGACTCCATATCCAGCGCTTCAATAGGGGCTAGTGCACCCGAAGCAGCCAAGCTTCCTGCGGCCTCGCTCGCCAGCGCAGCTATTGCCGGAAAATCGAGTCGTTCGATCTGGTCCAGCAGTCTCGTCTTCGCATCATCGGAAAGCGAGTCATAAAAGCGCAGCAAATGCTCCTGTCCGTATTCGGCCGCGAGTCTAGCCGTTTGTTCGTATCGATCGCTCATGCGAAGTTCGCCAGCTCCTTTGCCCGGATATTCGTCCTTGTTGGTTCATTCGGAGCCCGGCTCGTCGCCGATTCCGTACTGTTCCGCCTTCTGGTATAGACTGGATTTGCTCATGCCGAGCAGCGAGGCCGCCTTCCGCCTGTCGCCTTTCGAACGCTCCAGCGCCTCTACCAGCAGTTTCTTCTCGTATTCGGCCATTCTCTCTTTCCAGGAGCCCGTGCCGTCCATAAGCGGCGCGTTTTTCTGCGGCCGGCCTTCCGCCTTGGTGACGGGAGCTTGCCGCGGCAGCGTGACGGACTCCAGCACCGAGCCGTCCATCATATACAGCGCCCGCTCCAACACGCTTCGCAGCTCGCGCACGTTGCCCGGCCAATCGTAGGCCAGCAGCTGCCGCTCGCACGGCTCGCTGACGCGCTCGACCTGGATGCCGGTCTCCCCCTCCAGCTGTGGAAGCAAAGTCCGAAGCAGCGCGGGCAAATCGTCCATCCGCTCCCGAAGCGGCGGGATATGCAGCGGAATGACGTGAAGCCGGTAATACAAATCGCGGCGAAACTTGCCTTCCGTAACAAGCAACTCCAAATCCCGGTTCGTCGCGGCGATGACGCGGACGTCGATCGGCTCGGGCTTGTCCGCCCCGACCGGCTCGATTTCTTTTTCCTGCAGCGCTCTAAGCAGCTTCGCCTGCTGGGCTGGCGGCAGTTCGCCAATTTCGTCCAGAAAAATCGTGCCTTTGCCCGCCTGGGCGAACTTGCCTTTTTTCCCGATCCGCCTGGCCCCGGTGAACGCCCCTTCCTTGTAGCCGAACAGCTCGGATTCGAACAGCGTCTCCGGTATGGCCGAGCAGTTGACGGCTACGAACGGGCCGAAGCGGCGATCGCTTTCCCGATGAATCGCATGGGCGAGCAGTTCCTTGCCCGTCCCGCTTTCGCCGCTGATGAGGACGGTGCTGCCGCTCTTCGCGACCTTCACCGCCATCGTCTTCAGCCTGCGCATCGGCTCGCTGTCCCCGATCAGATGCTCCATGCCGTATTTGGCTCCGGATGCGTCGCGGCTCTTCGCTTCGCCATAGTGCAGATGGGGCAGCACGTCCCTGTATTTGGCGTTCATCTCGAACAATCGGTCGATATCCTGAAACATGATTTTGCCGACAACGGCGATCAATTCGCCGCCGCTGCGGATCGGAATCCGGCTTGCGATCATCCAGTGCCCGTGAATTTGCTGCAAATCGGCGATTTCCGCCTTGCCCGTTTCCGCGACGATGTGCAGACGCGTATTCGGGATGACCTCCGTTACGTGCTTGCCGATCATGGCCCCCACTTCCGTTTGCAGAAAGGAAGCATACGTCCGGCTCACCGACAGCACGTAACCTTTGGCGTCCGCGACCACGATCCCTTCGTAAGCGTTCTCGAGAGCGAATTTGTACAATGCCAGCTCCTGTTCGATTTGCCGCCCTTCGGCCGCGCGCCGCCGGAGCAGCCGGTGAACCCATCCGTTGCTGCGAATCCTCACCTGATGACCCCCATTCCATGCAAGCGTCATATGTATTCGATACGATCGCTTCATTTCCCTGTCTCCGGCAAGAAAAGCTTCTCTCGACGTACTTCGAGAAGGAGCGATCGCAGGCTCAACCCTGCACCGTTCCGTCTGCTATAGTGGAACTTCCGCTTCCTCTCCCGCCGCCTCAGCGGAACCGCCAGTTCCGTTATTGCTGCTTCGCGAGCCTACTAAGCCTGCATAGAGGAAGCAAAACTTCTTCTATTGCTCCATGTGCCCGGCTCCACCCGAGCTATCGGCGGCTTTAACGGAACTTTTGCTTCCGGTATCGCCCGGTTCAGCGGCGTTCCGCTAGCGATAGCGGAACTTCTGCTTCCGCTTCCCTCCCCCTGGTCGGCTCCCATCCGAAAACGATAAAAAAACAAGATCCGGGGATCGAAGTGATCGCCGGATCGTTTTACACGATAATGTTCAGGCCGACTTGCCGCCGCTTTCGGCTACGATTTTGTCGGCGAAGCTTTTGATCGTCGAACAGCCCAGCAGCGGCGGTTTGGTCACGCAGTTCAGCACGAGGCTGCCGCTTCCGGCATCCCAGGCATACTGAAAGCCAACCTTCATGCCGGCAACCTGGAACGTAAAGCTGCCCGAAGGCGCGTTCGGAATCGAAATCCCTTTCTTCTTGCCTAGCGATTGAAGCGTACGGAATACGGCCGGACTTACGTTGCGGTACTTCATGGCTTGGCATGCGGCCATCTTGCATCTTCCCCTCATCTTGGATGTAGTCTGTTATGTATATGAGGGGAGGCTTGGCTAACGTGCCGCTAATCGGAGTTCCACGGCACGATCGAGAGCCCGGGCCACAGGGCGACCCAGCGGGATACTTTCTGCTCGTAGATGGACTGCGTGATTTGCGCTTTATTCGGGCGCACGATGAAACCGAGCAGGTCGTCCAGGCCGAACGGGGCGTACACGCTCCACTCGCCGTAGCGGCCATCCGCGCGCACGCCGACGGCGGTGGCCGTAGTAGGCCAGCTGTCGATCGCTTCCTCGAGCGTACGGTACGGCCGGATCGGGTAACCGAAACGCCGTTCGTACCAGAGATGAACGCGGGCCTGATTTTTCACATCGAGCCGGACGGGCAGTTCGGCAAACAGCTCTCGCGCTTGCCGTGCGACGCGCTCCTCCTTCCCGGCGGATAAGTCGGGATCGTAGTAAACAAGATCGATATCGTTTATGCCGTATTCGGGCGGCAAGCCGCACATGCTGTTCCATATGGTCTGGGCAATGCAGCCGGCGCCGATATAATAGTTCCGAAGTCCGAGCCTCGGCGCTTCAAACAGCAGCTTTTCGAGCAGCGGGCTAGACTTCAGAATCGCCGTTACCTGCTTCGCTTGGCGTTCGAAGCGGCTGGCGCTCTTATCCGCCTGTATACTGCTGACGGACGGGTTCCGCTTGCGGCTTCGCAGATGATCTTCGTTGGAACCTTCCAGCCTGCCACGCATAAGGGGGCCGAGCTTCTCCATATACGGTTGCGCCGCGGCCGCTTCGGCCTGATCCAGCGCTTCGATTTCGAAAAGCTGTCCCACTTCCGCCACCTGGTCCAGATGGAATACCAACTCGCGATCGCTCCATATTTCCCTTTCCTTGCGAACGACAACCGGCTCGCCATACAACGATTGCAGCAGAGAAACAAGCTGCGGATCGCGGAACTCGTAATAATCGAATTCGATCTCGCTCTCTTTCGCGCTTCTGGCATAAACATAGATGAGGCAGGAGCCGCGCCCCTCGTCCCTTACCTTAATTCTGCCCCCGTCCGCATCGGGGCGGACGAAGATGTAGTCCGTCTGGTGCTCCAGCGCGACATATTTTGCCCCCATCTCACGGAGTGCAGTGCGGACGGGCGCAAAATCGGCGCAACCGTATTTGGCAACCCGCCTCAATGAAATTTTCATATCCAGCCTCCTTGCAAACTGCCGATTCAGGCAGGAGCCGGATCGAGTTCCTTTCGCATACTGCAACTCCGCCGTTCTCCGCCTACATCCTATGTCCAGTATATCGAACAAATGTTCGCAAATCAATCATTCGCCTGGATAGGATCGTAGCCGGCCGCTTTATAGATTTGCTCCGTCAGGCGGACAACCTTTAGCGCGAATTCGCCTGGCACCAGCACCTCGTGCCTGCCCGCGATTGCATCGACGAAGCTTTTATCCTGATTCGTTTCGCGCTGCGGCAGCTCGGGACGCACCGGCTCCTGCCCCAGTCTTCGCAGCGTGATCCGCCCATTGTCATATTGAATGGCCCCATCCTCGCCGCAAAACATATACGTCTCGTGCCAGCCCTGGGCATAACCGACGACGTTCAGGCTGGCGACGGCCCCCTCGGCGAAACGGATGGCGGTGAACGAATCAATCTCTACGGGTGCGCCGTGGCGCTGCATGACCGGCTTCACTTCCGCCGGCGTCATATTCGTCGTCCAGAGCAGCATATCCACAATATGGCTGCCCGAATCCATCAGCATGCCGCCGCCGGAAAGCTCCGGCTTCGTCCGCCAGCTTCCCGCCGTAAGCTGCTTCCACTCCTGATACAAACACGCCGTAACCGAAGTCAGCTTGCCGATCGTCCCCTCCTGAATGGCCCTCCGTATGTACAAAAACTCCGGCTGAAAATGCCGCTGATACGAAACCTGCAGCAGCTTCCCCGCCTCCCGGGCAGCGGTAAGCAGCACCTCGGCTTCTTGCGACGAGCAGGTCATCGGCTTCTCGACGAGCACGTGGCATCCTGCTGCAAACGCATCCATCGCTTGCCGGAAATGCACCGTATGCGGCGAGCAGATCACGACGGCGTCCAGCCGCTCCTGCTCCAGCATTATGCGGTAGTCGTCATACTCCGCCGTTTCGTTCAGCCCGAATTTGTGTTTGAACCGGCTTCTGCTGTCCGCGCTGGGATCCGCAAGCGCTTTCAGCTCTACATCCTTGGACAATTCCAAAAGCTGCGTTCCATGCCAATGCGAAATACCGCCCGTGCCGATAAACCCGAACCTTAGTTTCGTCAATAGCTTCCACTCCCCGAATGGAAATTTTTGTACAGCTACTTCTAACTATATGCGGGGCCCCGTACAAGTCAACAACAAAAAAGCGTCAGGAACCGCGCACCATGTGATCGTTAAGATTATCGCCGGCGATGCGATTCCTCGTTCAAGTCAGCGCCACTTTGGCCGCGGCGATTTCGCTAGCAACCGGTGCAAAAGCCGCGACCCTCAGCATGGTAAGAGTCGGTTGACGCCGCAAGTACCCATTTTACAATCGGATGTACGAGTCTTATAGTATATTTAGGCAGTCAGTAGTTTTACAAACAGCCGATTGTTCGCACCGAATGGAGGTATGAGGCTTGAGCGAAACCAAACGAGCCGGGCAAGCTTCCGCTCCCGGCGCCGGTGAATCCGTTTCCGATTTCCCCGCCTCTCTCGCGAAACCGGCGCTCCGCGCACTTGTTGGGGCCGGATATACGCGCCTGACACAGCTAGCCCAGCTCAAGAAGACAGACTTGCTGAAGCTGCATGGCATGGGCCCTAAGGCGATGGAGCAGCTTCGGCTCGCTCTCGAAGAGAAAGGCCTATCGTTCGCCGACGAAGAACGCTCGTAAGCTTCGACGGGAACGAACAGCGGCGGCCGTTCAAGGTTATACCTAAACGGCCGCCGCTCTTTTGGTCTTATGCAGATTGCCCTGATCGCGAATAGCGGCAATGAATTCCGCTATCGTTTTGAAATGTGACGAAATGCTGAAGGTAACGGAAAAAAAGTACGCTATTTCCGCCAATATACCTGGTTATGGCCAGAAATCATGAGATATAACGGAATTTGGTTCCGTTATATTCAAAAATATGGTGCAGAAAAGGTAAATAGCGGAAAACAGTTCCGTTATCGTTTCGCAGCCAAGCCATCAGTCAGCACAGTCCCCGACTCTGAACTGTCCCCTTATTTGTCCAAGCGCACTTCCCTGCCGCTGCGGGCCGATTCGTAAATGGCGCTCAAAATGCGGATCATGTCCACGCCCTGCTCCGGCCGGAACACCGGCTCCACCCTTCCCTGCACCACGTCTACGAAATGATGGATGTTGTCGCCGTGCCCGTTGCCTTTCTTGGCAATCTGCGGCTGAATGTTGCACAGCGTCCCTTCGATCTCCGTAAACAGCTTCAAGTCCTCGTTCGTCAGGCTGAAGCCGGACTTCGTGCCGCGCAGCTCTACGAACCGGGTTTCCTGTTCGATGTTCGACGCCCAGCTGAACTCGATTTGCAGCGTCGCACCGTTTTCGAACCGGATGAAGCCGGAGGCGAGATCCTCTACATCGAATACGCCGTCCTGGCGCTTCGAGCCGAACGCGCTGTGCTCCGAATCGCTCAGATCCGTTTCCGCGAACTTCGTGTACGCCGAGCCGCTGACCGCGACAGGCTTCGGATTGCCCATAAACCACAGCGCCAGATCGATCATATGGACGCCGAGATCGATCAGCGGACCGCCCCCGGAAAGCTCCTTCGTCGTAAACCAGCCGCCCTTGCCGGGAATGCCCCTTCGGCGTATCCAACCGCAGCGTCCCGTGTAGATGTCGCCCATATGCCCTTTTTGCGCATAACTTTTCAAAAACTGCGATACGGTCCGGAATCGGTTGTTGCGCATTACCATAAGCACCTTGCCGCTTTCCTTGGCCGCCTCGGCCATTTTCACCGCTTCCTCCGGGCTGACGGCATCGGGCTTCTCGCAAAAGACGTGCTTCCCGGCTTTCAGCGCGGCAACCGCCACTTCCGAATGGAACAAGTTCGGCGTGCAAATGTTGACGATATCCAACTTTTCGCGAGCGAGCATTTCCTTGTAATCGGTATAAACGGAAGTAATGCCGTGTTCGTCGGCGATTTTTTGCGCCGCCTCCTTGTTCGTATCGCACAGGGCGACAACCTCGGTATCCGGGTTAACCTGCCACGCGGGCAGATGCGCGCCGCGGAACATACCGCCCGTTCCGACCGCTCCTACTCTAAGTGTCATACGTGCTCATCCCTTTCCATATTAGGCGTTATCCTTTTTTCTTTTCGTTCGGCACCGGCTCCAGCGCCGGCGCGGGAGAAGGCCATTCGCCGAAGGCGTCCAGCCCGGGCTCGGGTGCCGCCCACTTCACCCCGTTCGAGATGACGCGGAGCACGTTGCTGTTTTGAAACGTCGGGTACGTCTCGTGACCCGGGCGGAAATAAAAGATTTTGCCGCGGCCCCGCCGGAACGTGCAGCCGCTGCGGAACACTTCCCCGCCCTGGAACCAGCTAAGAAATATGAGCTCCTCCGGCTCGGGAATATCGAAAAATTCGCCGTACATTTCCTCCTGCTCCAGCTCGAAAAAGCGGCCTACGCCCTGGGCGATCGGATGCGCCGGATTCACGACCCACAGCCGTTCCTTCTCGTCCGCCACTCGCCATAACAGCGAGCACGACGTGCCCATCAGCTTGCGGAATACTTTCGAATAATGGCTGGAATGAAGCGCGATGAAGCCCATGCCGTCGAGCACGCGGGCGCAAACCTTGTCCACGATCGCATCGTCCACTTCCTCGTGCGAGCGGTGCCCCCACCAGATCAGAACGTCGGTGTCCGCCAGCACCTCGTCCGTCAGCCCATGCTCCGGCTCGGCCAGCGTCGCCGTCCGAATCCGGAAGTCCGGCCCAGCGATGCCGTCCGCGATAGCGCCGTGAATCCCTTTCGGGTAAATCGCCGCCACCTTTTCCTTCCGCAGCTCATGGCTGTATTCGTTCCATACCGTTACGCGAATCACGACAATGGCACATCCTTTCCGGTTGCTTCGTTACTGTTTCATTCTCTGTTCTCTTCAAGCATCTCCGGCCGTCTTCTAGTTCTGCCGGAGAAGCCACACTTCCGCCACGTTTAGCCGCTTGTAACCCCGTGTACGGGCGATCGTAAGCTTCAGCTTCCCGTCCTTCACCGCCTCCGGCGGGACGGACATTTCCCGGACCGTGACCGATCCGGCCGCGATAAACACCTCTTCCTCCAGCACGAAGGCGTCGTTTGCATTCACGCTAGCCCAGCAATCTCTCGGCGAGGAGTTGCTTTTCGTTTCTCCGAGAAAAACCGCCTTGAAGGTATAACGGGTATCCGGGTCCAGATCGTCATAACGAATGTCGATCGGCGTATCCAGAAGCGCGTTAGTATGGGAGACCCAGGCAAGCGGAACCCCGCCGAGATCCTGCTGCTGCTCCTCCGGCATTGACAGCATATACATCGCATGCGCGATCCGGGGCGATTGCAAGTAGCCCGGGTCCGCCGCCCAGCCCGCGCCCGGATCGACGCGGCGGAAACCGCCATGCGACCCGAGAGGATCGTAAAAGCCTCCCGGTCCCGGATTCGTGCGATCCAGCAAACGCCCGATCATCGCGAGGCGCTCGTACTCGTCCCCGGCTTGCCGGATTTGGGCAAACTGCGTGCGCAGCCAGCGAATGTCGTTCAGCGGAGCGTCGATCGCGTCGATGAAGGCGCCCCTGCCCTGCGATCTGGCGAAATGGCGGGACACCGTAAGCTGGTAGCCGATGCTTGCGAACAGATCGTCGGCGAGCTCGTTGCAGCGCAGCCGGTAATCGGCCGCAACCGGCTCCGTCCGGGCCCGCTCCAGCGTCCGCTCCGCCGCATCCACCGCGGCGAGACTGCCGCTTACGCCAGATCCCCGCAGCGCCTCCCGGGCCTCGTATTCGAGCCCCGTCTCGTAAAGAAGCCGCCGCTTCGTGTAGGCGTCGAAATAGGCCCGCAGCAAATGCATCTGAAACCGGTAGTTGGAGCGTTGCAGCGTCGTAGCCTCCCGCTCCATCTGCCGCCACGTCTGCAAAGTAACCTCGACATCCTTGTTGGACGCAAGCTGTCCAACCCAGTTCCGTTCCAGCGCCAGCAGACCCTGGGCGAACGCGTCCGCCCGCTCGCTGTCGATGAACAGCCGGCCGTATTCCCGCAGCGTGTCGATGACGGGCGTCGCCGGGTCCCAATCCTGATCGGACCATATAAATTTGTTCACATCGTCGTTAATGCCTTCCGAGTAGCAAATATTGCCGATCGCATATTCGGCCAGCACGTTATGAATATGCTTCTGCGCGTACGGCCGCGGGTTGCAGCTTTCCCGTCCCAAAGTAAGGGCGTAGGCGATATCCCAGTCGGCAACCGGATACTGGCAGTGGAAATTATGGGTAATGTCCTCGTACCGGCGGATCGGATAACGCTCCGGAATCGCCCGCCTCAGCTCGGGCAGCGTGACATCGACATGCGGACCGAAGACGATGCCGCCAAGCCAATCCGGCTCCCGCCGCACGTGCCGGTAAAACGCTTCCATCCACTCTGCCGAATGATACGTCATAATTTGTGGCGACAACCATATTTTCGCCTCGGGATGATACTTCCGCAGCAGCTCCGCCACCTGCTCCATCCATGCGAACAGCGGATCGGGCTCCATCTTGCCCGGATCGCTGCCGGGAACGAACAAGGCGTTAATGCGCGGCAGCTTGCTGAAAATTTCTTCCCGTTCCGCCAGCTCTGTCCGGACCGTCTCCGGGTCGGAATAGTCGTCGCCCATGTTCGGATACCAGATCCACGTATCCAGGCCGTAGCTGTCGATGATGCCGGAAAGCCGGATCATCATCTCGAGCGGCTCGACCTTCATAAGCGGGCCGGTCGGACGGTCGTCGGTTCGCGGCGGCATGATCTCGATGCTGTTCGCGCCAAACAGCGCAAGCTCCCGAATGTACAAATCGAACTGCTCGGGCGTCCAGGCGTCGAAGGCGTTGTTTTTCGGCCGGTAGCCGAGCTGATGGCCGCGCAGCTTCGAATAAGGCGAAGTATGGATATGCAGCGACTTGTCGAGCCGGACGAAGCCTTCGCCCCAGCGCAATTGGCGCAGCAGCTTGCCAACTCCGTAGAGCACGCCCCTCTCGTCGGCCCCGACGATCCGGACTACCGGCGCTTCGCTCCCGACGTCTGCGGCCGTGGCCGTTTGCAGCACATAACCCTCCGGTCGCAGTCCAGCGGCCTCAGCCGCCCCCGTCCAATCGGCGCCGGGAAGCCGCTTCAGCCGCTCCGCCGTGCCGACGACGATGACAGGGACGCCCGCCTTCGCCTCGTGCAATCGCTTCCAGACAATTCCCGTCCGCTTGGCGACCTCTTCGATCAGCACGTCTATCGCCTTCGCTTCCGCCCCGGCCGCCGCCGGGGAGCAGACGACCGCGACCCTGCTCAAATCGATAACCGTACTTACTCCGTCTGCCATCCGAGCCACTCCAGCCACTCTCCCTTATTCAGAAAGTCTCCGGCGATATGATGCGCTCCGGCCGCCAGCAGCCGTTCGCGTTTCACCGGGTTGATGCCTTCGCGCCGGTTTTCGTCGCTAGCGATGCCAAGCGCGAGGGCGCCCCGCTCCCTCGCCAGCCGGATTTCCACCTTGCCGTCGCCGATGACCGCCAGTTCGTCGCCGCGAAACCCTTTTTCCTCAAGCAGATCGGCGATGACTTTTTCCTTCGAGCAATCCGCTCGTCCGACGGGCGCACCGGCGATGTCCTGAAAGTAATGCCGGACGCCAAGCACCTCGGCCTCGTTCACCACATCCGGATGATCGGTGCCGCTCGCAACGAACATCTCGATGCCGCGCGTGCGAAGCTCCTCCAGAAAAGGCACCGAACCTTTCATCAAATAATCCGATGCGCTGAGACTCCCCGCCCGCAGCCGTTCGATGCGAGCGTTCACGCTTTCCAGCAGCCTGCGGTTGTATTCCGCCTTATATTCCCATTCCCCTAGCACTTCCGGGTTCCAGCCTTTCCCGGCGACTTGTTCCGCCAGCCAGCGCATTTGAAAAATGGTCTGGATGCCTGTCGATTGGTCGATATAGGCGGCAATCTCCCGGTCCAGCTCCGCCGACTGCTCGGGCGTAAGCGGCGCGCTGCCGGCTATCGCTACCTTCATCATCGGCGCCATCGTTTCTTCCCATCCCGCCCGAAGCGTCGACAGCGTGCCGTCGAAGTCGAACAAAACCGCCTTGATCCTCGTCCCTGCTTGCGAATTGCTGGATGTCATCCCATGAAGCCTCCTTGGCCGTTTTGTGCCGATTGTGAATTACTCCATCAGCGGGATGCCGAGCTTCTCTCCGATCGCCCGCCATCGCTCCGGCTGATTGTCATGAACAACATGCGGTTTATACCCCAGCTTCAAATACGATTTGATCGCGGGTAAGCGGAAATCGTCGGTGCGCAGCACCGCGCGGCTGCGGCCCTCCCGCTTCATCTGGTGCATGGCGGCGAGGCTGATCGATGTCCCTAGCCCTTTACCCGCCTGGGACGATACGATGCCCACCATATGCAGGCAGCCGGTATCCTCTCCCCATTCCTCGTCATACCAGGCCGAAGCGGTCGCAATCGGCTCGCCGCCGAAGCAGATAAACCGGACGCGCTCCGGCCGAAATTCCGGATCTTGCTTCATCTGCTTGTCAAACTTCCTCTCGCCGCCGAACGAATCGCCGATAATGCGCTCCCAGGCCGCTTCGTCCCCCACCTGAAAGCCGCGCTCCGAATACCCGGCAGGTAAGTTCAGATCGGAAAGCTGGTCAAGCCTTTCATTCATCATGGCAAGCTGCGGTTTTAACGATTCCATGGATAAGCCCTCCTCATAGTCGATAAGTGATCAGAACTTCTTCTGCTGCTCTTGTGCTCTGTACCCATCATACTAGAAATTCGGGGGCGCTAGCCTGCACTGGCCTAAAAAACGCAAAAACTAGCCGTTTTTGAACAAAGCGCGCCAAATCGCCGGAATCGTTTCCTCGTGTAACCCTTCGAAGTGGTAGCCCTTGCCGCCGAGACTCGTCGGACGGTGCACAATATTTTTGCGCGGGCGGTAATAGTAATCCCAATCCTCGTAGCCGACTTTTTTGTGATAATCGCCCAGCCTGACGATATCGAAATTGGCGGTCGTAATACGGTGCACCGGGTGCTGCAAATTGCGCGAGATCGAGAGCGCCTTTAGGAACACCTCCGGCCCGGTCACCGTCGAGCCGAAGTTCATAAATACCCCGCCCTCCAGATGCGCCACGGTATGGCAGTAGGATTGAAAGTCGAAGCCGCTCGCGGACCCTTGGACGGCGAAATCGGATAACGGAAGAAGCTGAATGTCGTCTGTGCCGATCGTAATATGGCATGTATACGGAATTCCCGTGCGGATGCAGGCGCCAAGCAAGCTGTCCCCGATATGCGGGAAATGCTCCGGACGCCGCCGGACGTAAGCTGCCAAACTTTCGCCGTAGCCGAGATCGTCCGCATAACCTTCCGCCAGCGCTCGGTGCACAAGCTCCCCGGTTTCCTGCCACATCGCCAGCTTCCCTTCGGCAAGCGTGCCTTCCTCTACGGCCTCCGTATGGCCGAATGCCGCCAACTCAACGTCTTGAAACGCAGTGGCGCCCGTTACCGCAAGATGAGAGACGTACCCGCCGCGAATCGCTTCGATTAAATAACGGTGCGCGCCGGAGCCGATCACATGACTGCCTAGCGAAACGAGAATCCGACTGCCCCGCTCCTTCGCCTCGCGCACCCGGCCGATAAACTCGTCGAATTGAGGCGCGCTCCAGCCCGCCCCCTCCTCCGTTTGGCCCGGCTCCATCGCCACACGATAAGCACCCTCTCCGCTCCCGCTGACGGATGCCGGGGGCTCCGCCGAATAAAGCCGGCTTCGTCTCGAGCCCACCGGGTACAGCTTCGCGGGCAGCAGTGGGGTGCGCGAGGCGTTGCCCGAAGCGGCATCGCCGGCAGCGGCTTCGACAGGAAACTGGGCACCAAGCTGCTGTTTCCTTTTCAGCAGAGCATGGAACAACGCCGGAATCGTATGCTGGTGCAGACCGTGAAACAGATGCGGCTTGCCGCCGATTTCCTCGAGGCGGTCGACCAGCACCCGGCGCGGCCGGTAATGATAGTCCGGGTCGGTGATCGGCGGCGTAAATGCGGCCTGCGTCGGCACGATATCGAAATTGGCGGCCACGATATCCTTCATCGGCAGCCCCCGGTTGCGCGCAAGCGCGAGCGCCCGCAAAAACAGCTCGGGCCCGGATATGGCCGATCCGAAGTTCAGGAAGACGCCCCCGTCCCGCATCGCGGCGACGGAGCGGCACATCGAACGAAAATCTTCCCCCGTAGCGGCCCCGAGCGCTTCAAAATCGACGATCGGATGCTGATGAATAATATCGGTGCCGATCGAGATATGGCATGTATAAGGCACTCCGTACTTCTGGCACTGTACGAACACGCAATCGTCGTAATGCGGGAATTTGTCCGGATTCGCCGATAAATACCGGTACAGGCACGCGCCGTAACCTAGTCCGAGCGCCGCCCCCTGCTGAATCGCTTCGTTCATGAACTTGCCGGTTTCCTCCCACATGCCGAACGAACCGTCTTCGATCGAGCGGGCGACGTCTTCGGACGTTTCGCCGAGAAACGCCAGCTCGAAGTCGTGAATGCTCGTCGCCCCGTTGCCGGAGACGTGAGTCAGAAAGCCGTGTCTCACCATCTCGATCACATAACGGGACATCCCGTTTTTGATCACATGCGCCCCCATCGACCAGACGACCGGTTTGCCGGCGAGCCGCGCGGTCATAATCGACTCGACCAGCTCTGCAAACGCCGGACTGTCGGCTCCCCGCCAATGCTCGGGCTCCCCTTCGTAAGGGCGGGCCATGTTGCGGATCGTCACCAGATTCGTCCGTTCGTAGACGGAATTCGTCTGGATGCCTGCAAAAGACAACCGTTGTCCGTGCACCACTCGCTTCCCCCTCCTCATGTTGAAACGTGACCGACTGATACACCCATAACCTTCCTACGCTTAGTGCTCAGGCGGCACTTACTCAGCGACTGCGGTCAGCAAGCGCGTTTCAAATTCCAGCCACGACGTGACACTGCCGAGCGGCGGCACGGATAGCGCCATCCCCCGCTCTGCCGCTTCGGGCAGCGTCAGCTTCGGCGGAACGTTGAACATCTCCAGCCCGATATTGTAATCGCAGCCGAAGAACGGAGCGTTGCAGTCCGCCCGGAAATTTTGCCAGTACCACAAGTACGGCCAGACCTCGCCGTCCCAGCGCACTTCCAGCGATACGTTCTTGCTCGGGCTCGTCAGCCGGTATTTGTAGTCGTTTGTCGCGACATAGAGAAGGTCGCGCTCGGTTCCGGCTGCGGGCATAACGGACAAATCCGTGTCGACCCCGCTGTGGCGCATGACGGGCCAGCTCCAGCTTTCTCCGGACACCGGATGGCAGATGCGCGCCCCTTCGCTGAACGAAATGAAGCTGTCTTCGCCCAGAAACGGAGGCCCGTAAGCGAGGTGGTGCCCCCAATTCGCTTCCAGCGGAGCCGCCTGGGACAAATTGCGCACCGTTTCCTCGATACGCACCGTCTCGCTGCCAGCTCGCAGAATGATCAGCTTCTCAATTCGAAACGGCATCGAACGAATCTGGTTGATCAGCAGAACGCGGATTTCTCCGGGATCGTCCTGCACAATGCGGTAGTCCCAAGGCGTAATCGCCGATTCCCCGCGATGCACGGTGCCGCCCCGGTATTCGGACGTATAGCTGACCTCCGGAAACATCTCCTGCCAGCCGCCGATATAGCTCGTCTGGTAATCGGCATACATCGGATTCGGCGCCCCCAAGCCGTTATGCGAGATCCAGATCAAATCGGTATCCGTCGGCTTGTGCAGCCACCGGATCGGCTCGCTTCCTTTGTCCAGCAGCAGCTGAATGAGCAGCTTTTCATTTTCCAATATAAGACTGCGGTAGCCCTTGAACGTCATATCGTCCCAGATGCGGCAGCCCGAATTGCGAAGCGGGCGGTACAGCTCTCCCATAACTCTGCCTCCCCTAAGCTAATTTACTTAATCTTTAAGTTTATATGACACAAAAAAACATGCCGACTCCCTTTCGCAGCAGCAAGCCGGCCCGGTTTCGCCTGCGGCTCTTAAGCCGCAGGCAAGGCCAAACCGAGCAACTTGCACTGTTCGGGCCGCTATCCATTATCCTTCCGTAAGGGCCAATAGCCGGACCGGCTCGGACAGTAAGAAGCCGAATACAAGCGCGGCCGCCCCGACGGCGCTTTGGGATGTGCCGTATGTCGACGGCACGATGTTCAAACGGTCTTTCGCAAACGCGTACAGCCTGGAGCGTAAATGATTTTGCACCGGAAGCAGGTAATCCGCCAAATACGGGTACAACCGTCCTCCCAGCACGACCAGCTCGGGATCGTACAAGTTGTAGACGTTAATCAGCCCTGTCTCCAAATAGCTGAGCGTATCCTCCATACATTTCAGCGCCTCGGGTTCTCCGGCGCGGACTGCCGCAAGCAGCTGCTCCATCGAATTGCCGCCCGACCACCTGCTCAGAATGCCGGGAATCGAGCCTACCGTTTCCCAGCAGCCGCGGTTGCCGCAATCGCACATTTTGCCGTTGATGACGATCGTCATATGTCCGACTTGACCGCACAGGCCGTTCGTGCCCCGAACGATTTTGCCGTCCGTGACGACGCCTCCGCCGATGCCGATGCCCATCGTAATAAAGACGAGATTTTGCGTCGTCCGGCCCAGGCCGTACCATCTCTCCGCCATCGCCGACGTTCGGGCGTCGTCCTCGATGAGTGTCGTGAGCCCGAACTTTTGCTCGAGCACGCTGCGCAGCGGATAGTTTTTCCAGCCCGGAAAGTTCGGAGGATCCAGCAGCGTTCCCGCTCCGTAATCCATCGGCCCCGGGACGCCGACGCCAAGCCCGAGAATCGTGTAGCCTTCGCTCTCGATATCCCGTTTCACTTCTCTCAGCAGCGGATCGATCACTTCAAAATAATCGTCCGGCCCTTTGCGGTCGCTCATGTCCCGCTCGATCGTTCGAACAATTTTGCCGTTTAAATCCACGACGACGATTTCCATCGTGGCCCGTCCGATATCGAGACCGATAATCCGGTATCGCCGGGAATCGAAGCCGAGCATAACCCGTCTTCGGCCGACGTTCCCCGACACCGCTTCGAACTCGCGGATCACTCCGAGCTCAATCAGCTCGTGCGTCAAATTGGTGATCGTACCCGATGTAAGCCCCGTGTGCTCGACAAGCTCCACTCGGGATATTTGCTGGTGCTGCCATATTTTCTCCAGCACCTCGGACATATTGCTCTGCTTCACCTGCTTCAGGTAGGCGATTTTATTCGGTTGAATTCCAATTCTCCCTCCTCGGAGGATCCAGGCCGGCGTTCATCCGGTCAAATACGCCTATCGGCGATAAAGCGAAGCGCGGCACTTATTTCCTTAATTATTATTTTTATTATAAGCAATGACCGCTTCGCTTGTAAACGTCCTTATGAAACGCGGAAAAAGGCGTCCTCCAGCATGATGCACAGCGCATGGTAGATCGGCAGATGCCGTTCCTGGATGTCCGGCGTCACGTCGTACGGTACGCGGATCGTAACGTCGCACAGCTCCTTCATCGCGCCGCCGCTGCGTCCGGTGAGCCCGATCGTGCACATGTCCATCGCCCGCGCCACCTGAAGCGCCCGGACAACGTTCGCGGAATTGCCCGACGTCGACAAGCCGATCAGCACGTCGCCGGGCTTACCGTAGCCGAACACTTGCTGGGCGAACACCATGTCCGCGGCCACGTCGTTCGCATAGGCGGTCATCAGCGATGTATGGCTGACGAGCGAGATCGCAGGCAGCGCTCCTTGCAGCCTGTCGGCCAAGTAGTCGCCTTCGGCCTCTCCGAACTGCCGCAGCGACTGTCTGACGGCCGGGCTGATCGGCCTTCTGGACATAAAGCCCTTCATCAGCTCGCCGACGATATGCTCGCAATCCGAGGCGCTGCCGCCATTCCCGGCGAGAAGCACCTTGCCTCCCCCGCTGTAGCTGTCCCGCACGATTTCAAAGGCGCGCTCAATGTCGGCCGCGTTGACGGCAAGCTCCGGGTATTTCGTTATACAAGCTTTCAAGGCGTCATGCATGCTCATTATCCTCCGTCTTTCCGGTCTGTACTGTCAAAATCGTTTGGGCACAGCGCTCAAGCCGCCCTATTTCGATGCCGTCATTCGTTTGTCGGAAACCGGCGGCGCCATTTCGACCACGGCTTTTACCGTTATTTTGGAAAAATCGAGATTCGGCACCTGCTCGATCCCGAGCTTTTGCGTCAGCAGGCCGGTCAGCAGACCGGGAAACGACGCTTCTATCGTTTGCAGCCGGCGGATGGCGGTTTCAAAGTCGTGTCGGGAAGCATTGACCGAGCCGATGATGCATTTGTTTTTGAGCACGATTTCCTGATTGAGCACATCGCACGGAATGTTCATCCGCCCCCGGCCCGAGGTAACGCCGAGCACGGCAAGCACCCCGTTCGGCGCCAGCAGCTTCATCGCTTCGAAAGTAAGCGGCGTATGACCACTGCATTCCCAGATCATATCGGGACGAATGCCGAGCCCCGAGACGAATTCGTCCATACCGCCGGCAAAAAGCTTCGCTTCCCCGCCCGCCGCATCCAGGTCCGGACGATCGCTTTCGCCGGCCTCGTGGTAATGGGCGCCGCACCGGCGGACGAACTCGGCATTAACGCTGTCGCTCCCGGATCTGGACCACACATGGGTTTCCAGCCCCAAGCTTCTGCTCGTCAGCGCCGTCAGAATGCCGAGCGGTCCCGAGCCGGTAATCAGCGCCGTTCGCGGCACCCAGCGGACGCGCTGCTGGATAAGCGCGACCTGGTTCCACACCTTCTCGACGATGCTCTGCGGCTCGACGAGCACGCCGTAAGGCGCGCAATCGTCTGGAAGAAGCACGACATAACTCGCCTGCTCGACGACATATTCGCACAGAAACCCGTCCGCAGCGCGGATGCCCCGCTCGGTGTAACGGGCCGTTTCGCAAAAATCCTGCTGGCCGCTGCCGCAGGGCAGGCAAGCCGGATCGCCGCACGGCCTGCGCACAAGCGCCGTAACGAGCTGGCCCGGCGAAAAGCCCGACGCCTCCCCCGCCCGCTCGATCGTGCCGAGCAGTTCATGACCGATAATCATCTGCTCGGCCCCTTCCGGCAGCACGCCGTATCGGTCCTGCACGATTTCCCGGTCCGTTCCGTCGAGCCCGACGCTCAGGACGCGGATCAGCACTTGATCCGGGCCGATCGCCTCCGGTGCGGGAATGTCGGTCACCGTAACGTACTGCTTATCCGTTCCGTTTTTAATCACGACCGCTTTCATGAAAGTCTCCTTTCCGAATCTTCCCGCCCAAGGCTTCGCGGAAGGCTGCGGCTTCGCCGCGATACGGCGGGAAAGCCGCGTACCGCACCCGTTCCATTTGACGCCGGGTAATTTACTTAATCATTAATTAAATGTATTATAAGGGGAGAACCGAACGGTTGTAAACCGGTTACGCCCTCATTTTTTTCGGTTATAGCACGAACGGACAAGTTAAATGCGTAAGCCCGGCCCGCCTTTCGGCGACCCGCCGGGCATTCATAGGAGGATCGGAATGAACCCAGCCACTGCAAATAAAGATCAGCGTTTTGTCCCCGTACCGCTGGCCGCCGTATATAACCGCGCCATCGCCGGTCTGACGCCGAGCGATTGCTCGGCTGCCGTAATCGCGCATCGCGACCGGCTGCTGACCGGTTACCAAGAGCTCTGGGGCGTTCCGTTCGAGCTCGGCCCGTCCGAAGCGAACAATGTCATACTGCTGAAGGACCGCGAGGTGGAGCTCGCTTTTCCGCAGCCGCTGCACGACAGGCAGCTGCTGTTTTTGCACGCCGCCGACTTTAAAGAAAGCGACACGGCTCCGGACGGCATCATCAGTCCGATGATGGGCAATCCCCGGCTCGGAGAAACCGTGTGCGAATACGAGCTGCATTACTCGGATGGTGCCGTCTGCGCTTTTCCGATGCGACGCCGTTACCAGATCAGCGAGTTTCAGGTGAAGTGGGGCGAGAACAGCTTCGAAGCGGTCAAACACGTGAAGCCGCGCACGATGGCGACGAACACCGACCTGCTGCATAAGGAAGCGCCGACGATTCCTTGGGGACAAAGCCAGTTGCGCACCACGTTTCCCGGCTTCGGCAGCACGATGCACCACTGGCTGTATGCGCTGACGAACCCGCATCCGGATAAGCAGCTCGTCAAAATCGTCATGCGCCCCAAGGACGGAACCGCGTTCGTATTCGGCTTAACCCGCACCGACGTGGAAACGAATCCGTTTCGCTGGGATGCACGGCGCTCCGTCCGCTATGTCTCCGCTCCCGGCTTTGTGCCGCAGCCGTACGGAGAAAGCGCCAATATTCGCATCGACCTGGGTGAAGTCATCTCCGTCAGACCCGTGCTCGATTACGATCACGACAGCTGGCTCGGCAACCCGAATCCGCGCCTGCCCGTTCCTAAGGCGAACGAATGGATTGTCGAATATACCACTCACCCGGACGCTTATCTCACCGTAGATGGCAATCCTTCCGTCTCGGTCCCGATTCGCGAGCTGGAAGCGTTGTCCGGCTGGTCGGCGGTGGAGAACGTCGTCCGTAAAGTGACGGTTCGCGTTACGGAACGAACGAGCGGGCGCAAAGTGGCGGCGAAAATCCACGTGCACGGGAAGCTGGGCGACTATATCGCGCCGGTGAACGGACACCGGTTTCCGAACGCCCATTGGTTCGAAGATTATGGAGCGGAGTATGTGCAGGACTTCCATTACAGCGCTTACATAAACGGTGAAGCGGAATACAAGCTGCCGCTTGGCGACGTGTATATCGAAGTGACGAAAGGTTTTGAGATTCGCCCCTTGCGCCGGAAGTTCGTTATTACGGAACAAACCGATACAATCGACATTGTGCTCGAGCACGTGCTGCCGTGGCGGCGGAAAGGCTGGGTAACGGCGGATACGCACGTCCACTTCCTGTCCCCGCAAACCGCCTTGCTTGAGGGCGATGCCGAAGGGGTCAATGTAGTCAACCTGCTGACTAGCCAGTGGGGTGAAATGTTCAGCAACCTCGCCGATTTCGACGGTAAAACGACGATCGGCAGCACCCAGAACGGCGGCACCGGCGAATATTTGGTGCGGGTCGGAACGGAAAACCGCCAGCATATTCTCGGCCATATTTCGCTGCTCGGCTACGAAGGCAGCATGATCGTGCCGCTGTGCACGGGGGGACCGGACGAATCCGGGCTCGGCGATCCGCTCGAAGCGACGGTAACCGAATGGGCGAAGCGATGCCGGGAGCAAAACGGGCTCGTCGTCATGCCGCATCTGCCAAATCCGCGCGCGGAAGGCGCGGCCGCCCTCGTGCTCGGCGAGATCGACGCGGTGGAAATGTGCTCGTTCGAAAATATCGGCATCAATCCGTACTCGCTGTCCGATTGGTATCGATATTTGAACTGCGGCTACAAGGCGCCGGCCGTCGGCGGCACCGACAAAATGTCGCAGTCGACGGCCGTCGGCACAATCCGCACATATTCGCTCATCCAGGGCGAGCCGTTCACGTACGAATCGTGGATGGGCGCGGTACGCAAGGGCCATACGTTCGCCACGCTCGGGCCGCTGCTCGAGCTCCGCGTCGGCGACAGCGAGATGGGACAAACGATGCTGCTCCCGTCTTCCGGCGGAACGCTGGATGTCGTCTGGCAAGTCAGCTCGGTCACGGTGCCCGTCACCAAAATCGAGCTGGTCGTAAACGGCGTACTGCGCGAGGAGAAAACGGTCGATCCGGACGCCGGCGATTACGCCGGACATTGGTCGGTCCCGGTCAAGGAAAGCTGCTGGATCGCGCTTCGCGTTCGCGGCCGTTATCATGACCAGTCGGAGATGATCGCCGCTCATTCCAGCGCCGTATCTGTCGTCGTCGACGGCAAGCCAATCTTCCGGTCCGAGGACGCGGTGACGATCCTAGAACAAATCGAAGGCTCGACCGCGTATATCAAGACACTCGCAACGAAAAGCGACGAGCAAACGTTCAAAAAGCTGCTTATGACGCTGACGAGCGCGCACAGAGCACTGCACAACCGGATGCATCAAAACGGCGTCATGCATGTCCACTCCGTGCCGGACCGTCATGACCACCATCATCACGATCACGATCGCCACGACCGTCACAGCCATCATCAGAATCATCATTCGCACGAAGGCGACGGTCACAGCGGCGGGTCGCACGGGCATCACTGAACAATCGGGACGGGGAACGGATACTCTTCTATCCGCTCCCCGTCCTTTATATTCCAGCTCTGTATCGCTTGACGCGAAACCAAAAGGTGTCGTAATATAATCGTGAAAAGCGAAACCAAAAGGTTTCACATTACAAAAGGAGGCGGACAATTGGATAACGAGGCAATCCTGCAAAAACTGCGATACAAGCCCGGAGCGGCTGTCGTGCTAAACGCACCGGACGGGTACGGACTCGGCGTCGGGAACGAATCCGGCGAATCGCTGGACTTTTTACTGCTGTATGTCCATAACGCTGCGGAGGCCAACGAGTGGTTATCCCGCGCGGCTGGCATGCTGAAGGAGGATGCCGTGTTCTGGATCGCATATCCGAAGTCGAGCTCGAAAGTAAAGAGCGATCTGAACCGGGATAGTTTAAACGCTTTGGTACAAAATAGTACATCATACCGTGCCGTCAGCAACGTAGCGGTCGACGAGAAATGGTCCGCTCTCCGTTTCCGCCGCGCGGACCTGGTCAAAAGCCGGTAAACGGAAACGGCCCGGCCGAACGAAACCAACATCGCATTTTATAACCGTTTAGGAGGAACTTCAAAATGAATCATTCCGGAGGGACCCTTCCCGCCATTCGTCAAACTCAACTGCTTAACGCGCCGATCGCCAAAGTATGGGACGCCGTTGCGACGTCTGAAGGTATCGCCGCCTGGTTTATGCCGAATACGTTCGAACCCGTTCTCGACAGCGAATTTGTGCTCAAGGCCGGACCGTTCGGCGATTCGCCTTGCAAAGTTACCGAACTCGATCCTCCTCGCCGCCTGTCGTTCACATGGGGCAAGGATTGGACGCTCACGTTCGAGCTGGCGGAGAAGGACGGCAAAACGGAATTTACGCTTATTCACGACGGCTGGGACCCGGACAAAGTTACCGAATTCGGCGAAACCCACGCGCTTGTGCGCGAGCGCATGTCCCAGGGCTGGGGCGGCATCGGTACGAAGCTTGCCGCTTTAGTCGAGGGCTGAATATGGCAGCCAATACGGCACAGCAGAAGCACGACGTCTTTCAGGCGATCGCCGATCCGACCCGGCGCCGGCTGCTGCTTCTGCTGGACGGGCAGGAGATGCCGGTCACAGTCATCAGCAGCCATTTTTCGATCAGCCGCACCGCCGTTTCGAAGCATCTGCGCATCTTGTCCGACGCCGGACTCGTCACCGAGCGGAAAGTCGGCCGCGAAACGCGGTACCGGATGGAACCGGAGCCGCTTCTCGAGCTAAAAAGATGGCTCGCTTACTTCGAGCGGTATTGGGAAAACAAGATGGCCGCGCTCAAACGTTTGGTCGAGGAAGACGATTCGGCCGGGAAGGGCGAAGCCGTAGGTCTGCACATCGTGACTCGCAAGGGGAATCTCACTGGCGAGGAGTAAGGTAAACAGCGGGAAATTGGCAAACGCCGCATGAACCGTTTGCAGCCGGGCCCAAAGCCCGGCTTTTTATTTTTTCGCAGCCCCCGCTGCTTCAACGAGATTCGGGCCCGCTCATCAGCGGACTGAGGCCGCCAGCTCCCAGCATATTTTCGGTTTCCCGTAGCGGTGCATCTCCGTTTCTGTCAACGCGTCAATCTCCCATCCGGCAAACAATCTGTGCACATCCGCTTCGACAAAAAAACGTTTCCGCCGCCCCTCATGCTCATAATAATGGGGCTCCAGCTCTATACCCTGCCCGGCGCCGTAATGAACATCGCGCATAGAATTCAGGCGTGCCAGCAGCAAGCCGCCTTTGCCGACCACTCTCGCGATATCGTTGACTATAGAGACCGTATCGTCCCAGTAAAAATAATGCAGCGACAAATCCGCAACCACTGCCCTCGCGCTGCTGTCCGGGAACGGCAAGCCGCCCGTCATATCGAACTGTTCGGTTTCCGCGCCCGGTCTATGCCTGCGGATATTCGCCAGCGCCTCCGAAGAGAAATCGCATGCGATAACCCGGTAACCCCGTTCGGTTAAAAACAAAAAGTCGCTGCCGTTGCCACAGCCCAGATCCAAGATCGGTCCATCCGGAGCCGACTCCAGTCTGGTCTCGAACTTTTCCAGCCACAAATCCGTCTGCGGCTTGCGAAGCTCTAGACCGGCAAACACTTCGTTCCATTGTTCAGCTTCCGAACGTTTCTCCACAGTCATTTCCCCACTTCCATGATTCCAAATTTGTAGAGGTATTCACCAAGCAAACTCATTTTCCTGCTAAATAGTGCAATACGCTTCCGATGATGCCGGCAGCCTTGCTCACCGAGTTCAGAAATGGGCCGCAAGCCGGTCCCGGAGCTTTACCTGAAGCCCCTTCACGGCAAATTTTTATAAGCGGCTGCCTTACGGTGAGGTGAGCTGGGAGTGGAAGTTAAGGTCTTTGTTTGAATTTTTTTTGTAAAATGTAAAATTCGCCCTAACGTTTCAGAGAATTTTGTCGATATTATCTTTGTTGCGGTTTTCCAACTAGTGTAAATAGTCCTACCTATTAGGAGAGGAGGTGATTGAAATGTGATTGCGTCGCTGAGTTCGCATAGCAAGAAAACTTAATTTCATGGGAGGGGTATGCGTGGAGCAAGCTGCCAAACGAAACGATCTGATCGAGGAGGAATTTGAAAACAGCCCGGTACCGCCGCAGAACAGAAAGTCTTTATTTTCCGTCACAATGGTTTGGGTAGGGTTTCCGATGATTATTACAAGTGCCGTTACGGGAGCGACTTTGGTGCAAGGTCTCGGTTTCGGCCGCGGGCTCGCTGCGATGATTCTCGGCAATTTGCTGCTTTTCGCCTATGTCGGCCTGCTAAGCGCACTTGGCGCGAAAAACGGTTTAAACTTCGCCATGCTCGCTTCGCGTACGTTCGGCAAGCGTGGTTACATGTTCCCATCGGGGCTGCTGTCCACGCTCGTGATCGGCTGGTTTGCCGTACAAACAGGCTTGACCGGTACTACGCTAGCCGGGACATTCCCGGTCAATCCGACTGTAATCGCCATCGTGGCCGGCGTGCTGTACTTGCTGCTTACGCTCATCGGAATTCGCGCGCTTTCCTTCATCGGCATTTTGTCCGCGCCGCTTTTTGTCATATTGGGTTTGTATGTGGCCATAGAGGCGGTCGGCAGCGGACAAGCCATCTGGAGTTATCAAGGAAACCCTGAGATAGCGCTTTCCTTCGGCGTGGCGGTTACGCTCGTTTTTGCTCTGTTCGTCGATTCGGGGACGTTAACGGCTGATTTCACGCGTTGGGCCAAAAACCGCGGTCACGCCACGTTCGCGACGTTCTCCGCATTCCCCGTTGCCAATCTCGTGGCCATGTTGATCGGAGGCATTATCGCGGCTTCGAGCAGCGGAACGGGCGATCTGTTCGGCGCCATTGCCGCAAAAGGCGGATGGCTGTCCGCCGTCGCCATCCTGTTTTTATTCGTGAATCTGGGTTCCGTATGCTCGCATTGTCTGTATAACGCAGCGGTAGGATGGTCTTCCATCGTCAAGGGGAACATGCGCGTGCTGGCCGTTATTCTCGGAATTGTAGGCATCGTGCTGGCGGCTCTGGGCGTTTGGAATTACTTCATCGACTGGCTGAATCTACTCGGTGTCATCGTTCCGCCGATCGGAACGATCATGATTGTCGACCATTATGTGACGCGCAGAAATGACGCAACCGCGGACGACCAGATGCGGGCAAAACCGTTCATTGCCTGGCTGCTCGGTTCGACGGCCGCCCTTATTGCGAATTCTTACTTCCCTGACGTGTCTACGGCCGTAATCGGCATTGTCGTATCTGCGTTCGCTTACTGGCTGATCAGTTTAAACGAATCGACCGTAACGACTGCAGACTTGACTGCGAAATCGGACGTTTAAATTGCCAAAATCGAATCTAAGGAGCCACGGCTTTATGCAAATTCAAGGCAACCCATATGATTGGCCGTATAACGGCGCGCTTGATCCGAATAAGACAGCGCTGCTCGTAATCGATATGCAAATCGATTTTTGCGGAAAGGGCGGCTATGTAGACCGGATGGGCTACGATCTGTCTCTCACGGCCCGGGCTATCGCTCCGATTCGCAAACTGTTGGAAGCGGTAAGAGCCACCCCCGGCATGACTGTCATCCATACCCGCGAAGGTCACCGTCCGGATTTGGCCGATTTGCCAGCCAACAAACGATGGCGCAGCAAGCAGATCGGAGCGGAGATCGGCTCGTCGGGTCCGGCCGGGAAAATACTCGTTCGCGGCGAACCCGGATGGAACATCATCGACGAGTTGAAGCCGATTGACGGCGAAATCGTGATCGACAAGCCGGGAAAAGGCAGTTTTTACGCAACGGATCTTGATTTGATCCTGCTCAATAAGGGCATCACGCATCTCATACTAACCGGCATTACAACCGATGTTTGCGTGCATACGACGATGCGGGAAGCGAACGACAGAGGGTACGAATGCCTCATTCTGGAAGATTGCACGGGCGCAACGGACTACGATAATCATCTGGCGGCGCTTAAAATGGTCACGATGCAAGGGGGCGTGTTCGGAAGCGTATCTTCATCGGAACAGGTCATCGGCGCGCTTGGCTCATTACGCCCCAAATTTGTCGGTCAATAACACATAATTGGAGGGAAATAATGACGTTCAGAACAACCAAAGTAAACGAAGCATCAGCACTCAGCTGGATTCGTTTTGCGGAGCATGATCGCGTGCAGTTCAAAGAAATCGTGCGCGCGGAGGAGGCCGATGAACTGGGCATCGGACTCAGTTCCGTATTGTGGGAAAAAATAGAAGTCGGCGGCGCGGTTCTTCCCCATTATCACGACGTGGCGGAAATCATCCACATTACCGTCGGCCAAGTTCGTTTGCTTTGTAACGGCGAATGGAAATCGTTCAAGGCAGGGGATACGTTTCTTGTTCCCGCAGGCAGCGTACACTCGGTGCGCAACGACGATTCGATTCCCACGGAGCAGGTAAGCATTTTCATACCGGTGGCCGAACAGCCTCCGTCCAATACGTTTTTTGCCACCCATCCGGTCGAAATCGTTACCGAAGAATGAAACGAAACGGAATGTGCAGGAAGCGAATGGGAAGGCGCTTGTGAAAATCCGGCGGATTTTTCGCATGCCTTCCCGTTCGGCTGAAATATCGTTGCGCATCCGGATTTATGCACAGTTCCAGGAGGAGTATCCAACATGAAATTCAAAACATTGCTAGCTTCCCTGCTTGTCGCCTTCGTTCTGATCGCGGCTGCGGGCTGCTCGAGGCCTGACGGCGTTTCCGACAAAGAAATTGAACAGATGGCGCAATATGTCGATGACAAGGGAAACATCGTTGACGAGAATGGAAAAATCGTGCAGGCGGGAAAGACGGACAACACGAAAGTCGGATTTTTGTTCGTTGGCGGATTTGACGATTTCGGCTATAATCAGGCAGCTTATTTGGGCAGTATAGCGGTTGAAAAGGCGTTTCCCGACGTTGACGTCATCCGCGCTGAGAATGTGCCGGAATCTGCCGAGGTGGAACGTAAAATCGAAGAAATGATTCGGTCCGGCGCCAAAATCATTTTTCCGACTTCTTACGGCTATTTGCCGTTCGTATTGAATGTAGCCAAAAAACATCCGGATATCATTTTTTACCATCAAGGCGGACTGGAGTCTTCCGACAACGTAGGCACGTATTTCGCCTCCATCTGGAAGCAAATGTATTTGTCCGGCGTTGCGGCAGGAAAGATGACGAAGACGGGAAAGCTCGGCTTCGTCGCCTCCGTGCCGATCGAACAGGTGCTGCTGAACATTAACGCATTTACGATGGGCGCTCGTTCGGTCAACCCGAATGCCACGACGTCGGTCGTATTCACAAACAGTTGGTGCGAACCTGCCGAGCAAGTGAAAGCGGCCAATCAACTGATCGGCAGCGGGGTCGATATTATTTCGCAGCATCAGGACTGTACGACGTCGATCGTTGAAACGGCTCTCAAGAGCAACGTCAAAGTGGTCGGATACCATGCGGATGCGAGCAAGATCGGGAAAAGCAGCTGGATCTCGGGAGGAATTTGGGATTGGGGCAATGCCTACATCGAACTGGTCAAAACAGCCAAAGATGGCGGCTTCAAATCGAGCCGATATGCCGGGGTGTACCAATTTCCCGATTCGTTCGGGGCGGCCAAGCTGGCGGAATTCGGCCCCGCTGTTCCCGAGGATGTCAAGCAAATAGTAAAAAGCTTGGAGCCCGATCTCATATCCGGCAACATGCGGCCGTTTACCGGCCCCATCAAAGACAATGAAGGGAACATCAAAGTTCCAGCCGGCACGGTCGTGAAGGACGAAGACATCATGAGCGGCAGCACTTATTTGGTAGAAGGCGTTATCGGCAAAATCGCAAAATGATGAACCGGCTTGCGCCAGCGGCCTGTCGGTGCATTTCATTCACGGGGAGATTTGATATGGAGAAGCTCAGTCATAAAATGCTGCTTTCGTATTCCTTTATTATGCTGCTTGTTCTGATTATGGGATTTTTGACGTTTCTCAACATGACGAATTTGAAAAAGGAAGTAAAGGTCATGTCAGTTGTCGGTGTCATCCGGGTAGATCAGTTCGAGCAGTTGAGCAAAAAAATGATCAACAATATGACGGAAAGCACCGCGATGATGCAAAGCTACTTGATGACCGGCAATCCTGTATATAAAACGAACTACGACTTGCGTCACTCCGAAATCGAATCCGACCTCAACGGTCTGTCGGAAAGCAAATTCGTCACGACAGCGGAAAAAGAACAAATCGGACAGTTGATTGCCCTACATCAGGATATCCAAAATAAAATAAAAAGCGATGTGCTTGGCGTCTATGAGAAGGGGGAAGCGGGTGTTGCCCAGGAAGTGCTGCGAAACAGCTTCAAGCCGATTACGAAGCAATTTCTGGATCAGATGGCATTGTTGAACGATAGCGCGAAGGCGGATGTGAAGCAGCGCGGACAAACGCTGATGGGAACCAGCGTCAACATGAGCGTGACCACGGTCATCATCGTTCTGGCCATCGTCGCGCTCGGCGTTCTCATCTCCCTTTATACGGCGAACCATATCACCCGCCGAATTCAAAACGTTGTGGGCGTTGCCAAAAAAATTGCCGCCGGCGATTTGTCCGTTAGTCGTATCGAGGAGAAATCCAAGGACGAGATCGGACAACTAACGTCTTCCGTCAACGATATGGCGGAAAATCTGCGGAACCTCATCTCCCAGGTGGCGATAAGCGCGGAACAGGTGGCGGCGGCATCGGAACAACTGACGGCCAGCGCGGAACAGACGAGCAAAGTGACCGAGGAAATAACCGGTTCTGTGCAGGAATTGGCGGGAGGCTCGGAGAAACAGTTTTCCAGTGCGGAAAACACGGCGCAAACGGTCAATGGAATCATCGATCGCCTGCAGGAAGTAGGGACGCTGACCCAAAAAGTAACGGCAACGTCCCAAACCGCTTCCGACGTAGTCGTGGAAGGCAACAAGGCGATTCAAGTCGCCGTTCGCGAGATGAATTCCGTCAATGAAACCGTGAACGACCTGACCGCATCCGTCAAAAATTTGTGGAACCGATCCAAACAAATCGACGACATCGTGGGTGTCATTACCGGAATTTCCGCACAAACGAACTTGCTCGCCCTGAACGCGGCCATCGAGGCAGCGAGAGCCGGCGATCACGGCAAAGGCTTCGCTGTTGTGGCGCATGAGGTCCGCAAGCTGGCGGAACAATCCGCCGCATCGGCGCAACAAATCAATAGTTTGATCAGCGCGATTCAGGAAGAAATCGGCCACGTCGTCAATTCCAGCGAGAAAGGAACGCGCGAGCTGGCTGTCGGGATGAACGCCGTTCAAGCTGCCGGGGATTCTTTCACGCAGATTCACCATGCCGTGGACGAAGTAACGAATCAAATTGACGTTGTTTCGGGCGCGGTCGAGCAAATTTCCGGCGGAGCGGAGCAGATCACCGGGTCGATGAATGCGATGATCGCGATTGCCGACACCGTCGCCTCCGGCTCGCAAAATATTTCGGCGGCCACAGAGGAGCAGTTGGCGTCGATGGAGGAAATTGCGAAGTCGGCTAGCGTACTGGCCAAGCAAGCCGAAGAGCTGCAAAGCCACGTTTCCGAATTCAGGATTTAGTCCGATAGCTTTTAAGGAAGACCGTCCGGAAAAAACGCCGGGCGGTTTTTTTTGGGTGCAAACCAGGTGCCAATTTTCTTTATCAACTTAATTGCAGTTTTCAAAATTCGTAATTACATACCCGTCCCCCTCTCATCTAGACCCCCCAGATAACATAGCCGAGTGTCATGTATAGGATTAAGAATAAAAGTAACAGAAGGTGACCTATAATCGACACCGTTCTGATCTTGGATGCCTTCCCGACCGGCCTACAAAACCATGACATAACGACTCCGATAGGACTTACGAACAGGATTAGACCAAACCAAGCCCCCTGCAGTCTTTGCCCGGCTTCAAACGGAAACATAAAACTGTACACGGAAAACAAACCGATGCCGATGAATAACAGCAATGAAATCAAGCTAACCATCTTTTTCAGCATAACCCTTTACACCCTTCACGGGATTCGATTGTGATGAGTTTACCATACGTTAGAGCGCAGCATACAACCAGTACTAAGTTTCCATAGTACCGGATAAAGGCGCTTCACTAATGCTAACTCGCTCATTCCCGCAGTTTTCGTGGCCGGCTCAATCCGGTTTAATTTGCCGCAGTATTATTGAAGAGCGGGCCTCCTCGCTCAAAGAGGCAAGCAAATCACTGTTGGAGCCTAACCAGATGTCCCCATAGCGCTCCATAACGAGTACATCCCCGCATCGTCCAGTTGGTCTGTATCTTGCAGCAGCATTGTTGTCCTCCTTGACTATTTAATCCAATTTTTCGTAACCTTCACCAGCGTTCGTCCGCAGGCGTTGCGAAATCGCTCATTTCTTCGATTCCTCGCGCTGCGTCTGGATCGCCTTGTCCAGCAGCTCCTGCCCTTTGGTCTGAAGTACACCGAGCGCTTCTTCCGGCGATTTGCCGCCAGTAAACACAGCGCCGATCTCAGAAGCGGCCAGAACGTTAAACGATTGTGGGAAGCTGGCCGGTATTTGATTGTACCCGATATACAAAAGCGTATCCGCGGGCTTCAGCGCATAAAAAGCTTCCAGATTACGGCCGTACGCTTCGTTGCTGGCCTTCACTCTCGTCATCAACGAGGTTTCGGTGCGCGATTTGATTTTCGCATACTCTTCGCCGTGTATGTATTTGATAAATTCCCACGCGGGGCGCAATTGCGAGGACCGGCTGCTGATCGCGAATAAATCGGTAAACATAAAATCGGAGCCCGTATCCGCATGTTTCGGGTCCACCGGGACCGTAACCAGATCCCAATCGAACGTCACCTCTTTCTTCGCCCCCTTCTCCTTCAACCATCTGAGCAGAGAGACATCGTCGATCGCCATCGCGGTTCTCCCCGCCAGAAAAGGGTCCCGATTGCGGGGATCGCCGAATGTTTGCTTATTATGAAGCCAGTCCTGAACCAAATAAAGGGCTCCCGACTTGTACACGTCTGCCGCATTTCGTACGATTTTAACCCACGCGTCGGACGCGAGCGTCAATTTTTGGTTGACGGGGTCGATCATATCCAGAAGCTGTCCGCCGCCGATCGACTTCACGAAGTAATACGGATGCTGCCCGTTCCGGGACTGAAGCCCGTAGACAGGCAAGCTATCGCCGGTTTCGACGGCAAACCTCTGCGCCAGCTTGTACACTTTTTCCCAGCTCATCCGGTTTTGCGGATAAGGGACCCCATACTTATCGAACAAGTCTTTATTATAGAACATCGCAAGACTGTAGTAGGTAGTGCCGAGTCCGTATAAGGAGCCTCCCCCTTTCTCCCTGAGCAGTTCGACAACCGATGGGGCCAGCGCGTTCAGATCGAACCGGTCTTGACGGATCACCATATCCATGTCGTACAATTTGCCCTCGGCTGCATACTGGACAAACTGCTCCATATTCATCATGTATAGCACATCCGGCCGTTCCCGTTCGATCCACTCCTCCATCGCGGCAATCGAATAACGGTTGGAGCGATACATCGCTTCCATAGAGGCTACTTCGATGTTCACATTCGGATACTTGGCCATAAACAAGTTTCCATATTTTGAGTAAAAGCGTTCTTCGTTTTCGTACATGATTTTGAGCGTGACGGGTTCCTGTTCCATCGGTTTTAGCGCTTGAACGTCGCCGTGTCCTTCCAGGCGGCATCCGGCCGACGTAACCAGAAGCAGCACCGATGCGAATACGGAAAAAAGGGGAGTACGCAACTGTTGTTCACTCGCTTTCCGAACCGTTATGGCCTCTGCACGGCAGCTTCTTGCCGCTTTTCCTCTTACTGGGCCTGGTCCCACATCTGCTGGCCTTGAAGCTGAATCGTTTGCAGCGATTCCTCCACCGTTTTGGAGCCGTTCACGGCCGCTTCCACTTCTTCTTTGGCCAGCTTTACAAACGAAAGGATTGAGGCCATTTGATTCGGATCGGTCGTCGCAGCGGAATTAGGCGGCTTGCTGTTGTAAAACTTGTCGAGATCGCGGCCGAAGCTGCTGCCGCTGTATCCCATCCGGGTCAGTAAAACGTTTTTTTCGGAACGGGATCTGATTCTGGCATATTCGTCGCCATGAATGTATTTCAAAAGCTCCCACGCCTCGTCTAGGCGAGGGGACTGCGAACTAATGGCAAAGATGCGCTGCATGTCCAGACCGGCATTCACCTCCGGATCACGCGGATTTACCGGGGGCATGGCGACATCCCAGTTCGGCGTTTCTATGCCGTACAGCTGCTTCGCCTTCTGAAGCTCGTCCATCAGATCGAACCCTCGTATCTGCATCGCCACGCGGCCGTTGATAAACGCATCGGTGCTGAATCCGTCCGCAAGGCTTCCGCCCGGCTGAAGCGGCGGCCGATAAATATAGCTCGCTTTCGGACTATACGCCAGAACGACCGTACGGAAAATGTCTCTCCAGGCGGATGTATCGGCCGTAATTTTGCCGTTTACAGGGTCGTATAAGGCCAGACCTTGTGTCCTGCCTATCTCCGTTGCCAAGTAAAACGGTGCCGTGTCCCGCATTTGGATTCCGTAGACACGCCGCTTCTCCTCCCCGTTATCCGCAAACCGCTGCGCCAGCTGCAAGATGTCGTTCCAGCTCATTTGGTCGTTCGGGTAGGAGGCGCCAATCCGGTCAAACAAGTCTTTGTTGTAATACAGCATAGATGTCGAAAAAGCAGGCCCCAATCCGAACAATCCGCCTCCTCCGCTTGCGTTCAACAACCGGATGACCGCCGGAGCCAGCTTATCAAGATCGAAATGGTCGCGAGCGATAAGCGGACTCAAATCATACAAGCGGCCTTCCGCCGCATATTTGGTATATTGGTCCATGTTTAGCGCGAGTACGTCCGGCGCTTGCCGCATGACCGCTTCGAAAGCTTGCTCCGTATTTTTGCCGGCTGCAAATTGTTCGTAAAGTGATACGACCTCAATCTCGATCTCCGGATGTTTGGCGATAAACAGTTCGCCGTACTGGCCTAAAAACGATCCTTCGTTATCGAATGCCACCTTGATTGTGGCTAACGCTGTTTCTTCTTTTTCGGTCTTATCGCATCCCGGCAGTAGAGCAGCCAGTAATGCTGCAAGCATGAATCCGGATACCAGCTTATGCACGAATAGGCGCTCCTTTTGCTGCGTGGTGAAAATGAACGTATATTCATTAGACCTTAAAGGAACGACAAAAGTTTCGAATTTTTTCCATTTTAACAAATATTCATCAAAAACTCTCCGGATGTTGTCTGCATAATACTCTGTTCGACTTCAAGGATATACATAAATTATAAAAATTAGTATATTTATATGGATTGAAGTTGCCAAGAGGGTTAGTATGAATAAGTTTGTGCTCAGTAACGGCCTGACTGTCATTACCGAACATAACGAAAAGCGGTATCTGCGCTAATGTGCTGCTGGGTGAAAGCAGGCAGTCACCATGAGAAATCTTATCCATACGGAATCGCTCACTTTTTGGAACATATGAAGTTTAAAGGCACGGTCTCTCGCACGAAAGAACGTATTAGTAACGAGGTCTCTGAAATTGGGGGGCGTTGGGGAGCGGCAACATACCCGGAATGGACACGGTATTACGTACACACTCCATACGACGAATGGAAACAGGGGGTCGAGCTTTTAACCGATATTGTCTTCAGATCCACCTTCCCTGAGCGCGAAATCGCACTTGAAAAAACGGTAGTAGTTCAAGAGATCAGAAGAGCCAAGGACAAACCAAGCGATTACGGCAATAGGCTTTTGCTCCGTCATCTTCGCGGGATGCATCCGGAACGTGCAAGCAATCTCGGTTCGGAATCTTCCGTTACCTCCATCACAAGGGAAGATTTAATTCGATTTAATACAGAATATTATCAGCCAAGTAATGTGGTACTTGTCGTAACAGGCCATATCGATCATTCGAAGCTAGTGAATTATTTGGAGTCGCTTTCCTTCCCCAATGAATCCGATATTCAACCGTCTAGCTTGGAAAAACTGCTTCATTGTAAGTTGGATGGCCGAATAATACATATAGAACGTAACATCCACCAAGCGCAATTGCATTGGGGAATGTACGGACCTGATAGAGAGTCGCTGGACAGGTATGCGGGATATGTGGCAGTACGCTTACTTCAATCCCGAATAGCAAAAGAAATCCGTACAGACCGAGGGCTCGCTTATAGCGTCTCTGTAATCCTAAACACCATGTACAGCGAAGGTTTTATTAGCGGATATGTTGGTACGGACCCTGGACAAATAGATGAGTCCAAAAAAATAATCCTAACAGAACTACACCGTCTTAGAGTTGAGGCCGTGCCAGCTGACGAGCTCTCGCGAACTAAAAAATCGATAATCGGCAGATTCCTCATAGATGAAGATCATCCGGAAGCACTGAACGCACGCCTTGCTTCCGAACATATTTTCGGCTTAACTCCCGATCCGCTCGGCTTTGCAGATCGAATTCGCAGTGTTGAAGCGAGGGATGTGCTCCTTTTTGCCGAAGCTTACTTTCAGGAATCCAATATGCTTTTTATTCAAATTAGCAAAGCTCCACAATAGGCGAATTTATTCCGGTCGCTCGGCAACCGGACTTCCTGCTCATTCTGTTCGTTTCTTTAATGAAACATAATTGTATGCCAATCTACCATGATCAAATTGGATGCAATCATTCGCTTTGGTGAAAAACAACCCAGGTTCATATCCTATCAACTCTTGGTTGTTACAATATAATTTCCCGTTCCGAGGATATACAGCCAGCTTCCACACGCCGCCGTTGTAGGTTGCTTCATATACCCCGACATATTGGGTGTATACCTCATTAAGCGGTCTGCAATCTTCAAAACCTGAATCTTGCATTTCAAAAAAATCATCCCATATATTCCGAACTATACCGCGCTGAATGTTAGGATGATTTACAGAGTTGGTCAAGGCTACAGCCCCAAAGCCGTTCTCGGGTAAAATATCTTGTGTTGCATAAAACCCAAAACCGCCGCCATTATGGTTAAGCATCACCTTTTTATTCCAGAATCCAGCTTCCATTCCAAGATGATAGGTCCATGAATCGGAGATCGGAGATTCGTTGTACATGCGCCGGATCAGATCCTGATTCATGATTTTCTTACCATTATACACACCTTGATTTAGGAAACAAATTACGAAGCGAGCCATGTCATTGGCGCAGGAGTACATCCCTCCCGCTCCAAGCATCGATATCGGGTGTTTAGGCAAGGAAGTTTTGTCGTGGCCAACAGCGCTATCCATTCGTTCCAGAAATTCGACTTGATTAAATGTGCTGCTGGTCATCTCAAGAGGAATGAATACTTTTTCTTTCATATACTCGTCAAACGGCCTACTATAAATCTGTTCCAACGCATATGCGACAAGGTCCATGCCCAAATTAGAATAAGAATATTGTTCATCAGGCTTAAATCGCAGATAAGTATCGTTGATGCTGCGAATATGTTCCTCAAACGCACCATACACAAAATTATTGCCGATCGGTGCCTCATGGGCCAGACCCGACCGGTGCTTTAACAAATGACGAAATGTGATTTCATAGGAATAATCTTGCCCGTCTTTATGTTTGGTTGAAAAGGCGGGAACATATTTCTTTAGTGGGTCGTCCAACAATACTTTGCCGTCTTGTACCGCCAGCATAAACCCAAACGCCGTATATGTTTTGGATACAGACTGCACACTGAACGGCGTTGTTGTTGTGATGTGCGTCGTTTTAGACGAATCAGTATAACCATAAGAATCCGAGAAAAGAACCTTCTCTTTATTTACAACGGCAATTGATAATCCGGGTACATGATGCTCTTCCATCAGTAAGGGAATGGTTATTTTTAACTGTTCAAAATAATGGGTATATTGCATTTTAACTTGGCCTCGCTCTGGTATTGAAAATTTTATGTAATAACTACATCATACTCGCTCCCTAGCTTCCCCGCATGATTTTTCACACCCATTTTTAGGATTGTTTTCACATCTCATTCATGCAAATATAAGATCAAATCAAGTTAAGGGAGCGAGGGCCATGAGCAGTAAGCCCATCACGATTAGAGAATTGCATAAAGATGACGATTTTACTACCATCAAGCGACTAATAAAAGAAACCTACAAAAGACTTGAAAACCACGATATTGGTGTGTTTACGGAGTCCGCAGACATGATAAAAGAACAGTTTTTCCCAACTGTTTCTTCACCAACCAGTTCCGTTGGCAAGGGCTTT
Source organism: Paenibacillus ginsengarvi (assembly GCF_003626695.1). GTDB lineage: Bacteria > Bacillota > Bacilli > Paenibacillales > NBRC-103111 > Paenibacillus_AB > Paenibacillus_AB ginsengarvi. Next base: position 189,650 of record NZ_RBAH01000016.1, read on the forward strand.
GTAGGCGCAGATGACAACGGAATAGTAGTTATATTTATGGGAGTCGTTCTATCGCCGTCATCCCGAAACGGTTATCTGCTGTTTGGATGTACGGAAGATAGTGAAAACTCACTTCATAGCCTTATTGACAAATGTTACGACAGCATTCGCGATTATGGCGGAAAAAAGCTCCTGCATTTTGTTCATATATTACCCGGACAAATTCGAAACAGACACCTCTCGTTCTGGGAACGATATGGCTTTATTTCGGATGAATATTATCAGATTACATTAGCGCTTCCATTGTCGAATTGGGAAGTACCGCCGGATTTCGATCCATCGGGTATTACGGTTAATGACGTGACCTCAGAGGATATGACTAGAATCCTAGAAGAAGATCACGAGCTAGCCCAGGTAGAAGAATTCAAAGACCAATTCTCTGAAAAGAGACCTGACTATGTTTTTCTAACCTTAAGGAATCCGGAATCAAATGGAATCGACGGTTTTGCCTACTATAAAATAATCAACTCCATGCAAAATTCCAAGTTCGATGCGCTTGGATTCGGTATTCATTATCGTCCCTCCTATTACCATGACCGAAGAAAATTGGTTCAAGCCGCGCTTATATCGATGAAACAGTTAAGTTTAGGGAGCGTTGTATGCAGGGTCTCTTCCAGACACTATGCCACTTTTACCGCTATGCTGATGGAAGGCTTTTCTCATTCGGCGACCAATCTGGTTCGGTTGGTCAAAACAATCGAGTAGGTTACTATACATGAGGCCAAAAAAATATGTCAATGCCAAGGACGTATTACCGGAGCATCTCATCGAGGAGATTCAAAAATTTGTTCAAGGGCAGCATGTTTACATTCCCCAAGTCAACAGAAAGCCCTGGGGAACTGTCTCGGGTATGCGCATAGAGTTAGATGAGCGAAACCGGGCGATAATTCTTTGTTATCAAGGAGGGCTAACCATCGCACAACTATCGGAACAGTTTGCGCTGAGTGAAGAACGAATACGAGCCATCGTTTATGAGAACCAAACGAAGTAGTTGTCGGCGTCAGGAGGGAAGTTGGTTTATATTAACAGTCTTTGCAGCATCTTATCCTATCTTTACTTGGGCCGTGCGATGGCCTAGCAGTCTTTTGAGACGCTTATTTCGTACCGAAATCGCTTTTGGAGCATGTACACCGGCTATAAGAGGTTCAAAAGCCACTAGCGTTGCAAAGAAGTTAACATGAAAAATACAATCTCTTGTATTTACTATATCTGTTAAATTATGATGTGTTTTCATGGCCCAAATAAAAAAAATCTCCTATTGTAAAAAGGTAGGCGTGTTATCCATACCTTCATACAAAGGAGACCCTCATGGATAACATATCAGATGCGACCGTCATTGGTAAATACCTTTCTTTACTTTCTTTGGACGAATACGATCTTTCCATCTTCGACCAACGCAAACAAAAATTGAAGACGGCAGACTGTATCCGGTTGTTTATCGCGGCCTATCTCTTGGAGCATAAGTCTTCGAGAGATATCGAAAAAGCGGTTCGGGCGGAAAAGACTTTGCAAGATTGGGTTAAGGCCGAAAGCATCAGTCACTCGCAGCTCACTCGGAAATTGCCGAAAATCCCTACGGAAATGCTGGAGCATCTACTCCTGCGTACGGTCCAACGCATCCGTGACTTGACCCGCCCCCGGTCCGAGATACCGATGACCGAAAAGCTGGCGATCGTGGACTCGACAACACTCCTGATTCCAGCAGGACTGGGTGAATGGGCCCGTGTCAACAAGTACCAGACCATGGTGAAAATGCATTTGCGTCTGGTCGTAGATTCGCCGGATGTACTCGTGCCTGAAGCCATCATTCCAACCACCGGGAATGTTAGTGATCATACCGTTGCGGCCGAACTCGTCGTAGCCAAAGACGCTCTGTACGTCATGGACCGCGGCTACGTGAAATACCGTCGTATGGATGAGTGGATCCAGCAGGGACTTCACTATGTCATCCGCGTCAACGAGAAACATACGGCCACCGTATTGGAATCCTACGCCGTCGAGCCGACTTCACGAGTTGTCCGCGATGCGAAAGTACGGCTGGGGAGCGCGTTTGTCTCGATGGAACGGGCCGTTCGCTTGGTCGAATACCGCGATGAACAAGGCCGGCTGTACCGAGTCGTTACGACCCGGTTCGATCTCCGCGCGGAAGATATTGCGGAAACCTACCGAA
>NZ_RBAH01000017.1 GCF_003626695.1 Paenibacillus ginsengarvi
GCCCGCTCGGTTTCGTTAAAGTGTTTTTTACTCATGTGCTCGCCCCCACTGTTAATTCCAGTATACAAAAAGGTACCCCTACACTAAACACTTTTTTCTAAGTGTCCAGAGTATGGGTACCAGTTTAATCGAAGCCCCTTTCCTTTCAACGCTCCTCGGCAAGTCCTCCGGGGGCGTATGACGATTTGCCTCTTTCTCGCAGCGAAAGCAGCTTTCGCACCGTCGTTTTCGCCAGGAACCAGAGAAGACGGAAGGCGCTATCCGCACCGTAAGCCACTCCGATCACGATAAACGGAACTGCAGGCGCCTTGTACCTGTACATGCTATCGATGAAAAATACGATGCAGAACGACAACACCGCCAGGACGAGCAGCCAAATAATCGATGCTTTCCGGAACAGACCGTTCCAAGCGGCCGCGGCGATTCCGAACAGGAACAGCCCCGTCGGGATCATGTTGATGCCGAATTTGGCGATCCCGCGTATCGTCGTCAAGTCGGTTTGTATCGCCCATCTGCCGAGAAAGGCGACCATCCGCTTCATATACAGGACAGAAACGTGATCCCAATTGTTGACGATAAAGCTGACCACAAGACTGTTCAAAACGTCGATGTCGTAATTGGGCTTGAACGGGTGGTCGAACGCAGAAGCTCTGTCGAAAACCCAGCCTTTGGCGTAAATGTTGTACAACACCATTTTGGCGTTTAACTGCATGGAAGCGATCAGCGTGTCTAGCTTGCCGGCCAGCAGCAAAACCAATTCGATGGCGACAATGGCGGCCGCCCCGCCTGCCAGCGGGAGCCAGCGTTTTTTGACGAACGCTCCGAGCACTCCTTTACGGAGATTGATAATAAGGTATAGACCCATAAATGCCAAAGCCATGATCCCGGTAGGCTTGAATAGCGCCAAATATACGGCGGATGCAATGAAAGCGGCCATATGCAGCCTTTTGCCCGTCTCCCGCCATTTCAGCATCAAGTAAACGCAGAGCAGCAGCAGGCTGATGAAGAAGCTGTCCGCCAAAATATACGTCGACCACAGTGTAATCGCCCATGTCTCGTAGCAGAACAAATAAGTAGCGATGATGGCGGTGAGCCGGTTGAACAACAAACGCGCGATGTGGTAGACGAGTATGACGCTCAGGCCGGCTACCAGTGCCTGAATGAACAGCACCTTCACAGGGTCCTTGAACAGATACATCAGCAGCGTAAGCAGCAGATTATAGCCCAGATACATCAGATCATTCATTCCGGTGCCGATCCCTTTACCCTCGATCAGCTTCTGGGCATAGGCCAGATACCATTTGGAATCATCCGATGTGGGAAAGCTCTGTCCCGGAGAAGCGAGAAAAAAGTAATAGTTCAATCTCACCTTGAGTGACAGCAGCACGAACGGGATAAGGATCAGCCAGTCTTGGACCGCAATTTTTCGGATCAGCCGGATCACCGGATCTTTGTACGTCGCGTAAAGCCGATGCATAGAGAACACACCCTATTCTAAGATAACCCCACAAAGTGGAGCCCAAGCTTCGAAGCTTATTCCAGATACTTTGCGGGGAGCCCCGAAACTTGAAAAAAGGATCGCATCTGTTTGACAGCGCTTGCAGTCATTATATCCGGCGGCTTTTACTGGGAAAATAGACAAATCGAAGTTGTATATGGACGATTACATACTGTTTCCCCACAAAGTGACGAGAAGCTTCGAGGTGCATTCTGATTACTTTGCGGGGACCCCTTGAAAGTGCAAAAAAACCCGCTTCCGGGGCCGGAAACGGGCTGAGTGATAGTTCCAATAAAATGCTTACCGCAGTCTCGATTGGGCGTACTCGGACGGCGATTGTCCGGTGATCTTTTTGAACACCCGGCTGAAATACAGCGGATCGGAGTAGCCTACTACGCTCGCCACCTGCTTCAGCAGCAAATCCGGCCGCTCGTCCATCATCCGCTTCGCTTCTTTGATCCGGAATTCCACCAAATATTCGAGAGGCGTCTGGCCCAGCTCTCGTTTGAACAGCACGCTTAAATAGTTGGGGACGAGGCCGAATTCGTGCGACAAGCTTTGCAAAGTAATCGTTTGCCGGTAGTTCGTCTTCAAATATTCCTCGATTTGTCCGACAATCGTATGCACTTGGACGGACTTGACCGACTGTTCCGGCGAATCGAACAGCTCGTGAAACAACAGCGAAACGTGATGCCTCAGCTCGGCATAACCCAGCGAATGCGAGACTAGCATTTCCAGATCGATCTGCCGCTCCAGTCCCCGGTCTCCAAGCTCGGCCAAAATGCGGAACAGCGTCTGCTGGATGACATACTGGGTCGCTTCTTCGCTCTCCCAGCTTGCCATGAGGGCGCTCAGCTCATCGGCGAACAGATCGAATCTCCGCTGCTCGATCACTTCCATGACCTTTGCCGTTTCACCAGCAAACTTGCGCGGTGTCTCCGCTTTTCTCAGACCGGACTCGCGCAAAAACGTCAGGCTCGATTTGCCAAATACTAGAACGCGCAGCAGCTCCTTGCGCATCCGGTTGCCCGCATCGTACAGCTGGCCGAGCGTCAGGCCGGAGGCGGCCACTACGGTAACGGGCTTCTTTCGGTTTTTGATCGCGCTTTGCAGCTTGTCTGTGAACGTCCGGAAGCGGCTGTCCGCCTCGGATCCGTCCGCCGCCAGCGCCACGAACCGTTCGTTCGGCCTTTCCCCGCTCACAATCCACATGCGCTGTTCCGGCTTTCCGCTCTCTGCGGAGCATTCGTCCAGCAGCGCCGACAGCTGCTGCCCGTCATCGGGGTACAGCTCGGCCCCCCCGTTCAGGAAAGGACCGAAACAGACAAGCAGCAGCGCAACCTTCAAGCCATTCAGCAAGGAGGGAGGGTTGTCCGCCGGAAATCCGCGCAGCAGCGCGCCGATAGCGTCTTGCTCCTGCCGTCTGGCCTGCTGTCCGGCCCGCTCCTCCAGCCTTTCGAGCAGCTCATGGAGAGCACCGGCCGTCACCGGCTTGAGCAAATAGTCCGTTGCGTTCATCAGCAGCGCTTCCCGGATGTATTCATAATCGGAATAAGCGCTGATGACCGCCGTCAGCAATCCCGGCTTCCTGCTCCTGGCTTCGCGGATCAGCGACAGTCCGTCCATTCTCGGCATTCTCATGTCGGTAAGGAGAATGTCGGGATCGAACTCCCGCATCAGATCAAGAGCTTCAACACCGTCGTACGCCTCTCTGACGGCATAACGATCGGCCCCCTTTTTCAATATCAGCTTCTTCAATCCGTTCAACAGCGCCACTTCGTCATCCACGAGCAATATGTTCAGCATCCGCGTCTTCTCCCGTCTTCATGCCCCAGTTTACGGAGGCTCCTCCGGCTTCGCCATTCGACAGCACGAAAGTTAGCTTGTCACCAAACGTATGATGCAGTCTCGCGTACGTGTTCATCACCCCAAGCCCGCCGCTTTGCGCGTATAGATCGAACGCCCCCGAGCGGTTCCGGTTCGCTTCGAACCGCTGCAAAAAGTCGCTCCCGAAGCCTCCCCCGTCGTCGCGGATGCCGACGCTCCAGCCGGACTCCGACACGGCAACGGCCAGCTCGATGCGCCAGGGATATTTTTTGCCCGCGAAGCCGTGCTTGACGCAATTTTCCACGAACGGCTGTACGACGAGCTTAGGCACCCGAATCGCGCTCAAATCTCCCGACAGGCTTACCTGAACGGAAAGATGATCCCGGTAGCGCATCTTCATAATATCGAGATAGCAGAGCGCGTGGTCAACTTCCTCCTTCAGCGTTACCAGTTCCTTGCTGTCATACGTAATATAGCGGAGCATCTGGACGAGCTCGCCCGTAATTTTCGGAATTTCATCGTTGCCGTCCTCCATCCCCAGCATGCCGATCAAGGTTAGCGTATTGTACAGAAAATGCGGATTCATCTGTGCCTGAAGCGCCAAAAACTGCGCCTGGAGCTCCCGGGACCGCGCCTCGACGGCAAGCTGCTTGGACTCCTCCAGCCGCTCCAGCATGCTTCTGAACGAATGATACAAATGAACGACTTCATTGTGCGTTTCTTTGCCGTCCACATTTGCGAACAGCCTGGCCAGTTGGACGTTCGTCTTCTCATCCCCGGGCAATTGCGCCATCGCATGACTGAGCCGGACAAGAGGCCTCGTCGTCCTCGCCGTAAAAAAATAAATCATCGTGAGCGAGGCAAGCGACAGTCCTCCGGCAATCGCGGCCATCCAGTATCCGGTTTCCCTCACCGGCTTCAGCAGCAGATCCATCGGCTGGGCGACGACAATCCGCCACCCTCCGTGGCTGAATCGGCTTTCCGCGGTCACATAAGGGCCGGAAGGCATAACTCTCTCCTCGGACGGATAAATGATCTCATCGTTATCGTCGTACACTGTGACATGTTTACCGTTCGTCGTAAAGTTTCCTTTGAAAAGCATCGCTTCCATGTAGGAGAACGGAATCTGCACTTCAATGACCGTGCCGGGGACGGCGCCGCGAATGACGGACACGATCATTTTGCCTTTGGAATCCCAGTCGTCGCGGTGCGGGGGCAGGACGAGCATCGGCTTGTTCTCGACATCGTCAAACCACGTCAAGCTGGTTATTCTTTTTTTCGCCTGATCTTTATTTAAGGACGAAGCGCCGAACGTAAGGAACGTCCCGGAATCTTTAATGATCGAGATCCGGTTGAAGCTGTCTGGGTCCACATCCAGATCAAGCCTCATTTTATTGAAAATATTAATCACTTTGCTGTTGGAATTCGCATCCGGCGTCTCCTTCATCCAATTCTCGATGGACGGATTGGCCAGCGTATTCACCGCCAGGCTGTCCGCCGCAACGATGACTTTATCGAGCTGCTCGGCAAGTGTGTTCACTTCCAGATCGAACGCTCTGGACAGCGTCTGATAAGCGATCGACTTATAGTACCGGTACAGCACGAAATTGGACAGCGGAACGACCAGAATGATGATTAGCGAATAAATAGCAAACAAACGGGTCGGAAAACTCCACTTTTGCAGCATCGCTTACGGCTCCTTTATACCGGATATCCGCATTTTAACACCGACCTGCCAAAACTGTAAAACAGTTTGTACCTCGGTGCTTCCGCGAATACCGGGCCAGCAGCAAAAAGATCGGAATCGCCAATACGGCGGTCCCGATCCTCTCCTTGCAGCCTATAACCTTAATCGCTCCTTACAAAATAGGCGAAAGCAAACGCGCGCACGATTCGAGGAACCGCTTGTACAGCGGCCGGTTGCGGTACTTCTCCTCTGTTAGCAGCTCGCTGTTCATCAGATCGTCCAGGAAAATGCGCTGCAGCTTAGTGGCGGTATCGGTGTCGAACAACACGGCATTCACTTCAAAATTCAGCTTGAAGCTGCGCAGATCGATGTTCGCCGTTCCCACCGAAGCGATCCGGCCGTCGACCACGATCGTTTTGGCGTGCAGAAACCCTTTGGAATACAAGTAACATTTCACCCCGACCGACAGCAGCTCGCCCAAATACGAGGTCGAAGCCCAATAAACGAGCGGATGATCCGGCGTGCCCGGCAGCATGAGCCGCACGTCCACTCCTGAGAGGGCGGCCATTTTGAGCGCGGTCATCAAGCTTTCGTCGGGCACGAAGTACGGGGTTTGAATCCAGACGCTTTGCCTCGCGGCGTGAATCATTTTGATATACGCTTTTTTGATTTGCTCCTTCTCGTTGTTCGGCCCGCTGGCTACAATTTGCATGCCTACCTTACCCGGGTGCACTGCCGCCGGGAAATAGGCGGTCATGTCGGAGATTTGCTCCACCGACGACAGATTCCAATCGAGAACGAACTGCATCTGCATCTGGAACACGCTGCCGCCGCATACTTTCAGATGCGTATCCCGCCAATCGCCGAAGCGCTTGTCCAGCCCCAAATATTCGTCGCCCACGTTCAAGCCGCCGATAAAGCCGCAAGTTCCGTCGATGATCGCCAGCTTGCGGTGATTCCGGTAATTGACGCGAAAGTTGATGTACGGAATTTTCGAAGGGAAAAACGCCGCCACTTTCCCGCCGGCCTGGATGAAGGAGCGAAAGTACTTTTTCTTCAGCGCGGAGCTGCCGATCGGGTCGTACAGGAAGCGAACCTGCACGCCTTCCCTTGCCTTCGCGGCCAGCTCTTCGATCAGCCTGCGGCCGAGCCCGTCATCCTTCACGATGTAATACATCAGATGGATATGATGCTTCGCTCCGCGGATGTCCTCGAACAAGGCCTCGAATTTGCCGCTTCCTTCCGTGAAAATGTCCACATGATTATCCTGCGTGTAAAGCGACCGCCCGCTGCACAGATTCATGTAGATCATATCCTGGTAGTGGATCATGGCGGGATCGTGGAAATGAATGTGCCGGATTTCCCGCTTTTGCCGCTCGACCAGATGTTCGATGAACTCGCGCTGGTCCTCCTTGATTTTGTATACTTTACGCCGGCTGAGGTTCTGCCCCAGGAACAAATACAAAATGAACCCGACGCCGGGCAGCAAAAACAGCACCATCAGCCAGGCCCAGGTCGCGCCGACATTGCGCCGTTCGAGAAAAATGACGGTGGCGGCAAACAGCAGATTAAACAAAAAAAGCAGCGATGACAAGTTTTGCAGCGTGAACATGACGGCATAATCCTCCAAGCGATTGTATACGGAAATTTCCGGGGAAATATCCGGAACGGTTCGGGACGCACCCCGTCTCGGCTTTTATTCCTCCGGTGGCCTGAAGCGCAGTTGCAAATAGCCGTACAAATTAACGACGATGATTTTGGCGACGGCGTACACAGGAACCGCCAGCAGCATGCCGAGTGGTCCGACCAGACTGCCGACGACAAGCAGCAGCAGCAAAATCGTAAGCGGGTGAATTTCCAACTGCTTGCCCATAATTTGCGGGGAGATCAGGTTGCCTTCGATTTGCTGGGCGATGATGCATACGATAATGACCTTCACGACCATAAACGGCGAATCGACCATCGCGACCAGAATGGCCGGAACCGCGGCCAGAAAAGCGCCCACGTATGGAATGACGTTCGTAATCATCGCAGCAAGCGCCAGCAGGAAAGCATAATCGATGCCGATGATCAAATAGCCGAGCAGGCACAACACCCCGACGACGAAAGCGACGATAATTTGTCCGCGTATGTACAGGCTGACCGTTTCGTCCATTTTGGACAAAATTTGCTTGACGCTTCCTTTGTGCGTTTGCGGCAGCAGCTTCAGCAGGCCGTCGCGGATTTTATCCCCGTCCCTGAGCAGATAGAACAAGATGAACGGAACCGTAACGGCCAGAAAAAAGACGTTGGCCACAAAGCCGATGACCGTCTTGAAATTCGAACTGAGCAGATTCAGCCCGATTACGAGATAATCGGACGCCTTCTCCGACAGCTTGTCGAAATCTACGTTGAAGCTTTCGGTAAACCGCGTGAACCATTCGCTCTCCGTCAGCTCCTGGCCTTTGCTGATGGCGGTCTGAATCAGCCCCGGCATGCTGTTAATCAGCTCGGTAAACTGCCGCTTCAGCACCGGAGCGACGAATATGACGATAATCGTCATCAGCAGCGCGAAGAACAAATAAACGACCAGAATCGCAAGCGATTTGGGCAGCTTTTTCTCAGTAAGAAAATTCACCAGCGGACGAAACAAATAAAATAAAATACCGGAGATGAGAATCGGAGAAAACAACGTCTGAACAAGCACCTTTAGCGGGTAAAAAATAAAGCTGATTTTCACGCCGACCCAAACGATCAGGAACACAAGAAGTATGCCGTATCCGATACGGAAAAATTTCGATTGTGGCACCGTATCTCACCAACCTCTCTCAACTCACGAAGATAAAGCCTATGTCGCTTTCATTATAACAGGTAACCGGAGCTAATTAAACGAACCCGGCAAGCGAAAAACAAAAACCCGCCAAAACTCCGGAGAGCGTACGACGGGTTATTGCCGCTTCTTGCGATTGGCGATGCGTTAGCCGCCGCTTATTTGCCGCTTACGCTTGCTTGCCGAGCGGGAACGGACGAGGCGGACGGCGAACGGAACTGCGAGAAATAAACGAAGGTCACAACGATCACGAGCGCAAGCAGCAGCACCAAAATGTTGCTGTACAGCAGCCCCGCCCCCGGAGCGAACGGATTCAGCCGAAAGCCGGCGGACTCGGCGTCGAGCGCCTTGCCGATCAGCGTCGTCGACGTTGCGCCGGCGATAAAGTTCAACATCGCGAATATGCCCATACCGACGCCGACCTGCTCCTTCGTCAGCGTGCGCGATATCGTGTTGGACATCGCGATCTGGATGAACGATTGTCCCACCGTGCCGAAAATCATAAAACAGGATATCCAGACCGCAGACATGCCGACAACCGACGACAGCGCCGCAAAGCTAAGCATAATCAGACCGGACGCAATCGCAAACAAATACCGGTTGCCCTTCTCGTCGGCCAGCTTGCCCCCTCTTTTTCCGAGCAAGGCGGCGCATATCGCCGAAGGAAACAGGACGAACCCGACGGCAAGCGGCGATAAATGATTCAGTGCCGCCAAAAATTGCGGGGCCATAAACGGCAAACCGAAATTCAGCCCCGTGAGCACGAAGGCGATGCACAGCCCGAGCGTATACGATTTGTTGCGGAAAATGGCCGGCTGCACGAACGGTTCCGCGGCGGTGCGGATTCGCAGCAAAAACAGCAGCAGCAGCAAAACCCCGAGCCCGCCCAGAAGGAGGCTGCTCTTCGTAATCGCAAGCAGCAAAGACGCTACTGTACCGGCAAGCATCAAGCCGCCAAAGTAGTCGATACTGCGCGCGGTTCCCGTCTCATTGTCCAAATATTTGCGGAAAAACGGCAATACGAAAATGGCGAGAATCGAGAGCGCGAACAAGTACCGCCAGCTGACAAGCCCCGATACTACTCCGGAAACGATCGGCCCGAGAGCCGCGCCGAGCGCCAAACCGACCGCTGTCGTGCCGAGCGCCCGCCCGCGCTTCTCCGGCGAAAAGTAACGGACCGGCACGATCATCGCCGTAGCGGGAATGACCGACGCCCCGGCAGCTTGAAACAGTCTCCCGGCGATAACCATCCAGAACTCCGTAGCGGCCAGCCCGACGACCGAGCCAAGCGCGAAGGCGATCAAGCCGTACGTAAGCAAATCTTTCAGCCTGTATTTGTCCGCCAGCTTGCCGAACGTAACCGAACCGATCGCGTAAACGATCATGTAACCGGTCAGCATCCAGCCAACCTGCGACGGCGTCAGATCGAATTCCGCCCGAATGACAGGCAGCGCCACATTAAACATCGAAGCGTTCATGACAGATAGGATCAGCGTAAATACCAGTACGCGCAGCAGCTTATCGGCTTGCTGTTCCCGGCTTAATAACTTTGGTTCCATGTACGTCCCACCTTATCATCTTTGTTTCCGCGATTTTGTTACATTATAAACTTTTTAAACTTGTATGTATAGTTAATTTATTTTAAAAAACGCAAACAAATTCGCACCCGCGAACGGATGCGAATCGGATTTTAATAGAAGAATGGCTTTAAAGCACACTGGTTTATTTCAAGCGGGATAGCAGCGTACTCTCCACCGTTTCGCGCAGCTGCGGGTATTGATTCGTCAGCTCGGTAAAGCCGCTTCGCCTCAAGGAGAGCACCGTCGTCGGCTCCACCGCCGTGACGGTTGCCGTTCGCGGGATATTCCGCAGCAAAGCGATTTCTCCGAAATAATCGCCGTCCTGCAGCGTCGCCACCTTCTCGCCCCCTCGCGTAATCGCTACCGTTCCGCGAACGATGATGTATAGCTTGTCGCCTTCGTCGCCTTCGCGGACGATCGTTTGACCGGAAACGTACGCTTCCGAGGCGAATAACGACGATACCGACTCCAACGCTTCCATATCGATTCCTTGCAGGAACGGCAGACGACTGAGCCGCTTGCCGTCGATTTTCGCGTGAAAGCCGTCGCCGGACAGCGTAAATCCATTCTGCTTATCCCACATCTCCCGGTACAAGCCGTCCCGGCCAAGCAGCTCTTCGTGACTGCCCGCTTCCACCACCTGACCGTCCTTGAATACGACGATCGGATTCGCCTGCTGAGCCGAGGAAAGGCGATGCGTAACCATCACAATCGTACGCTGCCCCTTCATCCCGGTGATCAGCTCGTTAATGTCGGCTTCCGTAGCCGGGTCCAGCGCGGATGTCGCTTCGTCCAGCAGCAGGATCGACGGCCTCCGAATCAGCGCCCGGGCGATCGATAACCGCTGCCTTTGGCCTCCGGACAAGCTCCCTCCCTGGCCGGTTATGACCGTATCGTAGCCGTTCTTCCACTTCAGGATCGTCTCGTGGATGGCCGCTTCCCGGGCCGCGCGGATCATATCCGCCTCGGTTGCCGTATCCGCGCCGGCGAGCAGATTGTGCCGGATCGTGTCGTTGAACAGAAACGTGTCCTGAAACACGACGCTCATCTGCCCGCGCAGCTCGGCTTCCCCGACGTCCCGCAGATCGACGCCGTCCAGCGTAATTCGCCCCCGCTTCGGATCGTAGAACCGGAGCAGCAGCTCAAGCGCCGTGCTTTTGCCCGAACCGCTCGGCCCGACGAACGCCGTCAAGCTCCCAGCTGGAATATTCAGCTCGATATCGCTCAAGGCGGCTGCATCATCCGTGTAGCCGAAGCTGACCCCCTCATAACGGATTTCCCGCGAAACGGGCGGCAGCGCGACCGGCTGCTCCGGTTCCTCGACCGAAGGGCGGTGCCGCATCACTTCATCGATGCGGCTATAGCTCACTTTCGCTTCGATCACGAGCGGAAGGACCATCGCCAAATTCGACACCGAAGTGCCAAAGCTCATAAACAGCGTCAGAAAAGCTACAAAACTGCCAATCGACAGCTCGTCCTGGAAAATGAGATAGCCGCCATAACCAAGCATAATGCCGTTCAACCCTAGCAGGCCGGTAACGGGCAGCCGCTCGAGCAGCGAATTCGTCAAGCTTTGCCGCAGGCCCAGCGTAAACAGCGAACGGATATGGGCATGGGCACGCTGCTTCATCACCGCTTGCAGCGCGAGTCCACGAATCGTCTTGTAACCCTTCAGATGCTCGTCGATCGTATTCGCGAACCGTTCCTGTTCTTCCTTCACCTGCCGATTGAACCGTTCGGCGCGGCCTTGAAGCAAGCGCGGGCCGATAAAAACCAGCAGCGTGCCGCCTATCATCGCCAGCGTCAGCTTCCACTGCAATTGAAACAAGAGGGCAAGCCCTACGACGCCCCCGATGCCTTCCTTCAACGTATAAGGAAACGAGAACGAGATGAGACGTTCCATCGCGCTTATATCGGATGTAAAGCGGGTAATCATGTCGCCGGACCGGTAGCCGGCAAAAAACTCGGGAGCCTGCTTCTGCATCTGGCCAAACAAGCCGCTGCGAATCCGCTCGACGATATGTCCGCTCAGCCGGGACAGCGAGTAGTCGCCTCCGATGCCGGCGCCGACGCTAATCAGTCCGCTCGCCAGCATAATCGTCAGAATCAGTACGAACAATGCTGCATTTTTCGGCGTAAACGCTTCATCGATCATGTATTTCAGGCTGAGCGGGGACACCATCGTGTAGGCGACTTCGAGCAGGATGCCACAAATGACGAACACGGAAAGCCATTTATGGGCGGAAGCGTATCGAACTATTTTACTTATCATGGACCGCTTAATCGCCGCCTCCTCGGAACCTTGTACCCGTGTCGTCGTCACGGAATACGCCTGTATTCAGTAGCCGCAGGCAAACTGCGAACCGTTGTTCTTTCTAGCATACATGAGTTTCACCGTACGGTAAATAACAGAACAGTCCGGAAATAACCCCACAAAGTGGAGCCAAGGCTTCGAAGCTGGGGGCTCCCCCGAAAGTAATCGGATTAAGCTACAGTTGTTACGTCACTTTCGGGGGAATAGATTATTCCAAATACTTTGCGGGGAGCCCCGAAACTTATGAATTCTAGCAGTAAAACAAAAGAAAGCCTCCTGGAGCGGATCACGCCGTCCGGAGACTTCCCTTCGCTTTCGGTTTTCCCTTACATCCGTTCCTCACGCCGTAGTTACTGCGATTCCGAGCTGCTGCAGCTGGTTCATCATCTCGCCGCTGATATACCGGTCGGTGACCAGCGTGTCGACCTGATCGAGCGAAGCGACAAACGTAAAAGCTTGCGAGCCGAATTTGCTGGAGTCGGCGAGCAGAACGACTTGGTCCGCAATGCCGATCATCTGCTGCTTCACACGCGCCTGCAGCTCGTTCGGTTCGCTGATTCCCCGCTCCAGGTGAACGCCCTTGCAGGACAAAAACACTTTATCGACATAATACGAACCGAGCGACCGCTCCGCGAGCGGGCCTACATAGGAGAGAGAACGGGAAGCGAGTATGCCGCCGGTCGAGATTACTTCGATTTTTTCTTTGGAAGCGAGCTCTGTCGCCACCTTGATCGAGTTGGTCAGTACCGTAAGCGGGATGTCCGGCAGCTGCGCGGCCATATACCAGGCGGTCGAGCTGGCGTCCAAAATAATCCGCTCGTTCGGCGCGATCAGCTTGATCGCTTCCTCGGCGATACGCCGCTTCTCCTCGGCATGCGTCACTTCGCGCTCGAAATAAGGAATTTCCGGCTGCGCGTCCTTGACGCTCACCGCGCCGCCGTGCGAACGGCGAAGCCTGCCGGCCTGCTCCAGCCGGTCGAGGTCGCGGCGAATCGTCTCTTCGGTTACGTTGCACAGTTCGCTCAGCTCCGTTACCCGGACGCTGCCTCTCTCGCTCACCACCTGCACAATTTTCTCGTACCGCTCCGCGACCAGCATAGCGTTCCCTCTTTCAATCGAAGTTTAGTGCAAGGCCTAAGATAGCCGTACTCTGTTCCGGAAGGTCAAGCGAGTCCTGCGAGCGACTGGAATCGCCCGTACGCGTCTTCCCACGCTTCCCGGCGGGCCGGTTCATAGGTGACGACCGGGAACGAGTCGCGGATCACCGAGCGGGCTTCCCATATATCGGAGAAGTCCCCTCTTGCAATCCACTGCACCGCCAGATTGCCGATCGCGCTCCCTTCCGCCGGACCGGCCCATACCGGCTTGCCGATGGCCGCCGCCGTCCAGCGGCACAGCAGCGTATTGTGAATACCGCCGCCGACCATATGCAGGCCTCCGAAGCTTTGACCCGACAGACGCTCGGTTTTTTCAAGCACATAGCGGTATTTTAACGCCAAACTTTCCAAAATACAACGGACGACGGCTCCCGTCCCTTCGGGAGAACGCTGACCGGTTTCCCGGCAGTAGGCCGCGATGCGTTCCGTCATGCCGCCCGGGGCAAGGAACCGCGGATCGTCAGGGTCGATCCAGGCGGCGAAGGCTGGCGCCCGCTCGGCTGATGCCAGCATTTCCTCATACGAGTACGTTCTGCCGTCCCGCTCCCACTCCCGCTTCGTTTCCTGCAAAATCCACAAGCCCATAATGTTTTTCAGCAGCCGGTACGTGCCGTAGGCACCGCCCTCGTTCGTAAAGTTCAGCTCCAGCGCTTGCTCGCTCAAAACCGGCTGCGGCACCTCCGTCCCCATTAGCGACCACGTCCCGCAGCTCAAGTAGGCGAACGAGCGCTCGGACGCGGGCACGGCCACCACGGCCGAACCGGTGTCGTGCTCCGCTGCCGCGATAACGGGCAACTGCCCGATGCCGAGCTCCGCCGCTACTGACGGAAGGAGTTGCCCGGCCGAATCGCCGGGCTTAGCGACGTGACCGAAGAGCGAGGCGGAAATGCCGATCCGCTCCAGCAGCTCGGTATCCCACCCGCCGGCAAGCGGGTTGAACAGCTGCGTCGTTGTCGCGTTGGAAAACTCGTTTATCGTTTCACCGGTCAAAAAGTAACGCAGCAAATCCGGTATCATCAGAAACCGCCGCGCTTCCCTCAGCAGCGGACTGTTCGCCTGCTTCATCGCGGCAAGCTGGTAAATCGTGTTGAAAGGCAAAAACTGAATGCCGGTGCGTGCGAAAATGTAGCTGCGCGGGATGCTCGCAAACAGCTTCTCCATCAAACCGTCCGTATGCGAATCCCGGTAATGGTACGGGTTGCCGAGCAGTTCCCCGTCCGCGCCGAGCAGACCGAAGTCAACCGCCCACGAGTCGATCGCGAAACTGACCGGGATGTCTCCTTTGATTTTCGCCTTGAGCAGCGCCGCCTTCATCTCGTGAAGCAGCCTTAGAATATCCCAGTACAACCGCCCCCCGGCCTGCACCGGATCGTTCGGAAAGCGGTGAAGCTCCTCCGTTACCATGTTGCGGTCCGTCAGCCGGCCGAGCAGCGCCCGGCCGCTGCCGGCGCCGAGATCGTATGCGAGAATGCTCGCCATAATGGCATCACCTTATCCGAAAAGTTATCAGCCGCCCCGCTTCAGCAGCACGTCCCGCTCGTATCCCTTCACTTCCGCCAGCCACTCTTCCCGTACCGGCACGCCGGAAGTGGCGCAGTAGTAATCCCATACGGCGCCGAACGGGTACGACTTGAATTCCTCGGTCAAGGCGAGACGAGTCGTATAGTCGCCTGCCAGCTCCGCTTGTCTTAACGCTTCGATCGGTTCGAGCATCGCCCGCAGCAGCGACTTAATCGTGTTGCGCGTGCCGATAACCCATGCCGCTACCCGGTTGATGCTGCCATCGAAGAAGTCGAGTCCGATATACGTTTTGCCGAGCAGATCCCCGTGAACGAGCTCCTTGCCGATCTCGAGCAGCTCGTCGTCCAGCGTTACGACATGATCGCTGTCCCAACGCATCGGACGGCTCACGTGCAGCAGAATGCCGTCGGCGAACAGCGACAGCGCAGACAGCTTGTTCGAGATCACTTCCGTCGGGTGGAAATGGCCCGCATCCAGACAGATTAGCTTACCCTTCTGCAAACCGTACCCCATATAAAACTCGTGCGAGCCGACGACGTACGCCTCTGACCCGAGGCCGAACAGCTTGCTCTCTACGGCATCCAGATGATGGCGAGGATCGAGCTCCTCCGCGAACACTTCGTCGAGCGCGTCCTTCAGGCGCCGCCTCGGAGCAAGCCGGTCGCTCGGAACGTCCTTGAAGCCGTCGGGAATCCAGACGTTCGTTACGCAAGTTTGTCCAAGCTGTTCGCCGAAGTAGGCTCCGACTTTGCGCGACGCCTTGCAATGGTCGATCCAAAACTGCCGGATCGCCGGGTCCGGATGGCTGAGCGTAAACCCGTCGCTCGATTTCTCGTGGGAAAAGCAGGTCGGGTTGAAATCGAGCCCGAGTCCATGCTCCTTCGCCCATTCGACCCAGCTCTCGTAATGCTTGGGCTCGATCTTGTCCAGCTCGACCTTCTCTTCCGTATCGGCATAGATCGCATGCAGGTTGACCTTATGCTTGCCGGGAATAAGCGAGAACGCCTTCTCCAGATCGGCGCGCAGCTCCGCGGGCGTGCGGGCCGCCCCCGGGTAATTGCCCGTTACCGAGATGCCGCCGGTGAGATCCTGGTCGCGGTTCAGAAAGCCGCGGACGTCGTCGCCCTGCCAGCAGTGCATCGATATTTTGACGTTTTTCAGCTTTTCCAGTACGCTGTCGGTATCGATTCCGTGCGAAGCATACAGCCGCTTCGCCGCTTCATAGCTTTTTTCGATTTCGGAATTCATGGAAGCTCCTCCTTATTGGACCGCGTAAGCGACGACCGACATGAGCGCGTTTTCCGCCTGCGTGGAGTCCAGTCTGCTGTATTGCACGATAATCGGGATATCGCTTTTCACTTCGATCGCGTACGGAACGCCGACCGGTATACCCGCTCCGTCCTTCTGAAGCGAGCTTGTGCGGATATGCAGCGTACGCCTGCCGGGAACGATGACGGCAATATCTTCAAGCGGCTCGCGGTCCTCGAAGAAGATCGTAAACAGCAGCTTGGCGTCGTCGGACGAACTGTTGAGCACGCAAACCGATTCGTGACTGGTCAGAAGTCCCGAGCTTTTTTCCGGTATGTAAGCATCCGGAATGAACCAATGTGTTGCGCCAGCACCTTTGTGCATACAAGCACCTCCGAAATTTATCTTGTAAATGCGGCCGGTACGCCGCCGTCGATCGTCAGCATGCAGCCCGTCGTTTTGGACGATTGGGACGAAGCGAAGAAAGCGACGCCTTCGGCAATGTCCCGCGGATAAATGTTGACGAGCAGCGTCGTCCGTTTGCGATAATATTCTTCCAGCTGATCGGGCTCGATGCCGTACGCCGCAGCCCTTTCATTGCGCCAGTTGGAATTCCAGATGGCCGAGCCTTGCAGGATCGCATCCGGCAAAATCGTATTGACGCGAATGCCGAATTCTCCTCCTTCGGCTGCAATGCAGCGGGCGAGATGCGCTTCAAGCGCTTTGGCGGCGCTGTATGCCGATGCGTTCTTGCCGGCGTAGATCGAGTTTTTCGAGCCGATGAACACCATACTTCCGCCGATCGCCTGCTGCTGCATCAGTTTGAACGCTTCCCGCGCTACGAGAAAATATCCCGTGCCGAGCACGCCCATGTTCAGGTTCCATTCCTTCAGCGACGTTTCGGCGAACGGACTGGAGGTCGCGAGTCCCGCATTGTTGACGATAATGTCGACACCACCGTACGTCAGCGCCGCTTCGGCGTAAGCCGCAGCGATATCCTCTTCCTTCGTTACGTCCATCTTAATCGCAACAGCCCGGTTCTCGCCATACTTTGCGCTAATATCGTCCGCAACCTTCTGCGCTCCCTCCAGATTGAGGTCGGCCAGCACGAGATGCGCGCCTTCGGACGCCAGCCGTCTAGCAGTTTCGCTGCCGATGCCGCCGGCTCCTCCCGTAATGAACGCAACTTTGCGCGAAAATTCCGCTTCCGGCGGAGCGAGCGTCAATTTGTACAGCTCGAGCGGCCAATATTCCACGTTGTACGATTCGTTCTCCGTCAGCGAGACGAACGAGCCGAGGGCGGTAGCTCCTCTCATGACCGCTATTGCGCGGTGATAAAGCGCGCCGCTTACTTGGGACATCGCCCAGCTTTTGCCCGTATTGATCATGCCGACGCCGGGAATGAGGATAACGCGGGGCGCCACCTCGAACATGACGTCGCCGTCATTACGGTTGCGCTCGAAGTACGCCTTGTACTGCTCCTTGTAACCCGCAATCGCTTCCTTCAGCTTCGCCTTGAGCCCTTCCGCGTCGTTCGCGTCAGGCGTCCAGTCGATAAAGAGCGGGACAACCTTCGTATGCACGAGATGGTCCGGACAAGCGGCGCCCACCTGGGACAGCTGCGCGGAATCGCGTCCGCAGACGAATTGCAGCACATCCTCCCCGTCGTCGAACGACAGCAGCATTTTCTTCTCGTCGCTGACCGCCCCGCGAACCGTTGGCATTACTTTCGCCGCCAGCTGCCGGCGGACATCCGCCGGCAGCGTCTCGTACTTCCGGCCGCCGAACAGCTTCGCAGCGTCGACGCGCGCTTCGATGTAGCTTTCCGCTTCATTAATAATGGCGATCGTCTTCGCGTAGCAGGCTTCCGACGTTTCGCCCCAAGTGACGAGGCCGTGCTTCTCCATCAGCACGAGCTCGGCCTTCGGATTCGCCAGCACGCCTTCGGCGATTTTTTTGGACAGCGAGAAGCCCGGACGCACATACGGTACCCAAACGAATCTATCGCCGAATATTTCGCGTGCCACCGACTGCCCGTTATCCGCGCAGCACAGGCTAATGATCGCGTCCGGATGCGTATGATCGACATGCTTGAACGGCAGGAACGCGTGAAGCAGCGTCTCGATCGACGCCCGCGGGTGCTTCGCGTCGATCATGCAGTGCGCGAGATAGGCGACCATCTCTTCATCGCTCATCGACTCCCGCTCGAACAGCGGGCGAATGTCGTCCATCCGCAGGCCAGTGAAATTGCCCGCCTTCATCGTCGCAAGGTCAGAGCCGCTCCCTTTCACATACATCACCTCGACCTCGCGCCCGCGAAAGTCGGTGACCGTCGTCTTGCTCGATGTGTTGCCGCCGCCCCAATTGCATACGCTGCGATCGGTGCCGATCAGATTGGAACGGTACACGAGCTCCTCGAGACCGCCTTTCCGTTCGGATGCCTTAGATTGCTCCCACAAGCTTTGTACCATTGGTTCTCCTCCGTTGTGTTTTGTTTGTGTTTGAATCCACTATATCATCTTTGTTTATTTTTGAATATAACAAAATCAAAAGAAAACAAAGAAACAACTCTGCAAAAGAGTTGTTTCTTCGGGTTCAAATATTTTCGGTTCGAGCCTACGGCTCAATCGTCATAGTCGGCGAGTCCATTATCTAGCAAATATTTCATCTCAAGATCGAGGATCGTGTCCACGTCCAGCTCGCTCAGCTTCACATCGGGACGGCTGAGCACATAATCGACCAGCTCGTCGCTGTCGATCTCGACGTCGTGCTTCGCATTTTTTTGCATCCGGCTCACGTAGGCCTGCTCGTGCCCCAGCACCAGCCGGATGTTCGCCTCGCTAACCTTCGTATGCTCCTTTATGTATTGCAGCAATTTCGGATCGTTCGTATAATCGTTCATCTGTCGTTCTACTCTCCTATTCTTCCGTATGCCGTTATTGTAGCATAGTAACGAGCCTTTCACACCTAGGCTTACGCGGGCCGGCGCATATTTGCGGCTTTCGCGCAACGGATTGTATAGCTTTATTTGAAAATGGACTTGAAACGATCCGCCGCCGACGGGAAAATAAGAATAATAACTTTATCGGGAGGAAAACCGAATGATCCGGATCGAAGAAGCCTCGATAACCGATTTGCAGCGCGCTCTCGCGTGCAAAGAGCTATCCTCGTTCGAGCTTGTACAAGCCTACATGGAGCGGATCGCCGCCCACGATCGGCAAGGAGCCGGCATCAATGCCGTGTTGGAGCTGAATCCGGACGCTTTGTTTATAGCCGAGGCCATGGACGAGGAACGCAGCCGGGGAACGTTACGCGGTCCGCTGCACGGCATCCCTATTTTGCTGAAGGATAATATCGATACGGCAGACGGCATGCATACGAGCGCCGGGTCTTTGGCGCTGGCTGGTCACTACGCCCGCGAAGACGCTTTTCTCGTGTTGCTCCTTCGGCTTGCGGGCGCCGTTATTTTGGGCAAAACCAATATGACCGAGTGGGCCAACTATATGGCAAAAGACATGCCCGGCGGCTATAGCTCGCGCGGCGGCCAAACGCTGAATCCGTACGGGCCGGGACGCTTTGATGCCGGCGGTTCGAGCACAGGCTCCGGAGCGGCCGTCGCCGCAGGTTTTGCCGCAGCCGCAGTCGGCACGGAAACGTCGGGCTCGATTCTCGACCCGGCCGCCTGCAACTCCGTCGTCGGTATCAAGCCTACGCTCGGGCGCATTAGCCGCAGAGGCGTCATCCCGTTGTCGCATAGTCAGGATACGCCGGGCCCGCTGGCGAGAACGGTTAGCGATGCCGCGCTGCTGCTCGGCGCGATGTGCGCCGTTGATCCTCTTGACGCCGCAACAGCCCGTTCCGGAGGCCGGGAGCAGTTGAACGTTTCGTGCTTACCTTTAACGGGCGGATTAAAAGGAAAAAGAATCGGAATACCGAGACGTTTCTACGCGGATTCGCTACCTGCGGAGGAAAGCAAGCTGTTTGAAGAGGTTGTGCGGGAGTTGTCGGGCGCGGGGGCCATCGTCGTAGATCCTGCCGACATCGGTTCGACGGAGGAACTGGAAAGCCGGAATTCGAGCGTGTTCAGGCATGAGTTCAAAGCAGGCTTGAACGCTTATTTGAATCGTCTGCCGACCGGACTGCCCGTTCGCTCGCTGGAAGAGCTGATAGCCTTTAACAAGGCGAATCCGGAAAAGATGCTGAAGTACGGGCAGTATGTTCTGGAAAAAGCGGAGGAAACGTCGGGGTACTTGACCGAGCCCGGCTATATTCGCGACCGGCTAAGCGATATTCGGCTGTCGAGAAAGGAAGGAATCGATAAGGTCATGGACGAGTATCGGCTGGATGCCTTGTTGTTTCCCGATTCCAACGGGGAATCGATCGCCGCTAAAGCCAGCTATCCGTCCAT
Organism: Paenibacillus ginsengarvi; assembly: GCF_003626695.1. Taxonomy (GTDB): domain Bacteria; phylum Bacillota; class Bacilli; order Paenibacillales; family NBRC-103111; genus Paenibacillus_AB; species Paenibacillus_AB ginsengarvi. Next base: position 20,050 of record NZ_RBAH01000017.1, read on the forward strand.
CGCAGTTCCGGCCGGATATTTGTCAAACGGACGGCCGTTCGGCATCATGTTTACCGGCCGGGCGTTCACGGAGCAGGTACTGATCCGGATTGCGCACGCGTTCGAGTTATTGCGTCCGCGTCGGATTCCGCCGGTTTTGTAGGCGGTACGGGCGGCGTTCCCCGCCGCTCCCGCCGTTTCCCTTGCAACGAAGAGCTATGATCCTGAGGCAGCTTCCAGCCGCTCCGCCCGTTCTTTATTAATGCTCTCCACCCATTGATGCATAGCGTACAGCCCTTTATAATGCCTTTTGACAAACCGGATCATAAGGGCGTGCCGGTCGAACTTCGCTTTCGCTTGGGCCTTCGGTTTCGTTTGTACTGCAGTCCACATTGTCTTTTCACTCCAATACATAATTTCGAACACAAAAACCAGTGTATTCGAGCGCAGCGAAAAGTATGACCGGCAAACGCTCATTTTCCCCGCCCATCAAGGACCCGTTCAGTTTTCAACCGTCGCCGCCTTCCGGTGCGAAAGCAGTTCCGAAACGGTAACAAAGGTAAACCCCCGTTTTTTCAGATCAGGCAAAATTTGCTTTAACGCTTCGACGGTTTGCGATTTCCCTTCGACATAGTCGTGAAACAGCACAATATCGCCGTTGCGGGCGTTGCCGAGCACTTTGTTTACGATTTTCTTTACGCCGGGCGTGCTCCAGTCCTCCGTGTCCTGATGCCAGGACCACATGACGACTTTGTAGCCGGTTCGTTTCGAAGCGCCAACCACCTGTTCGTTGTAGTAGCCGCCCGGCGGGCGAAACAGATGCGGCTTTTTGCCCGTAGCCTTGAAGATGCTTGCCTCCGTCTTCGTAATTTCCTCCTCGATCCGCGCTGCCGACAACCGGTTGCGATTCATATATTGATGGCTGAATGTGTGATTCGCGATCTCATGCCCTTCGGCGATTTCCCGTTTCGCAATGTCGGGATATTTATCGACGCGCTGGCCGACGACAAAAAACGTAGCCTTGGCCTCATACTGCTTCAGCAGCTCCAAGATCGCCGGCGTATCGACCGGGTCCGGCCCGTCGTCGAACGTTAGCGCGATAACTTTTTGATCGGTCGGCACTTCCCATACGATCTCTCCGCGTTCCTCATAATACTCGCGGCCTTTCTTCGCCGGTGCAGAGTCGACATATTGAAGCAGGACCATACTAAACAGACAAGCGGCGGCCGTCAAAATCATCGTTTTCCGGAAAGTTCCCATCGGATCTCCTTCAGAGCGCAAGCTCGTTCTATGATGGTTGCTGATTGCAACTTGTACTTGGTACTATTTCCGTTAACGGTCAACTATACTCCGCAGCCGGACGCCCCTTTTATTTCCATTCAGAGCCTGAGGCTCGTTCACAAAATGAACACAGCTTCGTTCATTGCTCCTGCCAAGAAAGTCATGGTATACTAATAGGAATTGGCGAAAGATGTGGTGATGGAATGGATACCGGGATTTTTGCGCAAACTTCATATAAATTCCAAATCCTTGACCGAAAACGGTCAAGGATTTTTGTTTCCTTCGGGAAAAAAAGCTGTAGGGGGCAATGAATGATGACCGGAGGGAACAATTCGTCCATGAAGGCAGTCTGGATCAGCTTGATCAGCAATATTTTGCTAACCGCCTTGAAGCTGATTGTGGGGATGCTGGCGAACAGCCAGGTATTGATCGCGGATGGCGTACACAACGCAGGAGACGTCATCGCTACGATGGCCGCGCTCAGCTCCATGCGCATCTCGAAACGTCCCGCCGACGAAGATCATCCGTACGGCCACGGCAAAGCCGAAGTGCTCGGCTCGGGCATCGTTGCGATCATTCTCGGACTCGCTGCGGTTTATATCGGCTACCACGCCGTGCTCGCCTTCTTCGAGGAACCGGGGGAGGCCAGTCTTCTCGCTCTCGCCGCCGCGATCGTGTCGGTCGTCTGGAAGCAGTGGCTGTACATGTACACCATCCGGATCGGCAAAAAAGAAAACAGCAAAGGACTGATCGCAACCGCCTACGATCATTTGGCCGACGTTTATGCGTCCGTAGCGGCAGTCATCGGCATCGGGCTCGCCCTGATCGGCGATGCTTACGACATTCATATTTTGACGTACGGCGATCCGGCGGCCGGCATTATCGTCTCTATTCTTGTTATGAAGCTCGCGTACCATATGGCGCTGGAAGCGATCGATATTTTGATGGAGAAGGCGGTTGACGCCGGGAAACTGAACGAATACAAGACGCTCGTCGAGAGCATCCCGCAGGTGAAACGGATCGACCGTATCCGGGCCCGGGAGCACGGGCATTACATTCTCGTCGACGTGCGGGTCAGCATTCCCGGCGAACTTAGCATTCAGCAGGGACACGACATTTCCCGCTCGATCAAAAAAGCGATTATGGACCGGCACCAAGAGGTCGACGAAGTGCTGATCCACTTGAATCCGTGGTACAAATAGCTTAAAGCTCCTTAAGGGGTGCGATCCCGCCCCGCCTCGGTTTCGACCGAAACTTCCTCCGGCAGCTTTTTAGACATGCCGGGCACTTCCCGCGGCTTGTATTCGATCGTATCGGACGAGTAAATCGCCACAAACATCGTGCCGCCCCCGGCGAACGAACGGATGAGCACCGGCTGATTGTACGGATTGCGGAATGCAAAATCCGGTCCGTCCCAGCTTACCGTCGCATCCCGGCCGGGCAGCACATACGGCACATGGCGGCTGTGCGAATAACGCTGGACGATCTGAAGGCCGGCACGGTCGATTGCATTGTACAAGGTCGACGACACTTGGCAGATGCCTCCGCCGATATCTTCCGAAAGTTCGCCCCTAACGATGACGGGCGCGCGCAAATAACCTCTTTCCGTCGTGCGTTTGCCGACGACGCGGTTGAACGAGAACGTTTCGCCGGGAAAAACGACGTAGTTGTTGATCGACTTCGAAGCGAGCGCCATATTGTGCGCTCTGTTTTTGTTCCCCGAATTGTAATAGGTGGCGTAAGAGCCGATCGGTTTTTGGCGTATAGCCGCGAGCAGCTCGCTATCTACCTGAGGGAATACTTTGCTGCGGATCAGTTCGGTCCGCTCCGGCCCCCGGGAATAAAAGTAAGCGTAAAACCGTTCGGCAAACAAATCTTGATTCAGCTTGTACCCGGGCTGCTCGGGGACGATGCCACCGCTATCGCCGATGACGGCATTTTTCGGAGGCACGTAGGTAAGCCGGTCGATTTTCTCGATCAGCTTAGCCAATTTGTCCGGATCGACCATCGTTTGACCGGGCAGCGAATAGTCGATCCGATCAACAGTCATAATGGTGCGGCCTTGAAGCTCGACCGTCAAAGGACCTGCGACATCCGGGAGCGGCTGCTGCTGCGGTTGCGGCAGAAACATCAGTATCGCGGCTAACCATGCGGTTTTCAATATAGGTCCCCCTTAACCGCCTCGAAATGTTGTACCTCCTAGATACAGTTTCCTAACTGAATTCAATTTATGTCGGCCTGTCCAGGGTACGTAAGTCAGGTCGGCCGACAACGCAAAAAGTTGCCCGTGGCGAAACCGCGCACCTCGTCTTCCTTGTACTTTTTCAGCAGCTCCTCTATCAGCGACTGGCTTTGGCCCGCATGCTCAAGCCCTGCGATATGGCTGGAAATGCCGTCCAAATCCGAACCGAGGCCGATATGGCGAACGCCGCCAAGCGCGCAATAATGGTCGATATGGTTGATCAGATCCGTGATCGTTGCGCCCCCGCCTTTTTTCGTAAACGGGGGGTTGTAAATGACGTGCACCATCGCTCCTTTCGCAAACATCGCTTTCGCCTGTTCGTCCGTCAAATTGCGCGGATGGTCGCAAAGCGCTTTCGCATTGGAATGGCTGGCGATCGGATAATCGGCAAGCTCCAGCACGTCCCAGAACGCCTTCTCGCTTATATGGGAGACGTCGGTAAGCAGCTTGTGCTCGTTATTGAAGGCGACGATTTGTTTGCCCCAGGCGGTGAGCCCCGCTCCTCGCGGCTCCATGACGCCGTCCGCAGCCAGATTGGCGTTGTTCCAGGTCATGCCGATCGACCGTACGCCCAGCCGGTGTACCAGATGCAGCTTGTGTAGATCCGTTCCTAGCGCATCTACTCCTTCCAGCGTCAGCATCGCGCCGATCTCCCCGGCCTGCAGCCGGTCGAAATCGCTCCAGTCCGTTAGTTGCTTCATTTCTTTATTGTTGCCCAGCACCTCTTCGTAAAAATAATGAATCTGGTCAAGCACCGCCTGAAAGCGATGCTCCTCTTTCACGGCGGGAGGAACGAACAGCGCGAAGCATTGCACAATCACGCCGCCTGCGTGGAGACGCTCATAGTTCGTTTCCAGCTCTTCACTGTCACGGTACGCCAGCTTCCCGCCCGATTCCCATATTTTATATAGGGCGTCGCAATGCAAATCGATAATATCCATTACATTTCATCCTTTCAACCGAGGATACCCTCATTATAGCGAAATCTTCCAGGTCAGCGGGAAAAAGAAAACCCCGGCTTCCGTAAAGGAAGTCGGGGAACGGTGCATCAACGCTGCGGGTAAGCCCGCCTCGGATCAAACGTTTGCTACGGCTTCAACCGGATTCGGTTTGCCGAGGAAGCGCCAGAACGCACCGCCGAACAAGTCGGATACGTCTCGGCGAATTTCTTTTTTCTTCAGCTTCCAGCCGGTGTCGAGCAGGTCGCAGTATTTGTCGGCCAGTACGTTTGCGATAATGTCGCGGGAATGATCCCATTTGTACAGCAATTGATCGAGTACGCGGCAATCCGAATGCTGCGGCGTAACGCTGGTGCCGAGAAGCTCGAAGCGCATACGCGTCATTTCTTCGATCAGGCTCGGGTTGTTCAGGAACCACCAGCAGCCGAATACGTGCAGATTGCGGAACTTGCGGGCCGCAACGGCGAGACCGTGCTGGTTCTCTCTAGCCAGCATCGTGCACAAAAACTTGTTGTCCGGGTGCATGGCGCACAATTGCTCGACTACGCGCACATCGCTTAGCCCAACACTGTCTCCTGCGTCTCCCAGAGCGGGATTGACCCGTTTGTTGACGCCGATCATCATCGCGAACGGAATATCGAACTCGCGGGCAACCGGAAGAATGCATTTCTCGATAATCGCGCCGCGGGCCGATTGCTCGGGATAGCGGAACGATGGCGGCAGCGATACGGCCATATAAAGCGGATTCATTTTGCGAATCCAGACGCGCAAAAATTCGCGGATGCCTTCCACCGTTTTGTCCGTTACCTGCTGCTCGACGTCGTAGCCCCATTCCTGAAGACGCTCCCACGTTTTTTCTTCCCATTGCATAAGGAGCGGGTCAATCCGCAAAGCGGTATGGAATCTTGGGTCCACGTTGTCGATAGTCGCCCAGCCTTCGCGCTCCGCGTCGACGAACGGATCGTTCGTCATACAGACATTATGAACGCCGGACAGCTTGAAGACGAGGTCAATGTATTCGCTGGTCGACTTCGAGGCGAAAAAGGCCCGGTACGCTTCCAGATCGCGGGACGCTACATCCAGCCCAAGCCGGTTCAGAACGGTCAGGACGCCGCGGCACGCTTCGCTATACGGGGAATGCTCAATAAAGAGCGTTTGCCACACGAGATCGGCTTGCTCTTTTTTCGACATCGCCCAGAACGTTTCGTATGCCAGATCCGGATGAAAGCGGAACGTTTCCGCCACCAAGTAATGGTACGTCAGCAGCTCGTCGATTCCCCACAACAGCAAGCCGTCGAAATCTTCGGTAAACAGATGGGTATGAATATCGGAAATCGGGGTTGAACGGACCGTCTCGCGGACAAACGAACGGAGCTCCTCTTTACTATGAATAGCCATCTTCTGCTTCCTTTCCCGACTGCGAATTTTGGATCGCGCACAATGTTAACGTGTGCATATTGCTAGAAGAAAAGCCTCCGCAGAAGCTTTTCCTCTATTGTACACGCCTAAGCGTTATTTGCCAAGAAGCGCCACATGTTTGCCGATATGTGCGCTGAGCGCTTCCGTATAAGACAACTCATAATCGTCCATCGTTTTGAAAAACTCATCCTTAAACAACGCTTGACCGTTTGCGTCCTTGGCTTGAAGCAGAACGCCGTACGTAATATGCAGCATTTGCCGCGCGTCGTCGTCGTTTAAATAATCCGGGAGTTCGGCGTCGGTAACGTCAGCCAGCGGTTTGATCGCATTCAGATCGGCCTTGACGTGGTAATACGCGGTCGCCTCATGGAAATGTTCGAATGCGTACGCATGCATCCGCCGGTACAGAGCCGGTTTTTCTTTGGCGATCACGCGCATCGCCTCCAGCCAGTTCGTGCCCGCCGTCTTCAGATGGAAGCGGCCTTTCGTATGAAGACCGATCATCGGAAACACCGTAAATTTGTCGCTGCCGGAATGGATGCTCAGCTTGTAGCCGAAATGATCGGCGATCGCGGCATGCACCTTCAGTTCTTCCTCGAACCGGTTTACGTCGCCGATGTAATCGATCCCTTTCTGGAACTCGCCGCAGAACCGGGGCGCCATCGAGAACATCGTCACGCCGCGTCCGTACAGCTCCTCCGCGATCAGGAAATGCGACGCCGGGTCCGTAGGCGTAAGCGTCTCGTCGATCGAAATTTCGAAGTCGATTTCCCGACCGGCCGTTTGGATATATTTACGGAATACATGCTCCATATACTCGATCGCTTTGGCGTAAATAAGCACGTTTTTGGCAAGCGACTGCGGATTGTAGACGAATCCGCTGCCGGCCACCTCGAAGGTGCGGTTCAAATATTTGCCTTCGTAATGAGCGCGAATATCCGCCGGCACCTCGGCGTATTTGGCCATTAACTGTTCCTCGTTAAGCCCCTCGACCGTATTGTCGATATGCTCCGAACAGTCCAGCGTCAGCATCGTGAAGCCGAGTCCGAGCGCCATCTCGATATCCGCTTCCACCTTCAGATGATCGCCGTCGGCGCCGAAGCCGTCCGTGTAGCCTTCCTGGAAGGCGGCATAACAGGCGGCGTCAAGCACCTGCTTGTAATCGCGCCCGGTCAAGTTCAGCTCGCGGATGCTCTGCTGCGCCAAAATCGGGCGAAGCTCCTTGCCGCGCACCGTCTCGATATGGCCGGGAGAAGCGATGCCGAGCCGGTCGCCGAGGCCGATGGTGGCGATTCCAGTCCCGAATGCGCGCGGAGCGGTGTACGGGAAAAAGCGGTTCAGCACGAGCCGGTTCGCATGGGAGAGCGGACAAAGCTTGGACGGGCTTGCGCCTCCCGCCACAGCTTCTCCTTCTAGCGCATCGGCAAGCGCGCCTAAGCCTTCAGCGAGCAGCGCCTTCCGGCCGTCCCGTTTGATCATGACCAGACGCACGCCTTCGTGCTGGGCAAGCGAGCGTTCGTATACTTTCAGTTCGGTACCGTTTTGTTTCAACTGCTCAATAATCGATAGGATAGCTTGTTGCATCGATGAACCTCCTTGGGAAGTGGCGACAAGTAGTCGGCGTTTGCAAGTAGACGGCAGGTGGCCGGTCGTTTCGTAGCCGCCTACTCGCGCTTAGCCTCATCTTAGCGCAATATCCATCCTGTTTCTGTTCAATTTTTGCGGTTTGCTTGTTTTATTCTACAAATTTTGCTCATCCGCGATCCGGTACATGCTCCGGCTGTTCCAGCACGACCGATCCGTCATCGAGGCGCAGCCATGTTTCGAAGTCTCGCCGCCCTTCGGTCAGCCGGATCAGCCGGGAGCCGCGCGGGAACCCTTCGCGCCCGTACGTGTTGTAGCCCGTCGCCCGGCCGTACGTCAGCTTGATACCGAACAGCTCCCCCCAATAATCGTTCACGTGATCGTGTCCGCAGAACGTTGCCAGAACATCCCCACCCTCGACCAGAGCCGCGAACAGCCCGCTATTCACTCTCGCGCAGCAAACATCTTCATACTTTTCGCCGTAACACGTCTTGGTTCTCCATACAAGGTCATACTCGGGCAGCGGGATGTGGAAGAAGGCGAGCGCGGGCATCGGCTCTCCTCCGTTTTGTTCGGTTAACCGGCGGGATTCGTTTAAATACCAGGCGATCTGATCCCGGCGAACCCAATCGTAGCCGCCCACCTGCGGCAGGAAAGAGTAAGCGCCCGAATCGAGGCCGTACAGCGCGGCCGCCGCACGACCGTCGCCGCCTTGCAGCTCAAGCACGAAGTTCCCGCAGCCGGACAGTTCTTCTGGTCCTCTCGTCGAAACCGCGTGCGCATACGTCTCCACCTCCGCAGCCAGTTCCTCCCGCGTGATAAACTTCTCCGTATCGTGATTGCCGAACACGACCGCCCACGGAATCGCGTTTTCCTCTGCGGCCGCTACCGCCTCGCGCAGCGCTTTTTTCGGATCGGTGCACGGCTCGCGGCCTTCCTTCACTTTGCCCGTATAAATCAAGTCGCCGGTAAATACGATAAGGTCCGGCTTCTCTTCGCGGATGACCCGCTCCATCAGCTCGCGCGAGCGCAGATCCGCCTCCAGTCCGTGCATCCAATGCACATCGGTAAATTGCGCGATCGTAAACGTTCCGTCCTGACGGAATTTCAACTGCTTTCGATTGCTGCTCATGTCTCGGCGCCTCCCCTAATTTGTAACGACTTGCATTTCATTGCCATGCCAATTGCCTGTTTATTCACGGTTTCAACGTTAAGGCGCCGTTATCAGCTCCACGCTGCGTTCCGCGAACCGGTCCAGCCATTCCTGCGGGCACTCCGCATCGGTTACGATCATACTCACCTCATGCAGAGCGGCGATATGGGCGAACGTTGTTTTGCCGATCTTCGAATGATCGGCCAGCACGATCGCTTCCTCCGCGCATTCGAGCATCTTGCGGGAAACGCTCGCCTCCCCGTAGTCGTAATCGGTAATGCCGTTCTCCAGCGATACTCCGCCCACCGACAAAAACGACTTGTGCACCTTGAACTGGCCGAGCAGCCGCTCCGTCATCGTCCCTGTTACGGATTGCAGCGGAGCGTTCAGCTCCCCGCCGGCAAACAGCAGCTTCCCGGCGAAGTGCTCCATGGCCGCCAGCAGCACCGGCACGGAATGGGTCACAATCGTCACATCCTCCCGGTCCCGTAAATGCTGCAGCAGTCCGAGCATCGTCGTCCCATGGTCGACCATGATGGTCTCCCCTTCACGAACAAGCGCTGCCGCATATGCGGCTATAGCCGCTTTGCCCGCCCGGTGCAGCTCCATCCGCTGTTTGAACGGCGGCTCGCGAAGCTCCATCCGAAGCGGAACGGCTCCGCCGTACACTTTCTTCAGCTGGCCTTCCTTCTCCAGACGGTCCAGATCGCGCCGGATCGTTTCGGCGGATACCCGGAGCCGCTGCGCAAGTGCGGGCACCTCCACCTTCCCCTGTTCGTTCAATATGGCCAGTATCGTGATGCGCCGATCTTCAAATGTAAGAGACATGCCGCTTCCTCCGATGCATGTTTCATGCTGTATGTCCGTTTATGACTATTCTTGTTGTTTGTTGCCCATTCTAGAACATGATTGCGAAGGTGTCAATTGTTTTTTGGCAAAAAAAGAAAGACCGTCTGTGAGGACGATCCTTCATCTAGTTATTGCGATAACAGGAGGCTTCCGGGCTTAACCGTTCCAGCCGAAGCCGACTCCGCTTAAGAAAGCGCGGGCCAGCACCATATGCCCGGTCATATTCGGATGTACGCGGTCCCACGCCAGCGTCGCGGGATAGTAATGCGGCAGCACGTCGTCGAACGCTTTTTGCGTATCGATAAAGACGGCACCCGTTTCCTCGGCAAGCTTCTTGACTACTTGCCCGTACCGGTCCATCGCGGCACGCATGGCATCGTCGCGGTTCGGCTCGATATAAAACGGGGTCATCAGCACCAGCCCTTTGACCAGCGGCTGCGTTTGGCCGACCAGCTCGCGCAGCGTGCTTTCGTACTCCTCGATCCGTACATGCTTCTCGGAATAAGTCGGCAAATCGTATTGCCGCCAAACATCGTTAATACCGATCATAATCGACAGCCAGTCCGGCTTCAGATCGATCACGTCGGTTTGCCAGCGTTCCTTCAGATTGCGGACCGTATTGCCGCCTGTTCCCATGTTCGTTACGCGAATCTCATGGCCTGGATAAACGGTTCCGAGCAGCGCATCGACGAGCGAAACGTACCCTTTGCCGAGCGCTTCTCCCCGGCCTTCCCCGATCGGCTTCGCGCGGCCGCAGTCGGTAATCGAATCCCCAATCATCACAAGTCTGCTTTTCGGCTGAATGAGCAATGGTTTCCCCTCCGTTTGGTTGAAAACGTCCAGTACCATTATAAGGGAATCGGCCGGAAGCGGACATGCTTTTTTTATGAGTTTTTGCGTAACCGGTACAAATAGTCTAGAAAAAAGAACGGACCGCTTCCCCGTCTCATAACCTATTCTCTACAGCGGAACTAGAAGTTCCTCTATCGCCGCTTTGCTGGTCGTCCAAGTTGACATAAAGGAAGCAAATCTTCCTTATGGGCTCATTTGCCTGCTTCTCCCGAGGTTAACTGCCGCTATAACGGAACTTTCGCTTCCGCTCCAAGCTTCGAGCTGACGCTACTAGGAACAAAAAAGGAATCGGCGTTGTGCCGATTCCCGCTGTGACTGCTTGTTAGAGCAGTCCGCCGCCCTGCTCCACTACGCGCAGCGCCTGATGATGAACGTCTTCGTCCATAACGGCCGTAAGTAAATAGTTCCGGCCCATCGTATCGTCCTCGCCGCTGACAGCCATGCCGCTTGCACTGGCGTCGGCCGCTGCGAGTACAGCCGCATCCCGGTCCGGGAAATCGCCGCCGAGCGTCAAATAGCCGAGGCCCGAGAAGTCGGCGTTGACCGGATTTTCGATACGGTCGCTGCCTTCGCCGGGAAAACGCCCGATCTCGTCGACACGCATGTCTTCTATGCGCAGCGACTTCAATTTGGCAGCGGCTCCTTCGGCTTCCTCGCGGCTTTTAAAGTAAGCGAGTATTTGTTTCTCCGCCATCGTCGTTCCACCTCCATCGGTTCAAGGCGCCTTTTTATTCGTCCTGCTGCCGCTCGTCAGCAGCCTCAGCCCGCTCGCGCGCTTCCAAATCGTCCGAATCCGCTAACGCTTCGGAAAACTCAACATCCTCGTTTTTCCCTATCGAAAAGGCCGATCTTCCCTTTTCCTGCTCGTTCTCGTCATACATGCCGATCCCTCCTTCAGTCCATTCGATAAACGGGTGAAATGTGGTACCTACGTATTTTTCCATTCCGAGGAAAACTTATGCGGACGGCAAAAAGACCGCCTCCGAGGGAATCGTTCCCCCAGGAAGGCGGTCCTGTGCATTATACTGGCGCTCAGCCGGATCAGTCGCCCAAAAACGCTTTTTTCATACGCTCGAAAATCGTCTGGTTTTGTTCATGGGTATGCTCGCCGTTTTGCTTCGCCAAGTCGCGCAGCAGCTCTTTTTGCTGCTCGTTCAGGTTGGTCGGCGTGACGACGACGACCTTCACCTGCTGGTCGCCTTGCCCGTAGCCGCGCAGACGCGGTACGCCTTTGCCCTTCAGGCGGAAGTAGGTGCCTGTCTGGGTGCCTGCGGGAATTTTCAGCTTTACCTTTTCCGACAGCGTCGGAATTTCGATCTCGTCGCCGAGCGCCGCCTGAGCGAACGTAAGCGGAACCTCGCAGAAAATATCGTCGCCCTCGCGCTCGAAAAAGTCGTGCGACTTGACGCGGATGACGATATACAAGTCGCCCGGAGGGCCGCCCTTCGTTCCGCCTTCACCCTCGCCGGATACGCGAAGCTGGGCTCCGTCATCGACGCCGGCCGGTACTTTCACATGAATTTTGCGCTGACGCTTGATTTTGCCCGCGCCGTGGCACGACGAGCATTTGTCTTTAATGATGGAGCCTTGCCCGTTACACGACGAACAAACCCGCCGGTTGACGATTCGGCCGAACGCCGTGTTTTGCACGACTTCCTGCTGCCCCGTACCGCGACATGTCGAACACGTCTCCGGCTTCGTTCCCGGCTTAGCTCCCGAACCGTGACAGTTGTCGCAAGACTCGGTCCGCGGAATCTGGATATCCAGCTCCTTGCCGAACACAGCCTCTTTGAACTCGATCGTCATCGTATATTGAAGATCGGCCCCGCGCTGCGGCGCGTTTGGGTTGCGACGCTGTCCGCCGCCGCCGAAAAACATATCGAAAATATCGCCGAAGCCGCCGAAGTCTTGAGCGCCGCCGCCGAAGCCGCCCATTCCCTGATTCGGATCGGTCGTGCCGAAACGGTCGTAATGCTCTCTCTTCTGGTTGTCGCTGAGCACCTCGTACGCTTCTTTCGCTTCCTTGAACTTCTCCTCGGCATCCGCCGCTTTATTTACGTCCGGATGGTACTGACGAGCCAACCGTCGATACGCCTTTTTAATTTCGTCATCCGAAGCTTCTTTGCCTACGCCAAGCACTTCGTATAAATCGCGTTTGCTCACCGTTCCACCTCCCCAAGATACCCCAAAAAGTGAAGTTAATCTTTGTAGCTTAATCCGACTACTTTTTGGGGACCCCAGACTTCGCCCCAAAAAGTGAAGTTAACCTTTAAAGCACCCCAAAAAGTGTAGCACGTCCACGCAGCCGGCGCCAGCCCAAATGCGCTTATCCGCAAAACGAAGTCAAAGCCAGGATAGCCCTGGCTTTGACTTTCGCGGAAACGCTGGACTTTGCCCGCTAGCTTGCATGCTTCGCTTCTTACTTCTTGTCGTCCACCACTTCGTAATCGGCGTCTACGACATTTTCGCGCTTCGCTCCGCTTTCCGCCGCACCGGCTTCAGCTCCGGCTCCAGCCCCAGCGCCTTGCGCTTGAGCCGCTTGCTCATACAGCTTCACGGAAAGCTGCTGAACAACTTCGGACAGCTGCTCGGTCGCCTTCGTGATCGTCTCCAGGTCGTTTCCTTCCAAAGCTTTTTTCAGCTCATCCTTAGCCGCATTCGCTTTGTCGATTTCGCCTTGATCCACTTTGTCGCCGAGGTCCTTCACCGTCTTATCCACCGTATAGATCAGCTGATCCGCCTGATTGCGGGCTTCTACCAGATCTTTGCGCTTGCGGTCTTCATCGGCGTGAGCTTCGGCATCCTTCATCATTTTGTCGATTTCTGCATCGCTCAGGCCGCTCGAAGACGTAATCGTAATTTTTTGGCTCTTGCCCGTGCCTTTGTCAAGCGCGGATACGTTCACGATACCGTTGGCATCGATGTCGAACGTAACTTCGATTTGCGGAATGCCGCGCGGTGCCGGAGGAATATCGCCGAGCATAAACCGTCCGAGCGTTTTGTTGTCGGCCGCCATCGAGCGCTCGCCTTGCAGCACGTGAATTTCAACGCTCGTTTGGTTATCCGCATAAGTCGAATACACTTGCGATTTGCTCGTTGGAATCGTCGTATTGCGGTCGATCATCTTCGTGAACACGCCGCCTGCCGTTTCGATACCGAGCGAAAGCGGAGTTACGTCGAGCAGTACGACGTCTTTTACGTCACCGGTAAGAACGCCCGCTTGAATCGCGGCGCCGAGGGCAACGACTTCGTCCGGGTTAACGCCTTTGTGCGGCTCTTTGCCGATCAGCTTCTTGATCGCTTCTTGAACGGCCGGAATCCGCGTCGATCCGCCGACGAGAACGACCTTCGTAATTTCGCTGGTAGAAAGTCCGGAGTCGCTAAGCGCCTGACGAGTCGGGCCAAGCGTGCGCTCTACGAGCGGAGCGGAAATTTCTTCGAATTTCGCGCGGGTCAGGTTCAGCTCCAAGTGCTGCGGTACGCCGTCGACAACCGTGATGAACGGCAGCGAGATCGTCGTCGTAAGCACGCTGGAAAGCTCTTTCTTCGCTTTTTCGGCCGCATCCTTCAAGCGTTGAACGGCTGCTTTATCTTTGCTCAGATCGATGCCGTGCTCTTTTTTGAACTCGGCTACCAAATAGTCCATAACCACTTGGTCGAAATCGTCGCCGCCGAGACGGTTGTCGCCGCTCGTCGCTTTTACTTCAAAAATGCCGTCGCCGAGCTCGAGAATCGATACGTCGAACGTACCGCCGCCAAGGTCGTAAACGAGAATCGTCTGGTTCGTATCCTGCTTGTCGAGACCGTAAGCAAGTGCGGCCGCCGTCGGTTCGTTTACGATCCGAAGCACTTCGAGACCGGCTATTTTGCCTGCATCTTTGGTCGCCTGGCGCTGGCTGTCGTTGAAATAAGCCGGAACGGTAATAACCGCCTGCGTTACGGTCGTGCCGAGATAAGCTTCGGCGTCCGCTTTCAGCTTTTGCAGGATCATTGCAGAAATTTCTTGCGGCGAATATTCTTTGTCATCAATCTTTTCTTTGTGGTTCGTTCCCATATAACGCTTGATCGAGATGATCGTACGGTCCGGGTTCGTGATCGCTTGGCGTTTCGCCGTTTCACCGACGACGCGCTCTCCGTCTTTCTTAAAGCCCAGGACGGAAGGAGTCGTCCGATTGCCTTCCACGTTAGGAATAACTACCGCTTCTCCGCCTTCCATAACCGCTACGCAAGAGTTGGTCGTACCAAGGTCGATTCCGATTACTTTACTCATGAACAAGTACCTCCTAAAGTTTGGGTTGTATCTATAAATAAAATAGCTGCTTATCCGCTAACTTTGACCATCGACGGGCGAAGGACTTTATCTTTCAGCATGTAGCCCTTCTGCACTTCTTCCACGACGGTGCCTTCCTCGTGCTCCTCCGACTCCACCTGCATAATCGCCTGATGGAATTCCGGATTGAACGGCTGCCCGACGGACTCGATCCGCTGAAGGCCTTCCGCCGCAAGTACTGCATCGAATTGGCGGAATATCATATCGACGCCTTTCAAAAGCGCCTCGTGGTCGCTGTTGTCCTTCGAAACGGCAATAGCCCGTTCGAAATTGTCCACGATCGGCAGAAGCTGCTCGATAAGCTTACCGGAAGCGTACTTGGCGAAATCTTCCTTCTCCTGACGCGACCGGCGGCGGAAATTATCGAAGTCCGCTTGCGTACGCAAATAGCGCTGGTAGTGTTCATCGGCCAGCTTCCGCTGCTCCTCCAGCTCGCGGCGCTCGGCCGACACTTCTGCGGCCGCCTCGGCTGCCGCTTCCCCCGCTACTTCCTCCACCGTTTCAGCAGCCGCCTCATCGGCCGTTTCGCCTGCCTGTTGCACGATGTCTTCCTGCTCTAGAGTAGCCTGGCGCTTCTCCTGTTCTGCCACCTTGCAGCACCTCCACCTATTGTCCTGCGATTTCTATTTAATCGTCGGATTTCATCTTGATTACCGTATGAATGCGCAGCACCGCCGCCGCCACTTCGCCCGCCGCCCGCAGGGCGTGGACTTTCACCGGAGCCGGATCGATAATGCCGCGGGCGAGACAATCCGTCACCTGTCCGCTATCGCAATCGATGCCGTGCCTGTCCGACCGCTCGGCCAATTGGGCGGATTTGACCGCCTCGAGCTTCTCCAGCGGGTTAAAGCCGGCGTTTTGCGCCATTTGCGCAAGCGGCTTACGCAGTGCGTGGGCGACCGCTTCAACGCCGAATGCTTCCAGGCCCGCCACGGTCTCGCGGTAACGCTCCAGCTCATAAGCGATCGCTACCTCGACGGAGCCGCCGCCGGGCAAATAGCCGCCGCGGATGGCCGCCTGTGCAGCCGCTGCCGCATCCTGGGCGATGCGCGCCCGCTCGCCGACGACCTCGCGTGTGCTGGCTCCGACCAGTACCGTCGCAGTCGGCTTGCCGGCCCCGCCGGTCAGCCGGATGCGACGGATGCGGCCGTCGTATTGCAGCGACGCGCATCGTCCCGTATAGCCGGCAAGCTCCTGAGCCGGCTTGCCGAGCACGGACTTCCGCGCAGGCCGCGCTCCCGTATGCTCGCACAGCCGCTCCAGCTCCCGCTTCGGCACGCGCTGCAGCAGCATGATCCCGTTATCCGCGCAAAATTGCTCGGCTTCCGGATCGGCGCTGCGATCGAGCGCGACAAGCCGCACATCAAGCTCCGGCAGCTTGCGCAAATGCTCCGCAAAACGTTCCTTCAACCGCATATACGCCTGAAAGCCCGCATCCGTCATGAGCGTTTCGTCCCCCAGCTTCTCCGGCTCCAGCGCGTCGTACAAGACCAGCACCGCCGAGTCCCGCACCTCCGCTTCGAACTGATGCGCCTGGTACGGCTTCTGTTCGAGCATAAGGCCGGGCCACACTTCGCTTGACGGCCGTTCGTGCGAAACGACGAGATCGGAGAAGCGGAAGCCTTCCTCCTTAAGCCGCGAGCCGCCGAGCAGCTTCGCCGCATCAACGACGAGCTCGGCGATGTCGCTGTGCTCGCGTCCGGCCACATAGGCGATCCGGTACAAGATCGGATCGTCCGGCCCCGACACGGCGCGGGAGCGCTCGAGCAGACGCCGCGTTGCAAAGCCCACTCCGTCCATCAGGCCCTGTACCACCTTGGCCACGGGCACGCCCTTCGTCACCTGGGCCACGCCTTCGGACACAAGCGCCCCGGCAAGCACCGTCGCCGTCGTTGTGCCATCGCCGATCTGCTCCTGCTGCGACCTCGCCACCTGAACGAGCATACGGGCGGCGGGATGCGTGACATCCATTTTTTGCAAAATGGTAGCCCCGTCATTCGTCACCAGCACGTCGCCGCGAGAACCGACCAGCATCGTATCGAGCCCTTTCGGGCCGAGCGTCCCTTCGACGGCGGAGCATATCGCCCGAACGGCGGCGGCGTTGTTGAGCAAGGCGGCATGACGCTCCTCACCCTCATGATTCGCTGGATTCATAACCGATTGATTCCTCTTCCGGTCCGCATTCTGAAGCCGTTACTTGTACCAGCGTGCAAGCACTACGGCCATATCCTTCGATAAATGATCGAGCAGGGAGATCACCTTGCCGTATTCCATCCGCGTGGGACCGAGAATACCGATCGTTCCGAGCAGTTGTCCGTCTATCGAATAGGATGCCGTAATCAGACTGCAGTTATTAATAGCTTCGACGCTGTTTTCCGTGCCGATCTTGACCTGAATGCCTTGGGGCGCCTGGGAGAACAGCTTCACGAGCGTCTGCGCCTCGTCGAACAGATCAAGAATGCCTTTGACTTTGTCGACGTCCTTGAATTCGGGCTGTGTCAGCATATTGGTCGAGCCGCTGACGAAAATGCGGTCCTCCTCGTCGCTGACGAGCGTCCCTTCCATCATTCGGATCAGTTCCTCGTACTTGCTCACATAATTGCCAAGCTCCGAGCTGACTTCGTTATGCAGACGGGACTTGAAATGGATGAGCGGCACCCCGGACAGCCGGGCGTTCATCAGATTGACGAATCGTTCCATCTCGTGCGGAGACATCCCGTCCGGGATCGAGATGACTTTATTCTCGACATGCCCCGTATTCGTCACGATGATGGCGACCGCCGACGTATCGTTCAGCGGTACGATCTGAAGATGCTTCAGCGTCGTAGTAAGCAGTTCCGGGCCCAGCACAATCGACGTATAATTCGTCAGGCCGGACAGCACCGTCGCCACATGCTGAATGACATGCTCCATCTCCTGCAGCTTCTCGACGAAAAACAGCTTCAGAACATCCAATTCCTTAACGGACAAACTTCCGAGCTTCACCAGATGGTCCACATAATAACGGTAGCCTTTATGGGACGGAATCCGGCCAGCCGACGTATGCGGCTGCTCCAAAAATCCGAGCTCCTCCAAATCCGACATTTCGTTGCGGATGGTGGCCGGACTGAATCCGACTTCGCTGCGCTTGGAAATCGTCCGCGACCCGACAGGTTCGGCTGAACGAATGTAGTCGTCGACAATGGTGCTCAAAATCAATTTCTGACGTTCAGTTAACATGTGCGGACCTCCTTCAGATTTCAAGCTTGCAGTTCGTCGTTAGCACTCAATCGAAAGGAGTGCTAAAAAACCTTACTACAAAAATACCAAAAAGAAAAGCACCTTGTCAAGTCAGTCAAGGCGCTTCAGAACCGCTATTTCGTCACAATTGTGCTGCTTTTTGCAGTGGACGCAATCCGTCCAAACTTTCTCCGGAAATATTTCTTTCGGCACGACCGAAAACCCGATCTTTTCGAAAAAGGCAACCTCGTACGTGAGCGCCATAATTTTCGGAATGCCCTGTCTTTTCGCTTCCTCGGTCAGGAACTCAACCAGCTTGCGGCCGATGCCCTGGCCCTTGTATCCGTCCGTTACGCCGAGCGACCGGATCTCGACGAGGTCTTTGCCCAATTGGAATAGCGAGCCGCAGCCGACGAACCGCCCTTCGTATTCGGCGATCACGAACGAATCGATATGACGGCTGAGCGCTTCCTTCGAGCGCGGCAGCATGATGCCCTTCTCCGCATAAGACGCAATAATATCGTACAGCGAGTCGACGTCGTCAAGCGCTGCTTTTCTGCATGTTACAGTCATTTCGCATTCCCACCTGCCAGCATTCAATAATATGAATAAATATACAACAGCCGGCCGGATCGTTCAATATATTTTTTGAAAAGTTTTTGCAGCGATTCACCCGCAGTTTACTCCAGAAATTCGCCGAACACATCGTTGCCGAACAGCAAGCCCTGCTCCGTGAGTCGAAACCCGTCATTCTCCGCTTGAAGCAGTCCGCGGCTCAGCAGTTTCTCGAGCTGACGCCCGAACGGCTGCTCCATACCGATACCGAACTGACGGCGAAAATCGGCGTTACTTACGCCATCCAGCAGACGCAGACCGACCATCATGAAGTCTTCCATCGCTTCCTGGCGGCTCACGTCATGCGTTTCCTTGATCGGCAGCCCTTTGCCGCACGCATCGATATACGCCTGAACGCCCTTGATGTTAAAATGCCTCTTGCCGCTCGCATATCCGTGCGCCCCGGCTCCAAGGCCGTAATAGGCCAAATTGCGCCAGTAGGCCTTGTTGTGCCGGCTCTCCATGCTAGGCTTCGCAAAGTTGCTGATCTCGTACTGGCGGTAGCCGGCTTCCTTCATCCGCCGCATCACCGTCACATACATATTCAACTCGTCGTCCTCGCTCGGAAGCGGCAGCTTGTTTTTATGATACAGCGTATGGAACAACGTGTTCTCTTCGATTTTCAGGCTGTATGCGGAGTAATGCTGCAATTCGAGCTTCAGCGCCTCGTCCAGCGTCGCATTCATCGCCTCTACGGTCTGATTCGGCAGTCCCAGCATCAGATCGATCGACAAATTGTCAAAGCCGGCGGCTCTCGCATTCTCGATGCTTCTGTACACGTCGTCCGTACTGTGGATGCGTCCGATCGTCTCCAGCAGCTTGTTGTCGAACGACTGCACGCCGAAGCTGATCCGGTTCACGCCGCCTTCCTTCATCGCCGCCAGCTTCTCCGGATCGGTCGTCCCCGGGTTCGCTTCCATCGTAATTTCGCAATCCGGCAGCCGATCGCCGAAATAGCGGTTTACCGTGCCCAGAAAGTAGCTCATTTGCTCCGGCGTAAGCACCGTAGGGGTTCCGCCCCCGACGAAGATCGATTCGATTCCCTCCGCCGGAAACCGCTCCACCGTAAGCTCCATCTCCCGCTCCAGCGCCCGCAAATAGTCCATGACCGGCTGGCCTTGCACGACGTACGAATTGAAGTCGCAGTAGTGGCACTTGTTCGTGCAGAACGGAATATGGATATATACCGCTCTGGGCGGGGCTTGGTTGTAGTCTGGGCGGTTAGCCTTATGCGCCGCTTCGCCTGCCTGCATCTGCGTCATAATTTTTTATTTCCTTTCTATTAAACAAGAGACGTTATTCGTCGATTTTGAGCACGGCCATAAACGCTTCCTGCGGCACCTCGACGTTCCCTACCTGCTTCATCCGCTTTTTGCCTTCCTTCTGCTTCTCAAGCAGCTTCCGTTTCCGCGAAATGTCGCCGCCATAACATTTGGCCAGTACGTTTTTACGCATCGCCTTGATCGTTTCGCGGGCGACCACCTTTTGCCCGACAGCGGCCTGGATCGGCACTTCGAACATTTGCCGCGGAATAATATCCTTCAGCTTCTCGCAGATAATCCGTCCGCGGTTGTAGGCGCGGTCCCGGTGAACGATAAACGACAGGGCGTCGACCTGCTCGCTGTTCAGCAGAATGTCCATCTTCACCAGATTGGAGCGGCGGTAGCCGGACACCTCGTAGTCGAACGAAGCGTAACCTTTCGTGCTCGATTTCAATTGATCGAAGAAGTCGTACACGATCTCCGACAGCGGAACATCGTAAATGAGCGTAACACGCGTCGTGTCGAGATATTCCATATTGATGAACTCGCCGCGTTTGCCCTGGCACAGCTCCATGATCGCACCGACGTAATCTTTCGGCACTATAATGGAAGCTTTCACGTAAGGCTCCTCGACATAGTCGATGCGTCCCGTTTCCGGATAGTTCGACGGATTATCGATCAAGAGCACTTCGCCGCTCGTCAAGGTAACGCGGAAAATAACGCTCGGCGCCGTCGTAATGAGCGGAATATTGAATTCCCGCTCGATCCGCTCCTGGATGACGTCCATATGGAGCAAGCCGAGGAAGCCGCAGCGGAAGCCGAAGCCAAGCGCCGAAGACGTCTCTGGCTCGTACTTCAAGGAAGCGTCGTTCAGCTCGAGTTTCTCGAGCGCTTCGCGCAAGTCGTTATAATCGGCCGTATCGATCGGATACAAGCCGCAGTATACCATCGGATTGATTTTCCGGTAGCCGGGCAGCGGCTCGATAGCCGGATTGCGCGAATCGGTGATCGTATCGCCGACGCGAGTGTCCTTCACGTTTTTGATGCCCGCTACGACAAAGCCGACATCGCCGACCTGAAGCTCATCCACAATCGTCATGCGCGGCTTGAAGGCGCCGACCTCGATCACTTCGAATTCGGCTCCGGTCGCCATAAACCGGATCGGGGTGCCTTTCTTGATCGCGCCGTCGATGACCCGTACGTACACGATTACGCCTTTGTACGCGTCGTAGTGGGAATCGAAAATGAGCGCCTTGAGCGAATTCGACGGATTCCCGTTCGGAGCCGGCACTTTCCGTACGACCTGCTCCAAAATATCCTTGATGCCGATACCCGCTTTGGCCGAGGCAAGCACCGCCTCGCTGGCGTCGAGACCGATCACATCCTCGATCTCCTGCTTCACCCGCTCCGGCTCCGCGCTGGGCAGGTCGATCTTGTTAATGACCGGTAAAATTTCCAGATTGTTGTCCAGCGCCAGATAAACGTTGGCGAGCGTCTGCGCTTCAATGCCCTGAGCGGCATCGACGACGAGCAGCGCCCCTTCGCAGGCGGCAAGACTGCGGGAAACTTCGTACGTGAAGTCGACGTGTCCCGGCGTGTCGATCAGGTTCAAAATGTACTCCTTGCCGTCGTCGGCTTTATAAGCGAGACGAACGGCCTGCAGCTTGATCGTGATGCCGCGCTCGCGCTCCAGATCCATCTGGTCGAGCACCTGCTCCTGCATCTCACGCGAGGACAAGGCGCCTGTATATTCCAAGATCCTGTCGGCAAGCGTAGATTTGCCGTGATCGATATGGGCAATGATGCTGAAATTGCGAATCATGCTTTGTCTGTCCGTACTTTGCGACATGTTGACCCTCCCGGTTTTCGCGCATTACACTCCATTATAACAAAATTGCAAGCGTTGCATCAAATGGCACTTGATTTGCAGTAGGACTATTGCAAATGAGAACGAAAAACCCCCGGCAGCACCGGGGGCTCGCTTACAACTTATCCTTACATTTTCATCCTCTTGCTTATTGTCGGCAGCCGCCGCATCGCCTATTTCGCTTTCAGCTCGGCCATCTTTTTCTCCGCCTTGTTCTGGGCTTCGCGCAGCGTCGTATTGACGTCTTTACCGGTTTGGGCCATATCCTTGGCCGCTTCGCCGAGTATTTTTTTCAGCTCGACGTCGTAATCGGTCAGCACGGTGCCCGGCGCCTGCTTCAGCTTAAACACCGCCTGCACGTTTTTCCCCTGGAAGCTTTTCAGCTCCGAAGCGAACTGTTTTTTGATCGCTTCGTCGTTCAGCACCGTAAGCCTTCCTTTTTTATTCAGATCGGTCTGCACCTCGTCGGAAACAAGCGTATCGATGACGCGGAACGCGGCTTCCTTGTTCGGGCTTTTCGGGAACATCATGAACACCGGCATATTCGCGGGTCTGCCGAGCTCGGGCCGGTCGGCGAACACGGGCTGCGTGACAAGATCCCAATTGACCTGGTTTCCCTGCTGAGCCGCCTCCTCGAGCAGGCCGACGACGCCGTTGCCCCAAGTCGGCATCATCGCTACGGTTTTGTCTTTCATGAACGCATTGCGGCCGTAATCGTATTTGCCTTTGTCGCCTATAAAGCCGGGCACCTCGTAAAATTGCTTAAGCAGCGTAAACAGCTTCTGATAGCCATCCGAATTCAGCACCGGCTTCTCCTGCTTTTCATCGACATAAGGCAGCGAATACTGCTCCTTCATCTGGTCGACCGGTCCCGGGTCGATGCCGATATAGGAGACGTCGCGCTCCTTGCGCGTCAGCTTTTTGCCCAGGTCGAGCATTTCGTTCCAGGTCATCTTGTCCTTCGGATACGTTACCCCGAACTGATTAAAAATGTCTTTGTTGTAGATCGTCATTCCATAGTTCATCGAAAACGGGATGCCGAACAGCTGATCCTTCGTGCCGAATTGCTTGATCGCCTCCATCGCGCCGGCGTCGAAACGGTTCACGTTCAACTTATTCTTTTTGGCCAATTCGCTCATATCCATATTCATGCCGAGCTGGTTGAACATGCCGATATAAATGTTGCTGACGAGCAGCAGGTCCGGATACGTACCGGACGCCATCAGCTTCTCCGGCGTATTCTCATCGCCGTTACGGTTAATGAGCTGTAACGAAATGTTCGGGTATTTCCGCTGAACCGGCTCCACGATATATTGCTGGAACTCGGCATCGGTCAGACTGGAGCTGTACGTATACAAAATGAGCTTGACGGGCTCTTGGGCGGCTTCCTTCGATTTCGCGGCTTCTTTCGTTTGGGCGGCATCGCCCGCCTTTCCCGAGCCTGAACAGCCTGCAAGCAGGATAGTGGCGGATACGGACAACAGCGCAAGCTTCCAGCTTCTTCTCATTTCGGGTTCCCTCCGATTTCGCTCAAGATCAGTTCCACCGTTTCTCCATACATGCAGACCAGCTCGATCCGCGTACAGTCGCCGCTGTGCGCAGTGATACGGGCAAGGTGCTCCCCTTTCGTTTGCCGCACGATGCTCCACTTGCCCCGCAGCTCGATCGTCACTAGCCCGGGTTCGCTATCCGTCCAGACGGTACGGTCGTCCATTTTTTGATTTTCCCTTTTCGGCAGGCGCAGATCCGGGTCGGCTACGCTCACCGTCCATTGTCCGTCCCGCTTAATCACATAGGCCATAATCGGAACGCTTGCCCGGAGAAGCGGTCCGGCCGGGAGCGTCGCAGTCTCGTCGAAGACGGCATAACCGGTTGCCTGAAGGAGCGTATGCTCCACGATATGGGCAGCGTTGTTTTTTTGGATAACCCGATAAGGCATATTGTCCGCATAGGCGGCAACGCGATTCGGCGGGGTTTGCACCAAAATCGCGTATTCGTAATCGGCACCTTCGGGCCGAAGCCCATGATCGAACCACGCGGTTGCATAAGCGCCGCTCGTTTCTTTTGCGCCCGTATGATCGATCGAGTGCTGTACGCCTTTCTCGATATGCAAATGGCTCGCGTCCGCCACCACATAACCGTTGCCGTTCGGATCGGTGAACCATAACGGAGCGCCTGCGCCGGAGCGCTCGCCGAAAACATATGGAAATTGAGTCACCTCAGCGGACTGCACCCGTATCGGCATGCCGGGATCAGGCAAATAACACTGGAACAAAGTCGTTTCGACCCGGCTCTGATCGTCCTCGCACCCGATGCCGGAGCCGAGCGCCACGATCTCGCTCCCGAAATAAAAGTACGATTTGACGGCTCGGAAGCTCGGGTCGAATACGGTATCGTGCAGCTTCATCGCGAACAAGCCGCAGCTGTTTTCGCTTTCGACGCCTCCGACGAACGTTTCGTCGCTGAACGAGCGCGTATTCTCATTAAATAGGCCGCCTTCGGAACCGTTCTTGCCGACCAGCATCTCCGCAAGCGGCACCCGCTTCGCGGTTGTGCCCGGCCAGCGGCGCCAATCCCAGCCTCGATCCGGCGCGTAGCCGCTATCCCGCGCATTGACGGGCTCGCCCGACGCCACAATCTGCATCGCCCCGTAGCTGATATATCGTCCGAATACGTTCTCCCCCTCGGTGAACTTGTGAACCGAGCCGCCGCCGCGCCGCCCGTGCGCTTCAAAATCGAACACGTACTGGCTCCAGCCCTTCGTCGCTACCATCCAGTCGTCCCGGCGAAGCACGGCGAGCGCGGATGACGGCTTGACCCAAAAGCCGCTTGGACTGTTCTCTGCGGCAAAGCCTTGGTCGGCAAGCTTCAGCATCAGCTCTACGGCTCCGAGCGTGTCCATATACTGCACGCCGTTCGAGCTCGCCTCGGGAAACAGTTCTTCCTTCAAACACCGCGAATCCGGGTCCCACAGCCGCATGAACGCGCCGGCTATCTCAGGATCGGCAGGCTCGCCGGCAAGCGCCATATACGCATAGGCAGGGAGGATTTCGTTCGTTACTCCTCCTTTTACCGGGAACCGGCCGCTTATACCGACGGGCACGTCGTATTTGTTCGTGACGGTGCGCAGCGTCAGCAGCGCTTGCTTCACATTCTGCACCGATGCCGCGGACAACGCGAACGGGGTGCCGTGCAGCAAATAAACGGTCAACGCAGCCGTATGGTACGCATTCGGCGCATAGGCGCTCATATAAACGCCCCGATGGTGAAAGCCCATGTAGTCCCGCTTGATCGTCCCGGCGTACCCCGGAGCGATGGCAAGCGCATGGTTCATCCAGGCGAGCAAACCTTCCATATGCCGAACCTTTTCAGGCGTATTGTCCATTGCCAGCACGTATTGCAGCTTGTAGATGAAACGGGTGCGTACTTCGTCCGCGGTTGTTTCCGTGTAATCTTCTCCGGGTATTCCGTACGTTTTTCCGATATTGAGAAACCAGTGCACCGTGGCCCGCTCGCGATCGAGCCGTCCGGTTTGGCGAAGCTCGTCCCGCATCAGGAAAAAGGCGTGAAAATAACCGTTATTCCGGTTCGTCTCATGATCGAGCGTCTCCAGTCCGCTGCCGGCCGCCCAGCCCTGATCGTGAACGTGGTCGAAAAGATCGAGCGCCTTCCGCTTGCTCTCGCTATTTCCATTCAGCTTGTAGTCGAGTACGAGCGGCAAAAACACGTTCCGCGAAACGGTCTTGCCGAATTCGGGTCCGTGCGCCGACCGGCTCGAAAAGAGTGGAAGTCCGCTAATGTAACCGCTATCATCTCGTTTTAGCCGAAGTGTATCGAACGTTTCCACGCCTTGCCGGATGAATCGCTGCATCGCTTCGTACCGGATGCGCTGCGGTTCCCTCGTCAGATCCGGGCTGCGGCCGCACACCCACTCTTCCAGTCTTTGCGCTATCGTTGCGAACGCCTCAATCTGCTCCTGGGTGATCGCTCCCGCTAGGGGCAAACGCGGCTTTTGCCCGCTGTAATAGAACGAACGGTCCCACGTTCCGCCCTTTCCTTGATTCGTTTTTTGCCGCACACGCGGGATTTGAAAGTCGGACGACCGGGATGCAGGGATACGGCCGACAAACTCGACGACGTCGAAAAAAACGGCCCCGCTCTCTCCGCTTGTTGGCGGCACGATATCGATCGCTTCCAGCGCCGCGTCCTCTGCACCGGACCAGCCTTCAACGGCGGCATCTTCGCGAAAATGCACGTTGACGCCCCGCCAGCCGGTAAAGCCGATGCGCATGTCGAATTCATACCGGGGCTCCCCCCGATCAAGCTCCTGCCTGGAGCCGAGCCGGAACGTAAGCGCTCCGTCGACCGCGTTCTCGCTGTATACCCAGATCCGCATACCGCCGCTGCGGCTTTTGCCGGCTTCCTTCAGATGTTTCGGCCCGTCAACCGTCAGGCGCGAGCCCGGAATCCACCGCCAGTGCAGCGACTGTCTCCCATGCTTGTAATGGGCGCGCGACAGCTGCAAGCTGCCTCCATCCCGAACGCGCCATTCGTCCGGGATGCCGTCCCCCTCGAACGATTCGGCCAGCGCAAACGTGCCGTCGTCCGGAGTAGCCGGCGCCTCGCCCGAACCCCCATGCTCCATGCTGTCGATCTCAAGCTGCCGTTCCTGCTTGTTCATAAACCCCTACCTCCCTGACCGAAGGGATGGGAGGCGGCTGAAGCGCCTCCTCCTTCCGGCGAATCGAGCTTATTTTTTCGATCTCTCGGCGGTTATGTCTTTGGCTAGCAGCTCCGAAGATTCCCGAATCGCGGTGACATTATCTTTTTTGCCCCGCCCGATATCGCCGAACGCTTCGTTCATGCGTTTCCAGGCCAGGTCGTTGTAGTCGGTAAGCGGAGCCGGAGCGGCGTATTTTTGTGGGAAGATGGAAGCGATGCTTTTGCCCTTGTACTGCGGCAAATCCTGGGCGAACACCTTTTTGATGTCCGGATTTTTGAGCGCGGATTCGATGCCCATCTTCGAACGGATCGTCTGGAATTCGTCCGATGTAAGCGCCTGCAAAACATCCATTGCATCGTCCTTGTGCTTGCTCGTCTTGCTGATGTAGATGTAGCCCGGATACGCTTGCGGTCCAACCGGTCCCAGCTCTTTGAAGTAAGGCAGCGAAGCGTAGTCCCAGTTCAGATCGGCCGGGAAATTGACAGCCGAGTTGGAGAAATGCACCCACATCGCCAAATTTTTGTCCTTGGAGAACATTTTCGACTGGCCGGTCGAGGAGAAGAAGCTTCCTTCCAGCGGCTTGCCTCCCGGCGGCGGAACAAGCATGTAAAACCGTTTCAGATTTTCCAGGAACGTCATCATTTTCGGATCGTCGAACATCGGCTTGAAGCTTTTCGGGTCGATGAACGGCGCGGAAAACTGATTCGTCTTGATGACGTGCTCCGGGGAGGCGAGCAGGCCGTAATACTGGATGCCGCCGTCGCTGCGCGTAACCTGCTTGGCCAGATCGTACACCTGGTCCCAGGTCATGCCGTCCTTCGGGTAAGGAGCCCCGAACTTGTCGAAAATGTCTTTGTTGTACATGATGACCGGCGATGTGTTCGACAGGGGCAAGCCGTATATGCCGCCGCCGGATATTTCCCTTTGCTGGTCGATCGTGAACGGGTCGAACCGATTCAGGTCGACGCCCTTTTTCTTGACCAGCTCCGACATATCGTAGGCGAAATCGTTGCGGATCAAGTTCAGATGGGTGTGCCCGATGGAGAACAGAAAGACGTCAAACTGCTGGCCGGCGGCGATCAGCCCTTCCATCGATTTCGTGGACGGTACGGGAACGAACTTGGGCGTAATATGCGGAAATTTCTGCTTGATGTAATTCCCGTAATTGCTCATGAAATCTTCTTCATTCCAATCGGCGTTGCCGGTTTGGTAAAAGACGAGCTCGACCGGCTCTTTTTTGCCGCCGGTTGCGCCCCCGCTTCCGGACGCCTCCTGTTTCCCACCGCTACCGCCGCAGCCGGTTAAAACGACGGCGGTCAGAGCGGTTGCGGCAGCGATTTTACCCGTTAATTGAACCCACGAATTCATACGCGCACCCCTTTTTCTATTGAAACGATATTTGGCGGTACAACTTACTGCCTTATATGCCCCTTCCTTACGCAATCAGGAGAGCGCGTAAATGGGGGAAATCCAGGCGCACTGGCCGTTCATCTGCCGCACCTCGACGTGATACACATCGCATTCCGACTCAGGTTCCGTGTCTGTCCAAACTTCGTTCACCGTATAAGCGCAGCTCGGGATCGCTCGCTGAAGCACAATCGCCTCGGAATTGTAAGCTTGCAAATGCAACGTGCGGTTGCCGCCCAGCAATTCGCCGATCGTTGCGCTCAGCTCGCTGCCGTTTAAGCTGATATGAATCTCGGTAGCCGCGTCGCCTTCAATCTCAAGAATGAGCCCCGCCGTATGCGGATGGAGCGTAGTCGGATTTTTGAACGTCGTGCAGCTCCATTCCACCGACGATTCGGTCTGGGCGATGAGCTTGTTATTCAGCGCGTTCATCGAAGGATCGTCCTTCATCTCCGGCGTCGGGGCGAGCACGCTGCGTCCGCGGAAGCAGGTTTCCACCGACCTCAGCTTGCCTCCGCGCACAACGCCCGATCCGTTCCACTCATAGCCGTTTTTCTTGTTGCCCCAGCCTATCTCCACTTTTACTTTATAGGTGCCTTTGACTGCTGCGTCGGCAGTCTGACCGGCCAGAAGCGACTCGCCGTTCACGACTTTCCACGGCCGCAAGTTTTTGTACACGACCACCTTGTCGATCTGATCGCAAGCCGTAATGTCCAGCTCGAAGCGGCGCTCGCGGGCTTGCACCTCGCTGCCCATCGGTTGCCCGTTCATCGTGAAGCGGCAGGCGATTTTGTCCCCGGTTACCGCATACGTGCGGCGCGCCAGTATCGCTTCCCAGATCGATTCCCGCGTCTTCTCGTCCGCAAGGACCGCAAGGCGTCCGTCCCCGTAGGAGCCCGGATAACCGGCATGGTGATCGGTCGAGCCGACAAAGCCGAAGCGTAACTTCCGCGATAACGCCTCGTACACGCTGCTGCGGGAATCGCGCGGCCCCATATCGTGGTAATACGGGTACGGGCTCTGGTCGGTCATCCCGCTGCCGTGCTTCGAATATACTTCGACGATCGGGCTGATCGCCCCGTTGAAGCTGTCCCAGTTGCCCCCGCGATAACCCGGCGTATAGCCGACATGGTGCGGGACGGCGATGACGCGGCGCGGCGACAGCTTGGCGACGATCGCGGCCGGAGATTCCCCTTCGACGAGCGGGAGATCGTCGTCCGGCGACAGGAAGTGATGATCGCCGTACAGGCTCGAATGCGCCTCGTATCCTTGGAACGTGACGAACTCGCCGGGAACGTTGAAGCTATTCACTGTACTAAGCACATAATCCCAATGACCGCGCAGTTTGGCGAAGCCTTCTTTGTGGAAATCGACCAAATATTCAAGCCCTTCCGTACGATTCGGAATGTCGTACCACGAGGCGTGGCCGATAATGGCGCAAAAATCGAGCTGGCCCTTGGCCGCCAGCAGCGCATTCTCGAGTCCTCCGAAGCCGTAGCTGATCCCGCAATGGTTGTGCAAATCTCCCCAGTATAGTGGCATATGGTTATGTTCCTCTCCAGTTGGTATGGTCGAAGTTTAGTTCGGCTGCCGGAAGCGGGTGGTGAAGCTTCCGCGCCGTTTTGTTTGTAGAGGCGTTAAGACGATGCGGTACAAAAACCCGCCCCATGCGCGCTTCAGCTTTTTGTCTTCTAAAACGATCGTTTCGATGGCGGCCGCAAACTGCCGGTCGTCGTACTCCATCGTCAGCGCTTCCCTCTCGTCGCGAAGGAAGGCGATTCGCCCTCCCGCTTCGATGCGAGTCTGACAGCATGTCATGAAATTCAGCGTAAACCCACATTCCGCTCCGTCCCGAAAGGCGAAGCGCTCCTCCAGCTCGGCGGCAACGCGCGGCTCGCGAATCAATCGGCAAGCTCGCGTCCATGAGTCGAGACCCGCTTTATGGGGATAGGCGGAAGCCAGCTCGAGCGTGAGCCGGGAGACGTCCGCGGCTGCGGCGTATTCCGCGCCGGTTGCCCGGTATTCGTCGCCGTCCCGCTGCATATGGCCGTTAACGGTCGGCACGCTGTGATAACCGGACTGCATCGTCCAGATCTCGTACCGCTCGGGGCCAAACGTCTTCGCCGTGTATTCCTCCACTCCGGCATCAATCAGCATCGGCTGGCCGTCTGCATAAACGACGAAATGACCGACATCATTATGATTGTGGCTCTCTAGATTGTGGCCGCCCTTCATCGCAACATACAGTCCGCGGTCCGAAGAGCCTGTTTCCCGCGCCGCCATAACCTGTATGCCGTCCATCCATATATCCCGCGCGAACGTTAGCGGTCTCATTTCTCTCTCGATCGCCGCGTAGTTGAACAGCGCCGGAAGCACCCGCAGGAACGACAAAAACTTCATATGGCTCCATCCGGCCGCGCCGAGCATCCGGTGGAACGCCGAGCCCAGCGCCATCATATTTTCGTCCCGGATGCGGCTGCCGTAGCGGTATACCAAATCGCCTTCGATCGTAATGCGATGCGGTCCGTCGGCAAAGTTCAAAAAGTAGCTGCCGTGGATATGCGCCCGGTATATATAAGCGCCGATATTCCGAACAAGCGGGTCCTCATAAGGATCGAACCGGCCGCCGGTGGCCGCGTGCAGCTGTTCGAAACAGTCGAACAGCGAGCCGCCTGCTTTGTTCCAATAGCCAGGACCTTCATCGCAGCCTCCGTCGGCGGGATGTTTGGCAAGATACCGGTCGAGACTGGCCAACGCTTTGCGCACGGCCTGCAATCTCCGTTCGGGATCGCTCTCGGCAAGTAAAAACGCGCTAAGGCAGTTGGAGGTGCACCACGGCGTCCAGTTGTTGAGCCGCCGCTCGCGGGCTGTAAACCCCATCCACCACAGATCGTCCCGCTGCAAATACGGGTCCAAAATGCGGCGGCGCAGCTCGGAGAGAACCCGTTCGTCGATTAGCGGATGAACCCGGTCCAGCACGGGACGAAGCAAATAGTGCAGCCAAGCGAATAAATTTCCCGTCTCCAGAGCGAATAAATCGATGCCGGGTACGTCGGAGATGTCCGGCAACTCCGGATGCCGCTGCTGGGACATCCGGTTATGGGCCGAAATGACCCAGCTCGACTCCTCGCTGATGAGCCATATGCCGTTGATGAGATCGTCCAGAAAACGTCCCTTGTTCTCGACGCATTCCGCAAGCGCCAGGCTCGTAACGGCTCTTCTTCGCGCATGGTAAGGCCCGTCGAAGCGGGTCCGGTTGCCGCCGCGCAGAAACTCCATATGCATCGTCGCGGTCAGGAGCGGCCAATCGTACTGCAAATACGTTTCGCCCCCAACCACGATCGATTGCCGAAGCTCCGTGGGAAGCCCTTCCCACTCGCTTCGCCGCTCGATATCCGGAAACGGGCGGTAGTTTTCCTTCGACATCAGGCTTTCCGCCAGCTGTTCCGGGGACAGAAGCTCGGATAATACGATCATCGGTTTGCTGTCTGCTCCTTTCCGTCCGCTGCTGCGACTTCCAACGGCACGAGACGCACGCTTCCCGAAATACCCGTCAGATGGAGCGTGCCGCCCGCTTCCGTCACGGTGTGCGCTTCGCTGGTGCCGCCCGTCTCCACCGTCCATACGCCAGGCGCGAGATCGGCGACGAAGCAGCTCCAAGAGCCGGCCTCTTCTCCCGCTTCGGCATACAGCGGGATATATTGCTCCCGGTTCAGAGCCTCGCCGCTTTTGGCGAACAGGACGACCCAGCCGCCTATTTTCGCCCCGACCAGCTCTTCCGTCTCCACCTTCGCTACCGCAAGCGGCTCCGCGCCGCCGCGATCCTTCACCTGCATTACGTTCAGGAACAGGTCCTCCTCGGAGCTTTCTCGCGGACTGACCTCGATGCGCCAAGCGCCCTGCTCCTTCGTCTCCGGAAAATCGTTGACGTAGTTCGTACCGAACACCCAGAACGCTTTGTCCGGCCCGCCCACCTTGGCAATTTCCGCATCGCCGGGCGGCGGGAGCAGCGTATCGTTTACAAGCAGCCCGCCATACCCGTCTTCGCTCCGCGACAGGAAGGTTCGGCCGCCTTCCGTCACCGGCTCTTCGACGCTGTGCAGCAGCCAAAACTTTTTAAACTCCGGCTTAGCGGAGACGACCCGGTCGAATACGAGCAGCGCCGCGGGAACGTCGTCGTTTTTGAAGTTCAGGAACAGGAACGAGCGCCGGAACTGCCGCATTTTATCCGAATACGCCGCCGTCAGATCGCCCTTCAGGTAAGAAAAGTCCGGCTGCGCGGCATCGGGCCCGAACGCGTGCGCCAGCACCTTGCCGCGCCGGAACAACTCGCCGTCCAGCAGATCGTCCAGCGTACGGGGCGGGCGCCCTTCGTTCGGCCAGCGCTGCCCGCCGTCGTTCACATTCGGCCACACCAGACCGCCGTCCTTGACATACGGATACCGGCTCAGCTCATCGGGGTCGTAGACGAGCACCGAATTATGCGCAATCGTCCGCTTGAAATAGTACTTGTTGTGCGGCGAATGGTATTTGCCGGACGAGCCTTTGTAAATGCCGGAATCGATCGCCAAATAGCCTTTGTAGTACAGCTGGAACGCTCCGGCATCGAGATGCTGGTGGTTGTTGAACTGGTATTCGCCAATCCGCATTTCCGCTACGACCGTGGGCGAGCTTTTGTCTATTCCTTCGTCCCATCCGGTGCGGGCGATCATGATGCCGGCCGGCGAGCCGAAGTAACGCGTAAGCGGCAGCTCCTTGATCGACTTCGGCGTAACCGCCGGATCGTAAAACAGAAAAGCGTGAAACGCGTACATGTCCGGCATCGTCACGAACTCGCGGAACTGCTGGTCGTGAAAGTACGGATTGCCGTAATAGCTGCCGGCCATCAGGTACGCGAGCGGGAACAGCTGAACGTACCGGTCCTCGGCATACAGCGGATTGTCGCTGTCGCCGTCGCGCAGCAGCTTGCCGTCGGGCCTGCGGGTATAAATCCATTGATAGCCGACTTGCTCCTGCGACGCGTCGAACGGATTGCCCCCGCCCATGCGGGCTATGATCCACGTGGCGTACAATTCCGCCTGGTAGCGGTAGGAGCCGTAGTTGTCGCCCTGATGATGCCACCCTGACGGGTAAAAAAAATTGCGCGCCGGCACCATCTCCGCATAAAACCGGCCTGCGGCGACGTCGTACATCTCGGGGTCCTCGTCGTAAATGGCGATGCCGGTGCCGATCAGATCGCGCATCAGCATCCATTCGCTCGTATGGCCTACGATCGCTCCTTCCTTCGTAGGTGGATAACCGCATTCGAGCAGTCCGGCCAGCCGCCTGAAATGGCCGAGCATGAACTGTCGGTCCTCGTCGCTGAGCAGCTTGTAACACCAGTCGTAAACGACGGCGGCGGCGAGCATGAGTCTTCCGATCGAACGGGAGATGTCCTGGTAGTTCGGATTGAATGCTTTGCGGATGCAGCGCAGCGCAATCGCCCTGGCGCGGATGCCCGCATCCCGGTCTCCGTCCAGGACGTACAGCAGAGCGGCGGCCTCCATGGCGTACGCAGCGTCCGGCTTATCGAAGGAGCCGATTTCATCCGGCTCGGTCCGGCCGAAAAACTCCAGCCTTTGCCATATCGCTTTCATCTCCGGCTTCGACCGTTTCTCCCGCAGGGCGGGCAAATCGCCGCTTCGCAGCAGCAGACGCGGATGCTCCTTCAGCGGCTCAACCGGCGGTTTCGGATACACGTCTTGACCTCCTCCTCGTGACTCGAATCATTGCAGCCTTACTTCCATTCGGCCAGCGGCACGAAAGGGCTCCCCGAAACGGGCACCGGCTCCGTCTTTCCCAGCGGCACAAGCTCGACCGCCATCCGCACGTCGGTTGCGCCCGTCAGCCGGATCGCCAGCTTGCGGATTCCGGTATTCGGCGTTTGCCCCTTCGGGTTCGGCGACTCCGGCAGCGGCCGGGCTTCCTGCACCTCGAACACGGCGGGTTGCGGCGCGTCCTTCGGGAAGGTCATCGTCACCCACAGCCGTTTGCCGTTCTGTGTCAGCAGCGCCGAGCGGCCGTCCTCGGCCAGCTGCACCGACGCCCTCGTATGCATAAACCACCAGACGTCGGACGGGGTATTCGTCCGAAACTCGTCCTGTACGATCAGCCTTTGGCGCTCCGCCAGCTTGACGCCTCGCCTCGCGGCGTCGGCAGTCCGGGCATAGGCCGGAAGCATGTCGGCGATCGCGAACGCCTCCTGTGGTTTGGCGACAAAGCTCTCGATCCGGCTTTTCGCCGCAGGCTCCTGCTGAAACAACCCGTCCGGATGAAAAACAAGCGTATTGTGGCCTTCCGGCTTCAGCCGGTAATAGGTGTATCGTTCTTTCTCGTAGTTGGAATACCCCGGCAAATTGTAATCGTCCTTGCCGATATCGATCGCCCATTGCTCGCCGCCGGCCTGGAACACGAACTGTCCGGTATCGGAGTGCGAATGACTGGCGATTGCGCTTCCCGCTTTGAAGCCTGCAAACAGCGCCGAAGAGTCGTTCCATTTGCTGCGCATCGTAACGACCTCCGCTCCCCGGTCATAATGGTCGAGCGGAAGCGATACGTCCGCCTCGCGAAACTTCGGATCGTACCAGAGCAGGTCGTACACGCCGCCGGCTTGCTTCGCGTCCTCCATCATCGCGATTCGAAGCGAGGCCAGCTTCGGATCGTTCGTCGCTTTGGCCAGCCAGAACAGCTCGGGAATTTTCATTTTGCCGCTGTCGTTGTCCGCGAAGTTGAATGTGCCCTGGGGGCCTGTGGCGAATACCGGGAAATAAGCCATCCGGTTCATGCCCGTCGTCTGCGCGTGGCCGTACGTCGTGCCTAGCGCCGACTGCATCGCGGCCATATAACTGACCGCGTACTCCATCATGTATCGCCAGTAGCCCGGCCCTTCGCTCCAGCCCTCCTCGCGCTCCCAGGTCTTCAGGATGATGTTCTGCACCGATTGCAGCGATCTGGCGATAACGTCGCCGGCCAGCTGCTTCTCCTCGTCGCCGACGGCGAGCGCGCCGACAATGATGCCGCCGTTGCAGACCGAGCTCCAGTTGTTGACCGGGTCAAGCCTGACCGTCCACCACACTTTGTTGTTGTGGGCGTCGATCGCCTTTTTCAAGCCTTTATCGACGATCGCCTGACGGACGGCGTCCCGCTGCTCCCCGGTCAAATAATCGTACAGCCAGTCGTAGCCGATCCCCATCCCGGCCGTAATTTCGGCGGTGTTGAGAAACTCCTTCGCATGGTTCCAGTCGGGGAACGCGGCCATCGCCATCATTTCCTGCACCGCCCGCTTCGCGTACGCTTCTTCGCCGCTGAGCCGGTACATAAGCGCATTTTGCTCGATGATCGGGCGTGCGTCACGGGCGGACAACATGCGTCGTCCGTCCGGCGTTTCATAAGCGCCGACCGGCTTCGACAGCGTTTTGTCCGCCGTCTTGCGCAAATCCGCGTACCATTTGCGCAGCAGCGGATCGGCTCGCACCCCTTCCTTCAGCTTCGCGAACGTATCGGCGGTGGCGAATAGACGAGGATGCTGCGGATTCCGCCGCTCCAGATCGGCGACAATGCGGGCCGCATCGGGCGGCGCTCCGGTGTAGGCAGCGGCAAATTCCGCATCGGGTTTCGCCTCCTTCGCCGGCACTACTTGTTCCGTCTTCGCCGGGGCGGATTCGTCCGCGAGCCCGTTGCAGCCCGGAAGCAGGGCGAAAACGGCGGCGGCGCCGAGTAACAACAAACGATTCCACGGCCGGTATACTGGCATAATTCCGCTCCTTCGTTATCCGAATTAGCTTTTGAACGGTCCGTAATCGGTCAGGAAACGGCCATAGGCATCGGAGGGAACGTCCAGCATGTCGCCTGTTGCGAGCATATGCCCCCTGAGGTTCTCCAGCATGCTTTCGATCCGGCCTCCATGCGAGTCCGCCTGAAACGCCAGATTGTTCATTTCCTGCGGGTCGGCTTCCATGTCGTACAGCTCGACAAACAGCTCATCCTTGAACATGTCGACGATCAGTTTATACCGGTCCGCGATGACGCACCGCTGAAAGTTGCTGCGGGCGCCGTTTCCGTCAAACTGGATAAACAGGCTTTCGCGTCCGAGCGTCGCCGCCTTGCCGCGAACGAGCGGCAGCAGCGACTGGCCGGACATGCCTTCGGGCGGCTCCAGACCGAGCGCCTCGCACAGCGTCGGCAGCACATCCACGCTGCTGACCGGCTCTTCCGAGCGGCCGGGCCGGATGCCGAAGGAGTCTGGAAACTTGAACGAAAGCGGCGTTCGCACCGATTCCTCGTACATGCACATTTTTTGCCACAGCCGGTGGGAGCCCAGCATTTCCCCGTGATCGCTGGCGAAGACGATCAGCGTATCGTCGTACAGCTCGTGCCGCTTCAACTCGTCGATGAGCGTACCTACACAGTGATCGAGCAGCGCGACCAGACCGAGATAAACGTTCCAGATGCGCTTCCAATCCTCCGTCGTGTAGGAACTGCCCAGCATCCCGGTCAAATTGTACAACTGCAGCGGCGACTGATTGTCCGCCCAGACGCCGACGTTCGCCGGCAGCTCCGCCTCGCGGATCAGCGAATACCAGGGCTCGGGAATATGCAGCGGCGGGTGCGGAGCGAGAAACATCGCGTTCAGCGCGAACGGCTTGCCGGGATCTCTTCCGCGAATCGCAGCCAGCGAATCGTTCAGAATGAAGCCGTCGTAAAAATAGTCAAGCTCTTCCTCGAACCGCCCTACGGTTGGGATCGAATACTTGCGCTTTCTCGTAATTTTGCCGTAGGCGAGCTCGGGCACGAGGCCTTGGAAGGCTGGACCGCCGGGCTTCTTTTTGCCGTTTGCCTTCAGGAACGCTTCGTATCGCCCTTCCAGTTGTCGCCAGTGCGTGCGGCTGTCCGCCCGCTGCTCGGGCTTCGGCTCGGCAAACAGATGCTGCTTGCCGGTATGCCAGCTATCCCAATCGCTCTCGAGCAAGTCGTATAAGCTCGCATGGCCGGGCCGGACGAAGCCGTGAATACGCTCCTGCTCCGTCCACGGATTGATAAGCGATCCCGTCACGTTCGGATATTTGCCGGTAAAAAACGCGCCCCTGGCCGGCACGCAAAGCGGAGAAGCGCAGTAAGCCCGCTCGAAGCAATAGCTCCCCGCCCGCAGCCGATTGATGTTCGGCGTATGGGCTCCAAGCGCGTCCCAGCGCAGCTGATCGGCCATAATAACAACGACGTTCGGCTTAGTTCCCATCCTCCGTCTCCTTTCGTTTAGACCCGCTCCCGGCCTCGCCCGCATAACGCAGCACAAGCTTCCCGCACGGGGCCTTCCTGCGCATGTGCAGCACGCCGCCCTCGCCGGTTACTTCGTAGAACGTTTGCTGCTCCGGCTCGTTTGGCCCATCCGTGCCGTCCCGGTCCGCTTGCCGCTCCTCTACCGCCCAACTGCCGGCCTCGAGATCGGCCACGAGGAAGCTGTATTCGCGCTTTTCATCGCCCGGGCCGGGCGGAATGTCGGGCAGCTCGATTTCGCCGGGCTGTCGCAGGCCGCTCTTCGCGAACAGCACGATCCAATCGCCGACGAACGTGCCGATCAGCGCCGGGCTCTCCAGCTTCTCCGTAGGCAGCGGGGCCGGACCATCGATATCCTTCACCTGCATGACGTTGAGGAAAAAGTCCAGCTCCGAGGACGACTTCGGGCTGAGCTCGATACGCCACTCGCCCTGCTCTTTCGTTCCCGGGTAATCGTTCGCGTAATTGGTGCCGAACACCCAGTATTCCTTGCCGGGACCGCCAACCTTCGCAATGTGCCGGTTGTCCGGCTCGGGCAGCAGCGTGTCGTTCACGAGCTGTCCGTTATACCCGTCCTCGCAACGCGAGACGATCGTGCGTCCGCCTTCGATATGCGGCTCCTCGATGCTGTGCAGCAGCCAATATTTGCGGAAATCCGCATTCGCCGATACGACCCGGTCAAAAACGATCAGCGTCGCAGGGTGGGCCGCGTTTTTGAAGTTCAAAAACAGGAACGACCGCTCGAAGCGTTTCATTTTATCCGAATAGGCAGCAGTAATATCACCTTTTATATAGGAATAGTCGGGTTTGTAGGTGTCCGGTCCGAATTGATGGGCCAGCACGTCCGCCCGTTTGAAATCCTGGTTCAGCAGGTCGTCCAGCGTAAGCGGAGGCCTGCCTTCGTTCGGCCAGCGCTGTCCGCCGTCGTTCACATTCGGCCATACAAGCCCGCCGTCCTTTATGTACGGAGATCGCTCCAGCTCGCCCGGATCGTATACAAGCACCGTATTGTGCGCAATCGTCCGTTTGAAGTAGTACTTGTTGTGCGGAGAATGGTATTTCCCCGACGAGCCTTTGTACGACCCGGAATCGATCGCAAGATTCCCTTTGTAATACAGCTGAAACGCTCCGGCGTCCAGATGCTGGTGGTTGTTGTATTGGTACATCCCGACCTTCATCTCCGCGACGACCGTGCCGGCGCCGATCCCTTCGTCCCAGCCTGTGCGAGCCACCATCACGCCGGTCGGCTCTCCGAAATAACGCGTCAGCGGCAGCTCGTCAAGCGGCCTCGCCTCGCAATCCGGGTCGCCGAACAGGAAGGCGAACAGCACGTCCTTATCTTGATACTTGCCTTCGTCTCTATGGTGCTGCCGGATAAAATACGGATCTTTGTAGTAGCTGCCGAGCATCAGGTACAGAAAATGAAGCCGCGTATACTTCGTCTGCTTCGGCATCGGCGGCGTCGTATCTCCGTCCCGCAGCAGCTTGCCGTCCGGCCGTCGCGTATAAATCCACTGGTAGCCCACTTCGCGCTGCGACGGATCGTACACATTGCCGAAGCCCATCCGATCGAACATCCACGTCGGGAATAACTCGCCCTGGAAGCGCACGCCGCCATATCCGTCTCCTTGATGGTGCCAGCCCGACGGATAAAAGAAATTGCGCGCAGGAACCATCTGCGAGAAAAAACGCCCGGCTGCCAAATCGTACATCTCCGGGTCCTCGTCGTAGATGGCGATGCCGGTTCCGAGCATATCACGCTGTATCATCCATTCGCAGCTGTGTCCGACAAAGGCTCCTTCCTTCACAGGCGGATAGCCGCATTCGAGCAAGCCGGCCAGCCGCTTGAAATGACGGATGAAAAACTGCTTCTCCGCGGCATCTACAAGCTCGTAGCACCAGTCGTAAACGATAGCGCCGGCGAGCATCAATCTGCCGATTTCCCGCGAAATGTCCTGATAATTGGGATTAAACGGCTTTGTAATGGCGTTCAGCGCCAATTGCTTCGCCTTCGCGCCCGCTGCCAGGTCTCCCTTCAGCACATACAGAAGCGCATTCGCTTCGATAACGTACACATCGCCCGGGCAAGTATCGGCGTCCGCTTCCTCGATGTCGAACCGGCTGAACTGCTCGATCCGTTCCCATGCCGTCTTCAGCTCCATACGCTGCATGTTGCGAACAAGCGCCGGTATGTGCTGCTTGCGCAAAAACAACCGGGGATGCTCCGGCGGCGGAGCCACCGGCGGTTTCGGAAACATTGTTGCTTCAACCTCCTGTCGTTCCGTTTGCGGCTTTGTAATCGCTCTCAGGCCGCTAGCGGTCATCCTGCTGGGTGCTGCTCTTGTTCTGATCATACGGGAATACCGGCACTTATGTCAATAACTAAACTTAGTTTTTGGATTTTTAGGCAGAAATCGATGAATTACGGCTTGATCATTCAATGATTATGTATAAATCTTTATATTAGTTGCCTAAAATCCATTGCTAACCTAGCGTTTCTTTGATATGGTAAAAGTAACGCTTCCAAGCGAACCTTATAGCGAGGGATCTCCTGTTGGAAACTATTCGTAAACTATGGGATCAGAAGGGCAGCAAAACCGCCATTCTTCAAATGCTCCGCGTGCACGGGCCGATGTCCCGCATCGAGCTTACCCAATTAACCGATTTGAGCCGGGCCACGATATCGGTCGCGATCGGCGAGCTGATCGAGCTCGGGCTTGTTCATGAAACGGTCGTCCGGCAGTCGACCGGCGGACGACCTGCGACCAATCTGGAGCTTGTCCCGCATTCCCATATGATCATCGGCGCCGATTTGAGCCACCAGACATGGACGCTTGGCGCATTCGATCTGCTTGGCAACACGCTGGAAACAAGCAGGATCTCCTTCAGTCCGCTGACACCGGAAGCCGCTGTGCAGGCGCTGGCGGACGAAATACGCGACTTCCATCAAAAAACAGACAAAAGCCTGCTGCCGCTGATCGGCATCGGTATTCCCGGGCTGGTGGACACGCATAGCGGCCTGCTTCGCAGCTCCGCGGTTATGGGCTGGAAACATGTCGAGATCGGAGCGATGCTGGAGGAGGCCGTCGGCTGGAAGGCTGTCGTGCTGAACCGCAGCCGCGCCCGCGGGTTATCGGAGTGCCGCTACGGGGCGGGCAAATCGCACCGGCATATGATCTACATCGGGATCGACAGCGGGATCGGCGCCGGCATTTACGTCGACCGCGAACTGATTCACGGTGCGCTCGGCGGCGCCGGCGAGATTGGCCATACGACTGTGGACCGGAACGGGCCGTTATGCCCGTGCGGCAACAACGGCTGCCTGCAGATGGTATCGGCGGCGCCGGCGATGGAGCTGGAGGCCCGCAGGCTGCTGCGCCTGGATGAAACTTCGTCCCTGCTTCGCCAGGACGACTTCGATCTGCAAACGCTCGGGGCGGAGGATATATGCAAGGCTGCGGAGCAAGGTGACGAGCTTGCCGTGCAGGTCGTCATCGGCGCCGCCTCCTATTTGGGCATCACGATGGCGAATCTCGTCAACCTGCTGAATCCGGAGGCGATCATACTCGGCGGCGCCATTCCGAAAGCGTCCCCAACTTATGTAGACACCGCCGTCAAGGTGATGCGCCAGCGAGCGATGAGCCAGCTGTCCGCCGCCACGGTCGTCCATGTCGGCGAATTTAACGAGATCGGCGGCGCGCTCGGGGCGGCCAATATGGCGCTCGACCGCCATATGTCGTTTTCGTTTTTTGCCCCGTGACCGGCCCGATTAAACGAAAAGACGCCTTGCGAACCGCATAATGCGGCAAGCAAGGCGTCTTTCGTATAGTATCGGCAGCTGGCCGCGTCGCGGCCGGGGTTCAAAGCGTTTTCCAATCTTCCGCCGATATATATTCTTCCAGTGCGAATTCGAAATCCTCGACGTCGTATGTTTGAACGGGAACTTCCGCTTCG
Source organism: Paenibacillus ginsengarvi (assembly GCF_003626695.1). GTDB lineage: Bacteria > Bacillota > Bacilli > Paenibacillales > NBRC-103111 > Paenibacillus_AB > Paenibacillus_AB ginsengarvi. Next base: position 61,057 of record NZ_RBAH01000017.1, read on the forward strand.
ATCACTTTGTCAAGAAATTCAAGCTGATCCGTTACGATCGGGGCTTTCTCGTACAGCGCCGTCAAAATAAGCTCCGTCTCTACGGGATCGAACGTTTCTCCGTAGTGCGCGTTGTCGATCGCATATACGATCGTAAACGTCACGTCGTCGTTCACGAGCAGCGGCGGGCTTTTTTTCCAGGGCATTTGCAGCGCTCGCTCAATCTTTTTGCGATTGAACGATTCCTCGAAGAAGTCGATCAGCTCTTTTATTTTTTGTTTAACGTGAGCGTCTTCGTCCTGCTCCGGCATGACGGGTTCGTCGCTGTCTCTCATTTCGTACAGCTCCTGGATGGTGGAATACGGCACCAAAAATTCCACGGGACGGCCCGGCACCAGCAGTTGACCGTAAACGGCAACTAGGACGGCTTCGATGACAAAGCGCCGGTTCATCTTGATTCCTCCTTAAAAGCTTACATCGTCTTGCCTTCCGGCAAAACCGCTCTCGTAAGCGTTGGCCATTTCACCCCTATATCATACCACTTGCCAAGCGGACAAACCAGCGGGTGTTTGACCGATAAGAAAAACGTCTATCGAAGCCTTCTCCACGATGGAGCGATCACGACTGAGCCCCACAAAGTGAAGATAAGCTACGAATCCTACTCCGATTACTTTACGGGGACCCCATAACCAGCGGAAGCTGTTTTGGGAAAGTCGAATCCGTTTCGATGTACCGCTTTATATCGGCAGATTTCCTTCCCCTTCGCTCGGCAGCACCGTTCCGCCAACACTTTCGGAACTTCCGCTTCCGTTATCGCTGTCTTGGCGGAACCGCCAGTTCGTTATTGCCTCTTCGCGAGCCTACTAGGCCCGCTTAGCGGAAGCTAAACTTCCTTTATTCTCTATTTGCCCGGCTCCAAACGAGTTACCTGCGACTTTAACGGAACTTTCGCTTCCTCTATAGCCCCAACCAGCAGCGCTGCGGCCACTTTAACGGAACTTTCACTTCCGTTTCCGCATCCCCGCCCCGCTGCCTTGTTTGCAAACACGCCCAGTGAATTTAAACTTGCTGCGCCATGCAAAAATTGTCATTCCGCTATAGCTTTCGCTATCGGCCCGCCCGCCGTTCATGTATAATAATGATAATCGTTATCACGATGAACGTGTGAACCACACGCCGATCAGGAGGAATCGTTCCATGCCATCCGACCAGTCTGCCGAACAAACGCTCGACTTTTCGCTTGCCGAAACGTATTTTCATATTTCGCCCCGAGGCTCGGATAATCCGCTATTTGAGACACCCGCCGTTTCCCTGCTGCAGCCGCAGACGATGGATAGCTTGCTCAGCCTCGGCCGCGATATGCTGCGCGGGCTCGATCTGACCATTTCCGGGTCGTTTCTCGGTCTCGCCTTCTTCGGCTTACCGGCTGCGGTCCTTTCGTTTATGTACCAATACGACGGGGTGCTTGACTTGTCGCTGGATAATTTGACGGCGCAGGTGGAGTCGCACGGCGACCATCCGCATCTCGTGCTCAAAATCAACGAAGTCCGCCTGAAACAGCTGCCCGAAACGGGTCGGAACGAAGCGATGGCCCGCGAGCTGGCGGAGCTGTTCCGCCACTCGGTCACTCCCGTTATCGAGCTCGCTTGCGCCCGGATCGGCTGCAAGCCCGATCTCGTCTGGAACCAGTTCGGCTCGCGTATGATTTCCGTGAACGAATTCATCCTCCAGCGGGCAGCTTCCGAAGCGATGAAGGATAAATACCGGCAGCATTATGAACTGCTCGTCTCGCTCGCGCCGGAAGAGTTCAACCACCGCAAAAATCCGTATGTGCACAAGCCGCGTTATATCGAGAGCGCCTACGATCCGCAAAAGCAAGTGCTCGTCCGCTCTTCCTGCTGCATGTGGTACCGCAAGGAAAACGGCGTCAAATGCTACACTTGCCCGATTCTGAAAGACACGCAGCGCGAACAGATGAAGCTTGAGCTTCGCGAGCAGCGGGCGAAAGCGTCCTCCTAGCTCCTCGCTACGGCAAATCGTCTTAGTTGACGACGCTGTCCAGCAGCGATACGATCGTGCGGATCGTCCCATGGGCTGCGGCTTGCAGCATATCGCCGATCTGATTGCCGACCCGGTTGATGCCGGAGTCGGCCGTAATCGGCTGCGGCTGCGGCTTCACCGGGACCGACGCCGAAGCTGCCGTTTGACCGGCCCCCCCTGTCGGCGTTCCGGCAGTCGGGACGCTCGCCTGGCCGATGACGGCCGGCGCTCCCGTACCTGCTCCAGTACCGCCAGGCTGCTGAACGCCGGCACCTGCATACGGATACGCCACGCCGCCGGCAGGCGTCTGGCCTTGCACGATCGGCCCTTGGATCTGTTCCATACCTTTTGTGGCAAGCTCGATTCCGAAAAAAATGCCGAAGCATAACATCAGGATGATGGCGATAAACGTAACCGAGTGACGTGCCATTCGAATCCCCTCCCAGACGCCGGCGGCTGGCCGGTCCGTTTAACGTTCAAGAAAACTAAAAGCTTCGATCAGAAGCTTATCTCAATTGCTGCCGGCGACGACGGTCGTTCCTTTCGCCGCCACTTTCGCGGAAGCGTTCACCTTCTCCGCATCCCAGTACAATCCGGCAATCACGCCGGCAAGCGCATCCGCCGTCCGGTAGCATTCCTCCAGCGTATTAAACGGGCCGCCGATTTCGACCAGAATGCTGTTCGGCGAAACCGACTGGTTATACTCCGCGTGCCCCCCGCTGCCTTTATCCCAGATTCCCCGCGACAGCCCCGGATAAGCCGACTCCAGCTTTTCGTGAATGCGCCGCGCGAACGATTCGTTTTGCTCCCAGCGTTCGTTTTTTTTGCCGACGATAAAATACACTTTGGCATAGTCCGTGCCGCCAATGGAGGCTGTCGTAATGTCCCTTGCGGCCGAATCGCGATGAATGTCGAACAGGAACGTAATGTCCTTGTTCTGGGCAACGGCATCTTTCACTGTTTGCAGCGAGTATTTGTAGGAATAGTTCCAGTTGTAACCCGTCACCTTCGTCGGATAGTCGACCCCCGAATGCATACTGCCGATTCCGTTCTCTTCCAGCTTATCCGCCAGCCGTTTCCCGACAAGCGTTACGTTTTTCTGCGAATCTTCCGCTTCGTTCGCATTTTTGACGTTCAGCTCGGACACCCAGGATTCTCTCGGATGGGAGTGGTACACGAATACGACCTTCCGCCCGTCTGTACTTGGCTTTGTCCCGGCGGGCGACGCCTGCGCCTCTCCCACGTTCCCGCCCTGCGGCAGCTCCGGCTTCGTCTCGGCTACGACCGGTGTAACCGCAGGCTCCTGAGCCGTCGGCACGCTTCCGGCATCCCCCGCCCCGGCGGAGCCTACGGCAGCCCCGTTTGCTCCCTTGCCTGCCTCCTCACCGCCCGTCGTCCGATTGCCGCCTGGCGCAGCCAGCAGCCTATTCCCCCGCATCTGCGGCAGCTCGCTGGCAAGCAGCGTCCTCGGCTCGCCCGGCTTAATGTGCAGCAGCGTATCCGCCACAAAGGTGCCGACGCGGCCGCTCGAAAAGGTCGATTCTCCGCCCCGTTTCATGGCCTGCGACTCCAACCCGAGCATATCGATAAAAAATTGCGGCGAGACGGAAGCGGCCATACGCTTCATCGCCGCCTTCGGCGATACGTTCGAATGGGCTTGCCACATCGCGGCGGCCGCAGCCAGCGCGATCATTAGCAGCGCGATTCCGGCATAGGCTGCGAAAATGCGTCCCATCATGCCGTCCTGCCCCCGAACGGAACGAACGGCCTTGTACCAAACTTCCCGCCACTCGCGAACGTTCATCCTGTTTTCCTCCTCGATCGCTTTTGGAATATCCCGGCAATCGCCGGATTTATCCGCCCGCGGCGGGTGCGCCGGCCGGAGCATTTGCCTTTACCGCATTTTTTTGCAGCGATACGATAATGTCGGCCAGCAGATCGGCCGTCCGGTACATTTCCTCCAGCGTGTTGTACGGTCCGCCGATTTCCAGCAAAATGCTGTTCGGCGACAGCGACTGGTTGTACTCCCCGTTTCCGTTCGAGGCTTTCCCGTACACGCCGCGCGAAACACCGGGCATCTTCTTCTCCAGCTCGGCATGGATACTGTTTGCGAATGCCGAGTTGCGCTCCCAGCCGGTATTTTTTTTGCCGACTACGAAGTAAACCTGGGCGTAATCTTTGCCGCCGATCCGAACGGTCGTCTTGTCGCGGGCGAGCGAATCGCGGTGAACGTCGAAGATCATGCCAAGCTGGTTATGCTGCGCCAGCGCTTCCTTTACCGATACAGCCGAATAGGCGTAAGATTTGGCGTAGTTGAACTCTTTAACGGTGCTCGGATAATCCGTCGTCGACTGCAGAGCCGCAATGCCGCCCGACTCGATTTTGTCCTTGAGCCGCTTGCCCACAAGCGTTACGTTCACATTCGGATCGTACGCCAGATCCGGACTCGTAATCCCTTTGGACTTCAGCTCCGGCAAGAACGATTCCCGGTTATGCGAATGGTAGATGAAAATTTGCGGCTCCTTGACGGCCGTATCCTTCGCTCCCGTATTCCCCTGCGGCTGTGCCGGAGTGGGGACCGCTTGCTGCTCGGGCACCGTACCCGCTTGTCCGTTCTCAGGGCGAAAGGCGTCAGGCGGGGGCGTAAAATCGGCGGGGTACACCGTATCCTGCGTCGCCTGACCGGAGTACAGCACGGCGCTCGCTTCGCTGCGAATGCCCGGAATTTCGCTGGCCAGAATGCTTTTCGGATCGCCGGGAGCGATTCCGATCCAATACCGCAGCAGAAACGAAATCGTATTTTTCGCGGAAAAAGACGAAGGCTGCGCTCCCGTCTCCAGCCGCGGCAGCTCCATCGCCAGCATGTCCATAAAAAACGAAGCCGACAGCGAAGCGGCCGCCCCTCTCATGGCGAGCGAGGAGGAAGAGCCGGCCCCTTTGTGCTGGGCTAGACTGTAAAGTCCGGTTACGAACAAAAAAAGCAGAACGGCTATGGAAAGAGCGGCGAATATCCGGCTCATAGAGCGAACCGCTCGCCACAGACGCGTGACGGCACTCACATTCAGCGTGGTAACGACCCATTTCATCGCAATCCCTCCCGGTTGTCTGTGAAATCTATCTGGTATTACTCTATGAAAGGCAGCGGATCGGTAGAACGAAAGACGCCAAAAAAATGCCCCGCCAGCCGTCTGCCTTCCGTTCTGCCCGAGGACAGATGAAGGAAACTGCTGGGGGGACATTCTTTTGCAAAAAACGCCTACGAATCTCGAAACCTACCAGGCCGGCGATTCCGCCATTCTGAAAGTCTTTGCCGTTTTACGGCTTGATTGCGGCGAGTTCGGACAGCTTGATAAACCGGATATCGTCCTTCATCGCCGGGGCCGATTGGTGCAGCACGGCCGCCGTCTTTTTGCCGGGAATGCCTACATGGCCGATGGCGATGCAAAGACTGTTGTCCATAGCTCGCTTATGAATGAGCTGGAGCTGTTTCGTAATATGGGAGGTGCTGACGACATCGTCCAGAAAAATTTCGTTTTCAAGCACACGGACCCCGGAATCGACCGCGATTTTGGAAACGACGCTGCGGTAGTTCGTTTTACTGTCGAGAAAAAACAGTCCCCGCTTTTTGCATACGTCCAGCACGATGCGCATCACCCGTTCGTCGGCCGTCGCTTTCGAGCCCATATGGTTATTGATGCCTATCGCAAAAGGCACCTCGTCGATCGCCGCCTCCACCCGGCGCCGAATATCGTCGTCCGTCAAGTCAGTCGTAATCGCCCCCGGGCCGAGCCAATTTTTGCGGCCGCGAAGCGGCTCCATCGGCAAATGCACGATGACGTCGTGACCGACCTTGTGCGCCCACTCCGCATCCCGCTTCGTCGTCGGCAAAAACGGCATGACCGCTACGGTAAGCGGAATCGGCGCGCTCATAATTTCATCCGTACCGGACATATTGTTGCCGAGATCGTCGATGACGATCGCCACCCGTTTACTGGGCGGCTCCTTCGTCTCGGCCGCCGAGCGGGCCTGTCCGGCCGGGCCGAGCAGCGCTGCAAGGCCGGCAAGCAGCGCCAGTAGGCAGGAGCGGATTTTACTTCGTCTAATCATGTTGGGAACCCCCTCTGAAATGGACGCCTCGAATCTGGATCGTCGCTATTTCTTTCCAGTTTCGAAGCTCGTAACAACCCATGGCGAATGTGCGTTTTCCCTCACGAACAACAGCCGGACCGACTCCAAACGTACGCCCCCGCCGCGGCCGTTCCAGACGACCTTGAGCGGAACTTCGGCCGTGACTTGCCCATCGTGCGGATCGCCCGGCTTCATGGAAGCGATTCTTAACGCGTCGATTTTGGCAAACCACGTTAGAAAGGTTTGCAGCGTCTCAGACGGCGTCCCCTGTAAGGCCGCTCGCAAAACCGCCTCATCCTGCTGATGGAGCGCATCGAACACGTACTCCGCCAGCTGTTCGGGCGTTGCGGCTTGGTACAGCTCGGACAGCCTGCCCGCCGCCTTATACACCATCAATTGATGGGACAAATCGGTTTTGCCGGAACCGTGGGTGGCGCTGCCGCGAAAATGAATGCAGAAGTGACCGGAAAACCCATTGTCCGGTATGCCGTCTCCCCCGTGCGGCATGCCGTGCATCGAGGCGGCCACCCGCTGCTCACCGTCTTCCGGGACGACGACGATCGCTCGTCTTTTCCAGCTCCACGTTCCCCCGTAAATTTGTTTCATCACGGCCGTATCTTCCCGAGTCAGCGGCTGAACGTCCGCATGGCTGCTGCCTGCCCGGCGCTGCGCCCGGAAGCTGAGGCCGGTTTCCATATCGACAACCGCCACGACGGCTTTGAGCGGGAGGCGCGACTTCGCCTCGTCCCAGTCGACGATTTCGCCGTAATGTCGCTTGCGCAGCTTAGCGGCGTTCGTTCGCCACGTCTTGCGCACTTTGACGGACAGCGTGACCGTTTTGCCCGTAGCCGCTTCGAACAATACGCCGTCTGCACGCATCGCATACTGGCGCTTGCCGCCTTCGTCCGCCACTTCGATATAAGTGTCGGTGTACACGGACGAAGGCTCGGCTAGCTCCGCCGTTTTGGCCTTCGTCCAAGCCCGTCTCCAGTCAGCGCGGTCATAAGTTTCGCTTGTTTCGTACTTGGCGGACGGACTCGTCTTTATCGATAGTGTGAACGTGACGGGAACGTCGCTGCTTGCTTCCGCATCCGCATGAACCGCCGACGGCCATACCGCCATCGTAACGCCGAGCAGCAGGAGCCGGACAGCCAGCGCGGTCCATAAGTGAAAGACGTTGTGAATACGTCTCATGTATCAGGCCCCCATGTTGCAAAGTCTCCCTACTCATTGTTTTACCGGAGCTTGCAAATTATGTGCCCGATCTCCATTTCCATGCCAAACAACCGTCCTGCGATGCAGGACGGCTTTCATGGCTCAGATAATCGGCAGCGGATCAATATGCCGCAAAAACGAATCAATCCGGCAGAAGAAATCGGCCGGGGAAACGACTACAATGACCCTACAGCGTGATTGCAAACCTGTAATCGGCAATGCATGTACGCTTTGCAAACACGCCCAAGACTGGCGGCGGTTGCGCCATTGGCTGGAAGGCCAACTGCTGGCTGAAGTCGTAAAAAGGAGGAGACGCCGTCATAACCATTTCGGCTGTTCATTTCGTTGCCCGCTTCTTCTGTAGACGCTAGGCGACATTCCGTATTGCTTGCAAAAAAGCGTGTAGAAGTAGCTCAAGCTGTTGAAACCGACATCATAGCAAATGGCGGCGATGTCGTCCGTGCCGGCCCTTAGCCTGAATGCGGCAGCCCGCAGTCGTCTTTCATTGATCCACTCCGTTGGCGACTTGCCGAGATGCTTTTTCATCGTGCGGCACAAATGCTCCGGGCTGACGGGTGACCGTCTCTGCATTTTCGCCAGCCCTTCGGCCAAGCTGATCTCGCCGTCCATCTCCTCCAGCAATTCGAACAGCCACCCGGGACCTGCCATGTCCGTCCGCTGCGTCTGCGGATAGAAATAACGGAGCAGCATCTCCATCAAGAAAGCGCGAACCGGGGTCGTATCGGCGGAGGTGGAGCCGGCGAGCAGCGATACGGTGCGTTTGTACAAGCCAAGCGTATGCTCTATTTCCTCAGGCGAAACGGATAACACGGGAGGCAGCGCGGGTTCGCTGAGCCGCTCCGGCTTGAAGCCGGAGCCGAGATAATCAAAGGCATGCAGAACGGTGCTCGCACGAAAGTTAACGTTCATGTAGCACATGTCGCCATTTCCGTTTTTCTCGAAGCTGTGAACGTCGTGCGGTCTGACGAAAACCATCGTTCCTGCCGGAAGCGCCTGCTTGACATTGTTGACGATATGGGTGACGGTGCCCGCCGCGACCAGAAAAATTTCGTAAAAATCGTGAGTATGCGGAATCGACCAGTATCTGAACTTGGGCGGCAAGGCAAAACGTGCGTCTTCATAAGGCTCCATGATGTGCTGCGCGTGTAAAGTAAGAACGGACATAGGGGCCCCCCTTGTGACAAGATCATCCTCCATCGATTTCAATTATATGTAGGATATACCTGGAATTCAACCGTTTCCACAAATGCCCGTAAGCGCTGTCTTCCACTGCTTCGCTGAACGAACCGCTCGCACGTTAATCTAATCTTGTAAGGATTGCACAGATTGAAAAGTAAAGGGGAGAACTTCAAACATGTATTTCGCCAGAACCGTATTCGCGCTATGCTCCGCCGTCTTGCTGCTCCTGGCAGAGACAGGCTGCTCCGGTACCGGAAAGGGGGCGAACGCTCCATCCGGCCCAACAAGCGAAGCCGTAAAGCCGGTGACGCTAACAATGTATTTCAAATGCTTTGCCGTTAGCGACGACGACTTCGCCCGGGATTTCGCCGGACCTGTCGCCAAAAAATATCCGCATATTACGCTTCAGAAGCTCGACTGCACGGACGCCAACCAGTTCAACCAGATGATTGTCGCGAAGGAACTGCCGGATATTATCGACGATGGCATTACGAATATGCCGATCCTGCTGGATATGGATGTGCCAACCGATTTGAATGAGCTGGTTCGCAAATATGAATTCAACCTTGGCGGGATCACACCGCAAATCTTGCAATTTTTCAAGCAGTTTGGACGCAGCGGGGAGCTGTACAGCCTGCCGAGAACGCAAAACGTATTCGCCACCTATTACAACAAGGACCTGTTCGACAAATTCGGTGCGGCTTATCCGGTTGACGGCATGACTTGGGAGCAGTACATCGAGCTGGCGAAAAAGCTGACCGTCGTTGAGAAGGAAAGCCGCTACTATGGCTTGCAGATGGGGTATTTTAACCGGGTGCAAACCCAGCTCTCACTGCCCTTCGCCGATCCGGCTACAGGCAAAGCGCAAATCCAGCAGCAGCCGGGCTGGCGCAGCATGTTCTCCCTCTTCCAGACGGTGTTCAACATACCGAACAATCGCCCGCCTACCGCAGGCGTGTTGTATCAAGGGTCAAACCGGTTTACAAAGGACCGCAATGTCGCCATTTTTCCCGACATCTTCATCGGTCAGGCGATGGAGCCATTCAACAAGGAAGGCATCGGCTGGGATATCGCCTCCTTCCCCGTTTTCGCCGACAAGCCCAAAACCGGCATCGGGGTGTTCGCCAACGGCTTCGTCATTCCGAAGACCAGCAAGCATAAGGAAGAAGCGTTTCAGGCCATCGCCCATCTACTGTCGCCGGAGGTTCAGGCCGAATCAACCCGGAACGGGAATATGACGGTGCTGGACAGCAAGGACATCAAGCAGCGTTTTCTGGAAAACTCACCGGTTTATCGCGGCAAAAACATTCCGGCTTTTTATTACAACAACGTAGCCGAGCCGTATGCGACCACCAAATACGATCTGATCGCCTCCAACTTGTACACCGACGCGCTGCGCCAGTTCATCTTCGGCACGAAAGACCTGAATACCGTGCTGCGCGAGGCGGAAGAAGCGGCAGACAGAGCGATCGCGGCCGAGCGGGCCAAATAGCTGTGCGTAGACCGAACGTTCGACTGATCGCGTCCGTGTCGCTGGTAACGCTGATCTTACTATGTGCAGCCGTAAGGATATACAGTCAGACAGCTAATCGTCCCTTCTCTCGAACGGATACGAATCCCTATCCGAAGGAGATAAACGAAATGAGCGACCGAACAGCCGATTATGCCAACATGCTGGTGTCGGAAGTAAACGAGATGAATGCCAGCACAGGCATCTTTCTAAGCTCGCCCAGTCTGCTGCGATTGGACGAGAACACCTTGCTCGTTACTCACGATTACTCCGGACCAAATTCGCCTCACCGCAAAACGTCGGTGCATCGTTCGACCGACAACGGCCAGACGTGGGAGCATGTCGTTATGCTGGACGGCATTTACTGGGCCAGCCTATTTGCGCACGAGGGCAGTATTTATTTGCTCGGGACTTCCGGCCCGCTCGAATCGATCGTCATTCGCAAAAGCGACGACGGGGGAACGTCTTGGACAACGGCCAGCGACGCCAGCAGCGGCCTGCTGTTTCCGGGCGGCAGCACCGGTCCTTCGGCCTACCACACGGCCCCCACGCCCGTCCTGCGGGCGAAGGGCCGCCTGTATAAAGCGTTTGAAAGCAACTCGCCCTATGTTTGGCCGCAAAATTTCAAGGCGCTGGTTATCTCCGCTCCGGAAAATTCCGACCTGCTTAATGCGGCAAACTGGATCAAAACGAACGAGCTCGCCTTGAATCCCGCCTGGCTGCCGCCATCCTGGTCGGCCAGCCGGCCCGGATGGCTGGAGGGCAATATGGTGCAGGCGCCAAACGGGGATATCCTAAACGTGATTCGTCTCAATTCCGAACCTGTCGTGGACAAAGCGGCGATCATCAAGCTGTCCTCCGACAATACCAGCATCAGCTTCGATCCAGCCGAAGGATTCATCGATTTTCCCGGCGGCATGCACAAATTCACCATTCGCTACGATGCAGAAAGCCGGCTGTACGCCGCGCTTGTCAACGACAACGCTTACCCCTTCGCCGTGCAGCAGCGAAACCGGCTGTCGCTGTATACATCGCCCGACCTGCTGCACTGGAGCTTCGCCAAGCTGTTGATCCGGGACGATTCGCAGCTATCGGTCCCCTATTCGATCGCGAAGGTGGGCTTCCAATACGCCGATTGGCACTGGGACGGCGACGATATCATCTTCGCCGCCCGCACCTCTTATGACGGCGCCGACACGTACCATAACGCCAACCGGATCACGTTCCACCGACTGGAGAAGGCGCGCGATGTTCTGGATTTGCCTCATGGCTATTGGAAATTCGACGATGGAACCGGGACGACCGCTGCGGACAGTTCGACACACGGGGCCGACGGAACGATACAGGGCGCGGCCTGGACGACCGGTTACCGAAGCGGCGGGCTTGAATTCGACGGCGCGGATGATCTCGTTCTTTTGCCCGATGCTCTGGCGACGAATTTGCGGGGTGCGCCGGCCGTCACAATCGCGGGCTGGTTTCGCAACGACAGTTTGCCTTCGCCCGGGCAACCGGGCAACTGGCTGCTCGGCGTACCCGTCGGACAAACATCAGCCGGAGCCGAAGTATTGATGCTTGACAACCGGATACGTGTAGGAGGAAGAAGCAAGCCGAACGAGGATTATAAGTATGCGGATTTTCCGTTCTCCGTCTCCGGAGAATGGCATCACGCCGCCGGGGTGCTCGATTACGAACGCAACGTAATCCGGTTTTATCTGGACGGAATGGAGCAAAAACCGCTTTCCGCCAAAACGCCGGTCTTCGGCAGCCGCGCCTTTTCGCCGCAAACGCCCGGATCATCTTCGACGATTGGCGCCAGTCCGTTAGGCGGCGGTTTTTTTGCAGGAACGCTCGACGAGGTGAAGCTTTACGGAAGAGCGCTCGATCCGCGCGAAATCCGGCAGTTGGTTTACGACGGGCTTACGGGTTATTGGCCGCTGGATGGAGCGGCGACAACGGCGGGCCCGTACGCCGACCTCTCCCGCTACGGCAACGACGCTAAACGAATGGGAGGCTCCGGTAACCCGGGTTACCCGGATCGCGGAGTGAAGCTGGACGGCGTCATGGACTACGCCGCTCTCGGCTACAAGCCGTCCGCCGCGCTGAACGGCGCTCCCGCCATTACGATAGCAGGCTGGTTCCAAGACGGCAACGTGCCCGATTCGAACCCGAAGTGGCTGTACGGTACTCGGATTCACGGAGCAACAGCAGGCGCAGAGATTACTTTGACATCAACGGCCATCCGTGTCGCCGGCCGAAGCGACAGCGCGGACAGTTTCCAAACCAAATCGTTCCCTTACATCCGAGATTCGGGATGGCATCATGCCGCCGGCATTCTCGACTTCGCCGGCAATGCGATCCGGCTGTACGTGGACGGCGTCGAGCTGTCACCATCCGGCGGCGGTACTGTCTCATTCCGCAGCCGCACGTACAAGCGTCTCGTGCCGTCGCAAGCCGACTCGATCGGCCGAAGCCCCGGCGACAGCGGTTATTTCGGGGGCGAACTGGGCCACTTCTTCATCTTCGGCAAGACGCTATCGCAGGCGGAAATCGAATTTATGTATCGAACTCAGAAACGGCGCTTCTACGATGCCCCTTGAGTCGTGCCGTCTTCCATCCCTGCTGCCAGGAGGGGCTCTTGTTTCACTCTGGTCGAAAAGGGTAATAGAAGATACCGGTAGATGCCGGACAAACTATTCCTAAATAGGACAGGTGATGCGATATGTTAAGCTGGGCAGCTCTATTTCTGGTTATTGCCATTGTGGCCGCTATATTCGGATTCGGAGGGATCGTCGCCGCAGCCGCGTCGATCGCCAAAGTGTTATTTTTCGTCTTCCTGATCTTGTTCCTTATCTCGCTTATTACCGGTCGCCGCGGTTCAGCCTGACGTCACGCTACATGAAACAGCCCCCTTATCTGCTGCCACTGAGATAAGGGGGGCTGTTTCGCGTTAACACAACATTTCCTATGCAAGCTGGCGCAGCGTATCCAGCGAAACCCGATCGACGAATTTGCCGAACTTCTCTTTTCCTTTCGCATGAGCCTTGTAATAAGCGATAATGGCCGTTACTGCGGGGATGAGCCTGTCTTCCGTCAACCCGGATACAAGCAGCTTGGCCGTCGCCGCCTTGATCCCTTTAGGTTCCCCGCCCACGTAAATGTCGAAAAAGTCGCGCATTTTGACAATGCCTATATCTTTCAGCAGCGGCTCGCTCGTTCCGAGCGCGCATCCGGCGTAGCCGACCTTCAGCGGCATCGGCGCTTCGCTTCCCGCAATCGCCCGGTTCAGCCGTTTCGCCGATTCGAGTCCAGCTTCTTCCGCGCCTTTGCAGAAGTTGCAGGCGATCAAGCTTTTGACCACGAAACCCGCGCCGTATACTTCGAGTCCGGAGCGCTCCAGTTCTTCGCTTATAACCTGCTGCCGCTCCGCCTCAACCTCCATATACAGCTGCCGGAACGGAGTCATTTCGATGCGGGCGCCGTCTGCTGCCAACGAGCCGATTAGCGCAAGCTGGGCGGGTGTAAATAAGCTGCCTCCTGCTTGAACGGGAGGCGTTACCGCGATTTTGACCGTTTCTCCCAAAGCCGTTCTCCCCTTACTGTCGATTTATTTCACATCGATGACGAATGGAGCGGTGAATACTTCACCGTTATGCTGGAACTGCCCCCATATTTTATACACGCCGCTTGCCGGGAACGAGGTCGCGAACTGCGCTTTCGGTCCTTTCGCTTTCTCGTCGAGCGGATGGACATGAATGTACTGCTCGCTATCCGCGGACAATATGACGACATGGCCTACCGCGCCCAAATACGGCTCGAGATTGTCGATATCCTTCTTCGTTTTCGCATCCCGGATCTGGAACGTAAGCGTTACGTCCTGCTTCGGCTTCGCGCTGCTGAGCGAAAGCTCGATTTCTTTGCCGCTAACTTCCCGGACGAGCCGGGAGTCGGCCTTGATGGGAGCAGGTTCCCCTTCCTTTCCGGCTACCTTGACCCATTCGCTAAGCGTTTCGCCAGGGCCGCCCTTCGGGATGAAATCCGCAAACAGCTTGTAGTCTCCGCCCGCCGGAAACGAGGTTCCGATCTCGAATTTGCCGTTTCCTTTATAGTCCGGATGGATATGATTGAAGTACGACAAGTCTTTGCTGACGACAATGAGATGCATCAGCTTCTCGTGGTTGATTTGAAAGTCGTTCACCGGCTTCCCGCTTTTGTCGGTAATGGACAGTGCAAGCGTAGACTTCTCGCCTGCCTTGGGGCTACCCGAAGTGAAAGTAAAGGAGGCTTTCGCCGCATTCGTGACCGCAGCCGTTTTCGATTCCTCCGTATGCCCGCCGTGTCCCCCGTTCGGCTTGCCGCAGGCGGACAACAGACTCAATGCGAGCAGCCCCGAAATTACAAGCAGGCTTTTCTTTTTTGTCATTCGATGCTTCATAGACGGTTTTCCTCTCCATTCTGGCGATTCAAAACGGTTTAGTGACGTATCTTTACCCGCTGCAATCGAAGCGCATTAAGCACGACGGATACGGAGCTGAGCGCCATAGCCGCCCCCGCTACCCACGGAGCGAGCAGGCCGATTGCCGCAATCGGGATGCCGAGCGTATTATAGCCAAGCGCCCAGAACAGGTTCTGCTTAATATTGCGCATCGTTCTCCGGCTCATCTCGATCGCGTCCGGGATGCTGGACAGTTCGCCGCGCATGAGCGTAACGTCTGCGGCTTCCATCGCCACATCCGTACCCGTACCGATCGCCATGCCGATATCGGCCGTTGCCAGTGCAGGCGCGTCGTTAATGCCGTCTCCGACCATTGCTACCGTTTTGCCTTCCGTTTGCAGCTTTCTGACTTCCTCCGCTTTTCCTTCGGGAAGAACCTCGGCGCGAACATGCTCGATGCCGACCTGGGCGGCGATCGCCTTGGCCGTCCGTTCGTTGTCACCCGTAATCATGATGACCTGAATGCCCATTTCTTTCAGTCTGCGTACTGCTGCGCCGGATGTTTCCTTAATCGTATCGGCTACGGCAACGAGCCCCGCGTAGCGATTGTCGACCGCTACCAGCATGGCGGTCTTGCCTGCCTCCTCCAGCCGGGCCATCGGCTCGTAAGCCTCGGCTGCATCCACGCCGAACTTCTCCATCAGACGGCGCGTCCCGATCAGGATCGTTCTGCCTTCGACGACAGCCTGAATGCCGTAGCCGGGTATCGCTTCAAAAGCTTGCGACTCCGGCAGCTCGATGCTCCGCTGCCGTACACCGGCAACGATCGCTTCCGCGAGCGGATGCTCGGAATGCTTCTCCGCCGCGCCGACGAGCCGCAAAAACTCCGCCTCGTTCCCCTTCGCTGCAACATCCGTAAGCTCCGGCTTGCCTTTCGTAACCGTTCCCGTTTTGTCCAAAATAATCGTGTCGATCTTATGCGTCTGCTCCAGATGCTCGCCGCCCTTAAACAGGATACCTAACTCGGCGGCGCGTCCCGATCCGGCCATTATGGAAGTCGGCGTTGCGAGTCCCAGCGCACATGGACAGGCGATGACAAGCACCGCGATCGCTTTCTCCAATGCCTCGGCAAAATCGCCCGGCGTTACGAAAGCATACCAGACCACAAACGCAACAGCCGCTATCGCTACAACAATCGGTACGAATATGCCGGAAATGACGTCCGCCACCCGCTGAATCGGCGCTTTGGAGCCTTGCGCCTCCTCCACCACCTTGATGATTTGCGCAAGCGCCGTTTCCTTGCCGACCTTGGTCGCCCGGATACGCAGCATTCCGTTTTTATTGATCGTCGCGCCGATCACCGTATCTCCCAGCCTTTTCTCGACCGGAATGCTTTCGCCGGTCAGCATCGATTCGTCCACCGACGAGCTGCCGTCGAGCACTTCGCCGTCTACCGGCACTTTGTCGCCGGGCCGTACGATCACGACATCGCCCACGATCACTTCCTCCGCCGGGATCGTCATCTCCTGGCCGTCCCGTATGACGAGCGCCGTCTTCGCCTGAAGTCCCATCAGCGACTTGATCGCTTCCGACGTGCGCCCTTTGGCCATCGATTCGAACCATTTGCCCATCACGACCAGCGTAATGAGCACCGCGCTTGTTTCATAGTACAGGGATGGTCCGTGGTGAACGCTGCCGCCGGCGATGTACCAATCGACGGTCAAATACAGGCTGTAAAAGTAAGCGGCCGACGTGCCGAGCGAAACGAGCACATCCATATTCGCGCTGCCGCCCCGCAGCGCCTTGTAGGCGCCGACGTAAAACTGTTTGCCCACATAAAACTGCACCGGCGTAGCCAGCAGCAGCTGCATCCACGGATTCATGAACAGCTCCGGTATATAAATCCAGGACGTGAAGGAAAAATGCGCAACCATGCTCCACAGCAGCGGCAGCGATAAAATCGCCGAGATCAGCAGCTTCCGTTTGTGCCTGCGAGCCTCCAGGCCCTTGCGAGCTTCCGAGCCTTCCTCATCCTGCCCCGCAATAGCTTTATAACCAAGCTGCTTCACCTTGTTCTGCATATCCGCGATCGTAACGTCGCCCGGTGCATATTCGACCCGGGCCGTTTCCATCGCGAAGTTGACGGCGGCGCTCGTCACGCCCGGCAGCTGGCTCAGTCCCTTCTCGATCCGGTTCGCGCATGCGGCGCAAGTCATGCCTTCCAGCTTGAAATGGGCCACCTCTTTCACGGTGTCGTAACCCAGCTTCTGGATCGTCTGCTCCAGCCGAAGCGGATCGATCCGGGCCGGATCGTACGAGACGCTCGCTTTCTCCAGCGCGAAGTTGACGTTGGCGCTTGAAACGCCCTCGAGCTTGTTCAGCCCTTTCTCAATCCGGTTCGCACAAGCGGCGCAAGTCATACCGGTAATTTGCATCGTGGTTTGTTTCGTTTCGTGCGGCGAAGTTGTTTCCACTGTCATTCACTCCCTGCTTTTCTCTCGCGGATTATACGGCCGTTATACGACATCGTAGCCTTGTTCCTCGATGGCTTCTTTAATTTGCTCGAGCGAGATCTTCGACTCGTCGTAAGTAACCTGCACCGTATTTTGGGCCAAGCTCACTTGACCGGCCGCGCCGATTTGCTTCAAAGCGCCTTCGATGGAATTCACGCAGTGTTGGCAGCTCATGCCTTCTACTTGCAAAGTTGTCGTTTTCATAGGGATCACCCTTCATATTTTGATTGTTATGGGTCTAAGCATGGTCCGGAGCGCGGACTTTTTCATGCAGCTGTCTTCATTGTTGTTTTTCGTTCCGGCTTCGTGTTTTTAGTATACCCCTCTACCCTATAAATAGTCAACAGTTATTTTTACAATACATCGGTACCCTATAATTTCGCCTGTTAGGAAGATACGGCTGGACAAACAAATAGCAAAAACCGATACGGTTTTCGCCGCATCGGTCTGCTGTCACTGCTTATTACTTTAGGAAACAACTACGATTTCTACAACGTCCTTCTTCCGTTCATGTTCCTCGGCAATCAGCCGAACCGCACGCAGGCTTGGATCGTAATCCCAGCCTTCCCCCTCGACGCCGCAAGAAGCATCGTCCCGATTTCGCTTCACCACTCGTTCCGGCAGCTTCGCCCCGTTGATTTCAATGCAGGCGGGCTTCGTATCCGAATGGATCAGAATGTCGTAACTGCGATTCGCCGGCATTCCCTCGTACATTCCGGTGCGGGGACTTATTCGCAGGACAACGCCGGTTTGTTGGGTTCGGCATTCGATTCGCGTCTCGGCGACGTTCCCTTCCTCATATTGAAAAGTCGTCCCGTCATCCTCATACAGCGTAAAGTTGCAGTCGCCATGCGTGTAAACCTGTAACCCAAGACGTTCAACGGACTTCTCTCCGACGTAGTCCATTTCGGGCCATTCGGGGATAATGGCACCGGCGCGAACGAACAAAGCACCTCCCGCATAAGCGGGAATCTTGCAGTCGACGGTTTGCGGGCCCGTGTACCGCTCCTTCGTCCAATAATCGATCCACTCGCCTTCCGGCAAATAAACTTGGTCCGTAAAAGCGGCGACGAGGAAGGAATCGCCGAACATATATTGTTCGAGCAGGTGGTCAGACTTCGGATCGTTCGGATACGCAAGCGGCATTGCACGGATAATCGGCATTCCTGTACGAGCGGCAACATGCGCCGCGGAATAAATGTACGGCAGAAGGCGATACCGCAACTTCGCGTACATCTTGAACATAGCCAGCATCTTCTTATCCAGCAACCACGGATGGCGCCAGTAGGCCCAGCTATTCACCTGCGACCACGGCTGAAGAAACCCGAAGTGGAGTCCTGCCGGAGTAAACACCTCCATATCGCAGCTCGTATTCGCATGTCCGGACAACCCGTGATTCAGCAGCGAAACGAGCGGCTTCGGTCCTCCGCCGGTGTCCCCTGCCCAAGTGGCCGCATATTGCTGGATGCCGGCAAATCCGCCTGCCGTATAAATCATCGGTCTGTGTCCCGTCTGCTCCTTAAAGCCGAGATGCATCTGTTTGGCGAGCAAAATCGGATACAGATTGTGCATCTCTTCGTCGATCATTCCATTGCCCCAAAGCCGGTCGGGGTGGTCGAGAACTTGTTGGGCGCCGTCCAGCTTGAACGCAGAAACGCCTTGCCTCACAAACTTGGATAAATGGGTGTACCACGCCTCGTCATGCTTCGTGACTCTATCCATATAGACCGGGTACTGCAGCTTCGTATCTTGTTCATAATCGTCCGGATGAGTCCTCTGGAAGCCCTCCTCCTCGGCACTCAAGCCCCTTGAACCGCCGCCGGTATTTTCTTTCTCCCGGATTAGCCGCTCCTCATGCAAACTCATGTCGTAGTCGGCGCATAGCCATAAACTCAATTTAAAGCCGAGCCGTTCCAATGCGCCGAAGAAAGTGGAAGGTCCGCCGTCCGGCAACCAATGCGGAATCGCAAATCTATCCGAATGCCAGTTCTTAGTCACCGAATAATCATAACATTTTTCCATCCAGCCCGGTTCCAGCCCAATCAAGTCGCAAGGGATGCCCTCACGGCGAAAGCTCAGCGCATCGTCGATCATCTCCCTCGCATTGGCCTGTTCATTGCACACGAAAGTAAGCCCGTATGCCCAAATCGGGAGAATCTGCGGCTTGCCGGCAACGGACGTGTAGCTTTGGAGCAGATCGGAAAGCGTTTCTCCCGCGAACAAGAAATAGTCCAATTCACCACGGCGGCCCCAAAATCGCAGCCGGTCATTCACCGCTTTGCCGACATCTACGGCGTGTCGCCATGTCGTGTTAATAAGGAGCCCCCATCCTTTGCTGCTCATAAGAAACGGAATCGGAGCATAAGCTTTCACATTCGTTACCCACATATTCGCCCGATGTCCGCGTTTTTGAATCCGTTCACGCGTTTCATCGCCCAGTCCGTACACCCGCTCCTGTTCGTCCAGCAGAAATTCCGCGCCGAATCCTCGCTGCGGATCGGACCAAGGCGGTATCGCATGGCGTGTCAGCGTTTCGCCTCGTGCGTTCATAAGTTCGATGCGGCCGCTGCTTTTCTCCACTCGAAGCTGCGCTCGTTCCGTACGGATGTCCAGTACATCCGCCCGGTCGTTAACCGTACAAACGGTATCCCTTTGCCGGCTGTCCAATATGCCGTAGCGGATCAACGCGGGTTCGCGGAAATCGTCGCCCGCACTTATGTGGATGCGGAACGTATCCGGAGCAACAACTTGAATGCGCATATGCCCGCCGCTTTGCAATGTAAGATTCAGCAATTTATTTTCCACGTCTCACACCTCTACTCCTACCGAATCAATCCAATTGACCGTGACGTTCATGCTCGTGTGCAGATAATCTTGCAGGTCGGCGGCTATACGCCGTATAAAGGCGTTGTCATGTTGGCCGAGCACAATACTCCAATCCGCGGTAATTTCCACTTCGGACACCGCCGCCTTTACGAACGGATCGCGTCTATCCGGCTTATGCACCACGTCCAGTCTTTTGCGAAAATCGTAATTCCGCTCTTTTCTCATTCGTCTTCTCCCCACTCTCTTTAAAAACCGACCCAGTCGTTTCCATTGCCGTTCCCATAAACGTATCGTTTGTCGGACTTGATTCGCTTCACGGGATCATTGCCTCCTTTCCTGAATAACCTTCCTTATTGCTTTCTCTGCTTTCCTGGAATTAAAATCATTGTATATGGAATCGCATTCATTTCGTAGGACGATCGATTGCAACCAATCGTCTATCGATGACTGTTTTGGAGAAGGAGGCATAGCGAGTTGTGCGCAAAATCGAACGGTATCGTATTTGAAATAACCAGCGGCGGATATTTGCGCGTAGATTCGGTATCCCCCGGTACGCTGCGGATTCGCCTTCATGAAACGAACGACTTCCCGGAATCCGCTCTCGAACGCTACGGAATCGTCTTACATCGCAGCTCAGACGATTACTCGCTCGAATACGACGGTCCTTCTTGCACAATCCGAACGGACAAAGCGGCGCTTACGGTCGATACGCGAAACGGCTGTCTTTCTTTGTGCAACGAACGCGGCGAAACGCTGACGCGCCAGCCCGAACGCCCCTGGCCCGTTGCCGCTCAAGGATTCGGTGCTCATTTCATGCTGGCGGATGGGGAGCGGATATACGGGCTCGGCGATGTGAAGAGAGATCGTATTCAGCACCGGGGACATCGTGCTGAGATGCGGATCGAGAATGTGCACCGCTACGCCCCCGTACCATTTATGATGAGCAGCCGCCGATGGGGGGTTTTCATAAACACGACTTGGTGTCACGAGATCGATATCGGTCATACGGTGCGCGATTTGTTGACATTCCAGGGGACTGGCGGGAAGCTGGACTACTTCCTGTTTGTCGGCGACTCCTATGCCGAGCTGCTGGATCGCTATACCGACGTGGTCGGAAAGCCGGTATTGCTGCCCGTCTGGGCTTATGGCCTGACTTACGTATGCCACCAGCAAGTCAATGCGCGCGAGATGGTAGACGATGCGCTCAATTTCCGCAGGGCGGGTATTCCTTGCGATATGATCGGGCTCGAACCAGGCTGGATGGAAAAAAAATACGATCATTCAGTGGATATGAACTGGCATCCGGAACGATTTGCCCTCCCCCCTTACTCCAAAAAATCCGATACGTTTATTGGCGCGCTGGACAAGCTCGACTTTAAGCTTAGTTTATGGCTGACCTGTATGCATGACTTGAGCATAGAGGAAGAACGTTTGGCGTTGTCGGAGTCGTCTTCGAGCGC
Organism: Paenibacillus ginsengarvi; assembly: GCF_003626695.1. Taxonomy (GTDB): domain Bacteria; phylum Bacillota; class Bacilli; order Paenibacillales; family NBRC-103111; genus Paenibacillus_AB; species Paenibacillus_AB ginsengarvi. Next base: position 82,360 of record NZ_RBAH01000017.1, read on the forward strand.
AACCGCGACGCTTACCGAAGCGCCCTGGTACGAGCATTTGCGGAAGTTCGTCGATCAAGGCGTGAGCGCATTCAAGTTGAGCGGTGCGCCCTTCGGGCTGGAAACGTCCGGACGAAGGTGGGGCAACGGGATGAGCGACGATGAGATGCACAATCTGTACCCGATTTTGCTCGCCAAGCAGCTGCACTTGGGGTTTAAAGAGCAGACAGGCCGGCGATCGATGATTTATATGGCTAACGGGTATACCGGCATGCAAAGATACGCCGCCACATGGGCCGGAACGTCCGACCATCAGCCGGCTCTCGTCTCCATGCTCAATCACGGAATGTCCGGTCATATCCATACTACCGAGGACATGGACGTCTCTACTCCGGAGGGCATCCACTTCGGTTTTTTGCAGCCGTGGTCGCAGGTGAACAGTTGGGCTTACTGGCGCCATCCTTGCTTGTTGGAACACGAACTGTTGCAAACTTTCCGAATGTATGCCCAATTGCGCTACAGTCTGCTGCCCTACATTTATTCGGCCGCTCACAACGCCACCCGCACCGGTATGCCGATCCTTCGCGCCATGCCACTTGCATTTCCCGATGATCCGCATGCGGACGGACTGCTGCATCAGTATATGTTTGGGGATTCGCTTCTCGTAGCCGTATATACCCGTACTGTTTATTTGCCGGAAGGCGTCTGGATCGACTATTGGACCGGCGAACGGCATATGGGTCCGAAACAGCTGGAATATGCGGCAGTTGCGCCAGTTGGCGGACCGTTGTTCGTCAAAGCCGGCGCCATCATCCCCGTTTGGCCGGAGTTGAGCTCTATCGGGCCGAAGCAGCCGGAGATCATTGGGCTCCACCTATACCTGTACGGTGAAAGCGAATATGTTCTCATAGAAGACGATGGGGTGACTTACGGGTATTTGGAGCAGAGGATCGCCGAAACGTTAATAAGTTGCCGGACGACGGATAAACGAACCATGGTTCAGATCGGTACCCGGAAGGGTAACTATGGGGGAATGCCGTGCAGACGCGGCTACGATGTATACCTTCATGTTCCGGCCAAACCGCTGCAAGTGACGATCGACGGAAGCTCGGCCGAGGAAACGGTCCATCCGCCGGAAGCCGGTGCGGCGCGGGACGGATGGTATTTTGACCGAATATCCCGGATCGTCCGCCTAAGTGCACATGAGCATCCGGATAAACGGGAGAACGTGACGATCGAAGTATGCTACGACGCCACTTTTCACCGAGAGACCCAAGCGAGGCATGTACGTCACGGTACACCCGATTCGCCCGGAACGAACACGCATTGGGAGACGGAACTGGAAATCGGTCTGGAGACGGGGGATCGCGTCAAGGCGTTTGCGGCGTTGGAGGAGTGGTGGGCCGAACGGATCGAGCGGATTCCGAACCTGGACGAAGCACGCGTAAACATGCTTATTATTTGCGGATTGTTCGTTCGTGTGTGCATTCGCCAGGGATGGAATGTGCAGACCGTGCTCGACGGCATATACGACGCTTTCGTAAATATCCAAGTCCTATTCAAGAAGGAACAGGGATACGACCTCATGCGGCAAGCGGTCCAACAGTTTATCGAGTATCGGCGTTCCGCCAAAAAGTCCGATATTCACCCGCTGATCAAACAAATAACCGATATCGTGGAAAAAGAGATCGACGACAATATAACGCTTCACTCGATGGCCGATCGGCTGCACGTCAACTCCTCCCACTTGAGCCGAATGTTTAAGCAAGCCGTCGGACAATCGTTCACCGATTACGTGATGATCCGGAAAATGGAGCGTGCCAAATCGCTGCTCATCGCAGGCAGCAGTGTCTCGGAAGCGGCATTGCAGCTCGGCTATAAAGATACGAGTCATTTCATCCGGGTATTTCGAAAATATTGGGGGGTAACTCCCGGCGAGTTAAAAATATAATGAAACTTACAAAGGGAAGACATTCTTCTTAACTTATCCCAATTACTTTGCGGGAGCCCGAATAGATGTGCAGAAACCGACTTGGTCATTGCCGGGTCGGTTTCCTTTTCCAATACCTCCGTGGTTAGATCCACAGCATAAGCCGTCTATTGCGGCGTACTTCCTCACGTCCTGCTCGAATGTCGCTCCATTGCACAGATCCTTGCTCGTCCCGGACGTGAGTCCATACATCCGCTCACGATCATATAGTCCGACAACATTTCGGTTGTTCAATTTTCATATATTATATATAATATATACGATTAGATCTAATAATAATTATCCCTTAAGGAGCTCCTGCCCGTATGCGAACGATCAAACGAGCGGTTCATCTCGACTTTCACACCCTGCCCGACATTCCTGATTTTGGCGTTAACTTCGATGCAGAACGGTTTGCCCGCACGTTGAAGGAAGCCCGCGTGGAGTACATTACCGCTTTCGCCAAATGCAATATTGGCTTCGCCTACTATCCGACCGCCGTCGGGATCATGCATCCGCACCTGAAATTCGATATGTTCGGTCAAATCGTCGAGGAATGCGCCAAGCTTGGTATCGGCGTCACCGCCTACCTGAGCGCCGGACTCGATCACGAGGCGGCCCGCTCTCACCGCGAATGGACTGTGGTCAACAATGACGGGCAGGTTGTGTACGGGGACCGGACGGCCAACTTTTTCCGCAACATGTGCTTCCATTCCGGTTATCGCGATTATTTACTGGCCATGATCCGCGAGATCAAGGAACGTTATCCGGTCGAAGGTTTCTTCCTCGACAGCACGGTCGTCCGCTCCTGCTACGGGAACGAATGTCTGGAGGGGGTGCGCGCCCGCGGCCTGAACCCGCTGGACGAAACGGACGTGCTGGCGTTCGCCAGGGACACGCTGCTTGATTTTGGCCGGGAGGCCAAGCGAATCGTCGGACCGGACAAATTTCTGTATTTGAACGGACTGCCGACGTCCGATACGGAAGGGCTTCGCACACACATCGAAATCGAATGTTTGCCGAGCGGCTGGAGCTACGACTTCTTCCCCGCCCAAGTCGCCTATGCGCGTAATCTGGGGCAGCAGACCGTTTACATGACCGGCCGCTTCAACGTGAATTGGGGCGATTTCGGCGGGTTGAAAAGCAAGGTTTCGCTGCTCAACGATTGCTGGGACGCAATCAGCAACGGAGTGCCAACCTCCATCGGCGACCATATGCACCCGCGCGATGGCTTAGATCCGGCGGTATATGAAGTCATCGGGGATATTTACAAGGAGCTGGAGCTGCTGGAGCCGTGGACCGACGGCGCCCGCGCAGAAGCCGACATCGGCATTCTAACCTGGCAGGGCGGACAGATCGGGGATGCGCATAACGGTGCCGTGCGCATGCTCGGCGAGCTGCACTATACGTACGATATCGTGGACGAACGGCACGATCTGTCGCGCTTCAAAGTGCTTCTTTTGCCGGACCGGGTGCGGATCACTCCTGTCCTCGCGGCGAAGCTGTCCGCCTATTTAGCGGCCGGAGGCGGCATTATCAGCTCCGGATATTCCGGCTTGAACGAGGCGGGCACCGCTTTTGCGTTGAAGGAATGGAACATGGTCTACGAGAGCGAGGATCCGTGGAACAGCTCGTATTTCCGGATGAAGGAACCGGCGGAAGCCGGCATGTCCGATATGCTGTGCGGCATGTATAAGCAGGGGATATGGCTGCAAGCTTGCGAGGGCGCACATGCCGTCGCGGACTATTATCAGCCCTATTTCGACCGCCGGTGGGACGGCTTTCACGGCACGTTTTACACCCCGCCGGACAAATATGCCGGCAGGCCGGCCGTAGCGAGATCGGGACGGATCTTTCAATTCTGCTTCCGCGTATTCGCCGCCTACATGGACTATGCGCCGAACGTCCATAAGCAGATGGTATCCTATTGCCTCAAGCAGCTGCTTCCCGATCCGCTGGTCCAAAGCGAAGGCATTCCGACGACCGCCCGGGTAACGGTCACTGCCAAAGCCTTCATGAGCATCATTCATGTCAAACTGACCCATCCGGAGCCGCGCGGAGCGTACAACGTCATCGAGGACCGGCAAACACTGACGGGAGCGGTCGTTCACTTGCGCCGCGGGGACGACGTCGTTGCCGTTTATACCGCGCCCGACCGGCTGCCGCTAGCCTTCACGAGCAATAACGGCAGTATTCGCATCCCCCTTCCGGTGATCGACGGATACATGATGATTGTCGTGGAACATGATCAGAACAATGCGGCGCCAGATGCGCCCTCAGTTCCCGACCCATGCACCGGCTGAAGCGGTCAAGACCGCCGCATCAGCCCTCCGATGGGGCGTACTTCGTCTCGTCCGGCTCGAATGTTATTTCATTGGACGGGTCCAGCTCCACGTGAATGGTTCCGCGATCGTCGGTCAGCACGAGCATGCGCGTGCCGACGACGGGGACGCGGTCAGCGCTGGTGCGCATGTGCGCTGAGACGACACGAGGAGCATTGTCGACGATGTAGCCTATCTCGACCGTGAAGACCGGGAGATTGAAAAGCCAGCTGTTTGTGAATCTCACGGCGGTCAATGTCCCGATGAATGAGGTGCCCTCCAGGCGGAGGCGTTTGATATCCGCCTGACGCCGCCGGGCGTGGGCGATCGAGCCGGGCAACCGCAAGAGCGCGATCACGCCCCAGAGGGCGAAGCCTGCTCCGACGGCGGCGCCGAGCTCTAGTGGGATCGTCGGTGACGTCGCGATGGCCTCGAGATCGAAGGGCCTCGCTGGATCGCTTCTCAGCGTCCAGAGCAGGAGGACTCCCGCGTCTGCGGCGAGTCCTCCTGTGACCGCGAGCGTCGCGAACAGACCGGCGACCCTAATCTGTCCGAACTGCTCGACCGATTGCGAGTACAATCCGCCGGTCGCACCGATCGCGAAGAACAGCAGGATTACGGCTGCGCCCACCGTGACCGGATGACCGAGGAACATGCCAATCGCCGGTGTCGGCGCCAGGCCGAGCAGAGCCCCGAACGGCACAGAACCTGTCAGCGCCCACAGTGCAGCGGCTGCAAGCAGCCACGGCAGCAGCGGAGATGCGCGTCCGATGCGACGTCCCGGCCGGAGCACTGTCATCCGTCCGTTCTTGTCCGTGGTCGAGAACAGCGGCAGTGTCTCGATGCCCTCCTGCTGCCCGTTCTGCCGAGGAACAACTAGAAATAAACTCATTCAGCACTCTCCTCTGGAAAGTCGCACTTCGTTTCGCTTTAACGCTTTATCGAATCTAAACTAACTTTCTTGAGCATTAAAAAAAACCGCAGTTTTGGGCGGTTTTATTTCATTTGGTCATTTAGTAGTTGAAGATCTTAGGGCCATTGCTGTCCTATCATCACTAGGACTATCACGTCTGCTGCTTCGCGCTTATTTCATCAACTTATTCATCGTCGTCATAAGCTCCGTCACGACGTCCATATCGCCGTCCTGGATGCGTTCAATGACGCAGCTTTTCAAATGGTGCTCAAGCAGCAGCTTCCCGACCCCGTTCAACGCCGACTGAACCGACGCGATCTGATTGAGCACGTCGTCGCAATACGTATCTTTTTCGATCAGTCCTTTAATCCCGCGCACTTGACCTTCGATCCGGTTCAGACGGGAGATCAGGCTGCTTTTGACTTTATCCGAGTGGTGGCTTTTCCGTCCTGCCCCGTCAAACGAGCAGCATTCGGACTCAGCCGCCGTTTGTTCATTCTTCCTATCCGTATCCGCGCTCATTCATCTCGCCCCCTTTATCTATAGTATAGTATACTATACTCCCTCCCCCTATTCAAATAAAAAGTTGACTTTCCCCGACGGCACCATTTCGGCCCTGCATCGGCGAGTGAAACATACAAACGGACCTCGAACCATCCGCCCGTGAACCGGCAGAGGCTGAGGTCCGTTCTCCATCCAAAATTGCTGTTAAAACTGAACCAAATCAGCGATTCGCACGGGTGCGCCGGTCTGCATCGACACATTGCCCGCGATGCCCGTCAGGATCGAGACGGCTCCGTCGACGTGGGAAGCCGCCCGATTGAACCGGTCCGGGGCCCGGTCGCCAAACAAGTCGTTAAGCAGGATCGGATCGCCGCCGCCGTGCCCGCCGGCGCGCGTTTCGATCTCAACCTCGTAAGCGCGCTCGAACATCGGCTGCACCGTCAGCACCTTGTAGGACAACGCGCCCTCGTCCTCTTTTTTTCCGCCGGAGTTCACATAGGCGCGCTCGACTACCTTCATCTCGATGCGGCCTTTGCTGCCGTTGAATACGACGTTGTAGCCTTCCCACGGCAAGTAAGCGTTCAGCGAATAGGTCATGATCGCCTTGTTCTTGTAGCGGACCATGACGCCAAGCGTATCTTCGATACTGATGCCGTCGCCGAATACGCTCTGATCGCGCTGGTAGCCATCGTCCTTCTCCGCGTCGAGATACAGCGACTTCAGATGTTCGTTTTTGTCCAGATGGATGGCGAACGGATCGTTCTTCGCCGCTTCGCTTCCGTAGGCGCGCTGGTAAAAGTTCGTCACGCCGCGCCGTTCCGCATTTTCACGGCCGTAGAACATGAGCCCGCCCATCGCAAATACCGTCTCCGGCGCAGAGCCGAGCCAGAAGTTGACGAGATCGAAATGGTGCGTCGACTTGTGGACGAGCAGGCCCCCGCTATTGCGCTTGTCGCGATGCCAGCGGCGGAAATAGTCGGCGCCGTGCGTCGTGTTGAGCAGCCATTCGAAGTGGACAGAGTGTACGTCCCCGATCGTGCCGTCCATAATCAGCTCGCGGATTTTCGTATTGTGCGGCGCATACCGGTAATTGAACGCTACGCGCAAGTCTTTGCCGGTTCTTTTGACGGCGTCGATAATGTGCTGGCACTTCTCGGCGTCGACCGTCATCGGCTTCTCCGTGACGACATTGCAGCCCAGCTCCATCGCGCGAATAATATAAGTATGGTGCGTACGATCTACCGAAGTAACAATTACGGTGTCAGGCTTCTCCGTTCGAATCATCTCTTCGAACTGCTCACTGCTGTACAGACGAACGTCCGGATGGTCGTACTTCTCTCTCAGCAGCTTGTTCGCATATTCGAGACGGGTCCGGTTAATATCGCAGAAGGCGGCGAGCTCGCATTTGTCGCGGTAATGCTTCACCAGCGAACCGTAAAAAAACTCGGCCCTTCCTCCCGTTCCGACCAGTACGTATTTTTTCCGTGTCATCGGCGCACTCCCTTTTCTATAGTTGATACGCCTTTATTGTATAGCAATGTTTACGCGTTTTCTGCCGTTCTGCTTGCTCTTTTGGCCGATTTATATGCATTTTTTGCGGTTCTCGTTCGTTTTACTCCCTTGATTGTAGTACAATTTGGGAAGGAGGGGACCGCCTTGAAGGAACCGTTCTTCATTCACCTGAGCAAAATAAACGGCCATCATTCGATGCCGTCCAATCATTATCACGAGCCCTACGAAATCTACTATCTGCTATCAGGCGAGCGGCACTATTTCATTAAGGAACAGACGTATAAAATTGCGAAGGGCGACCTCGTTTTTATAAGCAAAAACGAGCTGCACAAAACAAGCGACGCCGGCGTTCCGAATCACGAGCGGCTTCTCATAAACTTTAACGACCGATTTATCGCAGGCTTCGGCGAGCCGCTTCTATTTGAACCGTTTGAGCGCAAAAATCGCCGGCTGCGGCTCAATTTGCCGGAACGCGAATGGGTCGAGCGGCTGTTGTTCGAGATGCTGCAAGAAGATCAGGAGAAGCTGCCGGGGCACGAAGCTTCCTTGCAGGCGCGGCTTGTCACGCTGCTGCTCTGGTGCGGCCGCAAGCTCGATCGCCAGGACCGGGAGCAGGCGCCCTACGAGCACGAAAGCCCTGCGCACAAAAAAATTTCCGAAATCGTCGAGTTCATCAACGAATCGTACCGTCAGCCGATTTCGCTCGATTTCGTAGCCAAAGCCCATTTCGTCAGCCCGTTTCATTTCAGCCGCATGTTCAAGCGGGTTACCGGCTTCACGTTCGTCGAGTACGTCAATACGGTAAGAATCCGGGAAGCACAGCGGCTGCTGAAGGAAACGCAGTGGAAGGTAACGCGTATCGCGGAAACCGTCGGTTATGAGAATATCGGGCATTTCGGACGCGTATTCAAAAAAGTGACCAAAACAAACCCGCTCGATTACCGAAAATCGGTCAAGCGGGTTCATCCGTGACCTAACGCGGCTGATCTGGCCGATAAGCCGTTTAATGCGTGTAGGCGGCCACGTTATCCTGGTCGATCGCATCGTGCAGCGCGGCATTCAGCCCGCTGGCAATGATGTTGGCGATATCCTCGATAAACTGGTCGATGTCTTTCGGCGTCACAAGCAGATTGTGTCCGACCGGATCGAGCACCTCCTTGACGAGCTGGAGCCTTTCGTTCTCCTCCATGCTGTCCAGCATGCCGAAGATTTGATCGGTTTTGCTCGTCTGGTTTTTGAAGTGGCCGAGCATCATATCCATTGTGCTGTTCACGATCGTGGATGCATAAACGACGGTCGGAACTCCGATCGCAATGACGGGAACGCCGAGAAATTCCTGGGTCAGCCCTTTGCGCTTATTGCCCACTCCCGAGCCGGGATGGATGCCCGTATCCGCAATCTGGATCGTCGTATTGACCCGCTCCAGCGCCCTTGATGCGAGCGCATCGATCGCGATGACGAAGTCGGGGCGCGATTTCTCGACGATCCCCTGCACGATCTCGCTCGTCTCAATCCCGGTCGTGCCGAGCACCCCTGGCGCTACGGCGCTGACGGGGCGGTAACCAGGACTGACCTGATCCGGCATCAGCTCGAAGTAATGGCGGGTGACCATCACATTTTCGACGACTAGCGGCCCGAGCGCATCCGGGGTTACATTGTTGTTGCCGAGCCCGATGATAAGCGCCTTGGCCTCCTTGCCGAGCCCGATACGCTGAAGAAACGGCGCAAACTCCTGGGCGAACCGGGTCGCCACCCGGTCCTGCAAGTCGGAATCCTGCTCGCGAAGGCGCGGCACCTCGATTGTAATGTAATGCCCCGGCAGCTTGCCGACCGCCTGCCCCCCTTCCGCTGTGGATATATGCATCTTCGTCACTTTCATATCGTCGTCTTCCAAAGCTTCCGTATGTACCCCCGGTATCGCGTCCCCGTAGCGTCCCGAAGCCATTTCCTTCGCTTCCAGCGCCAGGTCGGTCCGAACCGAATACATGCTTAAATCGATGCCCATCTATAATACGCTCCTTTCCGCTAACGGCTGCTCGTTAGTTTGTGAGAAAAAGAAGCGGTTTATGCGGCCTGGCGGCGACGGATCGTTTGTTCCTGCTGACCAGTTAAACGATAACCTTCGGATTCGTTACGCAATCGTTGCATTTTGGTAGAGCCCATGATAAAATGTATAAAGTTGTCGACTGACAGGACAGTCCTTGATCGGATGTTTGGACTCACGTCGAAGCACGTTTTTTTAGTTTTGTAAGGAGGTGAACGATCGTGCCTAACATTAAATCCGCCATCAAGCGCGTAAAGACTAACGACAAGCGTCGCCTTCAGAACGCTTCGCAAAGATCGGCTCTTCGTACGGCAGTCAAAACGTTCGAAACCGCTGCCGCTTCCCAAAACGTTGAAACGGCTAAAGCCGCTTTGATCAACGCATCCAAGAAGCTGGACAAAGCTGTTACTAAAGGTTTGATTCACAAAAATGCGGCTGCCCGCAAAAAGTCCCGCCTGGCGAAACAACTGAACTCGCTTTCCGCTCAAGGCTAAAGCGCGAATAAAGTCCTTGCTCCTGTACAGGAAGCAAGGACTTTATTTTTTCCCCGGGTCAAGCCGCCAGTCCGAGCAGAAACATCTCCAGCCCCACGACCTTATCGACTTTGCCGCTTTTCATCTTGTAATCCAGCTCGGCGAGCTGCTGCAAAATACGCTCCAGCCGGTCCGGAGCAAATTTGTGGCCTTGCTCGGCCGCGATTTTGACCGCGTACGGATGCAGCCCCAATTGCGAAGCCATCTGCTGCTGAGACAGTCCCGACTTCGACAGCTCCTTCACCTGCAGCACGATCCGGAATTGGCGGGCGATCAGCAGCACGAGCTTGACCGGCTCCTCCCGCTGCTTCAGCAGCTCGTACAGGATCGTAAACGCCCGGTTCAGTTTCAGGCGCACGATGTCGTCGATCAGAATGAAGACATTCTGTTCCGTACTGCGCGTAACAAGCTTGTCCACCGTATCTCCGCTTACGACGCCGCCGCTGCCAACGTACAGCGACAGCTTCTCGATCTCGGCCGCCAGCGTCTGCAAGGCGCTCCCCGCATACAGGATGAGCTGATCCGCCGCTCCCTCGGCAAAAGAAAACGATTTGCGTCCAGCTTGCCGTTCAACCCATTGCAGCAGCCCGTCTGCGCTCATCGCCGTAAACGGAATCGTGATGTCCTTTAACGATTTGACGATTTTTTTCCGTTCATCGAGCTTCTCCGCTTCTACGACGAAAACGATAACGGCGAAATCGGACGGGGCTTTTATGTAATCGAGCAGCTTCTCCGGCTGATGCTGGACTTTGCCGCTTTCCTTCGCTCCGGTAAAAAAGACCGCATTGCTGGCGATAACGAGTTTTTTCGGCGCCATAAACGGCAAGGTTTGCGCGTCGTCGAGCACGACGTCGAGACTCGTTTCCGCCAAATCGTATTTGCTGACGGCGAACTCCCGGTATTCCGGCTCAATCAGCTTCTGCGTCAAAAAATCAAGAAATTCGCGAAGCAGAAACGATTCCGTTCCGTAGCACACATACACAGGCGATATGCTGCCTTTGCCGATGTCGCGCGCCGCCGATTTGTAATCCATACTTTCACCACCAGCCGTTAATCTCCGAACTTGAACATTATTTAATGATACCAAAAACAATGGGATGACGTCAAAGTCGGAACTTTGACACCATCCCATTGTCCCAGCACATCTATATAAACATTCGGCAGCGGGGCTCCCAGGCGCTCATGCCGAACGATTCATACATGGCAGGTCTTCGATCGCATTTGTTACTATACAATATGCGCTTCGCCGCCGGATGTGCAGACCGGATGAGCCCGATTTCGAATTTACAATAGCCCCCACAAAGTGAAGCCCTTGCTTCGAGGCTAATTCCGATTGCGGGGAGCCCCAATTTTAAAGCCGTAAGCATAAGCTTACGGCTTCTGGAGCGACTCCGCATTTTTGGCGATGTCGACTACATACGTTTTCGCTGTGCCGTCTTTGGCTGTGACGGAATACGTCAATTGCGCACTGCCCTTCCATGTAAGCAGCTTCGCCGAATCCTGCGTTCCCCAGGAGGCCGACACGAACATTTGCGTATGCCTGTCGTCATTGGTCGTTACGACGACCCGGCGATTGGCCGGATCGATTGTGGCCACAAGCACCCCGTCCTCCGACTCGAAACTCTCCTGCACGGCGAGCAGCCCGGCCATATCCGGCCGTGAGAGTTTATCCTTGGCCGCGTCCGCAGCAGGATCGGTAATCTTCGTCCCGGCCGATGAGCCGGCCGCGGATTCCTTCGTATCGGCCGCCGGGTCGGTCATGGCCGAAATGCCGAATTTTTGCTGGTTTTGATCGGAGCCGGGCGACCCGGAAGATCCTAAGCCCGACTTGGCCGTATCGTTCGGCCCCTTCGTCTCATCCGCCGGTGCGGAAGGAGGCGTAACGGACGAGCCGGGAATTGCGGCTGCTCCGCCGTTCACTGGCGGCTGCTCCCCTGCTCCTTTTGCAGAGTCTGTTACCGGGCTCGTTTGGGCTCCTGAGCCCGGCGAGCCGCCATTGCCGTTCTTCGTAACGTCGCCTATATTGCCGCCGCGCTGGTCGATTACCCTCTCCGCTTCCGGGGCAATCTCCTGCTTCACCGGCACCTCGGCAGGCGCTGCGCCTCCGCCGGTTCTCCCGCCCGTTTGAGCCGCTCCCGAATCCGGCTTCTCCTTGGAGGTTAAAGCTGCGCTGCCCGGCGCTTCCTTCGCCGCCTCGGCGGTCGCTTGGTCCGCAGCGCTTCGATTCGGCATGGACGCACTCGAATACGAGGTGCTGCTCTGGCTTCCCGCTTTGGGCATAAGCTGGCTTTCATCGGCTACCTTCGTGCCGTCCATATCGTTAATAAACAAAGCGAGCAGCAGGCCCGCTGCCACAATGCCTCCGGCGGCGGCAAACGACCACGCGGATTTGAAACGTCTCGGCCGCTCCGCCGCAAGCGGGATTACCGCGGTATTTTTGGGGACGGTGGAAGTTTGGACCGGCTCTTCTCCGCCGCGCTCACCCGCCCGATCTATTTCGGCAAGTTGGGGTAATATCGAATCGACCAGGCTGAACGGCGGCGTTACTTTCGGCAGGCTGGCGAGCTCTTGGGACAATTGCTGCAATCTGGAGAACATTTCTGCGCAATCCGGACACTGCTGCAAATGAGCCAACATCGCTTCATGCTCCGAATCGTTCAAATCTTCATCCAGATGTCGTTGCATCAGTTCCATCACCTCTTGACAATTCATCCCCGCACACCGCCTTTCTGATAATCTTGAAGTAAAGTCTGCAATTGCTGCCTCGCCCGAAACAGATAAGACTTCACTGTATTCAGGGGCAGATCCAGGGAATCGGCGATTTCGTTGTACGAGAAATCCTGCAAATATCGAAGCACGACAACGGCCCGGTGATGCTCGGGAAGCAGTTCGATCGCATCTTGAATATCCTTGGCTACATAAGACGACATCAGCTCGTCTTCAACGCTGCCGGAGGACGTGAACACCATATTGTGCTCTTCGATCGATACGGTCGCTTTCGTGCGGCGGAACTTGTCAATACAGATGTTCGTGACGATTCGCTGCACCCACGTTTTGAATTGCGCCTTTTCTTCGTAAGAATTTATTTTTTTGTATATGCGGATCAGCGCTTCTTGAGCGGCGTCTTTCGCATCCTGTTCATTCCCGAGAATGTAGTATGCGGTTCGGTAAACGTGAGTTTCAATTTCTCGCAGTAGGGTTATTAGAGCGTCGCGATCGCCCGATTGGGCAGCCTTGATCAGTTGCTGCTCTACCACAAGGATCCCCCTCTCTTGCAACCTTTTAAACGGGTATGACCCGAAAAATGTTGCACCAGACTTTTAAAAAAATACTTGCCAAGCGTCATCCACTAGAATAACAGAAAAAAGGGACACGGTATACCGCTTCCGCTAAGGGAAAGTCGGCGTTTTGTAAAGGATATATTGCGCAGCGCCTTCAACTTGACGTGCCGCGCCCTCCACACTACAATAAGTAGTGTGAGGTGGGACCGATGCACCAGATAAAACCGGGCGACAAAGGATTAAACCGCTTTTTCGGGCCGCTGGAAGCCAAAATTATGGACATTGTGTGGTCCGCGGACGAAAGCTCCATTCGGGATGTTCAGAGCAGACTTGCTCTCGATAAAAACGTCAATTTCAATACCGTCATGACCGTCATGAACCGGCTGGCCGATAAAAACATGCTTGCCAAACGAACCGAAGGCAGACTAACGCTGTACCGCGCCGTATTGTCCAAAGAGCAGTTTCTCGTCAGCCGCTCCAAGGAGCTTACGCTGGAGCTTGTCGACGAGCTCGGTCCTTTGGCGGTCCATCATATGCTGGACGTGCTGGAGGAAGCGGACCCGCTGCTGCTGGACAAGCTGGAGCGGAAAATCCGGGCGATGAAGACGGGGGCTGAACCATGAACTGGAACCTTCGGTCCAGACGCCTGTTCTGGACGTCGACGCTTTTCGCCGGCCTTCTGCTTGCGCAGATGGTCACTTATATGCTGCAGACGGTGATTGAACTAAATCTCGGCCTGAATGTATTTACCGCTTGCCACGGACTGCTGACAGCGCTAGGTTTGCCCGCGCTTGCCTATTTGCTGGATGCGCTCGTCGTCTATACGCTTGTTTCCGCGATATGGAAGACAGCGGCACAGGTTCTGTCCACACGCAAAGCACGCAAGCGGTTCCTGCGCCTTGCCGATACTAAAAAGACGGAGGAACTGCGCCGAAGGTTCGCCTGGTCCGAACCGCTCGAATTGGCCGTTATCCGCCACCCGTCTTCGATGGCGTTTACGATGGGTCTGTACCGGCCGCTTATCGTTTTGTCCAGCGGATTACTGGAGCTGCTGAGCGATCGCGAGCTCGAAGCGGTTATCCGCCACGAACGGCATCATCAGCTATCTCGCGATCCGCTCGTTTCGTTTTTGCTCGAGCTGTTCGCTTCGGTGTTTTCGTATTTGCCGATCCTTAGATGGACGAGCGGCCAGCACCGCATAGCAAGAGAAGTGGTGGCGGATCAGTACGCCACTGCATGTATGGGCACGTTCGAGTTTTTGGCCGGCGCCCTGCTGAAGCTCGCACGCTCCGCAGCTCCGGCCCGCAAGCCGTTCTCGTATTCGTCCTTCGCGGAAACTTCAATCAACTGCCGCATTATGCAAATGGTCGATCCGGAAGCCGGACCGCCGCTGCGGATGCCTCTGCGTCTGGCGGCGCTATCCGCTGGCGTCACCGCTTTGCTGACGGCCGCTTTTTGCGCCGGACTGCTGCATTAATGTCATCACCGCCGAGCCGGCGGATTTTTTTCGAGCCTATACACTACAAAATGTAGTGTGAAATCAAGGAGGTAGCCTGATGAGCAGCCAAGCACCGAAACAAACCCGTACAACCGCCAAGGCGGCAAACAAAAGGAGCAGCGCCGCCGACAAAGCCGGCAAAGCGAAGAAGCGCCGAACGATAGCCAAAATCGGCTGGATCGGGGGAGCCGCCCTGCTTATAGCCGCTATCGCCGTCGCTGTGGCGAATCGCCCTCCGAAGCCCGGCGAAAAAGTCGAAGTCATGGCCGATCAAACGCATATCGCCACCGTCACCTCGCCGCACAAACCATACAACAGCGATCCTCCGACTAGCGGCCAGCATGTGCCCTACATTGCCCCCTGGGGCGTTCACAAGGAGCCGCTGCCGAAAGAGCTGCTCGTGCACAATCTGGAAGATTCCGGCGTCGTTCTGTATTACAGCAAAGATGCGGACCCGGATACGGTCGAGAAGCTGGAGACGATCGTCAAGCGGTACTCGAAGCACGTCCTGGTCAATCCGTACCCGGACATGACGAACCCGATTACACTTACTGCCTGGGGGCGGATCGACCGGCTGGACGGATTCGACGAGAACCGGATCGTCGCTTTTATCGATGCGTACAAAGGAATCGATCACCATCCGCGGAGTTAATAAGCTTCAGTTCCTTTTCACTCAGGCCGGCACCATTAAGCCAGCAATAACGGAACCGCCAGTTCCGTTATTGCCGCTCCGCGAGCCTATTAGGTTTGCATAGAGGAAGCCGTACTTCCTCTATTGCTCCATTTACCCGGCTTCCCACGGACTATCGGCGGCGTTAACGGAACTTTTGCTTCCGTTAACACCCCCATCAGCAGTGTTCCTCCAGCTATAGGGGAACTTTCACTTCCGCTTCCCTGCCCTAGCCAGCTTCGATCCTGGTTCACTTGAACGTTTTAGCGAACTCCCTTATATTCAATAAGCCCCGCTCCGAGCCGGAACGGGGCACTAGGCGTTTATGCTGACCCATCGCTAAAAAATACCGTGCTTCGTTCCGCTCCACCGTTCGTAAAACAGGATTTTGTCTCTGCTGAGCAGTCGCAGGCCGAGGTGAATCGCAAAAGCGATATCGACACAGGCGGTCGTGCCAAGACAAAGCGCGAGCAGAAGCGGCGGGGCGTCATGAGCTGCGCCCCATACGAATAGGGCGTGCAAACCGGCGATTCCTCCGTACAGCACCCCGTAGCGGATCAGCAGCTCTTTGAGCGATACCCGCTCTCCCTGGCCTTTGACGCGGATACGGACGATCGCTTTGCCAAGCGTGCGTCCATTTGTAAGGTAAGGCAGCACGATAAAGTACAGCAGGCATACGATCGCATAGATACGCAAATCTCCGCTTCGCATAAACAGGAGCGCAGCGGGAAACAGCACTAGCAAATCAAGCTGAAGCGCGATCCACCGCCTGGTCAGCCCGACCTTTTCGGACTTGAGATCCACCTTCTCGTCGAGCTTTGCCGCAGGCGGCAATATCCGCATGAGCAGCGGAGCGGCCGCATAACCGAGCAGGCCTCCCAGCGTATTCAGCATCAGGTCGTCGACATCGAACAGCCGGTACGGACATTCATAGATGCCGTACAATCCGGTAACCTGGGTAATTTCGAACAAAAGCGACAGTGCGAAGGCAGCGACGGCGGACCCAATCAAGCCGAAGCGGAAGTAATAACGCAAGTACACGCCCAGAGGAACGAGCAGTATTACATTAAATACCGCCTGCAAAAACGCCCTCTCCCTGAACAAAAGCAGGTAGGTCGACGGAGCGCCGAGCTGTACGCCCGTTTCCTTCAGGAAATCGCGGACAAACTGGAACGGCACAAGCGACATATACGCCTCTCGCAGCATGTCGCACGTATTCCGCGTAGCCGGAAGCGGCAATATGACAAGGTACAGGGCGGTCAGCAAATAAAGCAGAAGCGAATAAATGACGATGACGCGAATTTTGTTCACATACCCGTATTTGCGGTACTGTACGATCAAAAACGGCAGCGTGAACAGAAAAGCCAGGAACGGAAACGTTAAAAAGGCATAACGGATCGGAAGCAAATAAGCATACAGCATAAACGCAGGTTCACTCCAACATCGGAAGATAAGGTTCCATTTTCTTATTCCTATTATGAATCAAAAGAGGCGTTTGTCCAAATTGCCGCCCGCGGGCCGAGGAAGTCTACTCCATTTTGATCACAGTCTGACGCTTGTCACTTCAATGCTTTTACTATCCAAGCTCTACCCGCTCCAACTCCAGTTCGTACCCGTCGGGCGCAGCGATCGACAGGTCCAGTCCAGGCGGCGTCTCGACGCGAAGGCGTAGCTTTCCGCTCGCCCGGTCAGCGTGCCAGCTCACATCGATTCGACCGAGTCCCGGGAGGGGAACCGTACCCTTGGCCCAGGCCAGTCCCGCCGGATTAGGTTCGATCGCCACCTTCGTCCAGCCCGGATTCAGTCCGCGCACACCGAGGATATACGCTCCGAGGAAATAGCCCGGGCCTGCCGACCAGGCGTGGCAATGGCTGCGCGTAAGCTCGCTCGGATGGTTGCGCCTCTCCAGCGGTCGCGGATACATCTCCCAACATGTCGTTGCGTCGTGCTCGATCATGCTTCCGTACTGCGTGCGGATGTCTTCCAGCATGATGTCGATCCGGCCCAGCTTGGCCAGCGCTTCATGATAGAAAAACGACATAAACGGGCTGCCGATCTGCACGAACTCGGCGGGAGGCTCGGCGATGTAACGTTCCAGGCGGCGTTTGCGCTCGTCTTCGGCGATATCGCACAGATAGGCGACGACCTGCGTCTGCATGCTAAAGACGCTGGATACTCTGCCGTCGGCGTGAATGCAGTCCACGTAAGCGCCACGTTCCTCCGACCATAAATGGGCGTTGATCGCCGCTTTCAAGGCGTCTGCGCGGGCGAGCAGCCGGTCGGCGCCAGCCGGGTCGGTTTCTTCCGCGATCCGCGCGGCCGAACGAAGCGCCTTCACGAAAAATAGGTTCTGGTGCGTCACGACGCCGTCTCTCGGCTGATCGATCGGAGCCCAGTCGAGCAAATTCCATGCCTTGATATGCAGCAAGCCGCGTTCGTCCAGCTTTTCCGCGAAATGATCGAGCGTACTGCGTACGCTAGGCCAGATTTGCTCGGCAAAGCCGCGGTCGCCGCTAAATTCATACAGCTCCAGACAGGCGATCGCCCAGAAAAAGGTCCAATTCGGTATGACGCTGTTCCAGCCGCTCGGCACCTGATCGGCATACAACGGCGTTTGGAATTGCGAGCCGGGTACGAGCCGCAGACATCGCTTGACGATGGCATCGTCGCCGAACACGTAATAATTGACGAGCGCTTCGTTACGGGCATCGCCTACCCAGAACGCCTGCTCGAAAGCCGGACAATCGACGAACGTGTCTTCCATGCACAGCCGGGTCGTATGCTTGCTAATTTCCCAGATGTCGTTAAGCAGCGCATCCGAGCTGCGGAACCGGCCGATTTCGGCGACGGCAAAGCTGCTTTGCAGCATGGAGAGGCGGTGTAACCTGGCCGGCGAAACAGCGTTTCTCACGACGACCATCAAGTAGCGGAAGCCGCGGCGGACGAGAGAAGAATACGTTTGGCGGCCTTCCCGGCAGACGTACCTCATCGTATTGTCCAATTCGAAAGTATCCTGTCTCCAGCCGTTCTCCATAAATTCCAATCCGTAAAAATCGAGTATCGTACCGGCGGAAGCCGCTACATCGAGCTCGATATAACTGGTATATTCTTTGCCGAAATCGATGATCAGCTCCGTGTCCTCGCCGGGATAAACAGGGACGGCGGCAGCCGCGCCATTAGCAACGACGGCCTGCTGGAGCGAATAAGGGACCGGTAAGCGGACGGCTTGCGTCGTCCAGATGCACCTGCTGAACACATCGTCCCGGCTGACATATCGGTTGTCCACCGGACGTAAGCTACCGGAGAACTCGGATAAGTCTGCCGCCGAACGGATCGATTTGGCCCGGTCGTAATCCGGATGGGATTCATCGAGCGGACGCACCGGCTGGTGATCGATAATCTCGATAAAATCGTACGGCCCTAGCGTAACAAACGGAGAGTGGCTCTCCGTATTCGTACCGGCCACATCGGCAAGAGGAGAAATGATCTCGAACGGTTCCTTGCAATCGATCCCGAAGTGGAAGCCGTGCCCATGAATCGTTCCTTTTAAGGCAAGCATCAGGAAGTTGTCGCCCCGCTGCAGCTCGATGTCGAGAAAACGCTTCGGTTTTTCTCCGTAAAAGTCCGAATCCGGATACCAGACGCCGTTTAAGCTGCACGACCCGGGCAAACGCCCGTTGTCGACGATGCCGATCGTCGCGCGCGCGGCTGTGGACGTCCGGATGACCATAGCCAAGTAACCGTAGAAGCGGACATTGTTGGCATGATGCTCGCTAGACGGTACGAAATGATTCCGCAAGTCCAGCACGACGCCCCATGTTCTCGGCTTCACCCGGCTCAAGCTTTCGACCCGTACCGGGTAGACGGGCTCCTCGGTCAGGGGCGGAATATCCCGCTCGATCAGCCGCGTCCACGGCTCCATGCCGACGGGACCGATGACGGAGGCGTTGTCCCAGGCTGTATCGTCGAACCCTGTGGCGGTCCAGCCTTCGTTCCAGTCTGCGGCATCGTATACTTCGGTAAATGGAAGCTGGCACGAAATGCGCGGAGAACGCGAATCGAAACCGGTATGGAGGGAGGTTGTCCAGGTGTTGTCCGTTGCCGCGATAATCGTCCGACTCCCCTCGCTATCGCTGGATTCGATCTGGACCAGCAGCCCGCCCCTTCCGCGCAAATATTGGAACGTCGGGACCCCGTAATGCATCACCAGCACCGCAGCCGTATTGACCTCCCCCAGGCGAAGCAGATGCCCGATCTCGTACTCGTCATAAGCGAGTTCGAAAGGCCACGAGCGAACCGGCCCCCGTCCTACAGCGGCACCGTTCACATATAAAACGTAACGGGAATCCGCGGTTATTTTCAAGCGGACCGGTCCTGTTGTTCCTTCCGAAGGCAAAGGAAACGGCTTGCGAAAGCAGCGCCATTCGTTCCGGGGGCTCTCCTCTCCTCCGGACCATATCCAGCTGGCTTCCCAGCCTGCATTTGGCTTCATATGTCGGGTAAACCTCCTTGGTTTGCGAATCTGTTTGGGTATAGTATAATTCAGGAACAAACCGCTATGGGGTAGCTAGAAGGACATATTATGGGGTCAAATCGGACAAAAGGAGAGCGAATTTATGAGCGTTAAGCAGATTGTGCAAACGATCCCGCTAAGTTTATATATAACGGATGAGACGCCGATTCACATCAATCGGGTATCCGAGTCGTTCGAGCTGGCCGAGCATACCCATGAGTTCGTGGAAATCAATTATGTCGGTGAGGGAAGCGGCTTCCATCGGATCGAAGGGTTGTCGCTGCCGGTGGCAAAAGGAGACGTGTTCTTTCTCCCGCCCGGGGTGTCGCATGTGTTTCGTCCCGCCCACGCGCAGCCGAAGCGCAAACATTTGATCGTATACAATATTTTGTTCAGCACCGCGTTTACGCGCAAGCTGGAGCCGTTTTTTGCGGATGACGAAGCCGTGCTCCGCTTCCTTAGATCGCCGTATCCGGATCAGACCTGGCTTCATTGCCAAGATGCGGACGGCACGTTCCAGTCGATCGTTTACACGCTATTCGAGGAGTTCGTGAGGAAACGTCCCGACCATCTGCAGGTGATGCGCTCGGAGGTCATCCGGCTGCTCCTCCATTTGCGCCACTCTCAGCTAAGAACGCCGCCTGCCGGGGAGCCCGCGCCGCTGGACGATCCGCTGGAGCATCTGCTTGACCGGATCAAGGAAAGGACGGCCGAGCCTCCGGCCATTCAGGAGCTTGCAGCCGAGGCAGGACTGAGCGAGAGGCAGTTCCGCCGAAGATTCGAAGCGCGCACCGGGATGACTTATACCGAATATGTGCAGAAGCTGCGAATGGAGCTGGTATGCAAGCTGCTTGCCTCGACCAGCGATACGATTGCCTCGATTGCATGGAAGGCAGGGTACAAGGACATTAAATTTTTCAATCGGCTGTTCAAAAAGCTCATTGGCGCAACGCCAACGGAATACCGCAAGATGAAAGCGCGGTTGTAGCCGACTCTGGGCCGGCTAATCCGAAAAACAACAAAGGAGCCGCATAGCGCGACTCCTCTCCAAAGCGGCGAACCGCTTATGCAAACCGGACCAGGTAATAATTCTTTTTGCCTCGCCGCAGTACGACATAACGGCCGTGCAGCCGGTGCCCGGCGCCGATAACGGTATCGATGCCGCTCATCCGCTCGCCGTTCACATAAACCGCCCCGCTCTCGATATCCTGCTTCGCCTGACGCCGGGACGGCGCCGCTTTCGCCGCTACGAGCAGATCGATGAGGCCCGTTTCCGCGCCGTCCTCGAGAACGGTCGTTGGCATGTCCTGAAGCGCCTCAACCAGCTCCTGCTCGCTGAGCGATGTTACATCGCCGGAGAACAGCGCCTCCGTAATCTTCTCCGCGCTCTCGACCGCCTCCTGCCCGTGCACAATACGGGTGACTTCCCGGGCCAGCTCTCGCTGGGCGGCGCGTTTTTCCGGCCGCTCCTTCACTTCGGCTTCCAGCTTGGCAATCTGTTCCCGCGACAGGAACGTGAAATATTTCAAAAACTTGACGACATCGTTATCGTCCGTATTGATCCAGAACTGATAGAACTGGTAGGCCGACGTTTTGCTGCGGTCGAGCCAGATCGCGCCGGATTCGGATTTGCCGAACTTTTTGCCGTCGCTTTTCGTGACAAGCGGCATCGTGATGCCGTAGGCGCCTTCGCCGCCCATTTTGCCGATCAGGTCGAGTCCGGCCGTAATATTGCCCCATTGGTCGCTGCCGCCGAGCTGGAGCGAGCAGTTATGCTCCTTGTTCAGCCTGTAGAAATCGTACGCCTGCAAAATCATATAGCTGAACTCGGTGAACGAGATGCCGTTCGCGAGACGCGAATCGACGGAGTCTTTGCCGAGCATGTAATTGACGGTAAAATGCTTGCCCACGTCGCGAAGGAACGAAATCGCGTCGAGCGGAGCGAGCCAGTCGTAGTTGCTCACCAGCCTGGCCGGGTTGTCCGGCTGATCGAAATCAAGAAAGCGGGACAACTGGCGCTTCAAGCTCTCCGTCCACTGTCCAACCGTATCCGCCGTATTCAGCGAGCGTTCCGTAGACCGTCCGCTAGGATCGCCGATAAGGCCCGTGCCTCCGCCGACGAGGGCGATCGAATGGTGGCCGGCGAGTTGGAACCGGCGCAGGCACAAAATCGGCAGCAGGCTGCCGATATGGAGACTGTCGGCCGTAGGGTCGAAGCCGCAGTACAGCACGACGCGTTCGCTATCCAGCTTCTTGCTCAGCCCTTCGCGATCGGTCACCTGATAAATGAGACCGCGGTATTCAAGATCTTCCAACAAATCCGCTTGCGTTACACGAGCTTCCGTCAAATTGCATCTCTCCTTCATATGGGGGCTTGGCGGCAACCGTTTCCGGAAAACAAAAAAGACCCGATCTGTTAAAAAACAGGGACGAGTCATCGCGGTACCACCCTAGTTGAAAATGTCTTTGGCGAGACATTTTCCGCTTGCATCGGATAACGGCCGATCGTCCGTCCTCGCCTTCCGTTGACCGTGAAGAAGTCTTCGGTTTCGGCGGAGGATGCTCCGGGACGTAATTCACGATCGCCTGCGCGCCGGCTCGCACCATTACCGCCGGTTCTCTGAGGCTGCCAAAACGATTCGCTACTGATTCCCATCCTTGCACGTATACTTTTTTCCGTGAGGCGCATGAACCTTTTATACCATTTTCCGGCGGTTATTGTCAAACGACGCTTGAGCCGGCCAATTTAATACGCCGGAAACGGGTATATGCTTTCGCCTTCGTCCTTCGCCGCTTGCGGCAAGGCGCGAAGTTGCGGCTTCGGCTGCCGCTCGGCAATCGTTTCGACGAGATCGCGCACTTCTTCCGCATCCATAAATGCCGGGGACAGCCACGCCTCCATCTGCTTCGGCCCGAGCAGCATCGGCACGTCCTCCTCGAAGCCGGGGGCCGACGAAGGGACAGACAAAATCGTACACGAACGCAGCTCCTCCCCCTGCGGGCTGATGCGGACATCGTATACGCCGGCCATCGCCAGCGGCTGCTCCCCCTCGTGCAGCATGACCGCATACGGTGCCCGATTGCGCCGCTCCGCCGGTACGACTTTGTAATAAGCGCTGCATGGGACGACACAGCGCTGCCGTTTCAGCATATAGCCGAACGACTTGTTGTTCAGCAGCGAACGGCCGTCGGTTTGCACCGCCGTTTTGGCCCAATAAGGAAGCAAGCCCCAGCGGAACTCGTCGAGCACACGCTGGCCTCCTTTTAAGCAAATGGCTGAAACAGACCCGGTCGGGACATAGTCGCGGTCGCTCTGAACGTAAGCAAGTAGCTGGGTAACGCCAAAATGGTCACATATACGGCTGGCATCCGCTTGTAAAGTAAACCGGTAGCTCATAGCGTGGGACTCTCCTCTGTCGGGTGCCATTATCGAACTGGCATAGAAATGTTCCCCTTTACTATGCGCCGCATATGCCAAATATATCCTCTCCGGCTTATTTTAAAATAACCGTGCCGCTGTTCCGGTAGTTCCGCAAATCCTCGATCGTTTCCCGATACAATTCGGGGATCTCCGGCAGTTCGTCGGTGGCAAAAAAGCGGGCGTCCGTTGTTTCGTCCGTCTGTTTGACCAGCTCGCCCGCCCACTCTTCGACCAGAAAAACAACAGAGAACATTTTGTTCTCGTCCCCGTATCCATTTGTGTATTCAAATCGAGGTCCCGTGTACAGCGCAATCGGCTTTGCCCGGATCACGTCCAGTCCGGTCTCCTCCTTCACTTCCCGCTTGACGCAATCGAAGATGGATTCATGCAGCTCCATGCCCCCGGCCGGCATCACCCAGGCTCCGTTGTCCCGCCGTTTGACGAACAGGATGCGCTCATCGCGATCCTGAATAATCGCTCTTGCCGCCGGAGCGATCAGCATACGCGAACCGACAAGCTTCCGAAGCTGACCGAGATAGGATTGTTCCCAGCTGATTCCCATTGGGTAAACCTCCTTGAACATATTCGGGTCAAAAACTGTCCCGCAGGGACTATATAAGTCCCTATCAATATTTTCGAAACACTACAAATATTTGGCCATAAACGGCCACACCGGCGCCTTGTAATAACGGTGTCCGCCATCGCCGACATACAACTCGCACCGGTCGGGAGCGCCTATCGCTTCGTACAACTCCCTAACGTGGCTAAACGCTTCCCGCGTCGCATCCGCCGGATAGATCGAATCATGCTCGCCATGTACGACCAGAAGCGGTCTTGGTGCGACGAGTCCGGCTATATCGTACATTTCGCACAGATCGACCAGCCCCGGGATGAAGTTGCATAAACAGTGGTTCACCGATAAGAGCGAGGCGCGGAACGTGCAGAAGTACGAACCCGGCACGCAGACCCGAATCCGCTCGTCCAGCGCGGCAGTAAAAAGCGATACGGTGCCTCCTCCGGAGTTGCCGGTTATCGCAATGCGATTCGTGTCGATCTCGGGGCGGGTCGCCGCGTAATCGATCAGCCTGCCCATATCGTGCACGCGTTCCCCGATGAGCGTCCGGCCGAACAGGAAGGCGCGCTTTTGCAGGGCGTCGCACGAATTATTTTGCTTTTTTCCCACTTCTTCTTCTCTTGCCATTTCCCAAAATCCGCGCACATCCATGGCCATGACGGCATATCCTTGCGCTACCGCCTGAAGCGCGATATCTCTGTCGCCGTCCAGCGACTCCCGGCGTTCCTCTTCACTTTCGAATTCGCCGACGTACACTTCCTTCCCTCTGCGGCCGTGACCGTGCGGCGTCAGCACAAGCGGAAACGGGCCGGTTCCTTGCGCCGGGAGAAGCAGGTAAAACGGAATGTCGATTCCCGGCTCGGTCGCCACATAGATCTTTTCGCGGACGTACTCGGGGTACTCCCTTCTCTCTACAATACGAGGAGAGAGCGGCAGCCCTGCCGTATCGCTGCGCACCTTCGCAAGCCCGGTCATTTCGGTCAGTCTGCTGCGAAAGCCGGCCCGCCACTCCTCTACCCGTCCCTGCTGCAAAGCGTTCGCATAACTGAATTCGCGTTCCTTGCCGTTGTATAAGTTATCGGTATAACGATCCGCCGGAAAATAAATCATTACGTTTTCCTCTTTTCTCTAATTTTGTTTCTACGATCCGGTTGGCATGCCTGACGAACTGCTCCGCTCCGTCCTTTGCACTTATTTGACCGCCCAGCACAAGCCGGCTCGCGTAATCGAGCAGCTTGCGGACCTCCTCCGCACCGTCGGGATCGGGAGGGTCGATAGGGCTGGCATAACCGGCAGCCTGCTGCATATACTTGGCCACTTTTTGCTGCGTATCGCCGAGATTGGGCTTTGCGGCTTCCAGCACTTTCGATGAAACGGGAAGACCGAAGCAGCCGTTCAGAATCCGGTTCGCTTCGACATTATTGATCCAGAAGTCGATAAATCGCCCTGCCTTCTCCGGGTGCTTCGATGTCGCGGCGATGGTCATAAATTGTGACGGTTTCAAAAACAGGCTTTGCCCTTTGCCGGCTCCCGGCGGCAATCCGATTTCAAGCCTCTTGCGGGACAAAGCCTCGTAGGCGAATATCATATTGCTCCACTGAACGGTCATCGGCTGTTCGCCTTTAACGAAGGCGGAATGCTCGATTTTATTCGTCCCGGCTGCCTTACGGTAAGGGAGCAGTACACCCGCCTTGCTCAGACGAAGCTGCATCCGCAAATAATCGGCCATCACCTCGCGCTCGAATCCGACCGAGCCTCCTTCCTTATGAAACAGCGATTGTCCATGCTGCCGCAAATAAATTTCAAAGCCGCCGAGCATAAGACTGCCATCGTCGCAAAACCCGAGCTTCCTGCCTAGTTGCAAGCTGTCTTGCTCGTACTGCTCCCACGTCCATTCCGGACCTGGCGCTTCAACGCCCGCTTTATCGAAGGCGGCGGGATCGTAAAAGACGGAAAGCGTGTTGATCCCGAGGTTCATGCCGTACAGCCGCCCGTCTACGATACCTCCGCTTGCATAGGAGCGGCCGGCAGCGGACAGGTCGATCACCCCGGCTTCGACCAGATCGTCCAGCGGACGAAGAACGCCACGGCGCACGTGTTGCGCCAGAAACCTGTAGTCGTGGCGGACAATGTCCGGCAAGCGGTCTTCTTCCGCCTGAACGATTAATTTGGCAAAATACGCGTCCCAGGAAGTGAACTCCGGTTCGATGCGGATGTCCGGATGGCTGTATTCGAACAGCTCGATGACCCGCTTCGTCAGAAGCACCGGCACCCGGCTGCTGGCCCAGAACGACATGCGCAGCGGGATCGGCTCCGCTGCGGGCTTCGTCCTTCGTGCTGCCGGCAACTGACCGAGCAATGCGCCCTCCTCGCCGGGGGTGGGAAGCCGTCCCTCGCACGTCTCGCCAGCGGAAAAATAAAGCTTTCTGTACTCAGTCGGCGTCAGATCAAAATGCTTTTTGAATACCTGGCTAAAATATGGAATGTTGCTGCCGAAGCCCGTCTGTTCGGCAACCTCGTACATTTTGCAGTCTTTCGACGACCGGATCACGCCAGCCGCCCTCTCCAGCCGCTCCCGCAGCAGAAACTGCGTAAACTTTTCTCTGGTTTCCCTTTTGAACAGCTTTCCGACATAATCGACGCTCATAAACAGTTTTTCTTTGGCCAGCCAAGCCAAAGTCAACTCTTCGTTCGACAGATGCTCCTGGACGGAAGACACGATCCGCTCGACCAGTTCGCTGCGCTTACGCAAACGCGTTTTACAATTGATGCTCGTAATTTCCGAGGCAAAGGCATGGGCATACCGATGAACGTCCTCCAGTTGCCGGATGCTCAGCACAGATACGACTTCATTGATATAGCTGCTGATTTTGCCGGAAGGCGCTTGCCGGGCCATCGCAATAAGCAGCTCCAGACAGTACGCCATCGCGCTGTCGGTATCGAGGCCGCCCGCTGCCAAATCTCCGAAAAAGGCAGTAACCTCGCTGTGCGTAACTTCCAGATTGCCCATCTTGACCGCAGACGTGATTTTTACGAAACGGGACCCGAATCCGTCTCCAACGCTCCGGCCATCGAGACGACTATCGTTTGTCGTTATAATGCCGCCATCCGGCAAATCGAGATTGTAATCGAGGCAATCCCGGGCTTCCGTATACAGCCGGGCGACATCCTCCACCGGTCCCGCTTCGGTAATCGAGATGTTCAATTCGGCACGATGGATGCGATGAAACCGCTCCTTCAGACGATACAGACGCGCAAGCGCTTCATCGTCCGTTCCATCGGATATAAGCGCCACCAGCCGTCTGCCCACCGTCGTGACGAGTTGTAAACCTGACGGGCGCAGCCCTTCCTCCGCCATCTCCTTCAGCGAACGGATGTGAAGCGCATCGATTTCGCCGCAGGGCTGAATCAGCACAAGCCGCACGTTCCGGCATTCCGGCTCGATCAGCCGCAGACCGAACTCCAGCTCCTCCCGGGAGTATGAGCAGTGAAGCAGCAGATCGCGTAAAAACTGCTCCTTCATCTGTGGCAGTTCCCGCTCCAGCCGGCCTTGCAGATCGCGGATATAGGCGCGCTTCTCCTCCTGCTCTCTCAGCTCCAGTACAATTCCCCGAATTACGCCTTCCGCCGCCTGCTTGTTGAACGGCTTTAACAAAAAATGGGTAACTCCGTACCTTTGCGCTTCGCTGGCCTGCCCAAATTCGTCGTAACCGGCCAGCACAACCATTTTCACAGCGGGATATTCCGCATTTGTTCGACGGATCAGCTCCAATCCGCTTATGCCGGACAAGTTCATGCCTAGGATCAGCAAATCAGGAGGTCTGGACACGATGGCCCAGTAAGCTTCTTCTCCGTCTGTAGCCAAGACAGGTTCGGACAACCCGAGCCGTTCCCAATCCAAAATGCGGACAAGACCTTCGCGGGCACCATCGTCCGCATCGACAAGGAGCATCGTATACAAAAGCTTCACATCCTTCATGAGCTGCTGGCTGTTTACCTGCATTGTACGGTATTATTTCGTATCCGAGGCGATGTACTGGTTCATTTTCTCTTCCGCCTCTCTCAGGGCGGTATTATAGAACAGCATCGTGTAATTGATGCCGTACGGAATCGCGTACAGCTCTCCTTTATCGGATACGGCCCGAATCGAGTCGATATAGACCGGGTCGAACCGGTCCAAAGCGAAGTTTTGCGTTTTGATCAGCGGACTCAGATCGGCCGTCAGTCCTTTATCCTTCATCTCCGCCAGCATGCCGTTGTGCGTCAGAACGATATCGGGCAATTGGCCGCTCGTAATCATATTGCCTTTGACCTGCTCGATCGTAATATGGGGTACCTCTTCTTGACGGGATCTACGAACAATAATTGAAAATCGGCATCCGTCACCGGCACGTTAGGAAAAATCGTTACCGTCTCCGGCGCGCTCGGTGCTTTGGCAGGGTTCCCTCCGTCCGTGTCCTTGCCGCCGGTATCCGCCGTTTTACCGGTCTCTCCGCTGCAACCCGCCAATGCGGCGGCGAGCACCAACAACACGACTTTTGTTTTCCCCGCATGACCGCTCATTCTGCATCTCCCCTTACTTTTCTTATGAAGGCGCATCCATGAGTACATCATACTAAGCTCGTGCTGCTATGGCATTCCAAAAAACAGATTTTTTCTGTCACATAACCGTATTTCATCCATCCTGCTCGGGCTGCTCCTAATCCCATCGACGAGGAGTCGCGTAAAGATGAGACGCGTTCCCTCGTTCGTCCGACCCTTTTCCTACGTGTACAGCAGCGTACTCTCCATCAGAAAATGTCTCGGAACCCAAGCCGGGTCTTTAATGACTGGATTCGTCGTCGCTTGCATGTCGGCGATGCTCGCGTCGGAGTTTGCTGTCAGGACGATCACGCTGTTCAGCTCAGGGATGACATAAACGTACTGCCCGCCGTAACCGGAGGCAAAAGCAAACTTCATTCCATGGGCGCAGCCGATCCACCACAGATAGCCATAGGCAGCGTAATCGGACCAGCCTGCAGATTGCTTGTGGAAAGATTCCCGGGCCCATCCGGCGGGAAAGAGCCGCTGCCCGTTCCAGATGCCGTCCGCCAAGTACAGCTGGCCGAATCGAGCAAGGATGCGGGGAGTAAGGAACATATTATTGCCGCCCCAGTTATACCCCTCGGGAGACCGCTCCCATGGGACCGGCAGATGAATGCCGAGCGACCCGATTAATTTTCGGCGGAACCGGACGCCGAGCGGCCGGAATAACTTTCGGCTTGCGTATTCGGCAAGCGGGACCTTCGCTGCCCGCGTCAACAAGGCAGAGAGCATATGCGTCGAGCAAGTGCAGTAAAGGAAACGTTCGCCCGGCGGATGGACGAGCGGCTTCTCAAGGATCGCGCCCATCCAGTTGCTGCTTTTCCAGACCTCTAACATTTCGGGGCTATTTTCTTCGACGTGTATGCCGTGCGTCATGGTAAGCAGATGCTTGACGGTAACTCCGTCGATATTCGCCAGCCATTTCTTCGGCAGCTTCGAAGCCAGGTCGGAGATAGGCTGATCGACGGAAGCGATCAGACCTTCCTGAATCGCAATGCCAACGAGCGCATTCATGACGCTTTTCGTGATCGATTTGATGCTGTAGGCAGAGGTTGGCCCGGCCGGCGGCACATATCGCTCGAAGACAAGCTGGTCATCTTTGACAATCAGAAGGCTGTAAAGGCCGGGAAACGTTTGAAGCAGCGTTTCAAAGGCTTCGTTCAGTCGTAGTGCATCTAGCTGCGCGGCCTTCGGTTCCATCACGGCAAACGGGACGGCGTCTTCGATTCGGCGCATCGGGTATCACTTCTTTCCTCCAAAATTCTGTATGAGGTAAGTTCACTTCTCACTCTTGCCGGCGGACAAACGGCACCCGATCCTTCTGACCGGCTGCCGTCGTGGTGTCTTTATTCTCTCGTACCCGCTACTCGTCAGATGAATCCGTTCTTAGCTTGTAATACGGCGACACAAGCGGCGGTTTCCCGGCCTGGCATACAAGCTGACCACCCTCGGTAAAGCCACAGTTTCTAGGTTCGAGAACCCGAACGAGACGTTCCCGCCAAGCTGCAAGCTGCCCGACGTATGCCGCATCGGCGGACAAATCCCGGCATTCTCCGGGATCGGCGGCAAGATGAAACAGCTGCTCCGTTCCGAGACGCGGGAACCAAATATATTTCCAGCGGCCGTTTGTCAAAAACTGCATCTCCTGCTCCTCCGAATAACACCAGGAATGCTCGCCGTGTACAAATTCGCGCCAGCCGGCGTCTTCTCCGCGAAGCAGGGGCAGCACACTTTTTCCGTCGACCGTATCCGGCACAGAAATCCCGGCCGCTTCGAGTAGGGTCGGCATAACATCTTGCAGGCAAACCGGCTTGTCCACAAACCTTGGAAGCGCATACGTATGCCGCATCGTTTTCGGAAGCCGGACGATGAACGGAATATGGGCGGAGCCTTCATACGCATACGTTTTGCGCCACAGATTATGGTCGCCCAGCATGTCCCCATGATCGGAGGTGAACAGGATAACGGTGTTTTCCCATGCGCCGATCTGTCTCAGGTAGGCGAACAACCGCCCGATCTGCTGATCGATTTGGCTTACGAGTCCATAATAACCGGCCCGAGCCCGCCGGATCTCCTCATCGCTTCGCTTTCCTCTCCATGCGTTCGGGGAATGCGCGTCGTCCGGCTGATCGTGCATGCCGGCCCAATCCCCGATGAGCGGCTTCGGCAGCGGTTTCTCCCGGTACATATCGAAATAATAGGGAACAGGATCATAAGGCGAATGAGGTCTGGTAAAAGAAACTTTCAAGAAAAACGGCACCGTCGGATCCCGTTTTGCCAGCAGGCGGATCGTTTCATTCGCCGTCCAGTTAACCGGATGCAAAAATTCGGGAGCGTGAAACGGCCGGGATATCCAGGAATTCCAATCGATGCCGTGATCGACCGAGCCGTAATCTCCCGTTTTATTACGTTCGAACCACTCTGCATAGTCCGACACAAAATCCGGCGACTCCACCCGGCCCATCTCATCCAGCGACGTATGATGGAAGCCGTTTAAAGACCGCTGAGGGGAAAAGTTCATTTTGCCGATTCCGAGCGTGTAATAGCCGGAGTTGGACAGCTCTCCGGGCAGCGTATGTTTGAAATTCCCGCCCATTTTGCCTTGCCCTTTGCCGGTACCGAGTACTCCGGTGTGCCAAGGGTCCATACCGCTGATGAGCGATGTCCTGGCAGGCACACAGGACGGCGTGCAGGAGTACGCGCTCGTAAATACGGTACCTTCCCGAGCGAACGAATCCAAGTTAGGCGTTTCGATCACGGAGTTGCCGTAACAACCGAGCGCGTCGAAACGGTGCTGGTCCGTCATAATGAGTACGATATTCGGTCTTTTCACGTTTGTTGTCTCTCCTCCGCGGATCGTTGTTTCCTTTTTCGGCGACAACGTTTGGATCTCCTTCAACGGACAGCACGGTTTTTCCGGTTACAAAAGATAATGGCGACTAGTATCCAAACGACTGCCCCCATAAGAAACGGTAAAAGTCTAAAGTTGTAATTAATCACATCGTCTACACCAAGCAGCATTTTGAAGAAGAACTGAGCGTTTGAAATGAAGTTTGCGTATATTTGGTAGCTTCCCTCCGTCACACCCATTTTCCACCCTAAATCGTTAATAAACCAAGCGAGAATTGTTAGTAGAGTATAGAGGCAAAAGGAAAACGTACTCCATTTCAGAATGGAGTTGCCGATTCGAGTCATAGCATTTTACCCTTCAGACCTAACCGTTCACGTAACGCCATCAAGCTCTCGTCCACGGTTTGGTGAGCTGTGTCGATAACGATACGATCGCGGTCCCAAGCCTCATAATGTCTGTTCTTAACCTTCTCCCACGTAGGGAGAGTAAAGCCGGGAATATCCGTTTTACGCGTTGTCACCCGATGCCTGTGTTCATTTTCGTCGGAGCAGATCACTTCGATTTCGACAAACGGAATATCAAGAGACTCCGCTACGCCGCGCCAAGCTTCGCGCGTAATGCGAATAGGGTTGACCGTGTCCGCTATTACATCAAGGCCTAAACGAAGATTCTGCTTCGCCATCTCATAACACACGACATAACCCTCAGGACCGTTAATCGTGATTCCGGCAGCTCGCATAGCCTGTTCCACGACATCGACGCGAAGGTACGCGGCCCGAAGCTCCCTGGCCAAAGCCGCCGATAACGTAGACTTGCCGGTGCCTGGCAGCCCGCCAAAAATATACAGCATATAGGTTCCTCCTCCACGGCTGCCTTTTCAAATCCGGCCAAGCTTCAGCCGATCGGCTTATAGCCATGTTTGAATGATTTGCGGATCAACTGGACATGGTTTCTCTCTGCCCATTTGGTCAAATCCGAGAGCCCTCTATCTTCATCTTTTGAAAATCTGAAAGCCGTATTCAAGGGGACGATCCTTTTCCCGTATGGCAGTATTCCAATTACGGGTCTAAAGTACCCCTTGATCATGATCATCCTAATATCTCCCGCCTGAATCGTATTTCCGTTAAGTAAGACATGATCATCCTAATATCTCCCGCCTGAATCGTATTTCCGTTAAGTAAGACATGATCGTTAGATAGATACAGATCGATCTCAGTCGGTTTCATAAATCTTCTGTACAAACCGTATGACAATACAACCGAACATAGTAGAACACCTATAAACGGAGCATATTTTATACCGTCCGGATTCCCCCATGTTCTAGATGCACTAATGGTAGAAAACAAAATAACTGCTGCCACGCCTATAATCGTTCCGATCCCGGAAAGATATTGTACGGAATGCTTGATTTCCGTCAACCTTGATTCCTCCTCCGAGTTCCAATACCCCATAACCAAATTATACCACAGATGAGAGAATACACGTTCTTATTTTTAAAAGTAATAGTCGGATGCCGTCCCATCATTTCCACTGTACGCTGACGCTACAGCTTGGAATCGACAGTTAACCCGGTACGTGTAACGGTAAAAACGATCTCTCCCGAACGATCCGTGCGGTAAATGACGCTGCCGGCTTCTGCGATCCTTTCCAGTACCCCGGCATTCGGATGGCCGTAGCTGTTGTTTAGCCCTACGGAGATGACGGCCCTCTCCGGCTTCCAATACGACAGCCATTCACCGGATGACGACGTTTTACTACCGTGATGCGCAATTTTCATCACATCGACCGGCTCGGGGACTTCCTCCTCTGCGGCAGCCGTCTGCCAAGCGGCCAACAGTTCCTTCTCGTCCTCCGCTCTCATATCCCCCGTAAACAAAAAACGCGCATCCCGCATCTGCAGCAGCAGGACGACGGATTCGTTGTTTTGCTCCTCCGCCACGCGCGTTGGCTTGCCGCCGCCGGACGACAGGACGGTCAGCTTCGTATAGCGGTCTACTGGCGTCAGCCCGCCCGGCGCGATGCTAACGATCGCCGTTCCTTTCCTCATGGCCGTTTCGAACAGCTTGCGCGATGATGCGTTGCCTTTCCATGTTCCGTTCATCACGATCGTTGTCACCGGAATTTGTTCGACAACCGCCTGCAAGCCGCCGATATGATCCTGATCCTGATGACTGATGACGAGCTGATCGATTCGGTGCACGCCGCGTTGCTTGAGCAGCGGGACGAGCAGCTTTTTGCCGACCTCGTACGGGTCGCTTCGCTCCTTCCACTCCTCGCCCGGCTTGCGAAACGACAGCGTACCGCCTCCGTCAATAAGCACATGCCGCTGCTGGGGCGTCCGGATGAGAATCGCGTCACCTTGACCGACATCGATAAAGCTTACTTTACCGTCACGGTCCAGCATGTCCGGGTTGTAGCCGAACCAGAGCAGCGCCATCATTAGCGGTACGGCCGCATAGGCAAGCAGCGGCTTCTGCTCCTCCTTCCAGCGGATCGCACCGGCGTAAACCGCCGCGAGCAGCCCGTAATAAGCGACAATCCATGCAATCGACGGTTTTGGCCATATGAACTGAGACGGGTCGTGCGTTGCGGCGTAATCGATCAGCCAGAAAGTCAGTCTGTTCACCTTCTCCACGATCCACCCGAACGGCGCTCCTGCATGGACAGATACAAGTCCGGCCAATAAGGCGAACGTCCCGAGCGGCAGTACGACAAAGCTGATGAAAGGCACCATCACCAGATTGGCGAGCATGGATAACAGCGATATGCCGTTAAAATAGTACACCGTGACCGGAAACGAGATTACTTGTGCGACGATCGTAATCGATAGCAAGGAGCTCACGGATTTGTTCCGTATCGGCAGCAGCCGGGAAAAGCGCTGAACGCCGACGATCAAGCCGGTCGTAACAAGAAATGACAATTGGAAGCTTACGTTGTATAAAAAATAAGGCTCCCACAGCAGCATCAAAATCGCTGCGAGGCCGATTACGTTCGGCGCATCTTTCCACAGCAGCCTTCTTGCCGCATACAGTCCGATCATCGCCATAATGCCTGCGCGAACAGCCGACGGCGATCCTCCCGCAATAGCGACATAAAACGGAACGAGCAGCAGCGTTACCGTCAGTATGCGCTCGCGAGTTAGCCCGAACAGGCGCAGCAGCCACATGCAGCCGGCCACGAAAACGCCGACATGCAGCCCCGAAATCGCGAGAATATGCGTCAGGCCAAGCTGCGAAAAATGCCGGTACAGCTCCGGGTCCATATCGTCGGTCAAGCCGATGACCAGACTTTTCAAATAGCCGGAATCCGGTCCGCCCATGGGGAACAAGCTATCGAATACGGCACCGAGCCGGCTTCGCAAATCGTCGTTCCAGCGCATGATGCGGACTGGTTCAGGGACGAATGCGAAACGATTCCGCCGCTCTGCCAGCAGCGAACCTTCCACTTCCTCTTCATCAGCCTCTGCTTCCGTCAGCACGCTGTCCAGCCCTTTCGCCGAAAGCTGCCAATGGATATGGTTCCGGTATAAATAGAGACGATAATCGAAGCCGCCGAAGTTGCGCGGAAGGTCCGGCCGCTTCAGAACACCGCTGACCGTTACCGGGTCGCCGCGTCCCATCGTCCGCGCCCGCACCTGCTCCTCTTGCTGCAGCAGCCTCACCGATACTTGCACCGTGTCGCTTGCTTGCAGCGGCTCCTCCTCGTCCAGCCTGACCGCTTGCGACCGGAGCGCAAACGATACTTTGTCGCCATCGACTTCTACTCGGCTGGCGATTTCTCCGGTTAGGCGCACCTCGCGCCCGACACTGCCTGCAGCCGGATCGCCGCTTTCCGTTTCGACAACCGAAGGCATCGGGATCGTAGGCACGTTTTTGGCGTCATATATCTGGTAGTAAGCCGCCGCCGCCATAACGACCAGCAGCAAGCCGATGATCCGCCTTCCCGGTATGGCGAATAGCGCCAGCATGACGCCCAGCGCCACGCTAAGCATGAACGCTTTCCACGACAGCAAGCCCTGCGGCAGCTCACCGCCGAGCGCGGTACCGGCCGTCCACAGGACCGCAGCCGTCGCAAGCGGCCGTTTGATCGGATGCTTCACATCGTACACTTTCGTTTCCAATACAAAAAGCACCCCCTAGTCTCGGAGGTGCTTCCCCACAGCTCTCTTATTGATTCGTATCAAACAGCCGCGGTAGGCGGGATTACCGCCGTAAGCGATCAGTTAGTCACTTCGCCATCGATCCCCGAAGGAGGCGTGTAATCTCCCAACTGACGGAAACGGATACCGCGCGTGACCATCATCTCCGTCACTTTATCCTTATCCTTCGGATACGTCCGGTGGTACACGATTTCCGTTACACCGCTGTTCGCCAGCATATTGGCACAAGTCCAGCACGGCTGATCGGTCACGTAAACGGTGGAGCCTTCCCGGTCGCTTCGGTCGGTGAACAGGAGCAAATTTTGCTCCGCATGAATCGTGCGGATGCATCTTTGCTTCTTCACCATTTCTTCGCGCCCGTTGGCCACCTTTACCTCGTACTCCTCCACCAGCATGCAGCCGGCTTCGGAGCAGTCCGGCACGCCCATCGGCGCGCCGTTGTAGGCCGAGCCGAGCAGCTTCTTGCCCTGCACGAGCACGGCTCCGACGCGGCGCCGCGGGCATTGCGAGCGGGTCGAGGCCATATAGGCGATATCCATGAAGTAAGTGTCCCAATCTTTGCGTCTGCTCATACCGGGACTTCCTTACTGCTGGCTCGCACGAATCGCTTGATCCAGATCGTGCAAAATGTCGTCGATGCCCTCCGTGCCGACGGACAACCGGATCATGCCCGGGGTTACGCCGGTCGACAGCAGCTCTTCGCCTTCAAGCTGGCTGTGGGTCGTGCTGGCCGGATGGATGATCAGCGATTTGGAATCGCCAACGTTGGCGAGATGCGAGAACAGCTTGACGCTGTTGATCACCTTTTGTCCGGCTTCCACGCCGCCCTTGATGCCGAAGGTCAGAATGGCGCCTTGGCCGTTCGGCAAATATTTTTGCGCAAGCTTGTACGACGGATGGCTCTCAAGACCGGTGTAGCTAACCCATTCGACGGCCGGATTCGACTCGAGGAATTTGGCGACCGCCAAAGCGTTCGAGCTGTGGCGCTCCATCCGCAGATGCAGCGTCTCCAAGCCTTGCAGCAGGAGGAACGAGTTGAACGGGGAGATCGTTGCCCCGATGTCGCGAGCGAGTTGGACGCGCGCTTTGATAATGTAAGCGATCGGACCGACCGCTTCCGCATAAACAACGCCGTGGTAGCTCGGGTCCGGCTGCGTCAAGCCCGGGAATTTGCCGCTGGCCTTCCAGTCGAACTTACCGCCGTCGATAATGACGCCGCCGATCGACGTGCCGTGGCCGCCGATAAACTTCGTCGCCGAGTGAACGACGATATCCGCTCCGTGCTCGATCGGGCGAAGCAGGTACGGGCTTGGGAACGTATTGTCCACGATGAGCGGAATGCCGTTTTCGTGGGCGATATTCGCAACCGCTTCGATATCGAGCACATCGCCCTTCGGATTGCCGATCGTTTCCGCATACAGCGCTTTCGTGTTCGGCGTAATCGCCTTGCGGAAATTTTCCGGATCGGACGAATCGACAAACTTCACGTTGATGCCGAGCTTCGGCAGCGTGATCGCAAACAGATTGTATGTACCGCCGTACAGCGTGCTGGCGGCAACGATCTCATCGCCCGCGCCCGCGATATTAAGAATCGAGTACGTGATGGCAGCTTGTCCGGAAGAAGTCGAAAGGGCGCCGACTCCGCCTTCCAGAGCAGCGATCCGCTTCTCGAATACGTCAGAGGTCGGATTCATCAAACGGGTATAAATGTTGCCGAATTCCTTCAGGGCAAACAAGTTGGCCGCGTGCTCCGTATCGCGGAAACCGTAAGAAGTCGTCTGGTAAATCGGAACCGCGCGCGAAAGGGTCGTCGGATCGATTTCCTGGCCGGCATGGACAGCCAGCGTATCAAGAGAAAGCTTGCGTTCTTCACTCATAGGTAAACGGTTTCCTCCTTTAGTATGGGAACGATAATCAGTACCACGAATATTGTCTCATATTTTCCCACGAATGAAAAGAACCGGCGCTACGGATCAACCGTTATATACGGCTTCAGCGTTTCAAACGTCTTGTCGCCGATGCCCTTCACTTTCTTCAAATCCTCTACTGTTCGAAAAGGCCCCTCCCTGCTCCGATACTCGGCGATCGCCTTCGCCTTCGAAGGGCCGATTCCGGGAAGCTTGTCCAGTTCGGACTCGGATGCGCGGTTCAAGTCGAGAACGCCGGCGGCCGCTTTTTGGGACTTTGGTTCGACTACGCCTGTGGCAGAACCCGAGACGCCTGCAGCGCCCGCAGCACTTTTAGCGGCGGTTGGCGGCTTAGGGGACGGTTGCGGTGACTGCGGTGTCGCAGCCGTTGCGGACGTTTTTTCCGATTTTGGCGGCTCTTGTCCCGTAAACAGCGCGGCTAGATCGGCATTGCGCACGATCCAGCCCTCTCCAGTCCTCGCGGAGCCCGAGACGCCGCCATGCAGCAGCCCGCTTATCGCCCAAAGCAGCAGCGCCGTCGCCCCCCATATCGCGGCAGCCACCCAGCGATGGCGCGTTTTAACGTTCATCAAATGGTTTTCTCCCCCCGCTTGGTCGTTCGCTTTCGGATCAAAAGCGTCATATTCGCTGCTCCCCTTACATATACATGAATGAAATGGCGGGCCCGTTTTGGCGCCGAGTCACCTTCTCCCCGCCTGAATCATAAGATATAAACTCATCTACTTCTCCAGGAGGGATACGCGGCATGAAGATTGGTTTTATCGGAACGGGCAGCATGGGAACCGTGCTCATCGAATCATTCATACGCTCCGGGGCACTGCAGCCGTCGTCCGTTATCGCGAGCAACCGCTCGAAGCATAAAGCGGATCTTCTGGCTGCCAAATATCCCGGGCTCCTGGCCGTAGACTCGAACCGGCAAGTCGCCGCGACTTGCGGGACTATCTTCATTTGTGTCAGGCCCCTTGTTTTCAAACAAGTCGTCGATGAAATCAAACCCTATGTGACGCCGGATACGACCGTAATCTCGATTACAAGTCCGGTTCTGCTGAGGCATCTGGAATCGTCGCTGCCGTGCAAAGTCGCCAAAGTGATTCCCAGCATTACGAACGGCGTGCTTAGCGGCGCGGCCTTATGCATATACGGCGAACGCATGAGCGAGGAGGACCGGGGCTCGCTGGAATGGCTGGTCGGCATGATCGGCAAACCGGTTCGCGTTTCGGAGCAGCACACGCGGGTTACCTCGGACATCTCCAGCTGCGGCCCCGCTTTTCTCGCTTACTTCGTACAAAAGCTCGTCGATGCCGCCGTCCATGTAGCGGGCCTCCCGCAGGAGGAGGCAACCCGGCTCGCCTCGGAAATGGTTCTCGGCACCGGCAAGCTGCTGACGGCCGGAGGATATACGCCAGAGTCGCTGCGGCAGCGGGTAGCGGTTCCCGGCGGCATTATCGAAGCCGGTCTCGAGCTGATGGAGCGCGAGCTGGACACTACGTTTATCCGCTTGCTGGAAGCGACACATGCCAAGTACGACGAGGACGTGGAAAAAGTCGATCAGCAGTTCGGCAGCGGCACCCATACGCAATAAACGGCCGGCCCTGCGCCATAAGGAACTGCTTGTTCCCTGGCGAGGCCGGCCGTTTCGTTTGCGGCTGGTCGTTCTCTATTTCGGATCGGTTACCCTACGACAATGTTGACGAGCTTGCCTTTGACGGCTATTACTTTGCGTACCGATTTGCCGTTCATCGCGTCCTTCACTTTATCCAGCTCGAGCGCGATTTGCTGCATGGCGGCTTCGTCCGTGTCGTTCGCGATTTTGACGCGATCGGCGATTTTGCCGTTCACTTGCACGACGATCTCGACTTCGTCATCAACCGTCAACGCTTCGTCGTACGTCGGCCATGCCGCATACGTGATCGATTCGTTATGGCCCAGCTTCTCCCACAGCTCTTCGGCGAGGTGAGGCGCGATCGGCGACAGCATCTGGGCGAACTGGCGCATCGCCTCGACCGGAAGCGATTCCGCCTTGTATGCTTCGTTGACGAAAATCATCAGCTGGCTGATCGCCGTATTGAAACGCAGCGCGTCGAAATCTTCCGTCACTTTCTTGATCGTCCGGTGCCACGTGCGGTTAAACGCCTCGCTACCTTCGCCGCCGATCTTCGCATTCAACGTGCCATCCTCGTTCACGAACAACCGCCAGATGCGGTTCAGGAAGCGGTACGCTCCATCGACACCATTCGTGTTCCACGGCTTCGTCGCTTCGAGCGGCCCCATGAACATTTCGTACAAGCGGAGCGTATCCGCCCCATGCTCGCCGACGATGTCGTCCGGATTCACGACGTTGCCGCGCGATTTGCTCATTTTCTCCATATTTTCGCCGAGAATCATGCCCTGGTTGACGAGCTTGTAGAACGGCTCTTTCGTGTTTACGACGCCGATATCGTACAGCACCTTGTGCCAGAAGCGGGCGTACAGGAGGTGGAGCACGGCGTGCTCGGCGCCGCCGATGTACAGATCGACCGGCAGCCATTCTTTTTGCAGCTCCGGCGAGCAGAGCTCCTTGTCGTTGTGCGGATCGATGAAGCGCAAGTAATACCAGCAGCTTCCCGCCCATTGCGGCATCGTGTTCGTTTCGCGCTTGGCCGGCTTGCCCGTTTCGGGATCGACCGTATTGACCCATTCAGTCACGTTCGCCAGCGGCGATTCCCCCGTGCCCGACGGACGGATCTCGTCGATTTCCGGCAGCAGCAGCGGCAGCTGATCTTCCGGTACCGGCTTCATCGTGCCGTCCTCGAGGTGGAGAATCGGAATCGGCTCGCCCCAGTACCGCTGGCGGCTGAACAGCCAGTCGCGCAGCCGGTACGTCACTTTGCCTTGCCCTTTGCCTTCGGCTTCCAGCCATGCGATCATTTTCGCGATTGCCTGCTCGTTGTTCAAGCCGTCGAGCAAGCCGGAACTGATGTGCGCGCCGTCGCCCGCATATGCTTCCTTCGTTACATCGCCGCCCTTGACCACTTCGATAATCGGCAAATCGTACTGCTTCGCAAACTCCCAGTCGCGCTGGTCGTGGCCCGGCACCGCCATAATGGCCCCCGTACCGTATCCGCCGAGCACATAATCGGCGATCCAGACCGGCGTCTTCGAACCGTTCACCGGATTGATCGCATAAGCGCCGGTAAATACGCCCGTTTTTTCTTTGGCGAGATCGGTGCGCTCCAGATCGCTCTTCATCGCCGCTTTATCCTGGTAAGCCTTGATCGCAGCGGCTTGATCCGGGGTCGTGATCTTGGCAACGAGCTCATGCTCCGGCGCCAGTACGCAATAAGTAGCCCCGAACAGCGTATCCGGACGCGTCGTGAAGACGGTCAGGCTGTCGCCCGCGTGTCCGTCGATCTCGAATACGACTTCCGCGCCGGTCGATTTGCCGATCCAGTTGCGCTGCATATCCTTGATGCTTTCCGACCAGTCCAGCTCCTCCAAATCCTCGAGCAGCCGTTCGGCATATTCGGTAATTTTCAGCACCCATTGGCGCATCGGCTTGCGGACAACCGGATGGTTGCCGCGCTCGCTGAGACCGTTGATGACCTCCTCGTTGGCCAGCACGGTTCCGAGCGCCGGACACCAGTTAACGGGCACTTCGGCCACGTAGGCGAGTCCTTTTTTGTACAGCTGGAGGAAAATCCACTGCGTCCACTTGTAATAGTCCGGATCGGTCGTGCTGACCTCGCGGTCCCAGTCGTATGAGAAGCCGAGCGACTTGATCTGGCGGCGGAAGTTGTCGATGTTCGTAAACGTAATGTCCCGCGGATGCTTGCCGGTGTCGAGCGCATGCTGCTCAGCCGGAAGACCGAAGGCGTCCCAGCCCATCGGGTGCAGCACGTTGAACCCTCTCATCCGCTTGTAGCGGGAGACGATATCGGTCGCGGTGTAGCCTTCCGGGTGACCGACGTGCAGCCCCGCCCCCGACGGATACGGGAACATGTCGAGCGCGTAAAACTTCGGCTTGTTCGAGTTTTCGAGCACTTTGAACGTTTTGTTAGCGTCCCAGTATTGCTGCCATTTCGGTTCGATCGCTTGCGGGTTATAGCCTTGCGTTTCTTTGTGCGAGCCCGTTTGCTGCGTCATAAGCGTTTCCTCCCAAATTTACCCCAAAAAGTGATGTGATGCTTCGTAGCTTAGTCCGAGTACTTTTCGGGGACCCCGATACTTGAACCCCAAAAAGTGATGTGATGCTTTGTAGCCGAACTTAACGGAATTATTTTCCGCTAATCCCGTTCTATCCTGCCTGTAAGCCTGCAATAGCGGAACCGGTTTCCGCTATTCGCCCCTTCCTGCTCGAATATGAGCCAAAAGCGCCAAATAGCGGAATACAGTTCCTTTATTTGAGCGGCCATCCCTCTTTCCCTGCGAATAACGTACTATACTTCCGTTATACCCCCGCCTTTGCCGGCCAATACCCGAAAGGACGACAAGAAAGAAAAGTGCCCGAACGCTCAAAAACCTCCCATCACTAGCGCTAACGCTAGGGACGAGAGGTTTGTTTCCCGTGGTACCACCCTAGTTGGCACGGATCGTCCTTCGATCTATGCCCACTTTGAACCCCTTAACGCGGGGATTACGATCCGGTTTGCCGTATTACGCTCGGGTAACGATGCTTCGCATCACTCGCGATGCCGATACGCGTTACGGGTCATGCCGTCAGCTCCAAGGCGAGTTCGCTCTTCTCATTTGCCGGCTTTCACCGAAGTACCGGCTCTCTGCGAAATGAAAATAGGCTACTATTCCTTGTCTAAGCCTGTGATCGATATACAACTTTTAGATATTATACGTGCAAGGCGCCGGTAAAGTCAAGGTGCTCCGTCCCGCATGTCAGCTCTCGATATGACAGGCTTGGCCTCGCTTCCCGCTTAACATGCCGCTACCACGGCACGCCGTCATCGCCGCCCCGGCCGCTGTCCGATGGTGTATGCGGCTTCTCGATCAGCTTTTTCGCCACATCCTCGAACGATTCCGGATGGAGCAGTTCCACCGGCGAAAAGCCTTTCTCAAACTGGAACGAATCTCCCTCGATGAGCAGCACGTACCGTCCGTTCAGCTGGGCGACATGCACCGACTGCCCGTAATCGGAGAGAAGCGCCCGGACGGAAACCCCGTCCAGCTTGAACTTCAGCTCCAGCTCCGGCTGATACTCGGTAATTCGCGTCGCTGCCTCGACGACCTGCTCCGGGCTCCATTTTTGCTGAAGCTCCCTCTGCTCGCTCGCCGCCCACAGCTCGATTTCCTCGGCCTCGCGCTGCTTGCCTTCGTGGGCCGGCTCGGCCTGCCATTTTTCCTCGATATAGTTCTGCACCATATCCATCACCTGCTGATTAACCAGCTCCGGAACGGAAGGCTCGTACGAGACGAACTTGAGAAAATCCTCGAAATAGCGGGCGTGAGACGATTGATGCAGCTTCAGCTCCCATTCCTCGAGCATGCCCTCCTCGGGAATGTGCGGGTATTGGATCGCTTTGATGTTTTTGGCGCTGATCGCCATATCGACATGCCGGACCAAGCTTTTTTCGTCGGCGATCGTGGCGATTTTCGGCTCGAAGTCGCATTTCATCACGAACAGGATCGGATCGTCGAACCATTTACTCAGCTTGGCCGCCGTGACGATCAGCGCTCCGCCGCGGACGGAGCTCGTATCCATGTAAGCGCGCACCAGCTCGTCGCTGGCGTACAGAAAGTCCTGGGGATTCCCGGCAAATCGGATTCGCTGAAACAAGGCGTAGTTCGGATTGCCAGCCAGCTCGAACCCAGGCTCTACAATAAACCGGCCAACCTTCGTCGGCACCTGCTCAGTAAGTGGATTCCGTTCGGCTTTTCGCTTCACGATGCGGGCGAATTCGCCGTCTAAAAACTTTTTCAGCTCGCTCGTTTCGTACGCTTCGCGGTCGAGCGTCTGGTAATGCCGGAACGATTTGTTCGCCTGGTCCTCGGTTTGAATGACGAAAAATGACAAGTATTGTACGGAAAAATCCACAGTCAGAACGCTCCTTCTCCGGTCTGCTTTCACCCGCGCGGTCCGCCCGGCCCGAAAAAAAACGGAAATCGCCAGGCAGCGGCGCGGGATCTAAAAGCTCCGAACTCTACTTTAACAAAAATGCGCTCTGATGGGAACACCCGTGCGGACTGTGAAATTGGTCCTCATTCTTCGTCAAACTTACGCAGCACGAGGACTGCATTGTGTCCCCCGAAGCCGAACGAATTCGAAAGCCCCGTCGTAACTGGCACCTTGCGCGCAATGTTCGGCACATAATCCAGATCGCATTCGGGGTCCGGCTCATGCAAATTGATCGTCGGCGGGATCACGCCCTCCTGAATCGTCTTGACGAGCGCAACCGCCTCCACGCCCCCGGCCGCTCCGAGCATATGCCCGGTGACAGACTTGCCAGCGCTTATCGGAATCTCGTACGCCCGCTCGCCGAACAGCCGCTTGATCGCCTTCGTCTCCGAAACGTCTCCGATGTCCGTGCCGGTAGCGTGCGCATTAATCGTGTCGATATGCTCCGGACCGATACCGGCATCGTCCAGCGCCTCCTTCATCGCCCGGTAAGCGCCGTCCCCTTCCGGATCGGTCGCCACCATATGATACGCGTCGGAGCTGGCGCCGTAGCCGATCAGCTCGGCCAGGATGGGCGCTCCTCGCCGCAAAGCGTGCTCCAGCGATTCGAGCACGAGAATGCCGGCCCCCTCAGCCGCTACGAACCCGCTCCGCCCCTTGTCGAACGGGCGGCTGGCCTTCTCCGGCTCTCCGTCCCAGGTCGACATCGCGCCGGAGTTGATGAATCCCGCCAGCGCCAAATCGGTGATCGTCGCTTCCGCGCCGCCGGCCACGACAGCGTCCGCGCCGCCGCGCTGGATTAGCTTGAACGCCTCCCCGATCGCGTTGTTGCCCGACGCGCAGGCGGTTACCGGAG
The DNA here is from genome assembly GCF_003626695.1 of Paenibacillus ginsengarvi. Classification (GTDB taxonomy): domain Bacteria; phylum Bacillota; class Bacilli; order Paenibacillales; family NBRC-103111; genus Paenibacillus_AB; species Paenibacillus_AB ginsengarvi. The sequence goes on from NZ_RBAH01000017.1 coordinate 126,573, forward strand.
CGAGCACCGGGCCCTTGAGCCCGTTTAGGATGCTGACCTGCGCCGCCGCCATATTGGCGATCATCATCGGCACCAGCGACGGGCTGACTCGGCCCGGTCCCCGCTCCAGCAGCGTCTTGTAATTGTCCAGCAGCGTTTGCAAGCCGCCGACTCCGGAACCGATATAGACGCCGATCCGCGTCCGATCGGCGCTATCGTCCGCCAGCAGTCCCGACTCGCTAAGAGCCTCTGCAGCTGCGCCAATCGCAAGGTGGCAGAACCGGTCCATCCGGCGTGCTTCCTTCCGGCCTACTACTGCCTCCGGGTCGAAATTGCGCACCAGTCCGGCGATTTTTGTTTTGAGAGCCGTAACGTCAATCGTGTCGATCACGGAAATTCCCGATCTTCCGGCGACAAGCGCCTCCCAAAATGTAGACACATTGTTCCCGATCGGCGTAATGGCGCCCATACCCGTAATAACTACCCGTTTCATCCGATACCATCCCTTTCTCCGTCTGCTAAACTGTCGAATCGGGAGCCGGCCACACGAAGGAACCGATACACCCGGCTGCCAAACTCCTCGTATGCAAGTAGCATGTCATATGTGTTATCCTATTACAAGTTATAGTTTATACGGGTATAATTACTGATAGGCAAAAGAGAACGTCCATCGACATCGTTCAAGGAGGAGCGACCCGCCGTTTAGCGGGGGTTATTTGGGGCAAAAGAAACTGTTACGCTGTAACCTTGATAGCGGCGGTCTCATTTCCGCTTCGCATGATCAGCGCCATTCCGCCAGCTATAGCGGAACTTCCGCCTCCGTTATCGCTGTCTCGGCGGAACCGCCAGTTCCGTTATCGCTGCTTCGCGGGCCTACTAGGCCTGCACAGAGGAAGCTGTACTTCCTTTATGGCTCCATTCGCTCGGCTCAGCTCGAGTTATCGCGACTTTAACGGAACTTCCGCTTCCGTTATCGCCCGGTCAGCACTGTTCCGCCAGCGATAGCGGAACTTTCAGTTCCGCTTCCCTGTCTTCGGTCGGCTTCGATCCTGAAAAGACACTCCGTCCACGAATCGAAAGGAATGATCGTCCATGAACACCGATCAGCGCTTGCGGGCGTTATCTGATTTTCTAATCGCCCATCGGGCGAAGCTCACTCCCCAGTCGGTCGGGCTGCCTGCCGGGGCGCGCCGCAGAACGCCGGGCCTCCGCAGAGAGGAGGTCGCCCAGATCGCGGGCGTCAGCACCACGTGGTATACCTGGCTCGAGCAAGGCCGCGATATCCGCATGTCGGCCCAGGTGCTCGAAAGGATCGCCTTCGCGCTTCAACTGAACGACGACGAGCGGGACTATATGCTCGCGCTCGCTCTGGAGCAGACAACCGCCGCCGCGCCTGCCCCGGACACAGCCGTGGACAAAATGCCCGAAGCGCTGGAGAGAATCATCGGCGAGCTGCGTGGCTGCCCGGTGATCGTATCCGACCGCAAGCTGGGCATCGTCGGCTGGAACAAGGCGGCAGCGGCCGTTTTTATGGATTTTGCCCAAGTCCCTCCGGAAGAACGGAATATGATCTGGCTGCTGTTTACGCGAAAGGAGCTGCGCACGCTTGCCGCCAATTGGGAGCAGTTCGTGCGCGGATTTTTGGCGATATTCCGCTACTATTACGGGAAATATGTAGGCGATGCGTGGTACGGGGAGTTTATACAGCGGCTCAGCTCGTTTAATGCGGATTTCCGCACGCTGTGGGACATAAACGACGTCAGCCCGGCGCCGGAGGTGTCGATCGAGTTCCGCCATGCGAAGGCGGGCAAAATGCTGTTCGACCTGACATCGATGCAGGTGCAGGGACAGACCGATCTACGCTGCAGCGTGTATACGCCTTCGCCCGGTTCGGAAACGGAAGCGAAGCTGAAGCGGCTGATGGATCGCATCGAGCGCAGGTAGAATACGCAGGCACGCGAAAAAGCCCGGCGGAGGAATCTCCTCCGTCGGGCTCTTGTGCATAAGGAAGGACCGTGACAAGCCATTCATGGGGCCGCTTTCTAGAAAGCTTGCCCGTTTATTTTCCAATCGGCGTCAAACCGCCGTTGCCTGCTCAGCTCCGGCCCGATGCGGCCACAGCCCGCTTCAAAGCCTGAATGTACCCGGCGTGAAGCGCCTCGTGACCGATGCTGAAGATGAGTACGTCGGACAAGCGGTCCAGCTCCCGGAACGGGATTTGCAGCTTGTCGTCCATTCGTCCGGTTAGCCGCTCGCGAAATCGCTCGTTCTGTTCCTCAAGCAGCTTGCGCAGCTCTTCGAGCGTCGGCGGGGCACCTTGCCAGTCGGCCGGCTTCGTCCCGTTTCCGAACAAGCTCATCAGTTCCTCCGGCAAATCCATCGGCTCACCGAGCAGACGGAACGCAAACCGCTCCTGAACCGTCAAAATATGTCCCAGGTTCCAGCGAATGTTGTTGTTGAAGCCTTCCGGCACTATATCGGCCTGCTGCTCGGTAACGTCAGACACGAACTGCAGCGTCCGGCTCCGATTCATGTCGAGCTGTCTGAAAATGATCGTTTCCACAGTATCTCTCCCCAGTCGGTTTATTTCGGCAGCAGCGCCCGCAGCTTGGCGGCGGCTTCGATCGACGCCTTGAAATCGGGATAAGCGCTCAGCATCCAGTTGCGGTGCAGCACCGCCGTATCGTCACGCTCCGGCTCCCCGTACGGCCAAGGCTCGCCGATGCCTTCGATATACTGCTTGATGAGCAGGATGAACGCGTTGCTCCATTCGCGCGTATTGCGGATCGTCGGCACGAACGGATAATACTGGTCGTACGAGGCGCGAATGAGCGTATGAATGACTTCCTGCCATGCGGAAGGAACTTCGGCGGCGGCAAGCTTGTCCGCCAGCTCTTGCGGCAGCTCCGGCTCATCCGTCGAGGCGTGAGCTTCGTACTCCTCTGCGCTGACGACACCCTGCTCCTTGGCGATCCACAGTTTCATCCGGTCGAGCGCCGGTTTGTAAGCCGCAGGCACCGAAATCGTCAGCTCCGGCTGCGGATCGTCCAGATTCACGACGTACGGCTCGCCCATTTTATGAATTTTGATATTGCCTCTCACGCCGAGCCAGCGAAGGGAAAGCAGCGCCTGCGTGATCACTTTGCCGTTCATGTCTTCGTTGCGGCATACCCGGCGCAGCATCTTCTCGCTTCTCGCATCGGGAACCATGCACAGCAGCCTGACGGCGTTCAGCGCCGAATCCGCATCCTCGCCCAGCCATTGCTGCGCGCGGGTGAAGAGCGAGTCGATCGTTTCGCTCGTAAGCACATCGAGCTCCATCACCCGTCCGGCGAACTCCTCCAGACTGAACACGCCTTGCGCCTTCAGCAGCGCCTCCCCTTGCTTTTCCTCCAGCAAGCGGTAATTTTGCTCCATCTCGTCGGACATTTGCGCATACGTCTCGCGCTCCTGGCTTGTAAGCCCAAACCGCTTCGACATGGCACGGAACCACTCAAACAGCGCGAGCGGACTGCGCTGGAACATCATCATGGCGAACGTAACCAGATTTTTATCGAAAGGAAGCGCTTCCTGGAGGGCGTAGCGAGCCAAAGCGGTTTGCGCATCTTCCTCTCGGCGCATCAGCGTAAACGACATAATCAGACCGTTCCAGGCGTCTGCATTCGTATTGTCCTGCGTTATCGCGCGGTGAAACGAAAAAGCGGCAGCTCCGTAAGAGTCGTTATCCAAGTAAAAGCGCCCCATGCTGCCAAAATCTGCAAAAGGATTCATCGTCTCCCTACCTTATGTTCAAAATAGTAAGACAAGTATACCTTACTAACGAACGAAAAGCAGCACCTTGGCTGCTTTTTTTGAACATTCGGCCATCGTAGCCGCTGAACCTCGTGCAAATTCGGCTTATGGAGGCGCCGCTGCCAGTAACAGAATGTTCGCGAGGGACGGAAGGCACCGCGTAATTTACGCCTCGCGCTACATCCCCTCCCTGCGCTTTGTCGTTACATTGGCATATGCGCCACTTTCGTATCAACTTCCGTTTCTGTTTCCGTTTCAACTGCCGTTTCTGCTTTCGAATCGGCTTCCGTATCTGCTTTCAAGTCGGCCTCCGCATCAACTGCCGCTTCCGCCTTCGCCGCAAGGCTTCTGTACAGATCGCGATATAGTTTCGAGGAGGCATCCCAGCCGTAATCCTTCTTCGCCCCGTTCGCCACGATGCGCTGCCACGTTTCCCGGTCGCCATAGAAGCCGATCGCCCGCCGTACCGTATACAGCAGATCGTGAGCCGCCGCCGGTCCAAATGTAAAACCGTCCCCGTCCCCTGTATGTTCGTTGTACGGGGTTACCGTATCGCGCAGGCCGCCGGTTTCGCGAACGACCGGCACAGTCCGGTAGCGCAGCGATATGAGCTGGCTCAGTCCGCACGGCTCGAAGCGCGAAGGCATCAAGAACATATCCGCTCCGGCATAAATACGCCGGGCGAGCCCTTCGTTAAAGCCGAACCACGTCGCGACGCGGCCCGGATACCGCTCTTCCGCCTCGCGCAGCAGCGCCTCGATATCGGGGTCGCCGGAGCCGAGCACCGCCAGCTGCACGCCTTCCTCCATAAGCTGAGGCAGCGCCTCGGCGAGCAGATCGAAGCCCTTTTGCCTGACCAGCCTCGACACGATGCCGATCAGCGGAATCGCGCCATCAACCGCTAGGCCGAGCTCTTGCTGCAAAGCCGTTTTGTTCAACCGTTTCTTGGCCAGCGAGCTGCGGAAAGGCGCCTTGAGATGCGGATCGGTCATCGGATCGTAGCTGTCCGTATCGATGCCGTTAACGATGCCGCTCAAATCGTCGGCGCGCTGCCGCAGCAGGCCGTCCAGCTTCTCCCCGAACGGCTCCGACTGGATTTCCTCGGCGTAGGCGGGACTGACCGTCGTCAGCTTGTCCGCGTACCGGAGCCCCGCTTTCATACAATTCCCCGCGCCGTAAAACTCCAGGCCGTCCGCCGTGAACATCTCGTCGCCGACAGCCAGCAAGTCCTGCAGCAGCTCGCGTGAAAATACGCCCTGATACATCAGATTGTGGATCGTATAAACGGTACGAACCTCTCTCAGCTTCGGCAGATACGAATAACGCGTCCGCAGCAGAAACGGGATAAGCCCCGCCTGCCAGTCGTGGGCGTGCACAAGATCCGGCACCTCATCCGTACGCCGCAAAGCTTCCATGAACGCCAGGGCATAAAAGACGAAGCGCTCCGCATCGTCCCCGTATCCGTACAGCCCGCCGCGCTTGAAATAATATTCGTTATCGATAAGCAAATAACGTATGCCGCCGATCTCCGTCTCCAGCAGCCCGCAGTACTGGCTGCGCCAGCCGAGCGAGACGCGGAACGTGTCCAGCGTAACCGCGCCATCCATATACTCGGCCGGGATATCGCCGTACTTCGGCAGGACGACCGTCACCTCCACGCCCGTTTTGGCGAGCGATTTCGGCAGTGCGCCTATGACGTCGGCCAGCCCGCCCGTTTTGACGAGCGGAGCCGCCTCCGACGCGGCAAACCAAACTTTCATTGTTAAGCCCCTCCGATCCTGTGCGCGAATGACGGTCATATGACGTTCCGCTTCATGGCGACGAACGGCGTTTCAGCCGATCCCTTCAGCCCTTTTAACGGCCGCACCTCGACCTCCTTGTCGAGAATGCAGTTTTCGAGCGAGCTGTCTTCGCCGATGACGCTGTTCTGCATGACGATACAATTGCTGATGACCGCTCCCGGCCGTACTTTGACGCCGCGGAATAAAATGCTGCCGTACACGGCTCCTTCGATCTCGCAGCCGTTCGCGATCAGCGAATGGACCGCTTCCGAGCCGCGCCGGTACCGGGTCGGCGGTTCGTCCTTCACCTTCGTATAGATCGGTCCGGGGCGGTAAAACAGATCGTTCCAGACATCCGGATCGAGCAGCTCCATATTGTGGCGATAAAACGAAGGTATGTTATTAACGACCGCAAGTCTTCCCTCATGCTTGTAGACGCTCACGTTTAGTTCGGAGAGGCGGCTCTGGATCGCATGGCGGACCAGATGGTCTTTCCCTTGCGCCAGCGATGACTGAACGAGCTCCATCAGCAGTTCCTTGCGCATGATATACATTTCCATCGAGACGAGATCGCTCACCAGCGTGCCGAAATGATCCTGCATCTCCAGCACGCGCCCGTCCGCATCGGCCCGCACCTTGCGCGTCAGCCCCGTATTCGCACGCGGCCACTCCTTGCAGACGACCGTAATATCCGCTCCCCGGTCCAGATGATGGCTCAGCACCTCGCCGAAGTCGACATTGCACACCATATGGCTGCGAGCGACGACGACATATTCCTGCGCGCTGCGGGAGAAGTAGTCGAGATGACGGTAAAAATGATACAAGTCGCCCTTGCCGAAGTCGGCCTGATTGTCCATCGCCGGCGGCAGTACGAACAAGCCGCCTTTTTTGTGGTGCAAATCCCAGTTGCTGCCCGAGCCGAGATGATCCATCAGCGAACGGTATTTCGTATGTGCAAATACGGCAACGTTCGGTACGCCGGAGTTCACCATCGAGGACAACACGAAATCGATCAGACGGTAGCGGCTTCCGAAAGGAACGGTGGCAAGGCAGCGCTCGAGCGTTAACGGACCCATTTGCTCCGTCTCGTGAATCAGATTGATGACACCCATCATAGGTAGTTTCATGCCGGATTCGCCTCCTCTAGCGCAGTTTGGGCCGAAACGACCGAGCCGCACGCGACGATGGCGATTTCCGCCGAATCGAAGCTGCCCACCTGGCAGCCTTCGCCGACGACCGCACCTTCGCCGACGATCGCCCGGATTACCTTGGCTCCCCGGCCGATATACGCTCCGGGCATAATGACCGATTCCTCGATCAGACAGCCCGCTCCGGCTCTTGCCCCGTGGAACAGCACCGAACGGTTTACCCGTCCCTCGACGATGCAGCCCTCGTTGATCAGCGAGCTTTGAATAGAGGCGGCAGGAGAGATGTACTGAGCCGGACGATTCGGATTGGCCGAATAAATGCGCCAGGAACGGTCGGCCAGATCAAGCGCGGGTTTGTCGTCCAACAAATCCATATTCGCCTCCCACAGGCTGTCGATCGTACCGACATCCTTCCAATACCCATCGAACCGGTGACTGTACAGGCGTGACCCTCCGGCCAGCAGCGCCGGTATGACGTCCTTGCCGAAATCGCCCGACGACGTCCGGTCCGCCGCGTCGCGCAGCAGCGCCTCTCGCAGCGCCGGCCATGAAAATATATAAACGCCCATCGACGCCAGATTGCTGTCGGGCTGCGGCGGCTTTTCCGTAAACTGCGTAATGCGGCCGCTCTCGTCCACGCTCATGATGCCGAACCGGCTTGCATCCGCCCACGGCACCGTGATAACCGCGATCGTGGCATCCGCCCGGTTTTTCTTATGCGTCTCCAGCAGGTCGTTATAGTCCATCTTATAAATATGATCGGCGGAAATGACGAGCACGTACTCGGGATCGTACCGCTCGATAAAGCCGATATTTTGGTAAATCGCGTTGGCCGTGCCTTTATACCAGTCTCCGCCCTTCTGGCGTACATACGGGGGAAGCACGTGCATGCCTCCGTCTCTCCGGTCTAGCCCCCACGGACTGCCGATTCCCAAGTGACGGTTCAGCACGAGCGGCTGATACTGGGTTAGCACGCCGACCGTTTCGATTCGAGAATTGGCACAATTGCTGAGCGCAAAATCGATAATCCGGTACTTGCCTCCAAAATGAACCGCCGGTTTGGCCGAATCTTTCGTCAAAACGCCAAGTCTCCTACCTTCTCCGCCAGCCAGCAGCATAGCCAAACATTCATTGCGGCGCATATCGGATTCCCCCTTGAAGTTGTGGTTGCTTGCAACAACTTGCATTCGATGGTCACGGTTGCCGCTCTTTTGCACCGGAGGCCGGTTCGAGCACGAGGCAGGTAAGCGGCGGTACGGGCAGTTCGATGCTGTGCGGCATCTCGTGTTGCTTAATCTTGTTCGCCTTCACAAGCGGCGGCATGGATCGCCCGGCGCCGCCGTATTCGGCTGCATCGCTGTTGAAGACGACGCGATAAGCGGAAGCCGAAGGGACCCCGATTCGGAAACGGGGATAATCGGTGCGCGAAAAGTTGCAGATGACGATCGCATGCGCCCGCGACTTGACCCCTCTGCGGACAAAGGAGACGACGCTTTGCCCGGCATTGTCCGCATCAATCCACCGGAAGCCTCGCGGCTCGTGATCGCATTCCCAGAGTACAGGCCGGGACCCGTACAGCCGGATCAAATCCTGTACGCAGCGGTGCATCGAGGCGTGCATCGGGTAGTCGAGCAGTTGCCAGTCGAGCGTCTCCGCATCTTTCCATTCGTCGTATTGACCGAATTCGCCGCCCATAAACAGCAGCTTTTTGCCGGGAAAACAAAGGAAATACCCATAAAACAAACGCAAATTCGCAAATTTTTCTTCGTAGGTGCCTGGCATTTTGAGAAGTAAGGATCGTTTGCCATGAACGACTTCATCATGAGAGAGGGGCAGGATGTAATTTTCGGAGTAGGCGTACATCATCGAGAACGTAACGCAGTGGTGCAGGGATTGTCTGTCGGCAGGATCGGCTTCCATATATCGCAGGATGTCGTTCATCCAGCCCATGTTCCATTTGTAGTTGAAACCGAGACCGCCGGCATAGGTCGGCGACGTAACGCCCGGCCAAGCGGACGAATCTTCGGCCATCATAAGCGTATCGGGGTAATAGCGATAAACCGTTTCGTTCAGTTTACGTAAAAAGTCAAGCGCCTCGAGGTGTTCCCAGCCGCCGTGGCGGTTGCGGGTATGCTGGTGAGCCGGCTTGTCGAATCGCAGGTCGAGCATGCTGGCGACGGCGTCTACGCGGAATCCGTCGATATGATACACGTCCAGCCAAAAGAGCGCGTTCGAGATGAGAAAGCTGTGTACCTCCGGCTTGCCGAAGTCGAAGGCTAGCGTTCCCCAAAGCGACTTCTCCGCCCTTCTCGGGTCGGCGTCTTCATACAGCGTGGTGCCGTCAAACAGCCTGAGGCCGTGATCGTCCTTGCAAAAATGACCGGGCACCCAATCCAGCAATACGCCGATGCCGTGCCGGTGACAGCGGTCCACAAGCAGCTGCAGCCCTTCCGGCGGACCGTACCGGCTTGTCGCCGCGAAGTAACCTGTCGTCTGATAGCCCCACGATCGGTCGAGCGGGTGCTCCGTAATCGGAAGCAGCTCGATATGGGTAAATCCGTGTGCCGAAACGTACTCGACCAGTTCGTCGGCCAGATCGGCATAGGTGCGGAACAACTCCGGACCGTCCGCCCGCCAGGAGCCGAGATGCACTTCGTAGATGAGCATCGGCTGTCCGTACGGGGGCTTCTTCGTTTTTCGTTTCATCCAGCTTGCGTCGGTCCATATGTAGCCGTCCAGACGGGCTACGACCGAGGATGTGCCGGGTCTCCGTTCCGCGCGGAAAGCGAACGGGTCGGCTTTATGCCGGATGTTTCCGCCGGGTCCGACGATTTCGTACTTGTAAAGCGCCCCTTCTTCGAGGCCCGGCACAAAACAGCTCCATACGCCGGTCGTCCCCATTCTCTCAAGCGGATTACGTCCCCCCTGCCATTCATTGAAATGCCCGACAACCCGGACTTCCTCGGCATGCGGCGCCCATACGGTAAATCTGACGCCGGTCACTCCGCCGCGTTCGTGCAGGTGAGCGCCGAAGGTGCGGTACGCCCGAAACAACTGGCCATGATTGTACAAATACAAATCCTCGGGGGCGATACAGAGCGAAGCGGTTGTCATATCCTTGCGAGGCACCTCCTAGCCGCAAAAACATCAAGTCAAGAAAATGTTAATTATTTGTTAACATATATAACACAAATTGAACATCTGCACCTATTATTATAAATGATTTCAACCCCATTTTCATTATAATTATAAAAATAGACGAATGTTCTCATTTTTCTCCGTCCTTTTAGACGTTGTTCAACATTCCCATCATTATTTTCATCACTACCTTTCATAAAACGACAATATTCCTCACACGAGCAATAAAAATTCGCCAAAAAAACCATTTGGGTTCCCCTGCCCATCCTGGAGAACGGCGGCAACATAGCAATGCAAAAGAAACTATTATATTCATCATTTGTTATCATTAGCACCAAACCTAATTATTGCAGTTAGAAGGGAGTAAGACATGGCAAATATCGAGCACTTGCAAACCGTACATGTTCCAGCGTCGAAGGTGTATGAAACGTTAACCACCGCTGAAGGACTGTCGGAAATATGGACCAATGAACTCCTAGTTAATAATCAAATTGGCTTTATTAATGAATTTCGATTTGGCAGCGATGACATAACTAAGATGAGAATAGAGGAATTGATCGTTAATGAAAAAGTCGTTTGGCAGTGTATAGATTCAGATCCGGAATGGATTGGGACGATTATTTCCTTTGATATTCAAGAGAAGAACGGGAAGTCTTTTATCACTTTGCGGCATATGAACTGGAAAGAAGTAACGCCATTTTATCGCTCCTGTAACTACAACTGGGCTATTTTCCTTTATAGTCTCAAATCCTATTGTGAAGATGGCGAAGGTATCCCCTATCAAAAACGTAAGTTTTAACATAGCCCGGAGAAAAAGACTGCCGCGCTCCCCGCAGGGGCGTGACAGTCTTGAGTCCGTTCTTATGCGTCTTGGCTTAGCCTTCAATAAGCAGCGATTCCGGATCTTCAAGAAGCTCCTTCACCGTTACCAGGAAGCGGACGGCTTCGCTGCCGTCTACGATCCGGTGGTCATAAGACAGAGCGATGTACATCATCGGCCGGTTTTCCATCCGCTGCTCGTCCAAAGCGACAGGGCGCCATTGGATTTTGTGCATGCCGAGGATGCCGACCTGCGGCGTATTCAGGATCGGCGTCGACATCAGCGAGCCGAAAATACCGCCGTTCGTGATCGAGAACGTTCCGCCTTGCAGATCGGACAAGGCAAGCGAGTTTGTACGCGCTTTGCCTGCCAAATCGGCGATCGAACGTTCGATCTCGGCGAAGCCAAGACGATCCGCATCGCGGACGACCGGCACGACAAGGCCCTCCTTCGCCGATACGGCGATGCCGATGTCATAAAACTTCTTAACAAGCAGCTGGTCACCGTCGATTTCCGCGTTAAGCAGCGGGAATTTCTTCAAAGCGCCGACGACTGCCTTCGTAAAGAACGACATGAAGCCGAGGCCGATATCGTTCTTTTCCTGGAACGACTGCTTGCGGCGTTTGCGGATGTCGAGGATTTTCGTCATGTCGACTTCGTTAAACGTCGTCAGCATCGCAGCCGTCCGCTGCGCTTCTACGAGGCGGGTCGCGATCGTTTGACGGCGGCGCGACATGCGCACGACTTCGATCGGCTTGGCCGGATCGTCCAGCACCGTTCCACCCGAGGAACGGTTCGAAAAAACAGGCTCGATTTGCGGCTTGGCGGCTTGCGGCGCTGCTGCAGGCTCGCGGAACGCCGATACGTCGCTGCGGTTAATGCGGCCGTTCGGATCGACCGGGTTAACCCGCTGCAGATCAATTCCTTGTTCCCTTGCAAGCTTTCTAGCAGCAGGGGAAGCGACAAGCGCCCCTGCTTGTTCCGCGGCAGGAGCCGGTGCCGGTACGGCAACTGCTGCCGGTGCCGAAGCCGCCGGTGCTGCAGGAGCCGCAGCAGGAGCCGGCTCGGACGCGGCCGGTTGTCCGGAAACCGCGCCTTCGCGGATCGTTCCGATCACTTCGCCTACTTGCACGACATCGCCTTCCACTCTGCGAATTTCTTCGATGACGCCTGAACGATCGGCGTTTACTTCCAGATTGACTTTATCGGTTTCGAGCTCGACCAGCATATCGCCCTGGTTCACTTGGTCCCCGACCTTTACTACCCATTTCGCTATTGCGCCTTCTGTTATCGATTCGCCCATTTCGGGAACTTTGATGTCAGACATGAACAGGGCCTCCTTGACGTTCGTTTTGGAACAAGCTGCGATCCATCGCACCCGCCAGCAGCTGGCGTTGTTCGAAGGTGTGCACGGTCTGGTAACCGCTCGCCGTACTGGAGCGCTCCGGTCTGCCGACATAACGCACGATTACACGCTCAGGCGCCACATCGCGGATGCGCGGCTCCATAAAGCTCCATGCGCCCATATTGCGCGGCTCTTCCTGCATCCAGACGATTTCCTGCAGGTTCGGATAACGCGCGATGATGCTCCGGATCTCTTCGGCCGGGAACGGATACAACTGCTCGGTGCGGGCCACGTGCAGCCAGCTCCAGTCGGTTCCTTCGGCGCTTTGCAAAGCTTCCTCTAGATCGATGGCGACTTTGCCACAGCAGAGCACGAGCCGTTCGACCCGCTGCGGATGATCGCCGAGTCCCGGCTGCTCCAGCACCGGCTGGAACGAGCCCTCGACCAGATCTTTGCCGGGCGATACGACGCGCGGATTGCGGATCAGGCTTTTCGGCGCCATTACGATCAGCGGACGCGCTTCCTCCGTTTGTGTCGATGCTGCTTGCTTGCGCAGCAAATGGTAATATTGCGAAGCCCGGGTCATATTGACAACCGTCCAGTTTTCTTCGCCGGACAGCTGCAAATATCTTTCCAGACGGGCGCTCGAATGCTCCGGTCCTTGCCCTTCGTAGCCGTGCGGCAGCAGCATCGTTAGCGACGACTTTTGCCGCCATTTGCCGCGGCCCGCGGACAAAAATTGGTCGATGATGACTTGGCCGGCATTGGCGAAGTCGCCGTATTGCGCTTCCCAAATGACGAACGTTTCCGGTGCGAAAACGTTATACCCGTACTCGAAGCCGATTACCGAAGCTTCGGAAAGCGGACTGTTGTGAATCGCAAACGAAGCTTTCGCCTGCGGCAGCGCATGCAGCGGGCAGTACAGTTCCCCCGTCACCGTGTCGTGCAGGACGAGGTTGCGGTGCGCGAACGTACCGCGCTGGGAATCCTGGCCGCTGATCCGGATCGGCTGGCCGTCAGCCAAAATCGTGGCTAAGGCTAGCGTTTCAGCAAGCGCCCAGTCGACTTTCTCTCCATCGTTCAGGGCGTTTGCGCGGCGTTCCAAAATGCGCTGCAGCTTCGGATACGTGCGGAAGCCTTCCGGGCGCTTCAGCAGCTCGCTGTTGATGTCGCGCAGCGTCTCAATCGAAACCGGCGTCACCCCACGGGAAGTTTGCCCGTCTGCGGCATAGTCGGCTTGATTGCCGTTTCCTTTTTCGCCGCTGTTCAGCATTTCTTCGTAGGCGACCTGCATTTGCGCGATCACTTCGCGTTTCATCGCTTCCACCTGGTCTTCGCTGAGCACACCGTCTTGAGCGAGCTTCTTTCCGTATAGCGTAGCAGCCGTCGGATGATTGCGCACCGTTTCATAGATGAGCGGCTGCGTCGTTTCCGGATCGTCCGACTCGTTATGGCCGTATCTGCGGTAACCGATCAGATCGATCAGGAAATCTTTTTTGAACCGTTCGCGGAACTCGCATGCGATGCGGGCCGCAGCCACGCAAGCCTCGGGATCGTCCGCGTTGACGTGCACGATCGGAATCTCGAAACCTTTCGCCAGGTCGCTCGCATAATGAGTCGAACGGGAATCTTCGCTTTCGGTCGTGAAGCCGATCCGGTTGTTGACGATAATATGGATCGTACCGCCGTTCTTATAGCCCGGCAGACGCGTAAAGTTCAGTGTCTCGGCTACGATGCCTTCTCCGGCAAAAGCGGCGTCGCCGTGCATAATGACGGCAGCCGCAAGGCTCTCGTCCTGCACCGGGTTGCCTCGGCTGCTCCGGTCTTCCTGCGCAGCTCTCGTAAAGCCTTCGACAACCGGGTTGACATACTCGAGATGGCTTGGGTTGTTCGCGAGAGTAAGCCGAATTCGGCGGCCCTCTTCCTCTTCTACGGAACGATCCGCGCCCAGATGGTATTTAACGTCGCCCGTCCAGCCGTAGTTGATGCCCGTCGATCCTTCCGACGGAACCAGGTCGCGGTTGGGCGAATGATGGAATTCGGCAAAAATTTTCGAATACGGCTTGCCGAGCACATGCGCAAGCACATTAAGCCGGCCGCGGTGGGCCATGCCCATCAAAATATGTTTGCCGCCCTCTTTCGCAACCGAGCGGACGATTTCGTCCAGAACCGGAATAAGCGAATCGTTCCCTTCGACGGAAAATCGCTTCTGTCCGACGAATGTGCGATGCAGGAACGCTTCGAACTGCTCCGTCTGCACGAGACGGCGGAGAAGGTCCTCCTGCTCCTGCTTGTTCAGCTTATCGGATACCGGGGTGATCGCTTCCACCCGTTTGTTCAGCCAGTCGCGCTCGCGCTCCTCGTGAACGTGGCTGAATTCATAGGCAATCGATTGCGTATACGCTTGCCGAAGCTTTCGTACCGCATCCCAGCCGGTAACGGCGTCGCCGGAAGCATTTTCCCAGATGAGGGAGGCCGGAAGCCGTCTCAAATCTTCCTCGTCCAGCCCGTATGTTTCGGGCTCGAGCAGCCGCGTGTCGGAGTTCGGTCCGATTTGCAGCGGATCGATATTCGCGGCAAGATGGCCGTACGTGCGAATGTTCCATACGAGCTTGCCGGCCGCTACGGCCTTCTTCACCAGCTCCGGATTCATGCCCGCTTCGGCAGCGGGCGCGGACGAAGACGAGGATACGCCATCTTCCGATGATACTATATGGGGCGGCGCGCCCAAGCGTTCGAACAAGTCCCGGAAAGTCCGGTCCACGGATTCGGGGTCGGCCGCATAACGTTCATATTGTTCCTGCACATAACCAAGATTGGGGCCGTAGTAAGTGCGCCACAGCTTCTCCAAGTTCGAATCCCCAGTCTTCATTGAACTATAACCCCCTGAATGCTATTGGCGGAACGCCTCGCCGGATGCGAAGGACATACCACTAGTAAGACCAGTATAAGCGAAACAAATCATATTTTAAATAACTTAAAAAGCATTATATCGTTCTAATTTTGATATGAATCGCAAATGTCGGCATTTTGTCGCAATTGGAGTCCGGGGACGGAAAAAAATGGGGCAACATTAGCCGAATGATCTCCGGCTATTAGAGTGCCCCATTCCATTCGTTATGAAACTGCAACAAATAACTTTCCATGAACTTGTGCCGCTCTTCGGCAATCGCTCGGGCCGTTTCCGTATGGAGCAAGCCTTTCAGCTTGAGCAGCTTCTCGTAAAAATGATTGATTGCCGTCGTTTTGCCGCTGCGGTACTGCTCCTTCGTCATGAACTCGCGCGGCGGCAGCTCGGGATCGTGTATCGGATGCCCCTTCCAGCCGGCGTAAACGAACGTCCGCGCAATCGCGATCGCGCCGATCGCATCGAGCCGGTCCGCATCGCGAACGACCCGCCCTTCGAGCGTCCGCATCCCCTCCGCCCCTCCGCTATAGGACATCGTCGCTATAATCTCGACTACCTCGTCCTTCACTGCAGCATCGATCGGCTGCGAGTCCAGCCAGCCCTGCACCTTGGCTAGACCGATCGCTTTGCTCGGATTCAGCTTCTCGTCGGCAACGTCATGCAGCAGGGCGGCCAGCTCGCATATAAACGAATCCGCCTGCTCGGCCGCGCCTATCGTTCTCGCCATACGGACCACTCGTTCGATATGGGGCCAGTCGTGCCCGGATGCGTCGCCAGCGTGTACGGATTTGGCGAATTTCGCCGCCTGCTCCAGAATCTCGCTGTGTTTCATACCACCCTATCCCTTCACGCAAACGAAAAACGCTCGCTCTGTCTCAGCTGTCGGCGCTTTTCGGACGAAGTCGGCAAATAGATGCACCTGCGAAAAACCGGCCTGTTGCAGCAGCTGCTCCAGCCTGGATAGCGGATACGCCCGCTGTACGTGTCTCTCGTCAATTCGGATGTAACGCGGCATCTCGTCCTCGCCCGCATTTGCGACGGCGTCAGCTTGAGTCTGCTGCGGAAACCATTCCGCCTCGCGAACGAATATCGTCAGATCGTGCTCAATCTCGCATCGTTCTTCATCCAGATCGCTCGTCCAAATATAGGAGACGTCGTCGTCATTTAAGGTAAATGGCTGCATATCCGCATACGAGATGAGCTGTCCCTCCGTATGAACGTCGAATATAAAAGTGCCTCCGTCTTTCAAGCCCGCATACGTTTGCCGAAACAATAAAGCCAGATCTTCTTCCTCGGTCAAATAATTGATGCTGTCGCAGCAGGAAATGACCGAATCGACCGGCTCCGCAAGCTCCCACTCGCGCATATCCTGCTGCAGCCAGGTGACGGCTCCGCCGGGCGCAAACGGAAACAGCCGCTGCTGCTGCTCGGTCTTGTCTTGGGCAACGGCGAGCATATCGTCGGACAAATCGATGGCGAACACTTGCAAGCCCGATTGCGCGAGCGGGATCGAAATATTGCCCGTCCCGCAGCCGAGATCGGCAACCGTCTTCGGCTTGCCGTAGCTCTCCCAGCATCCGCGAATGAATCGGACCCATTGCGGATAAGGCATATCGTCCATCAGTCTGTCGTAGATGTACGCAAATTGTCCGTATGGCATAAAGACCCTCCCTTATGCCGGTTCCTGTTCACCGCCCGGCCCCGGTCTATTGAATATACCCCACAAAGTGAAGAGTAGGCTTCGAAGCTTATTCCAAATACTTTGCGGGGAGCCCCTAACCTTTTCAATTCTAATGATGTTCAAGAAAAAAGCCGCCCTCAGCGGCTTGAATACAATCGGTATAACCGCCTTATCCACATAGGCCGCTACAAGCAGCAACCGCACGGAGGCTTTACTCTTCCTTTTTCAAATGAGTCCAGCTGCCTTGCTGCGTCACCAGCCCGTCCTTCATCAGCTTGCCGACGGCACGTTTGAACGCGGCTTTGCTGATGCCGAATCTCGCGGTAATAATATCGGCCGACGTTTCGTCGGAGTACGGCATCGCCCCGTTCGGCCGCTCCCGTAAGAACGCCAAAATCCGGTCCGCGTCCTCCACTCGCCCGATCTGCTTCGGCTGGCGCGTCGACAGGTTGACGCGGCCGTCGTCGCGGACAAAAACGACGCGAACTTGAACCGTCTCCCCGAGTCGCAGCGGACGCGTCCGCTCCTTCTCATGGATCATGCCGATAGCGCCGAAGCCGAGCACCCCGCCGTCGCATACGACGAACGTTCCCATCTGCAGCGGCTTGTACACGATTGCATCCACATTGGTGTTTTTCCACGCTTCAGGCGCCCGGAATGAAAGGGCGGAAAGCTCGCGCTCCCCGGCCAGCTTCGCGGTCATCCGGCCCTGACGGTCATGCGCCAGCAGCACATACACGCGATCGCCCGGCTTCGGGTGCAGCTCCTTCGCTTCCGGCAATTCGGAGGCCGGCAGCAACAGTTGGCGTCCAAGTCCCATTTCCAGAAAGCAGCCGAACCTCGGATGAATGTCGGCTACCTCCAGCAGCTTCACTTCGCCGAGCTGAATGAGCGGCTTGCGCATCGTTGCGGTGATCCGGTCCTCCGTATCGTGGAACAGGAACACATCCACGTTGTCGCCGGGCTTGACGCTGCCGACAACCTCGCTGTAATGCAGCAGCACATCCCGCGTACCGTTCGTGAGAAAATAGCCGTTTGGCGGCACTTCCCGCGCGATTTGCAGCGTTACTATCGTGCCCGCATCCATTCTGTCTTCAGCAGACTTCATACAAGCTCAACCACTTTCGCATCGGACCAAAGCCGTTCGATGTTATAATATTCGCGTTCGTCGCGATGGAATATATGCACGACCACATCGCCCAAGTCGACAAGCACCCACCTCGCCGCATCAAAGCCTTCCAAACCGCGCAGCGGGACGTTGTGTTCGTTAGCCACCTTGCGAACCTCGTGGGCAATCGCTTGTACTTGCGTATCCGAGTTGCCGTGGCAAATCACAAAATAGTCGGCTACGAGCGATATGCCCTTCAAGTTCAGCACAACGAGATTATGCGCTTTTTTATCTTCGACGGCTTTCACGACTTCGTTCAAAAGATGATCCGGTGTTACTTTCATCAATAGTTTTCACCCCAAAAAGTGACGTTTTTCTTCGTAGCGTATTTTCGATTCTAACTTATTATTCCGCCGCACCGTCGCTTGGATTCGTGCGATTGAGCTCGTCGATCAGCGCGTTGCGTGCGGCCAGCGTCAGCGGGTACACTTTTTTTCCCTTATTCAACAGAAACTGGATCGTCGAATCAAAGCCGGCGACAAGCGCCCTCTCGAGGCTATGCTCGGCCATTTCGCGTATAGCATCCACACTGGGAAAATCGCGTCCCGGCTCGATGTAGTCGGCCAAACAGACGATCTTATCGAGCAGCGTCATCGCTTCCCGCCCCGAAGTGTGGTAACGGATTGCATCCAGCACTTCCGCATCCTTGATACCGTAACGCCGATTCACGATCTCCGCCGCCAGCGGTCCGTGAATAAGCTGCGGATCGTAGCGAAGCAGATCGGGCTCAAGGCCTGCCAACTCGTACTCGCTGCGCTGCTCGGCGATCGGCCAATATTTGCAATAGTCGTGCAGCAGCGCGGCCAGCTCCGCCCGGTCCGGGTCGGCTCCGAACCGCTTCGCCAGCTTGACCGCAGAGCTCATGACGCCGAGCGTATGCTCCCAGCGTCTCGTCGGCATCTGGCTTTTCGTCTCTTCCATCAAGAAATCACGATTCATACAGCCGATTCTCCTCGATATAAGCTAATACCGCATCCGGAACGAGATACTTGACCGATCTCCCCCGGGAGCGCATATCCCGGATCATCGTGGAGGAAATGTCGACCTGCGGCATCGGTATGGAGATCACGCTTGATCGAAGCTCGGCGGGAAGCGAACCGGTATCCGCCGAATAGCCCGGCCGGGCCAGACCGATAAAACGGACCATCGCCGCAAGCTCGTTAATGCGAACCCAATGCGGCAAGTACTGCACCATATCCGCTCCGATAATGTAATAAAAATCGCGATCGGGATACAGCTCCTTAAGCTCCTTCATCGTATCGACGGTATACGACGGTCCGTCGCGGTGAAGCTCGATCGGCTCCGCCCGGAAATAGCGGTTTCCCGCGATGGCGGCCTCCACCATGCCGAGCCGGTGACGGGCCGGCGCCTTCGGCGCGTTCGGCTTGTGCGGCGGCGTTCCTGCCGGCATAAACCAGACTTCGTCCAGCCCCGCTTCCTCCCTCGCCCGCTCCGCGGCCAGCAGATGGCCGGTATGAATCGGATCGAAGGTCCCTCCCATGATACCTGTCAACATGTCCCGACAACTCCTTAAGGGAGCTCTATCTTTTTGTTTTCCTTCGACTCCTTGTACAGCACGATCGTTTTGCCGATTCGCTGAACAAGCTCCGCGCCCGCCCTGGAAGACAAAGCCTCGGCTACCTCGTCGCTGTCCTCCAGGCAGTTGTTAAGAACGGATACTTTAATCAGCTCGCGCACTTCAAGCGCTTCTTGAATATGAGTAATCAAATGGTCATTAACCCCGCCCTTGCCGACTTGAAAAATCGGGTCCAGATGGTGCGCCTGCGACCGTAAAAAACGTTTTTGCTTCCCTGTCAACATATAGATCGTTCCCCTCAAAGCTCCAATTTTGCCGTTACGACTTGATTTCTCTTAAAATGCGGCCAGCACGGCTTCGCGCATCGCTTGCACCGGCGCCTCGCGCCCGGTCCAATATTCGAATGCATACGCCCCCTGGTATATAAACATGCCCAGACCGCCATGCGTTCTGGCGCCTCTCTCCTCGGCTTCACGAAGCAGCCGGGTGACGAGCGGATTGTATACGATGTCGCTGACGGTAAGTCCTTCGTGGAACCAGGACGTATCGATCAGCACCTCGTTCACGTTAGGATGCATGCCGACTTCCGTATTATGCACGATCAGATCGATGTCGCCTCTGATATCCTCGATTGCCTCGTAGCCCATACCTTCCGACTTCGTAAACGGACGAATCGATTCGGCGAGCTGCTCGGCTTTGGAAACGGTACGGTTGGCGATATAAACGGCGGCCGCCCCTTCCTTCGCCAGCGAATAGGCGACACCCCGCGCGGCCCCGCCGGCGCCGAGCATCAGCACCTTTTTGCCGGCCACATGAAAGCCCGCCTCTTCTCTCAAGGAACGAACATAGCCGATTCCATCGGTATTGCAACCGGTCAGCTTGCCGTCGTCGTTTACAATCGTATTGACCGCCCCGATCGCAAGCGCGTCCGGATGAATCTCGTCCAAGTAATCCATCACTTCCAGCTTATGCGGAATCGTGACGTTAACTCCGCGAAACTGCATCGCGCGAATGCCGGCAACCGCGTCCTTCAGCCGGCCCGGTTTAATATGAAACGCGGCATAAGCCGCATTTAGTCCAAGTTCGCGAAAGGCGCGGTTATGCATGATCGGCGACTTGGAATGCTTGATCGGATCGCCGAAGACGCCGTGCATCACCGTTCCCGTATTCATTACCCACTCGTTCATCCGCTGTTCTCCCCGTTCCCGTAAAACTATGGCAGCTTTCACCGGAAAGCGCCCTAAATCAGCGAGCTGCGCACTGCAACCTTGACGCCCTTGGGCGCATGGATGACGATTTGCGCTCCCGCATCGCTGTTAACGGCAATCCACCCCAAACCGGATATAAGCACCTCGCTCGAGCTTCCTTTCGGAATCCGGTAAGCATGCTTTACGAGCGGAGGCAGATCGCCGATCCGATCCGCTGTCGGCGGGGACAGCATCTCCCCTTTATGGGCCGCATACAGGTCGTCCGCATTGTCCAGCTTCGTGCGATGAATCGGCACTGCGTTCGAAACGTAACAGGTGAACGATTGCCGCTGGCCTTGAACGAAATCGAAACGGGCGAACGCACCGAAAAACAGCGTCTGTTTCTCGTTTAATTGAAACACCGACGGCTTGATCGGTTTGTCCGGCAGCACCGTCTTCAAATCCTGCTTATCGATAATCTCCGTCAGCCGGTGCGAATATACGATTCCAGGCGTATCGATCATATAACGGCCGTCATCCAGCGGAATTTGGACGAGATCGAGCGTCGTTCCCGGGAAGGGCGATGTCGTCAGTTCCGCTTCCAGATCGCTGTACTCGCGGATAATCCGGTTGATGAGCGTGGACTTGCCGACATTTGTCGCCCCGACTACATATACATCCCGGTCCCCGCGGTAGCTGGAGATCGCCTCGATGACGCGATCGAAGCCGATATTTTTTTTGGCGCTGCACAGCACGACCTCAGAGGTGCGTATGCCGTTTTCCTTGGCCTGCTTTTGCACCCAGTTCAAAATCCGGTTCACGTTGATCGCCTTCGGCAGCAGGTCGATTTTGTTCACGACGAGAATAACCGGATTTTGCCCGATAAACCGGTGAAGTCCGGCAATCAGGCTGCCCTCGAAGTCGAACAGATCGACGATATGAACGACCAAAGCCCGCTTCTCGCCGATCCCGCCCAATATTTTCAGAAAATCGTCCTGATTTGGCGTCACCGAGCTGATTTCATTGTAATTTTTGATGCGGAAACAGCGCTGGCACAGCACGGTCTCTTTCGTTAATGCTGCCGGGGGCGTGTACCCCAGCTTCTCCGGCGATTCCGTCTGAATCGCCACGCCGCAGCCGGCGCATTTGGTTGCAGTTTCGTTCGTCATTGCCGCGTGTCCTCCCACTCCATCCATCCTTTGCGCTTCATCCAGGACAACGCCACTTTCTCGATACGCCGGTTCACCTTCGTAAAAAAACCTTCGTCGCGAAGCTCGATCGGGCTTACCAGTATCGTAAACAACCCGAGCCGGTTGCCTCCGAGCACATCGGTCAGCATCTGGTCGCCGATCATAACCGTTTGCCCCGGAGGAAGCGACATCATCTCCATCGCCCGGCGAAACGCCGAATTCCCGGGCTTCTTCGCCCGGAATATGTAAGGAATCGAGAGCGGATCGGAAAACCGCGAGACGCGGACCCTGTTGTTGTTGGAGACGATCACGACCTGAAAGCCGATCGCCTTCAGCCGTTTGAGCCAGTCCAGCAGCTCCGGCGTCGCGTCGGGCCGCTTCGCGCCGACCAGCGTATTGTCCAGATCGGTAATAATACCTCGAATCCCGCTGTTCCATAATGCTAACACGTCGATTTCATAAATCGATCGGACGCTTTTTTGTGGAATTAATTTTTTTATCAAATGCCACTCAAGCTCCTTTATATCCTCATATATACGACAAACTATACCATAGAAGTGCACCCCCTGCAAAAGGGATTCGCAAGCCGTGCTGGGCAAGGCGGCCCGCTCGCAGCCGATTCATGGCTATATCGATTTTTTCCGTTGCTTCGCCGCAGCGATTCGGCTTACAGTTTACATCGTAGAAACGAACGACATCCTAACCACATACGGAGGTGGCACGAATGAACAAATACGGAGATTTGCTGTTCAAGGATACGGCGGGTTATTACTCGCTGTATCGGCCGGTATATCCGGCTGCGCTCGTACGTTTTCTCGTTAGCCGGTTTCGTCTGGACGGTTCG
The DNA here is from genome assembly GCF_003626695.1 of Paenibacillus ginsengarvi. Lineage (GTDB taxonomy): Bacteria > Bacillota > Bacilli > Paenibacillales > NBRC-103111 > Paenibacillus_AB > Paenibacillus_AB ginsengarvi. The sequence goes on from NZ_RBAH01000017.1 coordinate 149,091, forward strand.
GGGCGGCTGCTCGATATCGGCTGCGGCACCGGGCGGCTCACGCTTCGCTTCGCCGACTGGTTCGAAGAGCTGCACGGCCTTGACGCGGAACCGGAAATGATCGCCGAGGCGGAGAGGCTGACCCTCGAGACTAGAATCAGTAATGCCAACTGGACTACCGGATTTGCTCCTCATTTTCCAAACGGCTGGCGGAGCGATTATTTTCGCCTCGTTCTGATGGCATTGTCGTTTCATTGGATGGATCGGGATCAAACGCTCGAGACGTTATACCCTCTAGTCTGCGAAGGTGGAGGCATTGCGATCATCGACAATTACGACCCCGACCGGAAGATGCTGCCGTGGGAGGAAACGGTCCAGTGCGTCATTCGAAAATGGCTCGGCGAGCAGCGAAGAGCCGGAAACTCGACCTATTCCCATCCCGAACATTCCCATGGGACGATTGTCGAGCGGTCGCGGTTCCGCGTGGAACGCCATCGTCTGCCCCCTTACACCGTGCAATGGGACATGCGTTCGCTGATCGGCTATTTGTATTCGACCTCTTACGCTTCTCCCCGGCTGTTCGGCGGGCGAACGAAAGAGTTCGAGGCGGATTTGACCGAAGCTTTGCTAACGATCGAGCCGTCGGGCATTTTCGCCAAATCGACGTCGCTTTCGGTTATTCTGGCGCTGAAAAATTGATTTCCCGGGCGGCGGCAAGCGCTCGAAACAGCCCGCTGCATAACCGGTCAGCACAAGAAAGACCTCAGCCTCCACATATCGGTGGATGCCGAGGTCTTTTGCTACCGCCCTACATCGATTCCTTGAGCTTGGAAACGGTCCGCGTAAATTGCACCAGCTCTTCATCCGTAATCGGTGAATCGCTGTATTTGGCTTTCTCGAATACGAACAGCAGCGATTCGAGATCCTTTTGCAGCCATTTGTCCTTTTTCATCCAGCGCTGGGCCGCTTCTCTCGCCGTTTCGGACTCGGAGCGGGCATAGCCTTTACGTCTCGCGTACTTCAGCAGCCTCTCGAACTCAAGAACCGCCCTTTGATTTGCATCGAGCTGGCGTCCGATGGGAACGAAGAAGCGAAGCTTGCGCAGGCTGCTCCGGTTAAGCCACAGGAACACAACCAGAATGGCGGCCGCTACGGCGCCGGAACCCCAGCCGATGGCCCGCGTCGTTCCGACGCTTTCCAGCAGCGGCGCGGGAGTTTCGTCGGTCACCGACGGCAGCGTCCCCAGATCGACTACTTCTTGCGGCGTAATCGTCGGCAGCGCGAAGCCGGCCGTTGGCTCGAACGGAATCCAGCCGTAACCCGGGAAATAAATTTCCACCCATGAATGCGCATCCGAATTGCGTACCGTATAGTCGCCGGCGCCGTCCGGATCGATCAGGTCTTCGGGGAAGTTCATCATCTCTTCGGTGAGCGCGTTAACCCCCGGCGTGTACCCCTTCACCCAGCGCGACGGAATGCCGATCGCCCGGGCCATAACCGCAAGCGCGGTCGAGTAATAATCGCAATACCCTTCCTTGATCTCGAACAGGAAGCGGTCGACGAAGTCGCGGCTCCTGCCCTTGCTCAAATCGGGCGTATTCGTATACGGATACGCGGTGGACAAATATCGCTCCAGCAACTTAACCTTGTCATACATATTCGTCCCTGCCGCCGATTCCTTCAAGGCGAGCTCCCTTACCCGGCTCGGCAGCGTTTCCGGCACGAACAAATATTCTTCGAGCCCCGCGCGCGTCGGCAGCTCGGCCGGAATTTGGCGCAGTTCCGCCTCGTCGATAACCGGCACCTTGGATGTCACCGAGTACGACTGCGGATACGCCTGCCGGCCGGTCCCGTTCCAGCGAAGCTCGCTAAGCCGGGGGGCCCACAGCAGCGGGCTGAGGTTTGCCGCCGAGCCGCCTACCGCCATGCTCTGCACCTTATCGATCGAATAAGCACCGAACAATACGGGATAGTCCTGGCTCGCTTCGCCGAGCACCGTAATCGTCTGCGTAACGTCAACCGTCTTCCCCAGCGTCGGTGCGAGCCTCGGGTCCTGCGGCAGGGAGGCGTCGGCCGTCACCGGAACGAGCTGCGCCTTCCGCTCCACATCGCTCGGAAGCCAGCCTTTGCCGGTGTAGAGCGCCCGTGTTTCCCCCCGCCAGTAGCTGCGGTGCGAAGTCGAGATCGACATGACCGGCGTGTAGTCAAACGAAAATTCGCCGCCGAGCGTCGAATCGTTGCGGCTGTACCCGGACGAGGAATCGCCGCCGAGTACGGAACTCGTGCCGAACCCTTTATTGAAAAATGTAACTTGTTCGCCGCGGAAATTTTTCCACATCGTATACGGGTCGGTCAACAAAGCGCGCACATCGGGCGCCAGGGTGCCCAAAAAGACAACAAGCGAAACGAGAAATACGATCGGCATCGAAACGCTGAGCGGATAATCGGAGAAATTCGACCATCCGACCGGATTTCTGCGCTTGAGACCGGCAAAATGGCAAACGATCAGCAGAAACAAGCCGCAAAAAATGACGATGGCCGCCTGCTGCCACAGGACGAGAAAGCTGAACGAATCGCGGAAGGAGAACGCCGCGACCGAGATGACGAGCGCTACGACGATCCGCCACTTGGCCTTCATCCACCAGAACACGCCGAGCGCTACGAGCCACGCCCCCAGAGCAAACCAGATGAACGGGGACAGCTGCATGAAATTGTCGTGAAGCAGTGCATACACGTCTTGCCAGAAGGCGCTCCATTCCTTGATCGAGTGAAACGAGCGGCCCGCCGGCGTATAATCCAGCACCGCGCCGACTACGAATAATAAGCCGACAAGCTGGAGCAGTCTCCTCAGCGCCGGGTGCAGCCGGGGGAACAGTTCCATGAAGAAAACGACGAGAAGGGTCAGCTTCACGATGGTTACCGTCTCCGGCAGCCACACATGATCCTCCTTGGCAATCCATATGACGAACTGGAGCAGGAACACGCCGGTTAAGATGGCGGTCAGTCTTTCATGCCAGTCCTGGAGCAGCAATCGCCGCCATACGCTTTCCTTCATACGGACCGACCTCCCAGCGCAAGCGCAAGCTCATCGAGAGAGGCGACGGCATAACCCATCGTGCCCGTCGTCTGCATCTGCCGCTTCCAGCGTTCCTGATCGGCGGCCGGCACGCCGCTCGATACCCACATATGGCAAGGGTTCATCTGCCGTTGCTCGATCCACGCAAGCGATTGCGTCATCGTCTCCCCGTGATCGGGCGAGATGATCGTGAAGAACACTCCGGGCATGAACAAACGCGCCCGGTCCCGGAGCACATCCATCAGCGTATGCGTACCGTCCGGCTCGACGTCGATCAGATGGTTGTAGATGACCTTCTGATGATTCGCGCTGAATCTCGGCTCGAAATATTTGGAGTCCTTGCCTACAGAGAGCAGTCCGAGCGCCAGATCGCGCCTCCCGCCGTAATCGATCAGCGAGGCGGCGATCGAAACCGCCAGCTCGAAATGCTCCTTGCTGCGGTAAGCCTTTATGTTGCGATCGAGCAAAATGATCGTTTTCGGCAGCGATTCCCGCTCGAATTCCTTGGACTTCCACGTGCCGGTTTTGGCCGTTGCGTTCCAATGAATCCGCGACAACCGGTCGCCGTAAATGTATTCGCGGACGCCGTTGATTTGCGTCGTTTCCCGGTGGGAGCGGGTCGTTGCGGAATGGTGGTGCATCCCCCGGAACAGCTGGTGCAGCTGCTTCCATTCGCGGATATGCACCTTCTGCGGAAGCACGCCGAACGAATAGGGCATCTGAAGCAGTCCTTTATGCCGGAACAAGCCGAATATATCCTCCGTCGAGCAGTCCGTCTCGCCGAATTCGTAGAAGCCCCGGCGCAGCGGCGGCGTCCGGTACGATACTTCGCCGCGTCTTTTCCAGTCGGGGATCAGGAACGTCTCGAACATATGCTCTTCCCCGCCCCGTCTGATGAGCCGGTCTTTGACCGATACGTAAGGCACCGGCCAAAAGCCGGGTATGTGTACATGAATCTGGACGGCGAGCGACGTCCCCGCTTCTACGACGGCTTCGTGCTCGCTGCCGAGCAGCGTACGGCCGCCCTGCGTTTTCGTGATGCCGCTCCAGCGGCTAAGCGCCAAATACAGGCAAAGCACGGCTACGATAATAAATACCATGAATGCGAGCTTGCCGCCCTGGAACAGCAGGAACAGGAAGCTGACCGCGAATAATAAAGCGATTCCCCAGAAGCGGGCCGAATATCTGGATACAATCCCCATCGTTTTGCTCACCCCGTTTCCGCGTCCGTTACTTCTCGAGTCGGACCGGCACGCGCACCTGGCTGAAAATGGACTGGAACACCGAATCGACCGTTAATCCGTCGATCCTCGCTTCGGAATGCAAAATAATCCGATGGCCGAGCACATACGGCGCCAAATATTTGATATCGTCCGGTATGACGTAATCGCGTTCACGCAAGTAGGCGAACGCTTTGGCCGCCTGCATCAGCGCGATCGTCGCGCGCGGGCTCGCCCCCAGAAATACCGACTGATGCTCCCTCGTTTTACGCGTAATCGACACGACATAGTCGGCCACCGCCTCGTCCATGTGCACCTCCCGGACGCGATGCTGCATATCGGTGAGCCGCTCCACGTCCGCAATCGGCTCAAGCCGATCGACCGGATGGCCATCCGTCTGCGAGAACAGCATTTTCTTCTCGGTATCGTGCTCCGGGTAGCCGAGGCTGAATTTCATCATAAAACGATCGAGCTGGGCTTCGGGGAGCACATACGTGCCTTCGAAGTCGATCGGATTTTGCGTCGCCAGCAGCAGAAACGGCGTCGGCAGCGGATAACATTCGCCATCGACGGTCACATGCCGCTCCTCCATCGCCTCAAGCAGCGCGGATTGCGTCTTCGTCGTTGCCCGGTTGATTTCGTCGGCAAGCAAAATATGGGTCATAACCGGACCCGGTCGGAATAAGAACGTTTCTTGTTTCGGATGATAAATCGCTACTCCCGTAATGTCGGTAGGCAGCAAATCCGGATTGCACTGAATACGGCGGAACTGGCCTTGAACGGACTTGGCAAGCGCTTTGATGAGCACCGTTTTCCCGGTTCCCGGCACGTCCTCTAGCAATACGTGCCCGCCGGCTAGCGCTGCGGTCAAGAGCAGCTCGACCTCGGCCGTTTTTCCTAATATGCAGGATTCCAAATTGGCTTTCAACTGCTTCAAAATGGACAAATCTTCGCTAAATCGTGCATCCATCCTTTTCCTGCTCCTCTCTATGGGCCGTAGTCCTCTCCGGTATTCCAACAAACAAAGTGATTGCCGGTACTTCTATTCTACAGGAAGTAAAAAAACGCGTATAGCCCTCACCGTCAGAAAAAAGTGTCCGGCTGTTATAGAAAACGGGGCGTTTCGACATTCGGTTCGATGATCGCGCATAAACATGTATACGCTTGCAGGACAAAAAGGTTTCAATCTCCTGGACAAGTTATTTTTTCCAAATCCGCCAAAAGAAAAAAGAAGGGGCGCGCCATACGATGCGCGTGCCCCTTCTTCCGCATGAGTCCCCAGTCGTATATTTACTTCCGCATAACTTGAATCGACTTGACGTTCGAATGGCCGACCACAATATCTTTGGAGTCGAGCACCTTCACTTGCAGCTGGCACGTTCCCGATCGGAGTAGTTCGCCCGGCAGCTTCGCGGTTAATTCCCCGTTCGGCCCCCGATTCGTTTCAACCGGCTTGCCGTTTGCGTATACTTTGGCCAGCGCAGGGAAATTTTTCCCCGCAATCGTAATTTCCGCTTCCCCGCCGGCTTTTACAGAATCCGGCGAAACCTGGTCGATCACCATCGGACCGAAGCCGAGGAAATAGTTCGGGTTGACGATCGGCTGCTCCATCTCCCCGTAAGCATGCTGATCCCCGAACATAATATCGTACTGCAGCAATTCGTATTGCTTCCATACGTCGTCCGCCCGCTTCATGTCGAACGAGTAGGGCGGAACGGTCGGGGAGCGTCTGGACAGTTGTCGCAAAAAGTCGGTGTAATACGATCCCGGAACGTTCGCTTTCTCGAGTACGTAAGACCCAAGGAACGAAGGGCTCAGATTGATCGTCTCCTTCGTCTGCGGCAAGTAGTTGCTCCATACGACAACCGGGGTACGGTATATTTTGTTCGCAAAGTCCGGATCGTTATCCCCGCTGATCCACTTCGTGTCCTTGTACGCCTTGTACTCGTCTCCGAGGTACGGCAAATGGTCGCCGAAAAACACGACGATCGTCGGCTCCTCCGATGTTTCGTAGTGCTCGACGAGCGTCCGCAGCATTTTGTCCGCATCGTTGGCGCCCTTCGCATACGTTTCCAGCATCCCCTTCGTATCGATCGGAATATCCCCTTCGACCGTGAACGGATTCTCCTCGAACTTGCCGGGGTAATAGTGGAAATGATTTTCCATCGTATTGGCGAAGACGAAATCCCGCTCCTTCGTCCTGCCCGTCTGCTGAATGATCAGCTTCGCGACTTCGTTGTCGGCGATATACGGCCCCTCGTACACCGGATCGAAAAATTCCAGCGGGATATACTGGGCGAAGCCGAAATTTTGATACACTTTATCGGCGTTGAAGTACCAGCGGTGAAACGGGCTGATCGCCGTCGAGTAGTAGCCGGATCTAGCCGTAATGCTCGCCAGCGAATCGATCTCGTGCGTCACATACTGGTTGTATGGGATCGTACCCTGCGGCAAAAAGCGCATCGAGTTTCCGGTCAGCACTTCGAACTCCACGTTGGCGGTCCCGCCTCCGAACTGCGGGGAGAGCAGCGTCCCTGTCGCCGTTTTCTGCTGAAGCTCATGCAGGAAGGGCATCGGATCGCTGTTGAATTTGACCGTGCCGAGCTGCGTTGGGTCCCAGAGCGATTCGCTGAGCACTACGATGATGTTCGGCTTAACGCCTTCCGTAACGCCGCCCCCTCCGATCGGAGTAACATTGCTGACGATGGCCGCGATCGACTCTTGATTGTAGTTTTCCAGCTCGTCGATGCCCATGTAGTCGATATTGAGTATCGTGGCAAGCAGCCAGCCGTTAATGTCCACGTTCGCCGACTGGTCGTACATAATCGCATTGATGCCGAAAGCGCTTTTAATTGGAAAAGGCTTGTCAGTATAAAGCACGGCGATCAGCGCGGCCGCTGCGGCGGCAAACGCGATCCGTTCCTTCCAGCGGACGACCTTGATCAGATGATCGGTTTTGTACAGCAGCAGCCAACTGACAAACGTAAATACGATCACGTCCAGAAACAGCTGCATCGTAAAAATATTTTTCAAATATTCCACCATGCCGCTCGCTTCGCCGGTTAACACGAAGTCCCAGGGCAGCAGCGGAATGCCGAGCATCTTGGACTTGACGCCCGTAATAAGCGCGAACACGAAGCCGATGGCGGAGACGATCCAGAAGCTCAGTCTGGGCCGGCCTGTAAGCGCGACCAGTGTAAGCAGCACGCCAAAGATGATGGCTCCGTTCAAAAGCAATGCCGGAATATGGAGCACGGACCAAACTACCGCGTCCCATGTTCGATTCCGGCTGAGAGCCTCCATGAACAGCACAAGCCAGCCGGATAACAGGATCATCATATACCGGTCTTTCAAATAACCGCCCGCGGCCTTGATCCAATTCCCCATTTTAATCGATCTCCCAGTCTCTCTCTCTATTGTGAGTCAAAAAACTTGTAACCGGCAACTAAACAATGAAAACATTATATCACGAGAAGAAACGGCCTTACAAAATTATAATATTGGTATAATACCGCATTCCGCCAAAACGTAAGATAACCCCACAAAGTGGAGCCTAAGCTCCGAAGTTTATTCAAATACTTTGCGGGGAGCCCCGAAAAAAAACCGGAAAACTTAGCCGGCCCGGTTGCATGTCCGACTCGTTTTCCGGTGCTTCAGCCTTTCGGCTTGACGAATGTCGCCGCAAGGAACGAAAAAATGATCGCCGCCGATATGCCGGCGCTTGTCACCTCGAAAATCCCTGTAATGATCCCGATCCAGCCGTGCAGCTTGTACTCCGACAAAGCCCCGTGGACGAGCGCATTGCCGAAGCTCGTAATCGGCACCGTAGCTCCCGCTCCGGCGAACTCGATGAACCGGTCGTACAAGCTTTTATCTCCGATGATAATGCCGTCCACGATCGCGCCGAGAACGACAAGCGTACTCATCGTATGCGCCGGGGTCAGTTTGCCGATATCCATCAGCAATTGGCCGATGACGCAGATCGCCCCGCCTATTACGAACGCCCATACAAATTGCATCAAATGATCCATGGGTCAGCCGCCCCTTCCGCTATCGATCGCTACGGCGTGCGCGATACAAGGTATGCTCTCCCCTTGCTGGAACGTGAGCGGGGACAGCAGAGCGCCAGTAGCTACAACTAGAATCCGGTTCAAGTCGCCGGCGCGCATCCGTTTCAGCAAATGCCCGTACGTGACGACGGCGGAGCAAGCGCAGCCGCTGCCCCCCGACTGCACGTTTTGCTTATTCACGTCGTATACCATCAGGCCGCAGTCGTAGTAGTTCGTCTGGCCGATCGGCACCCGATGCTTCTCGAACAGCTCGAGGGCAATCGAATAGCCGACTGTCGCCAAGTCGCCGGTGACGATCATATCGTAATGGCCAGGTTCGATCGCGAGATCGCGTAAGTGCGCCTGAATCGTGTCAACGGCGGCAGGAGCCATTGCCGCTCCCATATTAAACGGGTCCTTGATTCCCATATCTACGACCCGGCCGATCGTAGCCGACGTCACCCTCGGTCCCTCTCCAGAAGCCCCGAGAACGGCCGCACCGGAGCCGGTTACCGTATACTGCGCCGTAGGCGGCTTCTGCGAGCCGTATTCGGTCGGGTAACGGAACTGCTTCTCGACCGTACAGTTATGGCTGGCCGTCGCCGCCATCGCATGCTTCGCGTACCCGGAGCTGACGATCATCGAAGCGATCGCGAGGCTTTCCATCGACGTCGAACAGGCACCGAATACGCCCAAATAAGGCATCGTCAGCGTTCTTGCGGCGAATGTGGCGCTAACGATCTGATTGAGCAAATCGCCGGCCACGAAACACTGGATATCGCCGTTTTGCAGCTTCGCGTTTTCGACGGCCAGCTTGGTCGATTCCTCCAGCAGCTTGCGCTCCGCCTTCTCCCAGCTGTCTTCATACAGCATCAATTCGCCGTGTACGATATCGAAATCTTTCGCCAGCGGCCCTTCCCCCTCGTCGGGTCCGACTACCGTCGCGGTAGACAAAATGACCGGCGGCTGCGGAAACGACCACGTTTGATGTCCGGTCAGCATCGTCAGCGCCCCCCTAAATTCAGCAGCATATGAATGATGCCGATAATAAACGCCGCCACCGTTCCGAACACGATGACCGAGCCGGCCAGCTTGAACATATTGCCCCCCGTTCCGAGCACGAGCCCTTCGCTGCGATGCTCGATCGCGGCCGAGCACATCGAGTTGGCGAAGCCGGTTACCGGTACGGCCGTGCCCGCGCCGGCCCACTGGGCCATTTTGTCGTACAGGCCGAGACTGGTCAGCACGACCGAGATGAAGATGAGAACGGCAACGGTCGGACTACCCGCCGTTTTTTCGGTAAAGCCGAACCAGTGAATGAACATTTCGCTGATCAGCTGGCCGATCGTGCAGATCGCTCCGCCGGTCACAAACGCCAGCAAACAGTTTCGGGCGACCGGACGCGGCGGCTCTTTCTTTTTCGCCAGCTCCTGATATTCCTGCTGAACCGGAGTCAGCTTCTTTTTTTTCTGCGCGGCCATTGTAGCCATGTGCGTTCCGCTCCTTTGTATATCCGTTTCGGCGGCAAACTATCTGGTCAAATAAGGCTCGACCTGCTTCACGATGCTTTTGAGCGTTTTGACGGACCGCTCGTAGGAGTGTTTGGCCTTCGCATCGTCCGTCGCAAGCGAGAACAACTCCAGATCGGCTTCGCATTTGCGCAGCGTGGCCCACAACACCGCGCGCTCGCTAGGCATCGGCGTTTTGATCTGATCGTCATACAGATCCACAGTTAGCTCCCCGTATCCGTCCACTTGAGCCAAGTAGACGTTCTCCTGTGCCACGCCGAGCTTGTCCAGTTCCGCTGCGAGCCACCCTCGGCTCAGGCCGGCCGTTGCCAGAGGCTCGTCCATAATTTCCCCATCCATAATAACGGTCTGGGGCTCCTGCTCGTTCGGCATTTTGAGCCCGAGACTTTTTGGCGTAAGCGGCTGATTTTCCTGAGTCAGCATAACGCTCACTTTGCCGTCCGTCTCCAGCACGGCGAATTCGACATCGGCAAACCGGAACGCATTTTTTTTGCGCAGCTCCTCCAGCAGCTCGTCCGACGTAAACATCGCCTTTTTCAAATTGTCCTCCAGCACTTTGCCGTCCTTGATCAGTACCGTACCTTCCCCGTCGAACCATTTGCGAACATGCTTGCTCTTCATCGAGAGCCATTCGAATGCCAGCGGAATAAGCGTCCATACAAGCATCGCGGCTACCCCGTGCATGAAATGCCCTTCAATTTCCAAAGAGATGAAGCCCGCGACCTCGCCAATCGTAATTCCGACAATGTAATGGAAAAAGTTGAGCTGCGACAGCTGCTTTTTGCCAAGCAGCCGGGTCATCAGGAACAGCACCGCGAGAGCGGCGACGGACCGGACCACGACTTGCATCCAAATCGGCATTGTTTCTTCACCGGATCTTTCTTTCTAAAATGTAAGGATCGTCAGCACGATCGACAACGTTAGTATGGGTTAAAGAAACGGCTGCTTTTCATGTCAATTATTTACAGAAATGAGTGGCGGGAAATGGGGAATAGTAGAGCTTAGAAAGGGAGGTGAAATGAACATGACTGTCGCATCCCAAGTGAAAACTTGCCTCGCCTCCTTGAAGAGCGCGCAGGCGAGCCTGGAGTCCTTTGCGCTTAACACGCAAAACCAGGAGGCTAAAAACGTATTCGAGACTTGCGCGCAAACGACTCAACAAGTCGTCGATCAAATCAGCTCCCGCGTGACGCAGCTGGAAAATGAAGAACCCCAGTATAAAGGGTTTTAATCCAAAACAAACGCACAAAAACAGCCGCCCCGATTCGTCCTCAGCGACGAGATTCGGGCGGCTGTTTGGCTTGAACTTCACTTCATCACAGCACGATGAGCACAATTACAAGTAAAATGAATAAAACAAGTATGAGTACGTTCCGGGACATGGAACCGACTCCTATCCTAAGCGATTTAGATTAGATTCGATAGGATCAGTATATGCCGGCAAAACCGGAACGTACTGGGCTGCCGCCGGGCTTTAAACGCCCGCATGCGCAAGCTGGCTCTCCCAGCTTGGCAGCGGCATGCAGCGGGCGGACATAATCGCTTCCAGCGCGCGGAAAGAAGCGGTCTCCATATGCATCGCTTCCATCCTTCGCCTCATGGCCGCAAGGCGGTCCCCCCGTTCGAGCAGACCCAGCACCGCGCCAAGCAGCTGCTTTTCGTCCGTTGCGCGAACGGCAAGACCCGCCTCCGTCAAAAATTCGGCGTTATCTTCCTCCTGACCTGGCAGCGGTCGATACAGCACCATCGGCAGACGCATCGCGATCGCCTCCGTCGTCGTCAGCCCGCCGGGTTTGGTCACGACGAGATCGGATGCAGCCATATACTGCTCCATGTTCCGGACAAATCCGGTCAAGCGTACGTCATGGCCGGGCGCCTCGCAGTCAAGCCGTTCGCTCAGTTTTCGGCGCAGCTTCTCGTTATGCCCGCATATGACGACCACTTGAACGCGATCCGACTTGGCCGACTCCATCATCAGCCGGACGGCATCCTCATGCATCATGCCGTAGCCGCCCCCCATCAGCAGCAGCACCGGCTTGTGCGGATCGAGGCCCAGCTTCTGTCGGAGCGCCGGACGGTCCGTCTGGAACGCGCCGGTACTAAACGGAGGCCGGATCGGAATACCCGTTACCTCGATCCGTCCTGCTGCGATGCCCGAGCGGATCAGTCCCCGCCGCACCTTCTCCGAGCCGACGACATACAAATCCGTGCCGGGATGAACCCAATAGCTGTGATCCGTATGGTCGGTTATAACCGTGACCGCGGGTATATCGGTCATGCCCGCCTGCTTCAGCGCCGATATGGCGGCGGCTGCTAGTGGAAACGTGCAAACTACGACGCTCGGACGGACATCCTCCAGCAGACGGGCGATGCGCCGCAGCCCATACCAGCGAAGCCGGCTGCTCATGGCCGACAGCGTCGTTCCTTTTTTCGTATGGCGAAACAAATAGCCGTAGACGGACGGGAATTTTTGCACCCCTTGATGAAAAACGGCTTTGCTGATACCGTGCAGCCGCGGCAGCGTCCATTCCATAAAGTCCACAATAACCGGCTCCATGTTCGGCCGGGTCAGCCTGCATGTTTCGAGCAGCGCCTGCGCCGCTTGCTTGTGTCCTTCCCCGTACGGTCCCGACAAAATTAATATTTTTCCATTCACTTTTTAGCACCGCCCTATTCCAAAGCTTATGGCTCTATCATACCGTCAAGGTCGGAGACGCCGAAACGGACCGCCGCCGTATACGTACCCGTACCAAAGTCCAGTAAACGGGCTGGTCCCGTTCTCCTCGAGCTTACACCGCAGCAGGTGCGGATCGAAGAACGTGAGCTTATCCGTATCTCTACCGAAAGTATACAGATGACGGCAACATTTTTATGCCCGCAAATTAAGAACCTTTTTCATAGACGACTATGCTATAATGAGTCACAACTTAAGCTGTAGGGGAGGATTATTGTGGATATCGGCACAACTTCCGAGCAGGATGTTTTTACGGAAGAGCTTCGCATCCTGAAAGCAGCGAAATCGGATGTGGCCGCCCGGAAACAGCCGGACCCCGGACAGTACGGGCAGCTTGTAGACCATTACGAGAAACTGCTCAAAACGACGATGAAGCTGTCCCGCATCAGCGATATTCAAGGCCGGACACTCAAGGAGCGCGAACAGGAGCTGAAATCGGCCCATGCCGAACTGCAGCATATGGAGCTGCTTCGCAGACAGCTGATCTCCGATATTTCCCACGAGCTGCGCACGCCGATTACGTCGGTGCAGGGTTATGTAAAAGCGTTTCTGGATCAAGTCATCGAGCCCGGCGAAGCCTACTTGTCGATGCTGTATCAAAAACTGCTGACGATCGATCAGCTCATCACCGATCTGTTCCAGCTTTCCACCTTGATGGCGAACCGACATCCCCTTCACTTTCATCCGGTGCCGGTAGGTCCTTGGTATAACGGGCTGCAAACCCGTTTTGAGCTGGAAGCCGCCGGAAAAGGCATCCGGATCGAATTTCAGCCGCTCCGTAACGAAACCGGACATATGAGCCCGCAGGAACAGAAGCTGCGGATCGATCAGGCCAAGATCGATCAGGTGGTGACGAATTTGCTGGACAACGCAGTCAAATTTACGCCGAGCGGCGGTGCGGTTCGCCTGCACGGGCTGTTGTCGGAGCGGCCGCCGGAAGCCACCGTACTTAGCCGGACGGAAACGGCATCAGACGCGCTGCGCTGGTTTACGCTGTTCGTCGAAGATACGGGCGAAGGAATCGATCCAATCGATATGCCCTACCTTTTCGAACGTTTTTTTCGCGCCGGCGATGTGGCCAAGCGCGGCGTATCCGGCGCGGGGCTCGGACTTGCGATCTCGAAGGAGATCGTCTTTCGCCACGGCGGCCAGATCGGTGTGGACAGCGAGCCCGGACAAGGGAGCCGCTTTCAGTTCTCTCTCCCGCTCCATGACGGGGAGCCTCTACTTGACGTTCCGCAGGTACCAAATCGGTGATCTAGTACTAGAAATAGTATATGCTGTACCTATGCGTCTTTTTTCCTGCAAATACCTTTAAAGGAGGAATTGTATTGAAACACGACCTGCTTTCCGTTCAAAACATGATGCGGGATAACGGGATTCTGATCAGCTTCGCCGGACGTTTGTCCCAAAACCTGATCGAAGAATACGGAGCCGCCGTCAAATCTTATTTGGAAACCGAAGAACGCCCGCAAAATGAAGTATATCATATTTTTTCCATTTTTATAGAACAAACCCAAAACATTAAAAATTACTGTTCCACTAAGGAAAATAGCCGTTTCTGCGATACGATCGCCCACTCGAGCATCGTTACGATTGGCAAAACCGACAGCGGCCATTTCATCTGCTCCGGAAACGTCGTGGAGCAAGCCGACTTAGAAGCGCTGACGGTGCAGATCGATGCGCTCATCGCCATGGACAAGCCCGCCCTGAAACAGCTGTATAAGGAAAAACTTCGCGGGTCGAACAGTACGGACAGCGCCGGTCTCGGGCTGATCGACATCGCCCGGAAAACGCGCGAGCCGCTCGCCTACTCGATTTCCGAGCTTGACGCGAATTTATCCTTCTTCACACTGAGAGCGATCGTATAGGAGTGAATCAGATGCAACCATATTACATCGAGGGAACGAAAAGCTCTCCAGCCGTCGCTTTCGACCCTGTCCGGAACCGTCTGGCGCTGAACGGCCAATCGTATCCGGAAAATCCGTTCAAATTTTACGAGCCGATACTCGAATGGCTGACCGCCTACCTCGCCGAGCTGCCCGAAGACGCCGAGGCGGTGGCGGAGTTTCAGATCCCTTATATGAACACAAGCAGCACGAAATGCCTTCTGATGCTGCTCGACAAGCTCGAGGCCGCCTATTTGCAGGGCAAACGGGTATCCGTCCTGTGGACGTACAACCGGGATAACGAAAGCGAATACGAATGTGCGGAGGAGCTCAAGGAAGACCTGAGCCTGCCGTTCCATATTATAGCCAAAGAGGATCGGTAACGATGAAGGGGACTGTCGACGCTAAACGGGCCGAGCTGCGAAACCACGCGCTCTACGATATCGGGGTAACCAGAGTGTCCGCCTTGGCGGCGGTACTGCTCGTCGTCTCGATTATCGTTACGGGCATTGTCGCTTACTCCATTACGAAAAGCCAGGCGGTCAAAAAGCTGAAGGAAAACGACCTCGCCTATATTGCCAGCTCGATTGCCGCCAAAATCGACGGCAGCATCGAACGCGCCGTCGAGACGTCCCGTCTGCTCGCCGAAGACCGCGCGATTCGCGATTGGATCAGACAAGGGGAGCGGCTCGAAGCAGGCGCCGATCCGCTGGCCAAAATCGTCGCCTTGAAGCAAAAGTTCGGCTACGACAACAGCTTTATCGTCAGCGTTCCGACCGGCCGGTATTATGCGGAAAACGGCGCCCTCATCGACGTCATGTCCAGGAACGATCCGGACGACAGCTGGTATTATTCGTTCTTGCAGGAAAATAACCCGACCCGCGTGGAGATCGATTACAATCATGTCCGCCAGGATACGTTCATCTTCGTCAATGCCTTTATGAAGGACGGCAGCGATCCGCTCGCCATCGTTGGAGTAGGCCTCAGCTTGAAGGAATTGTCAGCCAAATTCGGGGAATACAAATACGGCGCGAACGGCAGCTTGTGGCTGACCGACCAGACGGGCACGATTTATTTGTCCGACGATTTCGGCCAAAACGGCCATAATATACGGGATTTCATCCCGGCCGCTACTTCCGGGCAAGTACTTGCCGACTTGAACGGCAAACAAAGCGTGCTCGACTTCCGAGGGCCGGATGGCCGAATGAACGATCTCGTCACCTATCCGATTGCAGCGACCGACTGGACGCTCGTCGTTTCGGTCGATCGGGCGGAAGCTACCTCGTTTTTGCGGACGATTCAGGTACAGACGGCCGCCGCCGTCGCCGTGGCGCTGCTTTTTGTCATTTTCTTCTTTTACTACACGTCCCGCAAGCTGGCCGAACCGTACAAGCGGGCCATCGGGCTGAACATGGAGCTGGAGAATCAGATTGCCGCCCGAACGCAGGAGCTGGCCGAGCAGAACGAAAAGCTGTTGGACAGTCTCGACTATGCGAGCCGAATTCAGCAATCGGCGCTTCCCGCCGAATCCGAGCTCGGCGAAGCGTTCGCGGATCATTTTGTGCTGTGGAGGCCGAAGGACGTGGTCGGCGGGGACTTTGTATGGGTAAAGCCGGTACAGGACGGCCATCTTGTCGCTGTCGGCGATTGTACCGGGCACGGAGTTCCCGGAGCGCTGATGTCGATCATGACGGTGTCGCTGCTTAATCAGTTCGCCCAGCGCGACTCGGATGCGGAGCCCGATCCGAGCCGATTTCTTGCCCAGCTCAACCAATCGATCAAGATGACGCTGCATCAGAAAGATAAAGACGGCTTGACGGACGACGGGCTCGATATCGGCCTCGTGTACGTTACCAGGCACCGCGCGGTTTTTGCCGGGGCCAAATTTACGCTCTACATTCGGGGGGCAGGCGGCGTACAGGAAATCGAGGGAAGCCGTAAGTCAGTCGGCTATCGCAATACGCCGAACGATTACGCCTACACAAGCGCTATGGTGAACGTCGATTCCGGAGACGAGCTGTTCCTGACTTCGGACGGGCTAATCGATCAAAACGGGGGAGAAAAAAATTATTCGTTCGGCAAAAGCCGGTGGAGAAAATGGCTGGAAACCGGAGCGGGAACCCCAATGAGCGGACAAAAGCAGCACCTGGAATCGGTGCTGCAGTCATATAGGGGAGATGAACCGCAGCGCGACGATATTACGGTCGTCGGCTTACGGCTCCTGTAAACGGCTGTCCAGCCGTACGGAAAGCAATCTTATACGACTGGTGCCCCCTCGTAGCGATATCCCAATCCCCGCACGCTGACGATGTATCGCGGATCGGTCGGGTTTTGCTCAAGCTTTTTGCGCATATTGTAAATATGCACCATGACGGTTCTCGGATCGTCATTGCTGTCTCTGCCCCAAACATATTCGTACAGCTCCGAGGCGGAGAACACCTCCTTCGCCCGGTTCGCCATAAAGACCAGAAGCTGATACTCTTTAGCCGATAGCCTTACTTCATGACCGTCCGCATAAACGGTCATTTTTTTCGTATCGATATAAATGCCGTCCTTCGGTATCGCCGGCTCCGTACGCGCTCCTTGCGACGACGGGTCGTAACGCCGGTATATCGGCGCCCTGCGCAAGTTGGCCTTCACCCTGGCCACGACAATCGCCGGGTCGAACGGCTTCGCTATATAATCGTCCGCCCCCAGGTCCAAGCCGCGAATGACGTCTTCCGCCTCTCCGCGGGCGCTGACGAACATAATCGGAACGTTGGAGACGCTCCGGATCTGTTCGCATACTTCCAAGCCGCTGGCTCCGGGAAGCTGAATATCCAACAAAACAAGATCAGGACGAATGAACTCGAATTCTCGCAAAGCCGACACGCCGTCGCTTGCACAGGCGACGTTGAAACCGTTCTTGATCAAGTAAAGCCGGAGCAATTCGCGAATTTCATTATCATCCTCGACGACTAACACGGTAGCTCTTTCTGCTAACTCCATCGCGCTCCCTCCACTTCCGCCGCAATCCCTTACTCTTTCATTCTACCATTTTGATTAGGTGCTAGCCAAGAAGGCTTCAAGGAGGCATGGATCAACCTATTTTAGCAATTCTGTTCGATACTCCGAAGGCGACATGCCTACTATTTTTTTGAATTGCTTGCTGAAGTAGAAGCAATCTTGAAATCCTACATCCGCCGCGATCTTCGTTACAGTCTCGTTCGTCGTCCCCAGCATATGCTTTGCTCGTTGGATGCGCAGCTGATTAATGTACGTGCTCATTGTCATCCCTGCGTATTTCTTGAAAGTCGAGCACAAATATTCGTATTTGCGGTTAAAATAAGTTTCCATTTCCATTTTCGGAAAATCGCAATGATTCCATTCGTCCAAAAAATTGACCATTTTACGATACAGCATGAACGAGGCCGATATCGATTTGTTCGATTCGCTCTTCTCCAGTGCGTCGCAGGCGAGCATTTCCAACAATTGGCCCAATTGCAGCGACGTCCTGAATTTGTAATAGCCTTGCGGATTCAGAAACTGCCCGATCAGCCGCTCGAACGCGCTTAGCAGTTCGTATCGCCGTGACGGCAAGAAGCGCTTTGGAATAACCATGTATCCCGTACTTTGCTCCCCTTCTTCTATTGTCCGCAACAAGGCTCTCTCCGGACGGTTTTGCCGCTCCTTGCGATTCCATTCCGCCCAAGATTCGATTTGCACAGGCTCGGGAGACGAAGCGAACTGAACCCAGAAAAAGCCGGACGAGTCTTTAAATGCTTTCCACCCCTGATGCTGCTGCCAGGGCTGTAGCATATAAGCTTCTCCCGTTTCCAAAGTTAACTTGTCGTTGCCCACCTGTAGATAAATAGGCCCTTCCGTAACCATAATCAGCTCGTAATACGGATTTCGGTGAACGATATTTTGTATGGATATGTTTCCTTTGTGGACGTTAGCCCATTTCACTTCCAGCAAAGACGGTTCGGTAAAAAGAAACAATGTCATCCTTATGCCACCTTTAAGATTTATGCGTGTAAAATATTAATCGTCTCCATGGCTACCGCTCACGCCCGGAGCTATGCTTTGGTAAGCGCTTTACAATAGTATAAATCGAATAGTGAGAAAAAGAGAATGGAGATGAGCGAAAAATGAGAAGAAACAACAAAACGACGCGCTTTACCCAGACGGCCAAAAAAACGATGCCTTTATTGCTTGTCGGCATATTGTCGCTTGCCCCCGCATGCGGCAGCGATAAAGGGAAAACGCAAAGCGCCCCCCTCCCCCCGGTGGAGCTCGTTTTTTACGACGGAAGCGGGGACTGGCAGCCCGACCAATTCGACAAAGAAATTGCGCAGCCGCTCCAAACGAAATACCCGCATCTTGTACCGAAATTCATACCGTATACAAACGCCGGCAAAATGCAGGAGCTTATCACTGCGGGAGAGACGCCGGATATTATCTACGTTTCCACCGGCCTCGTTTACGATCATGTTATCAAGTATGAGTTACAAACCGACATCACCGATTTGATCAAAAAAAATAATTATGACATGGGAAAGATCGAACCGGCCGCGGTCAATATGATGAAACAGCTCGGAAACGGCCAAATATACGGCCTTCCGGCATTCATGGCGCCTTCCCCGCTTTATTACAATAAAGACATTTTCGACAAGTTCGGTGTCGCTTACCCGAAAAATGACGCCTCCTGGGACGACCTATACGATTTGGCCAAGCGGCTGACACGCAAAGATGGCGATCAGCAATATTACGGATTCATGTTATCCCCATCGCATTTGGCCGTCAGAAATCAGCTTTCATTGCCGCTGATCGATCCGGCGACTGAAACGGCATCGTTTGCGGACGACAGGTGGAAGCCCTTTTTCGAAAACTTTATCCGTTTCTATCAAATACCCGGTTATGTAATGGATGCCACAACTGCAGATACGACCAATCAGCGCAACAAGTTTACCAAGGACAGAACGGTTGCCATGTGGCTGCCTGTAAGCACTTTGCATACGGCGAGCGAGCTGCAGGGCATGAATTGGGATATGGCGACATTCCCCACCTATAAAGGAATGCCTGGCGTTGGCCCGCAGCCTTATCCGGTATCGTTCTACATAACGAAAACGAGCAAGCATAAAGACCAGGCGTTCCAAGCGATCTCGTATATAGCAACAGAAGAGTATCAGTTGCCGATCGTGAAAAAAGGAATATTTCACACCGCGCTAAAAAGCGAACCGTTGAGGAACGCTTTTGGGCAAGAAGCGGATATGTACAAGGGCAAAAACACAAAAGCGATGCTGCCGCAAAATTACTCGCCTGGCGCTCCTTTGACGAAGTATAACAACGTGTCGAGGGACAGATTGTACGTCGCGTATTTGGAAGTCGTTCGAGGACTGAAAGATCTTAATACCGCACTAAGAGACGCTGAAGAGAAAACGAATCAGAAGATCAAGGAATTGAAAACGGCCGACGCCAAATGACGAAAGGAGTACACACCTATGAGGGAATATCGGACCGATTTAAGTGAGGCAGGCGGAAACTTGAAGTCCGGAGATCCGAATATTGCGATGAGCAGACGGAAGCTGCTCGCTTCGCTCGGCCTCGCCGGAGTCGCGGCTGCATCCGGAACGATGTGGCGGCAAATCGCCCATGCAGGGCCAAGTACGCGATATTCGGTAACAGGAACCGTTTATGGGACAGATCCGGACTGGCCAAACGATACCAAGCTTTGCATAACGACAACGATCGAGGAATTGCGTTCGGGCGCATGCGCCGCGGATGAGCGACTCGCATACTATGTGATGGACAAAGGGCAGGAAGGATTTTTCCTGAATGATCCGCTCGATTCGATTTCTGAGGACAATACGGGGACGTGTATCGTCGCAGCGGCTTCCGGCGCCAGATTTCACAGGAGCGTCGAAGCCGGGCGCATCAACGTGAGATGGTTCGGCGCCAAAGGGGACGGGGCAACGAACGATACGCAAGCTATTTTAAAAGCGTACGCCGCCATCCGCGAAGGCGATACGCTGCTGTTCCCCGAAGGGACTTACCGGATGGACAGCGCGCCTCCTGTCGAAATACTCAAAAGCAACGTTACCATCGAAGGGGAAGGAAGACGCGCCTCCATCATCAACGCGAAGGGCTCGACCTATTTTATGTTCCATGTAAAGGCGAGCGGCGTCACGTTCCGCAACATCGGCATCGAGAAAAGGATGGCGGCGGTTCCCGAGAGCGGCCTTTTCCAGCCCATCTATATATCGGAGTTTGATCGAACGTTAAACGAAACGTATGATGTCAAAAATGTAACGATCGAGAACGTGTATATTACCGGGGGCACAGCTTGTATTCAAGTAGGCGCCAACGTAAATCCGGAACAAATTCATGGTACGCTGAAACATATTGTCGTGCGTAATTGCGAATTATATTCGAACGAAGACGGTACGGGCCAAGGAACGTGCATTCATGGCGTCTATGGAGAAGAATGCAAGTACATGGACAACTATTGCTATGGAGGGGAAGCCGCCGCCGCCATCAACCTTTACGGAACGTGGAATTCGATCGTGCAAGGAAACAGCATATACCGCAACAAATGGGCCGGAATCGAAAGCGAAAACAACCGGGGCGGCAATCTTATATCGGGCAATCAACTGTTCGACTGCAAAGTCGGGATCATGCTTGACGATACGTTCCATAACATCGTATCCGACAACAATATTATTAACGTTCAGAAATCCGGCTCGCTTTCCGGAATACGTGTGAGCAGCAGGTCGGTGGAGGATGGCCAATATTATATCGACAACGTCCATATTGCAAACAATTCGATTTCCGGATACAACGAAGGAATTGTTCTGGAAGGATATGATACGCTGCTCCATGCGAATTCGATCATCCGAAATGTAAAAATCAAAGGGAACCATATCTCGGGGTGCAAGGCGGGCATACGCGCCGGCAACGCCCAGCCCTACGAATATTTCGGATTTATAAGCCGCCTCGTCGTTGCCGATAACGTTATCGAGTATAACAACAGCGTTCAGACGACGGCCGGACTCGGCATTTATATATCCAAAAACGGCGATCATATAACGATCAAATCCAATGTGATCCGCAATCATTCAGAAGCGATCTCGGTCGATTTCAATAACGTCTCGAATCATATTTACATTGCGGACAACTTGGCCTCCGGTTCTGCCCAGTACGACATACGCGCCTACCAGTCTCAAGGGAAAGTCGTACTGAAAAACAATACGATCGAAAAATCGTTCCGCTTCCTGGAAACAAACTTTATCAAGAAAACACATCAGGGTTCGGACAACATCTCGACGACAGGCCAAATCGTTCCCAACAGTCCGGATGTGTATATGGCGTTTACGCCTGCGAGAAGAACATTCCGTAATTCCGGCGGATCGGCCATTCCAAAAGGTGCTATAGTCGCGCTCGACACTAGCTACAGCTTCGCCGCTTTTGTAAACATCTCCGCAACCCGAAGCGACCATTTGGCTATTGGCGTTGCGGCGGATACGATCAATGCTGGCGAATACGGCATCGTTCTGGTAGACGGATTGTGCGACGTCCTCGTGAACGGTCCGATTAGCACCGGAACGATGATGACGAATGCCGGTTCCTATGCCGAAGCGGCAGCTTCGGGAGAGCGGCATTTGCTCATCGCCATGGAAGCCAACGGTTCGGGAGCGGCTCTCCGAAAAGCTGTAATCATCAACAGGTGACCCGGCCGACGTAGGACGATAGAGCGCAACACGCAAAAAGGATGCCATGGAAGATCGGCATCCTTCTTGCGTGTTGCTAGTATCACTCTTCTTTCGGGTTCAGCATCAACTCGGGACGTACGAGCGTCTCGAACTGCTCTTCCGTGAGAAAACCGCTGAGGACGGCCGCCTCCTTCAGCGTCAGTCCTTCCTTGTGCGCCAGCTTGGCGACCTGAGCCGCTTTCTCGTAACCGATATGCGGATTCAGCGCCGTGACCAGCATGAGCGAACGCTCCATATGGCCGCGAATGACTTCCTCGTTCGGCTCGATGCCGATCGCGCAGTGGTCGTTGAACGAGACGATCGCATCCGCCAGCAGCCGCACGGATTGGAGAAAGTTGTAGATGATGACCGGCTTGAACACGTTCAGCTCAAAATTGCCCTGACTCGCCGCAAAGCCGATCGCCGCGTCGTTGCCCATCACCTGGCAAACGACCATCGTTAGCGCTTCGCTCTGCGTCGGGTTTACTTTGCCAGGCATGATCGAGCTGCCCGGCTCGTTTTCCGGGATGCGGATTTCGCCGAGTCCGCTGCGCGGACCGCTGGCGAGCCAGCGCACGTCATTGGCGATTTTCATCAGATCGGCGGCCAGCGCCTTGATCGCCCCATGCACGTAAACCAGCTCATCGTGGCTCGTGAGCGAATGGAACTTGTTCGGAGCGGAGACGAAGGTGTGGCCCGTCAGCTTGCCAAGCTCCTCTGCGACGAAAGCGCCGAATAACGGATGCGCGTTAATGCCCGTACCAACGGCGGTTCCGCCTATGGCCAGCTCGCTCAGCGCTTCCGCGGACGTGCGAATCATGCCTTCCGTCTTCTCCAGCATGCGGTGCCAGCCGCTGATTTCTTGTCCGAGCGTCAGCGGCGTCGCATCCTGCAGATGGGTCCTGCCGATCTTGATCACGCCCGCGTACAACTCGCTTTTCGCCTGCAGCGTCGCCTTCAGCTTCCGGATCGCGGGCAACAGTTTATCCTGAACCGCAACCATAGCGGCGGCGTGCATCGCCGTAGGGAATGTGTCGTTGGAGCTTTGCGACTTGTTCACATCATCGTTCGGATGAATCCGCTGATCGCTGCCGCCCTCCCGCAGCAATTGGTTGGCGCGGGTCGCAATCACCTCATTGACGTTCATATTCGACTGGGTGCCGCTTCCCGTCTGCCAAACGACGAGCGGAAACTCATCGTCCCATTTGCCTGCTATCACTTCGTCAGCGGCGCGAACGATCGCCTCCGCCTTCTCCTCCGCCAGCTTGCCTAGCCGCCTGTTCGCTAGGGCTGCGCTTTTTTTCAGCATGGCAAATACGCGGATAAGTTCGATCGGCATGCGTTCCGTTCCGATTTTGAAGTTCTCGAAGCTGCGCTGCGTCTGGGCCGCCCACAGCTTGTCGGCGGGAACCTTCACCTCGCCGAGCGTATCTTTTTCGATGCGGTACTCCATGTGACATCCTCCTTTTCCAACACCATTATATCCTTCGGAAGGGACGGATATCCAATCGTGAAAAAACCTTCGTTCGAAGCCGCAAGGCTTCAAACGAAGGTTATAATCGAACGTTCCTTACAGCCCCAGCGTGCTCCGGATGGAGCGGAACAGCCGATCATGCCCGTCCTGCGTAAAATGGAACGAATCATAAAACCAGCCGGAAATGTCGGTACCCGATCTCCATTCCGCCTTGATAGCTTCCTCCGCATCGGCCAGCAGCAGCCCGCGCTCGGCCGCAATCGACCGCAGCGTATCGTTATACCGGACAAAAGGCTCCGGATAGGCCGTGTCATCCAAAGGCTTATGCCAGCCGTACGTTTCGCCCGATACCGCCGACACGGGTCCGCTCGTCCACAGCAGACAGGCGCACCCGGCTGCTTCCGCTTCATCCAGCATACGCTCGATGTTGGCCCGGTAATCGCCAACCGGTATCGGCTTCCTCCAGTCGTTAATGCAGAAATTCAGAATGAGCAAATCCGGCTTCAGCGAGCGGACTCCCGTATCGAATCCGTCAAGCCCCTGCGCGCTCGTCCAGCCGCCCTTTCCCGAATTGTGCACGGTAGCGCGTTCGTTCAGATGCTGCAAATCCCTTCTAAGCTGCGATACCCATGAACCGCGAATCAGATCCGCGTTCATGCCGTTCTCCCTCGCCTCATACCAGCCCTCGGCGACACTGCCGTAAGTCCAGCTGTCCCCGTACGCAACTACGGTAACGGCCTCTCCCTCCAGCAGCTTTCGTTTCCATGTCAAACCGGCTCCGCTCACAGTTTCCCTACCTTCCCTCTCCTACGAGAGCAGCATTTCTTTCAAATCTTTCGGACGCATCGCCTTGAGCTGCTTCTCGTACAATTCCCGATACAGACCGCCTTTGCGGATCAACTGCTCGTGTGTGCCCGACTGGGCGATTTTGCCGTGCTCCATTGCAATGATCAGGTCGGCCCGGACGACCGTTGCGAGACGGTGCGCGATGACGAACGTGGTGCGGTTTTTCATCAAGTTGTTAAGCGCTTCCGTCACCAGCTCCTCGGACTCTGCGTCCAGTGCCGAAGTCGCTTCGTCGAGAATGAGAATGCGCGGATTTTTGAGCAATGCCCGCGCGATCGCGAGACGCTGTTTCTGGCCGCCGGACAGCCGGACGCCGCGCTCCCCGAGAACGGTATCGTAGCCTTTCTCCCACTTCGAAACGAATTCATGGGCATTGGCCGCCTTCGCCGCTTCGTACACTTCCTGCATCGTCGCTTCCGGCCGTCCGTAAGCGATATTTTCGTATACCGTTCCCGAAAATAAAATGTTTTCCTGCAGCACGACGGCGATCTGTTTGCGCAAATCGTTGATGTCATATTCCTTGATGTTGCGTCCGTCCAAGTAGACGGCGCCTTCGTCAACATCGTAAAAACGCGGGATGAAATTGATCAGCGTCGATTTTCCCGCTCCGCTCGGCCCGACCAGCGCAATCACTTGCCCGGGCTTCGCATGAAAAGTGATATTCTCCAGCGCCACGCGCGATTCGGTGACCGTCGGCAACGGGTCCGGCTGCGTTTTTGGCGGCAGCCAGTAAAACGGCTTCGGCGGCTTCTGCCGCTCCACAATGTCCGGATCGTAAGGCTTACCCGCATTCGGTCTCGGCACCGGCAGCTCCGTTTCATACGTGAACGACACGTTATTGAAGCGGATGTCCCCCAGGCACAGCGGAAGCGGCAGCGGGTGCTCGGCATTTTTCACGTCGGGCTCGATGTCCAGCACCTCGAAAATCCGCTCAATATTCGTCATTGCGTTCTGAATCGTGACGTTCACCTCCGCAAACCGCTGAATCGGCCCGTACAGCTGGCCGAGATAGCCGTTGAAGGCAACGAGCGCACCGACCGTCATATCGCCGTGCAGTACGAACAACCCGCCGACAGACCACGTAATGAGCGTACCCGAATAACCGACCGTCTGACTGATTCGCCCAAGTATGTTTGATAGCAGTTGCGCGCTCATCGCATGATTGACGTATTGGTCGGACTGCTTGTCGAAGCGGGCCAGCTCCGTACGCTCGCGGTTAAACGACTGCACGATCTTCATTCCGGAGATGCGCTCCACAAGCACGCCGGAAATGCGCTCCATTTGCCGGTTGACCGAGCGGGAGGCAAAACGAATGCGCACGTTCAAATTCGTAAACGACAAATAATAAATCGGCAAGATCCACAACGATAGAAGAGCCAGCTTCCAGTTCAATGAAAACAGGAGACATGCGGCAATGACAACCATGATCAAATCGAACGCGACGTTAATGACGTTCGAGCCGACCAGATTTTGCGCTCCGTTGACGTCGTTGATGACCCTCGATAAAATGCTTCCGACCTGGCGGCTGTCGTAAAACCGCTGGGACAGCTTCTGGATGTGCTCGTACAGCTGTCTGCGAATACCGGCGACCATCCGGTTGCCAAGCCTTGACATCACATTGTTCCGAATATAGGTCACAATGACGCTTACTAAATAAATGAGTGCAAATATCGTCACTACTTGTTTCAGCGTCCAGCCGGATTCGCTCTGACCGGGACCAAGACCGAGCACGTCGTCGATCATGATTTTGGTCAGCCATGGTCCGCTTAGCGGAACGATGAATTGCAGCAAGCCGAGGGCGACGATCGCCATCAAGGAATACCGGTAAGGCTTCACAAACTGCAAATACCGGCGTACAAGCCTCTTGTTGTTCTGGTCGATCGTCTCCCGTGAGTCACCCTCGTTTTTCACGCTTTCTCCCCCTCGAGCGGTCCGATTGCCGCCGCTGTGTTCTTTGTATTTGACCGTAATAAGTCCATCCCTTCCCTTTCCGCTGACGGAAGGGCATTAGGAAGGAATGGGAAACAACCCAAGGCCGACGTTAGATCGACTTTATGGGTTACTCCGCTTGGTATTACTGTCCCGACGTCTGTCTTTCTAGCGTTATTCGGGCGTTTCGTTTATCCGATTCGAACAAGGCATCCATCACGCGGGCCTGCGCCATAATCGAAGCCCCGCCGTCCGGCATCGTCTCGCCGGCGAGCACATGAGCGGCAAAGCGCTCGGCTTGCAGCCGGAACGGGGTAATCCGGTCCGTAACGAAGTCGCGGGTTTCCCCGTTTATCGTCACTTGCAGCGTGATCGACTGCGCGTTGCCGAACTGCTTCACCTCCAGCTCGCCTTTCGTGCCTCGAACCTGGTAGCCGCAGCCGTAAGGCATGTCGATCGCGGCGGTCATAAGCGCCGTGCCGCCTCCCGGAAATTGCAGCGTACCGGCAAACCGCAGGTCGACGCCTGCCTCGCCGGCACGAATCATCCGGCAGTCGGCGCTGAGCGGCTCTTCGCCGAACTGAAAACGGCTCCAGGCTACGAGATAGCAGCCCACATCGTAAAGCGCGCCGCCTCCCCACGCCGGGTTCAGCCTTGTACTCGTTTCCGCCGCCTGAAAAGAGAAGTTGCCGATAAAATGGACGGGATCGCCGATCTGTCCGGCTGCGATCGCCTCTCTGGCGTAAGTGTGGCCTTCCATCGTGCGTGAGACGAACGCTTCCTCCGCTCTGACGCCGTGTTGCTTTGCCTGCCGGATAATATCTTCGGCATCCTCGGCATTTAGCGCGAACGGCTTCTCGACCAGCACATGCTTGCCCGCCTGGATCGCCCGGATCGCCCACTCTTTATGCAAATGGTTGAGCAGCGCGATGTACACGGCATCGATCTCCGGATCGTCCAGCAGCTCGCTATAGCCGGCATAAGCCTTCGGCACGCCGTACTTGTCGGCGGCGGCCCGGCTGTTCTCGGCCGTTCGGCCGGCTACGCCGATCCACTCGCCGTTAAACGCCTGCTGCAGCGCCGGACCGGCTTTGCCGACAATATTGCCGGTACCGAGTACGCCAAAGCGCAACTTGTTCATGTTCATCCCCCTCATGGAACCTTGAAACCAGCATTTTCCTACTCATTTTAATTGACAGAGCGAGTCGTTGTGAAGGTGGCTGGCGGGGGTGGAGCCGCCATATCCAGACGGAACGGCTCATAAATGATACATTATCCCCCCTCCCCTCCAAAATGCTTACTATTTTGCGCATGCACACGCATCCAGGCGAAAAATGGGCGAACGCGTCTGCCCGCCAGCACGAACAAGGCGAGCGGCAGCCGCTCGCCTTGTATCACGTGCTTCCTTATTCGTCTTCCTTGAACACCGGCCGGATCGTCAGCTCGAACGCGAACCGTTTTTCGTTCAGCTGATACGCGGGGAGCAGCTGCGGGCCGCACGAATTCGAGCCGACGCCGCTCATCTTGTAGTCGATATGAACGATCGTCTCCTCTCTGCGCACCAGCTCGTGGCTGTGCGCCACCGCGGTCAGATCGGCCGGCGTATAGTGCGAGGCGTTAAACGAGAAGCCGTCCGGCGAATCGAACCGCAGCCCCATGCCGAGCTCATTCGAAACGATCGCCCACTGCGTGCCGTACCGGGAGCCGTTCTCCTGAGGTTTGATATAGTTTTCGAACATATCGTCAACGCGGAGCGCGTATCGCCCCTTTTTCGTACTATGCCGCTTGTCGATATAGCTTTCGTGCGGTCCGAGTCCCGCGTACTCCACTTCCTCGCTGCCGCGCGGCATCGTAAGCTGCAAGCCGAAGCGGGGCAGGAACGCTGACATTTCCTTCACCTCGACATCCGTACGCAGATGGATCTCGCCCGAGACGTCAATCCTCCATACCGCTTCGCCGCGCAGCACCGGCGCCTTTATATAACCTCCGAGCGAATACTTCACCCGGATCTCTACGGCGTTCCCATCCGTTAGACTCCAGGCGCTGTCGTACACCTTCATCCCGGCCCGGTCGAAGCCTTCGCCCATCCAGCCGTTTTTGACGCGCATATCGTTATCGGTCGGCGCCCGCCAAATGGCAAACTGCGTCGGTGCAGCGATCATGGGCACCCCGTGCTTCGATAGGCCTATGAACGCTCCGGCGGCCAAATCGAATGTGTGACGGAAGTCGAAGCCTTCGACGACGAGCTGCTCGCGCTTCTCGATGGCCTGCAACGCCGCCCCGGTTCGGCGCTGAGCCGGCACCTTTTGCACTGTCGCCTGAGTCGGCAGCTCGAACTGCGCGAACGCCAGCTCGTAGCCAAAATCGGCCCAATCCGTCCGCTCCTTCAGACGGCAGGACACCGTCAGAATCGGCTGGCCCGCCCCCGTACCCGGCGCCTCCAAAGGCAAAACGATACGCTGCGTCTCGCGCGGCCCCGCTTCCAGCCGCCATATATCCCCCTGGCTGAAGACCTCGCCGTTCAGCTCAACGGTCCAATGCAGGACAAGGTGGGTCAGATCGCTAAAATCGTATAAATTCGTGACCGCGATCCGCCCTTCAGGCAAATGCTCCGCTCCGATACGGATCGGCGCGATCACCTGCTTCAGCTCCAGCAGTCCCGCATGCGGCTGCCGGTCCGGGGAGACGAGCCCGTCGATGCAAAAATTGCCGTCGTTCGGCTTGTCGCCGAAGTCGCCGCCGTAGGCGAAGAACGGAACGCCTTCCGGCGTTTTCGTCAGGATGCCGTGGTCGCACCATTCCCAGACGCAGCCGCCCATCAGCAGCGGGTATTTGTAGATAACATCCCAGTAATCCTTCAAATCTCCGGGGCCGTTCCCCATCGCGTGGCTGTACTCGCACAAAAATAAAGGCTTGGTGCTGTTCCCGTTCGTCGCGTACTCCTCGATCGCCTGGACGGAGGCGTACATCCGGCTTTCCAGATCGAGACATTCCGTATCCGCCGATCCCTTGTAATGCGGCGCAGCGCCTTCATAATGGACCGGCCGCGAGGAGTCGCGCGCTTTCGTCCATTCCGCCATCGCGATATGGTTCGCGTCATAACCGGATTCGTTGCCCATCGACCAGATGATGACGCACGGATGATTCTTGTCTCGCTCGACCATCCGGATCGCCCGGTCCACGAAAGCGTCCTTCCATGCCGGATCGGCCGATAGCTTGTGGAAGGAGCCTTCGGCGTAGTTATGCGCCGATATGACCCCGTGACATTCCAAATCCGCTTCGTCTACGACGTAAAAGCCGATCTCGTCGCACAAATCGAGAAAACGGGGATCATTCGGATAATGCGAGGCGCGAATCGTATTCACATTGTGCCGCTTCATCAGGCGAAGATCGCGGATCATATGCTGTAGCGGGATCGTCTGCCCGAGCACGGGGTGGGAATCGTGCCGGTTGACGCCTTTCAGCTTCACCGCCCGCCCGTTGATCGTGAAGACGCCCGAGTCGATCGTCACCTGACGGAAGCCTATCGGAAAGCGCAGCACTTCCTCGCCTGCGTGGAGATACAGCTTGTACAACACCGGCTTCTCTGCATTCCAGAGCAGCGGATTCGCCACGCGCAGCTCAATAACTCCATTGCCATCGATATCCGCCTCCGCCGATCCGACCATTTCCCCGGCGGGATTCCGCAGCTCGGCCTTGACGCGAAGCGGCCCGGTCGTTTCGATCTCCGTGTGCAGTGCCGCCTCGCTGTAATCGGGCGTTAGCTGCTGCCTATTGAATACGTCGCGAATGCGCACCCGGTCCCTCGCCAGCAAATAAACGTCGCGGAAAATGCCCGAGTGCCGCCACAAATCCTGGTCCTCCAAATACGTGCCGTCGCACCATTTGAGCACCATAACGGCCATCCGGTTAACGCCGGGGCGAATATACGGCGAAATGTGAAACTCGGCCGGGACGCGGCTGCCCTGGCTGTACCCGACAAACGAGCCGTTGATCCACAAGTAGATGCACGAATTGACGCCCTCGAAGACGACATACTTCATCTTATCCGCCCAGTCATCGCCGACCCGGAACTCCTTGACGTACAGCCCCGCCGGATTGGCGTCCGGAACATAAGGAGGATCGTACGGAATCGGGTAATTCACGTTGGTGTAGTGCAATTGATCGTAACCGTTCATCTGCCAGCACGACGGCACGATCAGATCGTCCCAGCCATTCACCTCATACGTCTCGACCGCAAAAGCCGGATCGACCGTCCTTAGACTCGCATGATACTCGAATTTCCAGGAACCGTTCAGCGTCTGGTAAAACGGAGAGCGCCCCCGTTTGCCCGTATCCGCGGCCTCTTCCTTGCCGTAGGGAATGTAATATGCCCTGGGCGGTTCACGATTCACCTGCAAAACCGCCGGGTTCTGCCAATACTTCTCGATCCTCTGCATTCGAAAACGCTCCTTCTCTCGCCGTACTCGGCTATTTTTCCATGCCATGCCCCCATTATAGTTGTGATATACTAATGGATCATACAACCAAAACGGACAACATACCGGACAAAAAGGACATGATCGAACGATGCCGACTCCTCTGCCGCGGCTTCCGCTGCGGACCAATTTGCACTTGCCGCCCGGCGACGACATTCCCTTCCACGTCTACACGGTAGGCACGGAACAGCAAGCTGCGATCACCCGGCTGAAAGGATTTTCCGCCAATCAGCTGTTTCTGACGTTCTCCGGAGGCGGCTTGTTTCGCCCTCTCGGCCGGGACAAATGGGACATCGTCGAAGCAAACACGCTGCTGTACATTCCCGCCGGCGTTCCGCATGAATACGTACCGCAAGGGACGGAGCCGTGGCTGGTCGGTTACGTCACTTTCGTGGAGACGCACGGCATGTTGGAGGGCTGGGGCTTCGGCCGGGAGCCTTACCGGCTGCGGCTCGAATCCATGGAGAAGCTGCTCGAACTGATCGCGGACGTCTGGTCCGCTTCCGGTCCGCAGTACGATGCCTGGCGCTGCGCCGAGCTGCTGTTTACCTTTTGCGCCGAGCTGAAAAAGCAGCGAATCGGCGAGCGCGGCGCGGAGAACGAGGAAGCCGCAGCCAAAACGGCGCGTTACCGCGATTCGGCGACCGGCAGCGCCGTCCGTTTTTTGCACGACCATCTGCATCGCAAGCTGACAATGACCGAGCTGGCTTCGTATGCCGGGTATTCGGCCAAACAGTTGAACCGGCTGTTCCGCCGCGAGCTCGGCTTGACGCCGATGCAATATTTGCAGCGCATCCGTTTGAAAACGGCTTCCCTGCTGCTCGTCGAGCAGCCGAATTTGACGGTTAGGCAAATCGCGGCTCATATCGGCATGGAGCCGGACTACTTGGCCCGGTTGTATCGGCGCGTATACGGGAAAACGCCTGCGGAAGCGAGGCGGCGGTAATCGGATTAGGAGACGGACGTTTTCCGCATCGATGGACGGTCGCCCGACTTACCTCGACGAGTGGAGAGCTTGGATTTTTTTGACTAATAAGGGATTGACAAATGACGTTGTTTCGGTTATTTATTGATTAATAAATAATTTCAAACAAAAGTCAGATCCAAATGGAAGGAGAACGGAACGTGGCCAAAGAAGACCGCAAGCAGCAAATTATCGAAGCGGCCATATCCGTCTTCGCGAGGCAAGGGTATTACAAGACGACAACTGCGCTTATCGCCGAAGCGGTAGGGGTAACGCAGCCGTATGTCTTTCATTTTTTCAAAACGAAGGAAGAACTGTTCATCGCCGTCTTGCAGCAATCGGTCCGGCGTATCGCGAGTGTATTCAAGGAAGTCGAAGCGCCGCCGGAGCAGTTGATGGACCGGATGGGCGAGGCGTTTAACCAGCTGCTCCTTTCGCATCGGGATGAAACGATGCTTTCGATGCAATCGTTCACCGTGCCCGAGCCGGCCATCCGCCAGCAGTCGCGGGACGGATTCGCTTTTATTCATCACGTCGTGCAGGACAAATTCGAGAAAGCCTGGCTCCCGCAGCCCGCCGCATCCGCTGCCTCCTTCATCGGTCTCGGGCTGGCAACGATCCTCGCAGAAGTATTGGAGCTTCGCGAGCTCATGCCGGATTGCTAGGACGTCGGGCAAAGCCGTTCTAGAAGAACGCACATAGACGCTTCATCTGACGGCGCTTGCGGATTCGGCCCATTAACCGGGCTGCAAAACACGTAGAACGATAAAGCAACCGTTCTGCGGAAAGCTGCGGCTGTAATCCCAACATGCACTTCTATCCGAAGTGCATCGATTACGGGCTGTATTTATTTATTAATAAATAATAAACGGAGAGGAATGTGTGCTATGGCGAAAGTAATACCGGGAAGATACACGGCACGTATGGAAGGAGATTTTGTCGTTTTTATGATCGGCATGCGCATCAACCGGCTCTGGGCCGTACATAAATGGCTGCCGGTGCTTCTAGCGATGGGGCCGATGATCAAGGAGCTGTATACGAACCGGAAGCTCGGCTTTCGCGGTACGGAGTTCTCGATCGGCTGGCGCTCTGTGCATCAGGTGCAGTACTGGGATTCGTACGAACAGCTCGAGGCCTACGCCCGCGGCGGTCAGCATCTTGTCGCATGGCGGAATTTCAATCGCAAGGTGGGAACCGACGGGACCGTCGGCATTTACCATGAAACGTACAAAGTAAAAGCCGGCGACTACGAGTGCGTTTACGGCAATATGCCGGTATTCGGCCTGGCCAAGGTGTCGGAGCATGTAGCGGCCGTCGGCCGTATGGAAACGTCGCGCCGGAGACTTGGGGGCGAAAACGAGCCGGCCGTGCCTACTCCGGTCAATCCCGAGTAACGTTCGGCCACACGTGCGAATACTTCGCAGCGCCCCCTTTAGGGCGAAGCGCTATTAGCTGGGCCGGCATCCGCAGCTTCGGAAGCCGGCCCGAAACTTCCTATAACGAGGCGCGCTCCACGATCTCGGCCTGCAAAATCCGGTCGGACGCGGGGCGCTTCCGCATTTTGTCGAGCATCACTTCCATTGCAATCTCTCCGACTTTTTCCCGCGGATAATGGATGACCGTCAGCGGCGGAGCCGTCTGGGACGACATCAATATATCTTCGGAGCCTGCAACCGCCAGCTCCTGCGGAATGCGGACGCCGCTGGCACGACACGCGGCGACGATGCCCGCCGCCATCAGATCGTTCGCGCCCACGATGGCGGTGAAGCGGCCGGGAGCCGTTACTTTTGTACGGATCGCTTCGTGGGCGGTCTGCAGCCCGCCGTCCGCGTAGAAAATGTCCGGTTCCGCAAGCGGCAGCCGCTCCTGCTCCATCGCCTGGCGGAACGCCTTCAGCCGGTGGCTGAGTGGATGCTCCGGATCGCCGATGGCCATATAGGCGATGCGCTCGTGTCCTTTTGCCTTAAGCAGCCGGATCAGCTTCCTATACTCGGCGGTCCAGTCCAGATCGATGCTCGTGACGTGATCGCACCGCGGGACCGCCGGCGTCGTAATCGACACGACCGGGATGCCCAGCTTGGCGAAATGCCGCAGCGTCTCTTCCTGGAGCGACTGGCCGAGCAAAAAGATACCGTCCACCCGGCCGTGCAGCAGCGCCTTCAGCCTGCTCTCCTGTTCCTTGTGGAACGTTTGGAAGAAGAGCACGTAGTTATGCTTCGCCGCATGCTCCTCGATGCGTAGCAGCAGCCCCGCCTCATGCGGATTGCCCAAATGATTGATCAAAACTGCGAGCTGCTCGGTTTTGCGCATTTTTAACGCCCGGGCCGCCATATTCGTTTCGTACCCTAGCTCTTCGATTGCTTGAAGCACTTTCCGGCGCGTCTCTTCCTTGACGTAATTGCTGTCGTTCAGCACGTACGATACGACTGCGATCGAGACGCCCGCCCTGTCTGCGACTTCCTTCCGCGTGGCCATATGCTCCCCCATGTTACTTGATGGTTATTCTCCCTGGTAGCAACAGTATAGCATATCGGACAAGGCCCGGCCCGGCTTTGACGATTTGGCCTGGGGACGGGAGGCGGCGAGGTGACAGGTGCGGGTCGCGGTGGCGAGGGGCGGACGGGCCGAGCTGCGGAAGGCGGGGTGCGGTGGCGGAAGTACGAGATGGTGGGGCGGGCGGTGGCCGAGCTGAGCTGGCGGGTGCGGGTGCCGGGGTAGCGGGGTGCGCGGGGATAGAGTGCGGAGTTCGGTGACGAAAGGGGGTAGCAGGCCGCGCTTGCGCATCCGACCGAGCGTTCCGTCCATGCACTCGCAGCAAGCCGAGCATAGCGGAACTGTTTTCCGTTATCCACCGTTTTTTGCACGAAGTTACTCAAATAGCGGAACTCATTTCCGCTATTCCTTCGAAAACGGGAGATTTCTGCGGAATTTCGGCGATTTTTCGAATATAACGGAAACAAGTTCCGTTATCTCCCCGGAACCGGGTCCCGAACCCCAAATCGGTCCTACCCCCTAATTATGGAGAATAGCCTGCACAAGCTAGAGCGTTCGCAGTCTTACTTGAAATCTCACGTAATCAGGCTTTAAAGCGCAACTTGGAAGGGGGTTAAGTCTGGCTTCGCAGCGG
>NZ_RBAH01000018.1:0-8356 GCF_003626695.1 Paenibacillus ginsengarvi
GCCCCCCTCAAGATGAGATTTCCCAATTCGTAAGACCCCTGGTAGACGACCAGGTTGATAGGTTCGGGGTGGAAGCGCAGCAATGCGTGCAGCTGACGAATACTAATCGGTCGAGGGCTTATCCAAACTACCCAAGAAAGTGAAGCTTATGCTGACGAAGCGTAATCCGAAACCTTTCTCGGGGCCCGGTAAAGACCCTTACTGGGTAACACTCGATTCCGCTTTACTTGATCGTTTCGCATCCAGTTTTCAAGGAATAATCCTTGAGACATTCGTTTGGTGATGACGGCGGAGGGGATCCACGCGTTCCCATCCCGAACACGACCGTTAAGCCCTCCAGCGCCGATGGTACTTGGACCGCAGGGTCCTGGGAGAGTAGGACGTTGCCAAGCGACACAAAGCCACATGGACGATGAATCCATGTGGCTTTTTTGTTTTTAATCGGACCATTTGGATTTATTTCCAGATGGTTCTTTTTCTTTTACAACGATAGCCATTTGGCGATTGAGTCATACTACAAACAGGAAAAGAGAAGCGCAAGATGGGAGGTGCAGCGATGAGGTCCGTTCAGATGTTGGTTTCGGTTTTGTTTGTCGCTCTTCTGGCAGGATGTCAGTATGCAGATACGTTGCAAACGGTGCTGCCGGAACCTGAGTCGGCTTATGGAGGCGACAGGGCGGCAGCTTTACCGGCAAGGCCCAAAGTTAAAGGTATCTATGTAAGCGGCTGGGCGGCCGGTACGGCCAAGCTGGATCGTTTGATCGAACTGGTTGAACAAACCGAGTTGAATGCTATGGTCATTGATATGAAAACGGATCGAGGCCAGCTTACATACGATTCGGCTCTACCTATGGCGGACGATTCCGGTGCCGACTCGGCACGGATGATACCGGATATAAGCGGCCTCGTGGCTCAGCTTAAGGAGAAACAAATCTATACGATAGGACGAGTGGTTGTATTCAAAGATCCGTATATGGCGGCTGTACGTCCGGACTGGGCGTTGCAAACGAAGGATGGAGGCGTGTGGCAGGACTCTAAAGGCACTTCTTGGGTCGATCCCTATCACCCCGAGGTTTGGACGTATGCGCTCGACATAGCGAAGGAAGCAGCATCAATGGGCTTTGATGAAGTTCAATTTGATTACGTTCGCTTTCCGGATAACGGCTTGAAGGTCGATCGGGAGGTTGTTTACCGGAATCCGAACGGATGGGCCAAATCCGAAGCGATCGAGCGTTTTTTGCATCTGGCGACCGAGGAACTTCATAAGAGAGGGGTCTATGTGTCGGCCGACGTATTCGGTCTTACCGCTTCCGTTTCGGACGATATGGGTATCGGTCAAGTATGGAACGGAATTGCTCCGGCGATCGATGTGATCAGCCCTATGATCTACCCGTCCCATTACGGCGAAGGCGTATTCGGCATTCCTCATCCCGATTTGGAGCCGTATCTGATCGTGCAGCATGCGCTTGCGGACGGTTTGAGAAAAAACGGACAGCTGGCGAGCACTTCGCCGCAGGTGGCGACGATCCGGCCGTGGCTTCAAGATTTTACGGCAACCTGGGTGAAGCCTCATAAAACGTATGACAATACTGATGTGCAAGCCCAAATTCAGGCAGCCGAGGAATTGGGAATCGAGGAATATTTGTTATGGAATTCCGCTTCCTCTTACACTTTCAGGTAAAAGTTTGACAGAACGAAGGCGTTGAGGCGAAGAGTCTGCTCCGCACGGCCGGATTGCCTTGACACGAGAAAAATGCTTTTGTTACTATTCAATATTATACGTATTCGACCTAGGAGGAACTTCTCGTGTGGGAAAATAAGTTTGCCAAGGAAGGGCTGACGTTTGACGACGTTTTGCTCATTCCCAGAAAGTCGGAAGTATTTGGGCCACGGGAAGTTGATGTATCCACCCAGCTCACACCTAAAATCAAATTGAACATTCCGCTTATAAGCGCGGCAATGGATACGGTCACGGAATCCGCGCTGGCTATCACGATGGCGCGCGAAGGCGGAATCGGCATTATTCATAAAAACATGTCGATCGCTCAGCAGGCGGAAGAAGTGGACCGGGTCAAACGGTCCGAGAGCGGGGTCATAACGAATCCATTCTCGTTAACGCCAGAGCATCGCGTTTATGAAGCGGAAGAGCTTATGAGCAAATATAGAATCTCCGGCGTTCCGATCGTAGATGCGAACAACAAGCTGGTCGGTATTTTGACGAACCGGGATTTGCGTTTCGTGCACGACTACTCCACGAAGATCAGCGATGTGATGACGCGCGAAAATTTGGTCACGGCACCGGTCGGCACGACTTTGGCCGAGGCGGAAGTGCTGCTGCAAAAGCATAAAATCGAGAAGCTGCCGCTCGTGGATGAATCGAACACGCTTAAAGGGCTAATCACGATTAAAGATATCGAAAAAGCGATCCAGTTCCCTAATGCGGCCAAGGACGCCCAGGGGAGGCTGCTGGTCGGTGCGGCTGTCGGAGCATCCAGAGACGCTTTGGAGCGCGCCAGCGCGCTTGTGGAAGCGGGAGTGGACGTCATAGCGGTCGATTCGGCGCACGGTCATCACGTGAACATCGTCGAAACCGTACGGAAGCTGCGCCAGCAGTTCCCCGAACAAGCCATTATTGCCGGCAATGTCGCTACCGGACACGGCACCCGCGATCTGATCGAAGCCGGCGCATCGATTATTAAAGTCGGAATGGGACCAGGCTCCATCTGTACGACTCGCGTGATTGCGGGAATCGGCGTTCCTCAGATTACGGCCATCTATGACTGCGCATCGGTCGCGAGACAATACGGCGTGCCGATTATTGCGGACGGGGGCATTAAATATTCGGGAGACATATCGAAGGCGATAGCGGCCGGCGCGGATGCGATCATGATCGGCAGCTTGTTCGCAGGCTGCGAAGAAAGCCCGGGAGAGTCGGAAATTTATCAAGGACGCCGGTTCAAGGTATACCGCGGAATGGGATCGCTTGGCGCGATGAAGGAAGGCAGCAAGGACCGTTACTTCCAGGAAGGCGAATCGAAGCTCGTGCCGGAAGGCATTGAGGGACGCGTTCCTTACAAAGGACCGCTGCACGATACCGTGCATCAGCTCGTCGGCGGGTTGATCCAAGGGATGGGCTACTGCGGAACGCGTACGATTGCCGAGCTGAAGGAAGATACGGAGTTTATCCGTATTACCGGAGCAGGGCTTCGCGAGAGTCATCCGCATGATGTGCAGATTACGAAAGAAGCGCCGAATTATTCGCTTTAATAGGTAACGGAAGGCAGGGTACGCACGTGCCCTGTCTTTCTGTTTCTGGGCTCCGCCTTTTTCCGCTATCATTGGTATGTTACAATAGGCATAGTAGATCGTCATATACAAGGGGAGCATGCAACGCAAAACCAATTATACATATAAGGGAGATGGGAGAAAGGTGTCTAGGGCAAGGAAGGGCAGTTGGAGCCGATGGGTCGTTTGGGTTTGTTTTGTTACCGTGCTTGCGAATGCACTTATTTTTGTTCAGCCATCGAACGTGCAAGCAGCGGAAGCGGTAGATTTGAAGCTGGAAGCGAAAGCGGCCATTTTAATTGAAGCTTCTACCGGACAAGTTTTATACGAGATGAACGCAGATGAACCGATGCCGCCGGCAAGCATGTCCAAAATGATGACGGAATATCTGGTCATGGAAGCGGTGAAATCGGGGAAAATTAAATGGGACACCATCGTTTCTCCGAGCCAATACGCGGTGGACGTCATCGGTTCGGGGCAATTGATCGGTCCCGGCGAAAAATATAGCGTTGAAGATTTGTTCGGGGCCATGTCGATCTACTCGGCCAACGATGCGACGGTTGCGCTTGCGGAGACGGTCGGTGACGGATCGGAAGAAACGTTCATTAAAATGATGAACGATACGGCCAAAAAGTTCGGTTTTAACGAAAAATCGTTTTTTATTAACTCGACGGGCTTATCGCGCGCGGACTTGGGTAAATATGCGCCTTCGGGAACCGAGCCGGATACGATGATTACTGCCAGAGACGCGGCCACGCTCGCCTATCATATTTTGAACGAGCATCCCGAAGTATTGAAGTTTTCCAGCATTCCGTCCAAAAAGTTTCGTCCGAGCGATAAAACGCCGATGATCAACTGGAACTGGATGCTTGAAGGCAACAAGGACAATCCCAACTTCAAATCGTACGTCTATCAAGGATTGGACGGGCTCAAAACGGGACATACGATTGAAGCCGGTTATTGCTTTACAGGTACGGCCGTTCGAAACGGAATGCGTTTGATCAGTGTTGTCATGAATACGGCATCGGAGCCGAAGCGGTTCCGCGAAACGCAAAAGCTGCTCGATTACGGGTTTAATACATTCGAAATGAAGTCGGTTGTTCCGGCTAAAAGCGAAATCGATTCAATGAAGACGATCGCCGTCAAGAAAGGCGTCAAAACGGAAGTTCCGGTCGTTACGTCCGACGCTGTCGATTTTGTCGTCAAAAAGGGCGAAACGCCTGAATTTACGGTCGAAGCCGCACCGGCTGCAGAGCCGAAAAGTGCGCCGATCCAAACCGGGGATGTGCTCGGTTCGGTAAAAGTAAAGTATAACGGCATGGAGAAAACGGTCAATTTGGTTGCCTCACAGGATTTGGAGAAAGGAAGCTGGTTCCGTCTCATGATGAGGGGAATCAAAAACTTCTTCGGCAGTATCTTTTCCGGCATTGCCGGCGGCTTAAAAAACCTGTTTTAAGCGCACCTAACGGGTTGTTAATTGGATAGGCTTGATGTACAATGACTCTGTTAGAAACGGTTACTCTCTAAGGGGCCAACTTTACTTTAACGACGGGAACTACAGCAATTTATATACAGGAGGAATACAAGATGGAAACAGGAACATGGACAGTCAAAAAAGGGATGGCCGAAATGCAAAAAGGCGGCGTTATCATGGACGTTATGAACGCCGAGCAAGCTAAAGTGGCAGAAGCAGCCGGCGCTTGCGCCGTTATGGCTTTGGAGCGCGTGCCTTCGGATATTCGCGCGGCTGGCGGGGTTGCCCGTATGGCCGATCCTACCGTTCTGGAAGAAGTTATGAAGGTTGTCAGCATTCCCGTAATGGCTAAATGCCGGATCGGTCATTATGTCGAAGCTCGCGTACTGGAATCGCTTGGCGCCGACTATATCGACGAGAGCGAAGTATTGACTCCTGCCGACGAAGTGTTCCATATTAACAAAAGCGACTTTACGGTACCGTTCGTATGCGGTGCGAAAGATATCGGCGAAGCGCTTCGCCGTATTGGCGAAGGCGCGGCGATGATGCGGACGAAAGGCGAGCCGGGAACCGGCAATATCGTGGAAGCGGTTCGTCATATGCGTCTGATCAACTCGCAAATTCGCAAAATTCAAAGCATGTCCAAGGACGAGCTGATGACCGAAGCGAAAAACCTGGGAGCTCCTTACAATCTGGTGCTTTATGTTCACGAGAACGGCCGCCTTCCTGTCGTCAACTTTGCTGCCGGTGGTGTAGCTACTCCTTCCGATGCGGCTCTTATGATGCATTTGGGCGCGGACGGCGTATTCGTCGGATCCGGTATTTTCAAATCGGACAGCCCGGAGAAATTTGCCAAGGCGATCGTTCAAGCAACGACGCACTACACCGATTACGCTTTGATCGCCGAAGTTTCCAAAAACCTGGGTGCTCCGATGAAGGGCATCGAGATCTCCAAGCTGGAATCTTCGCAGCGGATGCAAGACCGCGGCTGGTAAGGCATACGGAAAGAAGGGTAAGCGATGAAAATAGGCGTACTCGCTCTGCAAGGAGCGGTAGCGGAACATATCAAGATGATCGAAGCTGCCGGCGGCACAGGCGTTATCGTCAAAAAAACGGAGCAATTGGCCGAGCTGGACGGCATCATCATACCGGGCGGCGAAAGCACGGCAATCGGGAAGCTGATGCGCGAGTACGGCTTTATCGATGCTATCCGGTCGTTCCATAGTGAGGGGAAACCTGTATTCGGCACCTGTGCCGGGCTTATCATATTGGCCGACGAGATCGTCGGCAACGAATCGGCGCATTTGCGGCTGATGAATATGAAAGTGCAGCGCAACGCGTTCGGGCGCCAGCGGGAAAGCTTCGAAACGGAGCTAGCGATCAAGGGCATCGACGAAAAGGTACGCGCCGTGTTCATCCGCGCTCCGCTTATTAAGGAAGTTGGGCCGGAAGTGGACGTGCTGTCGACGCATAACGGCGAAATCGTGGCGGCTCGGCAAGGAAGCTTGCTGGCGGCATCGTTTCATCCCGAACTGACGGACGATTACCGGATGCATGAATATTTTCTCGATATGGTCAAGGAAGCAAAGTCTTCATCAGTATAATGATATACGGGCAGCGCTGAAGCGGACCGCTTCCGTTCGTCCTGCGGGAAGCACTTCTTATGGCTTGAGCCATGGGGTGCTTTCTTTTTTGGAATTGCATGGTTATAGGCCGCACTATGCCAGTAAGTTGAATATTTGCACATAGTGTAGTACATTATATTGCATAACTTGTACACTAGTTCCCTTTTGGGAGGGGTTTTTGTTGTTCGACGTTAAGCTGTTGCGTAATGATATTGAACGGGTGAAGGAAGCGATGGCCGGACGCGGCAAAACCGCCGAGGAAATCAATCGTTTCACCGGTTTGGACGGAAAACGAAGGGAGCTGCTTCAAGAAAGCGAGCAGCTTAAAAACCGCAGAAACACCGTTTCCCAGGAAGTGGCCGCTAAGAAGCGGGCTAAGGAGGACGCGGAACCTCTTATCGTGGAAATGCGGGATGTAAACGACCGGATTAAATTTCTGGACGAAGAAATTCGCGTGCTCGAGGAAGATTTGAACAAGCTGCTTCTTTCGATCCCGAATATGCCTCATCCTTCCGTTCCTGTCGGGCGTTCTGAAGAGGAGAACATCGAAGTCCGGCGGGTAGGCGATATTCCGTCTTTTTCGTATGAGCCGAAAGCGCATTGGGAACTGGCCGACCAGCTCGGCATTCTCGATTTTGAAGCCGGGGCGAAGGTAACCGGTTCTCGGTTCGTATTTTATAGAGGTCTCGGAGCTCGCCTGGAGCGGGCGCTGATCAACTTCATGATGGACTTGCATAGCGAGACTCACGGCTATGAAGAAGTGCTCCCGCCTTATCTCGTCAATCGGGACAGCTTGACGGGCACAGGGCAGCTGCCGAAGTTCGAAGAAGATGTATTCAAAATTCAGAACTCCGACTATTTCTTGATTCCGACCGCCGAAGTACCGGTGACGAATATTCATCGGGACGATATTTTGCCGGTTGAGCAGCTGCCGAAATATTATGTGGCTTACAGCGCTTGCTTCCGTTCGGAAGCGGGATCTGCCGGGCGGGATACGCGCGGTCTTATTCGCCAGCACCAGTTCAACAAGGTCGAGCTGGTCAAGATCGTCAAGCCGGAGGACTCGTATGATGAGCTTGAGACGTTGACGCAGCAGGCGGAGAAGGTGCTTCAGCTGCTGAAGCTTCCGTACCGCGTTCTGACGCTTTGTTCGGGCGATCTGGGCTTCTCCTCGGCCAAAACATACGACTTGGAAGTATGGCTGCCGCAAAGCGGCATGTACCGCGAAATCTCGTCTTGCAGCAATTTCGAGGATTTCCAGGCGCGCCGTGCGAATATGCGGTTCCGCCGGGATGCGAAAAGCAAGCCGGAATTTGTGCATACGCTGAACGGTTCGGGTCTCGCGATCGGACGTACGGTTGCCGCCATATTGGAAAATTACCAGCAGCCGGATGGCAGCATTGTCGTTCCGGAGGCGCTTCAGCCGTATATGAAAGGCGTACAGGTCATCGCTAAAAAATAGCTCTTGCAGTCCGGCCCGCCCATGTGATAAAATGCATGTTGTTATGCGGGCCGCTGTTTTGTGGAGAGGTGGTCGAGTGGTTGAAGGCTCTGGTCTTGAAAACCAGCGAAGGGGTAACTCTTCCGTGGGTTCGAATCCCACCCTCTCCGTATCTACATACTTCAGGATGAGAACCTTCAGGTTCGTCGGAGCGTATGCTTCGGTAGCGATACATCGCAGTCTCACCCGAAGGGGGAGTATCCCACCCTCTCCGTATCTACATACTTCAGGATGAGAACCTTTAGGTTCGTCGGAGCATAAGCTTCGGTAGCGATACATCGCAGTCTCACCCGAAGGGGGAGTATCCCACCCTCTCCGTATCTACATACTTCAGGATGAGAACCTTCAGGTTCGTCGGAGCGTATGCTTCGGTAGCGATACATCGCAGTCTCACCCGAAGGGGGAGTATCCCACCCTCTCCGTATCTACATACTTCAGGATGAGAACCTTTAGGTTCGTCGGAGCATAAGA
>NZ_RBAH01000018.1:8362-180828 GCF_003626695.1 Paenibacillus ginsengarvi
AACCTTCAGGTTCGTCGGAGCGTATGCTTCGGTAGCGATACATCGCAGTCTCACCCGAAGGGGGAGTATCCCACCCTCTCCGTATCTACATACTTCAGGATGAGAACCTTTAGGTTCGTCGGAGCATAAGAGTAAACAGTCATGAATCCTCAGATTCATGGCTTTTTTTGTCCCCGCCGCCATTCGCATAAAACAATGCCTACCTTCGCAAGTTAACGTTGCGGAGGTGTTTTTTATGAGCAAAACAGACGTGCTCACGATCGATCAAAGCGAGCTGACACAAGCATGGAGGCAAACGCTGCCTACTGTGCTGAACGAGTCCGACCAGGCCGAGGTTATGGCGGACGAACATAATCCGAGCTCGCTTCGCATTCACATTCGCAGCGCCGGTCATTCGATGTATACGTTCGACTTTCTCGTCACCTATGTCGACTCCCGGGAAGTGAAGGTCGAGCTGGTTGACGTAGAGAAGGCGGATGTCACCGTTGATGAACGAAACGAATTGATTCAAAACCTGGTAGAAGACTACATTCGTCACATCCACGAATGCGCCCAAGCGTTGAAGA
Organism: Paenibacillus ginsengarvi; assembly: GCF_003626695.1. Taxonomy (GTDB): domain Bacteria; phylum Bacillota; class Bacilli; order Paenibacillales; family NBRC-103111; genus Paenibacillus_AB; species Paenibacillus_AB ginsengarvi. The sequence continues at coordinate 8,929 of NZ_RBAH01000018.1, forward strand.
AAGTAACCAGCTAAGAGGGAGAGGGAACGATGACTAAGCAAAAATCGGCGGATAAAAATTTGCAAAATGTAGTCAAAGACTTGGCGCAGGACCCGGTTAACGCCCATCACGCCCAGCAGCTTCAACAGGATACGAACGATCGGCAGAAACGGGATCGCCATAATCACGATACAACAACGGCAAGATAATTCGATAAGGAGGCGCCGCCATCATGCCGAAAGATATTCCCCAGCCTGTAAATCCTCCAACGGGGGCGGGACAGCACGAGGCTAAAGGCCGAGGACCGCAGGAGCCGTTGTCCGGCTCCAAAAAAACAAAGCAAGCGAATCATACCCGCCATAATAACGGCGAAGGATAAGATTTTCAAAAAAATCGAGAAAAAATGAATAAGACGCTTAGATCCGGACATACTACAATTGACGGTGAACAGAGAGGTGTGGTTCCGTTGAACTATTCAGCAGATACACCAAGTAAGGGTCAATATACCGAACAAGAAAGCCGAGGCGATGTGCTAAAGACACGTTAGCGTGTTTCTAACACAAGAAGGATAAACTGGCGACAGGTATCCGGATAACCAGAGCAGAAAGTAAGGTAAGATTCGATTCATACAACCGTTCCACCGTCGAAGGGACCCGAAAGGGTCCTTTTCCCATTGTGTGTTAAATGAAAAGAACCCGCCAATAGGGGCGGGCCGATTTGTAAGCTAACGCAGCGATTGCACAAAATCGATTAAAACAGGGGCAAGCTGCTGAGGATCCTCCATCATGCTCATGTGACCGACCTGCTTTAGCAGGGCTTGCCGGACACGGTTGTGATGGACGGTAAATGTTTTGTCCGGAGCTATAATTTGATCGTTCTCTCCGGCGACGAGCAGTACGGGACATTCGGCGGAGGCGAGTATGCCGGTTCTATCCGGCCTGCTCCGCATTGCCTCCAGTGCACGTACCGCTCCCTCTTGCGAGGTGCAATAGCCAATCTCCTTGGCCTCATGAATCTTCGTTTGCATCGTTTCTACATGCTCCGGAGCGAACAGCTTCGGCACGAGCCCGTCTATGAACGCGGCAATGCCGGAACTTTGCACCGTCTGAATTGACTTCAGACGGTTTTCTTTGCCTTTGTCATCGTCCGGATACGCTGTAGAGTGGATCAGGCCGAAAGCCGCCATACGACCCGCATGGCGCTCTGCAGCGGCGAGCGTAATATATCCGCCCAGAGAGTGACCGAACCAAACCGCCTTCTCAATACCCAAGAGCTGCAAAAACTGCAACAGGTCATCGGCATAGTCCTCTATGGAGTAAGGAGCAGCCGGAACCCCTGACAAGCCATGCCCCGGCAAATCGGGTGCGATTACCCTACAGGTTGGACTAAGCAAGGGGAAAACGGAGTTCCAGTACGCCGAGCTTCCGCAAAAACCATGAAGCAGCAGCACGGGGGTTCCTTGTCCCTCTTCCCTGTACGCGATATCGATGGAACGTTTACTGAGATTGATTTTGTTCATGACCATTCCTCCCTCCGTATTGTAACCATGCTATTCGAAAACGAAACCATAGTAAAGCCGGCGCTGGAGGTACAGCGAAATATGTATTGAAAAAAAAGAGCCTGGAGTATGCGGCTCCGAAGCTCTCTAAAACAAAAAAATCGCGACCGTGGCCGCGATTGTGTTGGTTATAAAGTGGTCGGAACGACAGGATTTGAACCTGCGACCTCTTGGTCCCGAACCAAGCGCTCTACCAAGCTGAGCCACGTTCCGTCATATATAAAAATATGGCAAGCGCGCCACGGCGGGATTCGAACCCGCGACGCACAGTTTAGGAAACTGTCGCTCTATCCTGCTGAGCTACGGGCGCGAGTGAAATAATCAGCATAAAGTAATATAGCACAACTCCCATTCAAAGTAAAGATGCTCATGCTTTTTTGCTATACGATTTGTATGCAAATTAGTCATCAACACGATTGGCATTTCACCAAACAATCGTTCATTTATTTTTTCCTCACATTAAAGACAGTAAAAGTTAAATTTATCATGGAAACCCTTTCATAAATGTGCAATAATATAGCCAAACAAAGGTACGGTTGTTGTCTACCGTAACCAAATAGCTTGGTTTCAAATGACCACATAGCCGTCAGCCTCCTTAGGGAAGGGTTGGCGGCTTTTTTAGCAGCGGATGGGGGAGAGCCATTGAACGATCAGGAAACGAATAACAATCCCGAGGCGAAACGTTCCTCGATGAGCAGGAGGAAAATGCTGGCCTTTGTCGGAGTCGCAGGAGCGGCGGCGCTTACGATTGGCGGTTCTACCGCTTTTATAGCTCGTAAACAGGCATCGGGTTCAAAGGAAGAGCCGGCCCCCGAATCCTATACACTAACTGAACTGAAGCAGGCTTCCGGTCTGAGGGAGAACGCAGTAATCCGTACTACCGGGTATTACGAGAGCGGCGATGGCGGAGGCGCCGAATACATCATCCGTGCCGATAAGTCTTTGCCGGACGGCGGAAGCGTCGTTGATTTACAGAACGGGCTGCAGGCGCATCTGCTCCCGGTCAGCGGCGTTACCTACAAAATGTTCGGCGCACGCGGAGACGGCAAAAATGACGACGGCGTGCAGATCAAGCTGGCGCATGCATACGCCAATCGGCAAGGTTGTCCGATCGTGAATACGAGCGGCGAATACTGGATCAAGGAAACGAATCTGATTTCGATCGCCACCTCCGTGGAGTGGGGGCATACGAAATTTCATATCGACGAAAGCTTCAATTCCAAATCGAATCCGCGTTTCCAGGTGATCAGCCGTAAAAAGGAGGCAGCGATCCCGTTCGATGCGGCTGCCAAAACCGCGTTCCTGGCGAAAATGAAACCCGGAACGACACTTATTCCGGAGCTGGCTCCTTACAAAAACAGTCTGGTGTTCGTTGTCGACAGCAACGACAAAATCGGTGTGCGTTACGGTTATAACCATAACGGCTGGAATCGCGAAGATTTTTTCTATGTCGAGGAGCACGGCCGCATCGTTGGGGATATTGCCTGGACGTTTACCAATTATACAAGTTTGGTTGCTTATCCGTGCGACGACAATTATCTGGTCATAGACGGCGGAACGTTCTACATGTCTGGAACAAGTCCTGGCGCTAACGGCTCTTACCTGCATAACGGGATCATGGTTAAGCGCAGCCGCACGATCCTGCGCAACCAGTGGGTCGGTCTGGATCAGGGAGCGGTGGACGTATCGCTCGATCCGCGAAGCGGCTTCTACTACTTCACCAATGTGTTCGATGTCACGCTTGAGAATGTGCGCCTTATCCCGTGGGAGCAGGATCGGGAGGGGACGGCTAAAGACGTGCCTGCAGGCACGTACGGTATCGGAGGAGCGCGGGTGCTGAATGCGACGTTCCGCAATGTAACGGCGGAGGGCAGCAACGTCCATTGGGGCGTGTTCGGCACGAATATGTTCAAAAATTTCCGAATTGAGGGCTGCCGTCTGAATCGGGTCGATGTCCACTTCCATTGCTGGAACTTGTACGTGAAAGATTCGGAGATCGGGTACAAAGGATTTACACTGACCGGAGGCGGCGATCTGTTCATCGAGAACACGAAACGGTTCGGTACCCGCTTCATCGATTTCCGCAACGATTACGGGGCGAAATGGGACGGCAATATCCGGCTGAATAACTGCCGGCTTGTTCTCACAAGCGGAACGGCGGAGGCGGTCGGGCTGCATTTCGTCCCTGCTGACTTCGACTACAAGTACCCGATCGGTTACGGCCGTTCGATCAAGATTCAGGACTTTATTTTTGACTATACTGGTGTGCCGAATCCAACCGGTGTATGCCGAATGATGAAGATTGCCGCCTTCTCCAAAGTGACGAGCAGCGGGGCGAGACTGTTTTTCCCCAGCTCGATCGAATGTAGCGATGTGATCGTCGTCGGCCGGGAGAAGGGCGTGCGTTTACTCGAAATTCAAAATCCGTTAAGTTACGACGTAGGCAAAGCAGGCGGCTACGACGAGAATCGGGTAACGGCCAACTGTTACATGCGTTTTGCGAACATACAGGGGGAGAAGGTTCCCGCTCAGGCGTCGCAATCGAACACACACGTCAACTTTTTGCTGAATGCGCTTGGGACGGCGGCGTATGACGACGCGAATGCGCTGTACCCGAAAATCGACATTGTCAATTGCGGCGATTTTTTCGGCCATTTCAAGGGTGCGATTGCAGACGTCTACTTCAGCGATTGCACGGTGAACTGCGTGGACGCTTACGAGGGCGGGCCGATGCGCGGCCGTATCGCGTTCGATAACTGCCATATTCAGGCCGATACGGTTGATGACGGTAAGGCATTTTATTCGCTTAGCTCGACAGGCGGCGTATCGTTCGTGGGCTGCACGATTCATGCGCCGATCGTGGACGGCGCCCAGCGGCCGGAGCTGCTCTCGCGTTACGATTTTATCGATGTAAACCGTACGCTTCATTACCACCATCTCGGAACGCGGCTGTCAAAGCGGATTATGGATCATTACGCACCGGTTGCGCCTGAATATATCGCGATGCTGAAAAGCCATCACGAATCGGAAAGTCCGCAGATGCTGCGCCGCAGAGGGACGAGCGCTCAGCGTCCTGCGGCGGGTTTGACCGGGCTGGCTAGCGGCTTCGGCTACTACGATACGGATAAGGGCGAGTGGGTTGTGTGGGACGGAGCCGGTTGGATGCCCCCGGTTCGGCAGGAGGAGTCTTTGCACTATTACGTATCGGGTTCAGCCCTGACTTCTCCGGGAGAAGTGCGGATGAAACGGATGGAAGGGCACCCGACCGATGAATATACATTACGAGGAAGCGGCAGAGCGATTGCCTATTCCGTTTATGCGGACGAGTCGCTCGCCGGTGTCTATACATTCGATCTATGGAAAAATGGCGCCGTATGGCACGCCGGACTAAACGTGCCGGAAGGGCAGTTATCCGCTTGGCTCCCGCTGGACAACAGCGTTTGGTCGGCTGGCGACCGCATTGCGGTCAAGCTGCTTCTCCCGAACTTGACCGATCCCGTTCCGACAGGCGTGACGTTCGATCTGCTCATACGGTACGGGGGCTCTTAATCGTAAAACTGCATACTCGTTTGACCGACTTGTCTCGTTGCCGCTTGCGTAAAAGTTATCGCCATCGTTCATCATGATATCCCACATATATATTTTCCATGTAAAGGGAGGAATTCGTAATGAATGAACAACAGCAGCATGACGGGAACATTCCGGGAGCGGCGGTCAGCCGCCGCCAGCTGCTAACGGCGTTCGGCTTGGCCGGGGCCGCCATGGCCGCTCAGTCCGTACTGTCCGTGCAAGGTTTTGCCGCCCAAGGCGGCGGGACGGTATCAGGGGGCGTCTACGGGAATGGAAGCACTGTGACAGGCTCTACGTATCACGGGAATGGAAACGGTTCGGGTTACCCGCCGGGTCAGGCGCTGAGCAGCGGACTGTTCCACCTGCTGTACGAGTCGGTTGCCGCCATGGTGGCGGACACGAACTTGACGGACGGTTTGCTGGCCAGCACAGCCGGTTACTTCGAGCCCGGAGATGGGGGCGGCTCCGCTTACATCATTCAGTCGGGAACGCAAACGGAGGACGGCGGAAGCGTCATTACGCTGACAAACGGCTTGCAGGCCATTTTGCTGCCCGGGGACAGCATCCGGTACAAGCAGTTCGGCGCGGTCGGCGACGGCGCGAACGACGATGGCGTGCAGATCAAAAAAGCTCATGCGTACGCAAACGGCCAGCAGCTACCGGTCATCAATCGCAGCGGCGAATACTGGATCAAGGCGACCGTCGATATTGTCGTCCAAACGAGCGTCGACTGGGGCCATACGAAGTTTCATATCGACGAAAGCTTCAACTCCAAGACGCAGTCCCGTTTTCGAGTGGCGAGCCGCAAGACGGAGGCTGCAATCCCTTTCGATGCCGCTACAAAAGCGGCCTTCCTTGCCCAAATGAAGCCCGGCACAACACTTATTCCAGAGCTGGCTCCCTACAAAAACAGTTTGGTGTTCGTTGTCGACAGCAACGACAAGATCGGCGTGCGTTACGGCTACAACCACAACGGCTGGAACCGCGAAGATTTTTTCTATGTCGAGGAGCACGGCCGCATCGTTGGGGACATCGCCTGGACATTCAACAATTATACGAGTCTGGTCGCCTATCCGTGCGACGACAACTATCTGGTCATAGACGGCGGGACGTTCTATATGTCCGGGACAAGCCCCGGCGCGAACGGCTCTTATTTGTATAACGGAATACTGGTCAAACGCAGCCGCACGATCCTGCGCAACCAGTGGGTCGGTCTGGATCAGGGAGTGGTGGATGTATCGCTCGATCCGCGAAGCGGCTTCTACTACTTCAGCAACGTGTTCGATGTCACGCTCGAGAACGTGCGGCTTATTCCGTGGGAGCAGGATCGGGAGGGAACGGACCGCGACGTGCCTGCAGGCACGTACGGCATCGGCGGAGCACGGGTGCTGAATGCGACGTTCCGCAACGTGACGGCGGAGGGCAGTAATGTCCATTGGGGCGTGTTCGGCACGAATATGTTCAAGAACTTCCGGATCGAAGGCTGCCGCCTGAACCGGGTCGACGTCCATTTTCATTGCTGGAATTTGTATGTGAAAGATTCGGAGATCGGCTACAAAGGGTTTACGCTGACCGGAGGCGGCGATCTGTTCATCGAGAACACAAAGCGGTTCGGTACCCGCTTCATCGATTTCCGCAACGATTACGGGGCGAAATGGGACGGCAATATCCGGCTGAACAACTGCCGGCTCGTCCTTACGAGCGGAACGGCGGAGGCGGTCGCTCTAAATTTCATTCCCGCCAACTTCGACTACAAGTACCCGATCGGCTACGGCCGTTCGATCAAGGTTCAGGACTTTATTTTTGACTATACCGGCGTTCCGAATCCGACCGGCATATGCCGGATCATGAAGATCGCCACCTTCTCCAAAGTGACGAGTACGGGAGCGAGGCTGTTTTTTCCTAGCTCGGTCGAATGTAGTGATGTGATCGTCGTCGGCAGGGAGAAGGGCGTGCGTATGTTGGAAATTTCGAACCCGCTCAGTTTCGACCTCGGGAAGCCGGGCGGCTACGATCAGAATCGGGTAACGGCGAACTGCCACATGCGTTTTGTGAACATTCAGAGCGAGAAGGTTCCGGCTCAGGCATCGCAATCGAACACACATGTCAATTTCTTGCTGAACGCGCTCGGAACGGCGGCGTACGAGGATGCGAATGCGCTGTACCCGAAAATCGACATCGTGGGCTGCGGCGACTTTTTCGGTCATTTCAAGGGTGCGGTTGCCGACGTCTACTTCAGCGACTGCACAGTGAATTGCATGGATGCCTATGAGGGCGGCCCGATGCGCGGCCGGCTCGCGTTCGAAAACTGTCATATCAAGGCTAACGCCGTGGATGACGGCAAATTGCTGTATTCGCTGAGTGCGACGCATGGCGTCTCGTTCGTGGACTGCACGATTCACGGCCCAGTCGTGGACGGAGTGGAGCGGATGGACCTGCTCTCGCGATACGATTTTATTAACGTAAACAACACGTTGCGCTACAACCATCTGAATACGAAGCTAGCCAAATCGGTCATCGACTATTTCGCAAGCGCGGGGACTCCGGTCGAGCCGGAATTTTACGCGATGCTGAAAAGCCACCACGATTCGGAAAGCATCTCTATGGCGAAGCGCAAAGGAACGACGGCGGACCGGCCCGCCCCGGCGAAGTTTGGTTCGGAGAAAGGCTTCGCTTACTTCGACACCGATCTCGGCCAACCGGTCGTCTGGGACGGTACCCGCTGGGTCAGCCCGGCGAAGTCGGGGGATACGCTGCATTTTTACACAAGCAGCTTGCCCGGTGCGGCCGGTACGGCGATGAAGCGGATGGAATCGCATCCTTCACAGGAGTATGTGCTGTCGCAGGCGGGCTCGCTCGTTCGTTTCGCTGTCCATGCGAGCGCTCCGCAATCGGCTGCGGCGTTTACGTTTGACGTATGGAAGAACGGCGCCGTCTGGCTAAGCGGTTTAGCCGGTCCGACCGCTTCGGCCAATCCGCGAATGGCGGCATTCACGGGGAATGCTACGTTTTCGGCCGGAGACCGGATTTCGGTCCGCGTTGTATCTGTCGATTCGTCACTAACCGCTGGTACTTACGCAACGGTTGATGTGTACGCTACTTATATCAACTACTAGAGCTTACGGAAGGTAGGGAGGGCTGCCTCGACAAACGGTCATACACCTCATGTAGCTATTGATGAAGCAGCTTGATGCCATGAATAGGGATGATAGAGAGGAAGCGATCGTATGAGAAAATTGAGCTGTCTGCTGCTTGCGCTCGTGCTGCTGATCGGTCTGATTCCGCTGTACGCCGTGGAAACCCGGGCCGAGACGCTGCCGCTTCAGAACGGCGGGTTCGATTCGGGATTGACCGGCTGGAGCACACTTCACGGCAACGCGGCCAATATGACGGTAACGAGCGAAATCAAATATTCCGGCGGGTTCAGTCTGAAAATTAAGGATATGGAAAACAACGCCTCCTATGCAATGATTAGCGACAGATTGCCTACTGCGGAGGGCAAGCAGTTAACCGCCTCGGCGAAACTATTTTTGGCGGGAGGCTCGGGCTCGGTATATTTATATTTTTATAATGCGGCGGGAACGATGATACACAGCGTATTCTCGAATAAAAGCTCGCCGCAAAACGAATGGGTCGACGTCACCATCACCGCTACCGCTCCGGCGGAAGCGGTTCAGGTCAGTGTCGTACTTGCGACGAGCATCGTCAACGTGGGCACGGCTTATTTCGACAACGTTACGCTCACGTCGGCGGTTCCGATCGCGAACGGCGGGTTCGAATCGAACCTGACCGGCTGGAATACGGCCTTCGGCAGCGCAGCGCAGATGACCGCTACGAGCGAGGCCGCCTATGCGGGCTCCAAAAGCTTGAAACTCGTCGACAACTCGGCCACCAGCTCATTCGGCATGGAAAGCGATAAGTTTCCGGCTTCCGCTGGCAAGCAGTACACCGGCGAGGTGAAAATGCGGGTCGATAGCGGAGCGGGAGCGATATACATTCGGTTCTACGACTCCGCAAACAAGCTGATCGATTCGAAATCGGCGAGCACCGGGGTTACGTCGGGCGGATGGCGCAATGTCGCGGTTACGATGGTTGCTCCGGAAGGAACCGTTAAAGCGGCTATTTTATTGTACAGCGCGCTGGCAACCGTAGGGACGGTCTACTTTGACGAAGTCAGCGTTTCCGAAGTCAGTCTCGTGCGCGGTACGGTAACCGATGCGGCAGGCGGTTTGCCGGTTGCTTGGGCGGTCGCCTATTTATACAAAGCTTCGGATACGGGCTTTACAAGCCCGATCGACAAGGCAGTAACCGATGCTGCCGGCAAATTCATCTTTCCCGGCAGCGTAGACAACGGCAGCTATGCAGTCCGCGTCTCCAAGGACGGCTATTCGCCCGGAACGGCCGTAGTCGAGGTCGGCGGCGGAGGAAGCGGCAGCGCTGTTGTGACGCTGGCAGCAGATACGGCGGCAGCGAAGTATTCCGTAAGCGGCCAAGTCCGTGTTCCGGGCTCGGATCAGCCGCTGGCCGGAGCTAACATCGCTCTGTACGACGACGACGATGCTGCTTACACGACCTCGCTCGGAGCGGCGGTTACGGCTGCCGACGGCACGTTCGCCTTGGACCGGACGGTCGTGAACGGCCGGTACTTAGCCCGTGCCGTAAAAGCCGGATATATAACGGCTACGTTCCCTGTAATCGTACGGGATGCCGCATTCGACCGCGTCGAACTGCAAATGCCTCCTGCGCCTAACGTGACAGAGCAGAACATGCTGAAGCCGCCGTCCGGGCACCCGCGATTGTATGCGACAGCGGGCTTTGTGCCGCAGCTTCAGGCCAAAATTCAGACGCCCGCATTTCAGCCCATATGGAGCAAGGTCGTTAGCCAAAGCTACATTCCGGAATATACCGGACGAAGCAGCGGCACAACGCTGGATTTCGAGACGTACCCGTTCCCGGCTGCGGAGACGGCTCGTTACGTGAAGTTGTTCGGTAGAGGCAATTCGACGAATCAGTGGAACTCGATTACGGAGACGGAAATTTATACGCGCGGCGGTACGGGTCAGCTGGAGAAGCTGCCCATCCAGAGCGCCAGCTGGAGCAGTCAGGACCGCCAGTATGACGGCAACAATACGATCGACGGCGATCTTGACGCGGAATCGAGATGGTCGGCGGAAGGGACGCAGGAGTGGATTCAGTACGATCTGGGAACGGCACGGACCGTTACGGATTTGAAAATCGCTTGGTACAGCGGCAATATTCGCACTTCCTATTTCGATATATACGTATCCACAGACGCACAATCATGGACGCTGGTCGATCTCGGCCTCGGCAAACCGCCAGGTTTGCTCGATCCGCCTCCGACCGGCCAATCGAATTATTCGGCCGCGCTTAAAAATGCGATCGAGTACAACGCGATGAAATATTTGCTGCAAGGCGATACGGCCAGCGGCAGACTCGCCATCCGTACGATTCTGAACTTTATGGATACCGCCGTATATGCGGGACTCGATACGTTCCGGCCGATCGGCGATACGATTCATGCGGCATCGGTTACATACGACTGGTGTTACCCGCTGCTGACGGCGGAGGAAAAGACGGCGTTTATCGCCAAAATCAAGTCTCTTGCGGCCCAGATGGAGATGGGATATCCGCCGACACGCGGCGGATCGATTACCGGGCATTCCGGGGAAAACATGCTGTTGAAGGACTTGCTTGCCGCCGGCATCGCCGTTTACGACGAGGATCCGGAAATTTATAACGTGTCGGCGAAACGCTTTTTCGGCGAATTCGTCCCGGCGCGCAATTTCTGGTATTTGTCCGGCATGCATCATCAGGGGGATTCGTACGGCTTCGGCGTCAGGCTCATGCCGGAGCTGTGGGCGCAGTGGATGTTCGCCCGCATGGGTTACTCTGGCGTATTCGCGGACGAGCAGCGGGACGTGCTGTACCGCGGGCTCTACATGCGCAGACCGGACGGCCAGTTTATCCGCGACGGAGACACGTCTTGGCAGAACAGCAATCCGCCGGGCATGTACTGGAAATATTCGTCGCCGATTCCGCTGCTCGCCGCCTCTTATTACAAGGACCCGTATTTGCAGGGCGAGTTTTTGCGGCAGCATACGATGGGCTCCAGTCCGTTCGTCGAAATTTTGTTCGCCGATCTGGACGTTCCAGTAAGCGAGCCGGATGAGCTCCCGTTAACCCGTTATTTCGGGTTTCCGTACGGCACGATGATCGCCCGCACCGGCTGGGAGCTGGATAGCCCCGGGTCCAGAGTATCCGATGTCGTCGCCGAGATGAAGATCGGCAATTATCAGTACGGCAATCACCAGCATCTCGATATGGGAAGCTTCCAGCTTTACTACAAGGGCGGTCTCGCCATCGATTCCGGCATGTACCAGGGCGTATACGGAGCTTACGGCAGCGAGCACGATAACAATTATTACAAGCGCACGATCGCGCACAACTCGATGCTCGTTTACGATCCGGCCGAGAGGTTCTATAACGGCTGGGCGAACGACGGCGGCCAGCGGAAGTTTGCGGAAGCGGGCAAGCTTGAGGACCTGCTCGGCAAAAACTATTACAATGGCGTTGTCGAAGGCCATCAATTCGGCCCCGATCCGGTATCTCCGGACTTCAGCTACTTGAAGGGCGATTTGACGAATGCGTATTCGGACAAGGTGGGGCAGTTCAAACGGTCGTTCCTGTTCCTCAGGCTGAATGACGAGACGCATCCAGCGGCGATGATCGTGTATGACAAGGTCGTTTCGTCGGACCCGAACTTCAAAAAGTATTGGCTGCTCCACAGCATGGAGGAGCCGCAAGTAACTGGCAACACGACCACGATCGTGCGCAGCGAGGAAGGCTATTCCGGCAAGCTCGTCAATGAAACGCTGCTGCCTGCAGTAGGCAATGCGGTCATCGAGAAAGTCGGAGGAGACGGTCACGAGTTCGAGGTGTTCGGGACGAATTATTTGCAGGCGCCGGCTCGTCCTTCCGGACAGCAGACGGTAGAGGCAGGGGAATGGCGCATTCAGATTTCACCTGAGACGGCTGCGCAAACCGATCGTTTCTTGAACGTTATGCAGGTGATGGATAACGGCAGCACCGCACCGCTTGCCACGACAATGGTCGACTCGGATAAAATGATCGGTGCCGCCATCGCTGACTCGGTTGCCCTTTTCAGCAAAACGGGAGACCGGGAAAACGGAACCGTGTCGTTCTCGGTGTACGGCAGCCGGCTGCAGCTTCATTTTGTCGTGACCGATATGGCTGCCGGCTCGTGGGCCATTATGCAAGGCGGGCAGACGACGTATGGTGAAGTTACCGACGACGGAGGCGTCTTGTATTTCGACGGACAGCCCGGCTCCTATACGCTAACGTACATGGGGCGCGCCGATATCGTTGCTCCGGTTACGAAGGTGTTTATCGACGGCAAGAGCGGAGCCGGAACGTTTAACAATCGGGACGTTACTGTGACGTTCAGCACGTATGAGCTGCTGTCCGGCATCGATCGGACGGAATACCGGCTCGGGGGAGGCGGCTGGACGACCGTAACGGGCGCCGTTTACTTGACCGGGGAGGGCGTGCATACGCTCGAATACCGCTCCGTTGACGGCGCTGGGAACATCGAGATGCCGAAGCAAGCGATCATCGGAATCGACAAAACAGCTCCCGTTCTGACGCTGAACGGCAGTTCGGTTATGACTGTGCTGGCGGGCAGTACGTTCACCGATCCCGGCGTGACGGCGAATGACAATCTGGACAGCGGCATAAACGGGCGAATTACGGTGACGGGAGCGGTGTATGCGAACACGCCCGGAACGTATCAGTTGACGTACCGGGTATCGGATGCGGCCGGCAACGCGGCCTTGCCTGTGACGCGGATGGTCCAAGTACTTGATCCGTCCGGTATCGCCCGAATCGAGTTCGATTCGCCGATCTACTTGCTTGAGACGGGAGCACAGCGACAAACGGTCGTAACCGCCGTTTACGGTGATGGCCGTCGTTCGCAGGCTACCGCGATTGCGTCCTACTCGGCGACCAAGCCGGGAGTCGCGACGATAGCTGGCGGTGTAGTAACCGCCATCGGGGAAGGCGGCACAGTTATATCGGCTTCGTTCGGGAGTCATACCGCATGGGCCATTGTTGGAGTCGGTGCGGGGGCGCCGGGCATGTTCGCGGCGCTAGATGAACTACTAGGGAAATATGCTGAGCTGGGAGAAGTGACTTCTTCGCTGCACAGCCAGCTAAACAACCGGCTGATGCAGGCCGAGCATCATCTGGAAAAGGGACATTCGAGCCAGGCGCTGAAGCATTTGAACGATTTTCTTGACGTTTTAAGCAAGCAGTCGAATAAATTGTCGCTTGCGGCGGAAGAGCAGCTGCGTAGCTGCGTTGACGGATTGATTGCAGTTCTGTCATCATCTAAGCTTGATTTGTAACTAGACGAACAGGTAGGTCTTAAAGCTGTTCCTCCGCGCGGCATTCGTGCGGGGAACGGCTTTTTGTCCTATATGGAATCAAGGGGCGGACGACAAAAAGGGGCTGTTTCGTCTTTACATCATCTGGTACGATACAAGTAGCCCCTCATTCGCCTTTTTCTAACAGAAGCTGCGAAACGGGACAAGCCTGTACAGGGGAGAGGTTCGCCGTGGGCTCGTTTACATTCGTGCCGCACCGATATCCGGAAGAGCCGGGATGTTACTTGATGTTCGATCGTACCGGCCGTCTGCTGTACGTCGGCAAAGCGGTTAATTTGCGCCGCAGGCTCTGCTCGTACTTCCACTCGAAGCCGGATTGGATCAAGGTGGCTCAGCTTGTCGAGGAAGTGGCCGATATCGAGATTATGATCGTTCGCAACGAGAATGAGAGCCTTACTCTGGAGACAAACTTGATTCAGTATTACTTACCGCCCTACAATCGCGCCAAAAAGCGGGAGCGGTCTGTGTTCGCCTACATAGCAGCCACGCAAGAAAAGCTTCCCAGACTGACGGCTCTCGACCGGGAGCGCCAAGCGCCGAGAACCCAGCTATCCGGCGCCGATGAGCTTATCGCCGGACCTTTTCCGAATCCGGTATTTCGCAATTATGCGCTCGATTTCGCGATCGACTGGTTCAAGCTGCGAACATGCGCTCCGCTCGAGAAACGGCTGTGCATGAGATACTATATGGAGAAATGCGGAGGCGTCTGCGAGCAGATGGAAACCGGCGAGCAGTATGCCGATCGTTTCCGGGAAGCGATGCGTCTGCTGTCCGAACCGGCGAAGGTGCCCGAAGAGATGGAGAAGGGCGTAAGCCGGCTGTCGGAACGGCTTCAATTCGAGAAAGCGAAGGAATTGCACGTTCGGCTCACCGCGCTTCGCAGCATGCTGTCCGAACAGGCGGTGAATATTCCCCGCGACTATCACCAGCTGGCGGTTTTTTTCGGCCCGGTTTATTTACTTGCCGCCCGCATCGACTACGGCATGCTGCGAACAAGATTCGTATGGGAGCGGACCGATTGGGGAGAACGACCGGAACAAATCAGGTGGCTGGATCGCCTTGTTTCGCTGTTGCCGGATAAAGGGCGGGTCGAGGTAGTCACCAATGACTTCATCCGTTCCGAGCCGCTCGTGAAGGCGGCCCGTATACGCGGCGTGTCCGCGAAAGCGGTCGTTCCGGTTAAAGGGGTTAAACGGCATATCTTAAACCTATGTGAGCGTAATATGACGTATCGCGTAGAGCTGGAATGCCAGGCTGCCGCCAGTCTGGAGGACGAAAGCGTTAGTATTCTGCCTATCGATCACAGCCGGAAGTTACCGGATGGGCCGTAAGCCAAAAGGAGTCGACATTCGTGAGGGAACCGATCGCGGCACTGATCCGCAACATCCCGCTGTTTCAAGATTTGAGCGAGGAAGAGCTTCGCGGCATCTCCGATTTGTTTCGGGAGCGCAAGTACAGCAAGCATTCGATCGTGTTTTTTGAAGGGGATCCGGGCGAGGAACTGTTCATTATCAAGTCGGGAACCGTTAAAATATATAAAATCGACAACACGAAACAAATTACGCTGGCGCTATTTCGCAGCGGGGACTTCTTCGGGGAAATGTCGCTTATGCAAAAGGACGGAGTTCGTTCGGCCCATGCGGAAACGCTGGAGCCCAGCGTGTTTTATACGCTGAGGCGCACGACGTTTAATGAGTTTATGGTTCGCACGCCTTCTCTCTGCATGCGTTTGCTGGAGATGACGATGGACCGGCTGCGGGGGGCCAACGAGCAGATTCACGCCCTGACATTTCTCGACGTCCGCACGCGCATATTGAAAGCTGTGTTCCAGCTGTCCCAGGAATACGGCGAGTCCGAGACCGATAAGGTGCTCATCTCGATCAAGCTGACGCATCAGGAAATCGCCAACATGGTCGGAACCGTTCGCGAATCGGTAACGAAGGTGCTTCAGGAGCTGCAGGACGACCGGGTCATCTCGATTCGCAACAAACAGATCACGATCGAAAACATGGATGCGCTCAAGCGCAAAATGACATACATCAAATGAAAGGGATGCCGCTTTGGGGGCATCTTTTGTTTTTTGTAAACGCTCGCACGTTCGACAAATTTCGATTATAATTTTCAGTAACTATTATTTTAAGGATGTGGACGTTTATGGATGTTCAGCAGACGATCAAGCTGCAGATTATGAAGCGCAAAAACCTAGTTGTATTCATCGCATTGGCCATCACTTGTTTACTTGCTTCCTTAAGCGTAGTAACGCTTAAAGGAGGGGCAACCGGCACCAACTCGTGGATCGTGATCGGCCTGCTCGTCTCGCTGCTGGCCGTATTCGGCTTCCTCCATTTTACAAGCCGGGTTCCGTACCTTCTTCCTTACATAGCCATTGTCGGCAACGCAGTCATCTCTTTCGTCACGGGTTCGCAAAGCGAGTCGCTCAGCAATGTATTCGGCGTCTATTACGGCCTCATTCTCGCCTCGATCTATATGAGCGTATGGCCGACTGTCGTCAGTATAACGGTCAATACGGGGCTGCTCGCCTACTTCACGGTGACGCAGAACGAGGTCCCGGGCATTGCCGGAAATGAGTCTACCTTGTTCATCTACTACGTGCTTATTTGCGCACTGCTCATTACGCTGCTTGTAATCGCCACCCAGATGACCAAGAAGCTGGAGGAATTCGGCGCGGAGGCGGGGAGGCTGTTCACCCGGCAAAAGGAAGACCAGGAGCGGCTGCTCGGCAGCGCCTCGTCCGTTTCCGACAAGATGAGGCAGATCGCTCAAGCTAGCGAAGAAACGAACCGCGCCTTCGGCGAAATGAACACGGCGTTTCAGGAAATTGCGGGAGGAGCAGGCAGTCAGGTCGATTCGACTTTAGCTATCAACCGGGCGGTTCAAGAAACGGGGGGAATGATTAACGAGATGCTCGGCTCGCTCGCCGAGCTGAAACAAAAAGCGGACGGCGCGAGCCGGCACAGCGAGGAAGGCAGCGGCAAAATGGACACGATGTTCCGGAGCACAAACGATTTCCAGACAAGCATCTCCGCGATGTCGACGGAAATTGCCGCTTTGACCGAGACGCTCCAGGAGGTGACGGCTTTTAGTCAAGCGATTCAGCAAATCGCCCAGCAAACGAACCTGCTGTCGCTGAATGCCGGGATCGAGGCCGCGCGAGCGGGGGAAAGCGGCAGAGGCTTCGCCGTTGTGGCGCAAGAAATTCGCAAGCTCGCGGATATGAGCGGTAAATCGGCCGACGAAATATCGCAGAAGCTGGCTGCCATTTCGAAGCAGGCGGAGGCGACCAGCGACAGCATGAGAAGGATTGCGGAGCAGATGAACCATAACAGGGAGATTACGGTCGATGCCCGCGAATCGTTCCGTTACATTCAATCGGCGGTCGGCGAACTAAATGCGCTGGCGAGCGGATATTATACGATGATGGGCACCATTCGTACTGCGAGCGATTCGATTCAGGCTTCGACAGAGCATTTCGCCTCGGTCAGCGAGCAGTCGTCGGCGACGCTGCAGCAGCTGCTCGCCACGCTGGAAACGCTGCATAAGCAAAATGTGCAAATCCAGCAGCATATCCGGGAAACGGACAGCATCGCAGGGCGAATGGTGCAGGGCGAAGCGCTGTGATACACTAATGTGGAAAAAGGCGGCCGTGTGTTCAGCAGGCGTTCGGAAAACGAACAGGAGCGGACGGCCGCGCGTTCGATTCGAGGAGGGATAAGATGCAGTACCGAAGATTGGGCGGCTCGGGTTTGAAGGTAAGCGAGATCAGTTTGGGCAGTTGGCTGACGTATGGCGGTTATGTGGAGAAGCGGCAGGCGATGCAGACGATTCATTCCGCCTTTGATAGGGGCATCAACTTTTTCGATACGGCCAACATCTACATGCGAGGCGAGGCGGAGAAGGTAGTCGGGGAGGCGCTCGCCGGGTACCGCCGGGAGTCGTTCGTGCTGGCGACGAAGGTGTGGGGCCAGATGGGCGACGGTCCGAACGATCGGGGCTTGTCGCGCAAGCATATTATCGAGCAATGCGACGCCAGCCTGAAGCGGCTTGGCATGGACTATATCGACTTGTATTATTGCCACAGTCCGGACCCGTCTACACCGCTTGCAGAAACGCTTAGAGCGCTTGACGATCTGGTCCGCCAAGGCAAGGTGCTGTATGCGGGGGTCAGCAACTGGACGGCCGCCATGATGACGGAAGCCGTTCACATCGCGGACAGCAAGCTGCTGGACCGGATTGTGGCGAGCCAGCCGCCGTACAGCATGCTGAGGCGGGATATCGAAAAGGAGATCATTCCGACCGGCCTGAAGTACGGCATCGGTCAAGTCGTTTATTCTCCGCTGGCGCAAGGCGTGTTGTCGGGGAAATACAAGTCGTCCTCGGAAGTGCCCGGAGACAGCCGGGCGGCAAGCGAACGGGGCAAGCAATCGATCGCGAAATATTTGACCGATGCGAACCTGGTGAAAGTGGAAAAGCTGGCACAGATAGCGGATGGACTCGGGTTATCGCTGCCGCAGCTGGCATTGGCCTGGATTTTGAGGCAGCCTAACGTATCCAGCGCGATTATCGGGGCAAGCCGCCCGGAGCAGGTCGAGGAGAACGCGAAAGCTTCGGGCGTTATCATTCCCGATGACGCTCTCGCTGCAATCGAAAGCGCTCTTCAGTGAAGAAAAACATAGGGCCGGCTTCCCGATGAGGGAGACCGGCCATCCGGTTTTTACGACTCTGCGGAATCGGCTGCCGCTGCAGCGGCTTTGCCCCGCAATTTACGGAAGAAGTCGGTGAGCAGCGCCGCGCATCGCTCCCGAAGCACCCCGTCGATCAGCTCGGCCCTGTGATTGAAGCGGTCTTCCTGGATTAAATTCATTAGCGTCCCCGCGCAGCCGGCTTTCGGGTCCGGCGTGCCGTAAACGACCGTTTTGACGCGGGATTGCACGATCGCTCCGGCGCACATCGGACATGGCTCGAGCGTAACGTACAGCGTGCAGTCGAGCAATCTCCACGCGCCTAACGACTCGCTTGCCTCGCGAATGGCGATCATCTCGGCATGGGCCGTAGGATCAAGCGACGTTTCCCGCAAATTGTGGCCCCGGCCGATGATTTGGCCGTCCTTTACAATAACGGCGCCGATCGGCACCTCGCGAAGCGCTTCCGCTTTGGCTGCTTCCCGTATCGCCTCTTCCATCCACCGTTCGTGGTCGTTCATTGAAGATATCCTCTCCATAAGTTATTCCCATGTGCACAAGTGCGAACATTTATTCTGTTAACATGCTGTGGATAAATTTGTGGACAACTATCGGCTTTCTGTAGATAAAAGATTCCGAAGTGGGATAAACCCCTGCGAAAATAGCTTTCTCCTTATTGTAGGGGAACAGTCGTTTCGAATCAACAACCGCAGCAGAGAGTTGTTCATAGGGGCTCTGCAAGGCTTGCGCTGCAGGGCGGCTTTCGTTCGGTAATTTCGCCTCCAAGCATGAATAGGAGACTATACGGACGCTTTTTCTGCTTTCTTTTGCCGATGTGTCTTGTTCTGATGGCGTTAAAGGGAATGGCTAATGCGAATATTCAGATAATGTTGTTAACATGTGGATAACCTTTGGATATAATGAGGATAACAGGTGCATATTTGTTGATAACTTGTGAATATTGTGGATTGGAAGCGTTGCCGGTTGTTTTTTTATCCGCAGTCAAGGCCTATCGGCCCGGCTCTAGCCGTCATTGTATATCGTTCTGTCGTGCTATATAATGATGGGAGTATTCAGTTTGGAAGATGAGGAGTTGTCGCGTTTCATGGCATTGAAGGCAGGTATCGTCGGACTTCCCAACGTAGGGAAATCAACCTTGTTCAACGCAATTACCCAGGCGGGGGCCGAATCGGCCAATTACCCGTTTTGTACGATAGATCCGAATGTCGGCGTGGTGGAGGTGCCGGACGAAAGGCTGCAGAAGCTGGCCGATATCGTCGTGCCGAACCGCATCGTGCCGACCGCATTTGAATTTGTGGATATCGCCGGACTTGTAAAAGGCGCGAGCAAGGGCGAAGGGCTCGGCAACAAGTTTTTGGCGCATATCCGCGAGGTGGACGCGATCGTTCACGTTGTTCGCTGCTTCCAGGACGAGAACATTACGCACGTATCGGGCAAGGTTGATCCGATCAGCGATATCGAGACGATCAATCTCGAGCTGATTCTGGCCGACATCGAGTCGGTGGAGAAACGGATCGACCGTTCGCGCAAAAATATGAAGGGCGGCGACAAAAAGTACGCCCAGGAAGTCGAAGTGCTCGAAAAAATCAAAGAAGCGCTGTACGCGGACAATGCGGCCCGCAGCGTCGAGCTGACGGACGAAGAAAAGCTGATCGTTCGCGACCTGCACCTGCTGACAATGAAGCCGGTACTGTACGCGGCGAATGTAAGCGAAGCGGAAGCTGCGGGAGCGGGAGACAATCCGTATGTCGCGAAAGTTCGCGAATATGCGGCGACCCAAGGGGCCGAGGTCGTTCCGATCAGCGCCAAGGTGGAGTCGGAAATTGCGGAGCTGGAAGGCGAAGACAAAGAGCTGTTCTTGCAGGAGCTGGGGCTTCAGGAGTCGGGGCTGAATCGCCTCATCCGCGCGGCTTATAAGCTGCTTGGTCTGTACACGTATTTTACGGCGGGCGTGCAGGAAGTTCGGGCATGGACGATCCGCAAAGGGATGAAGGCGCCGCAAGCGGCGGGCGTCATTCATACCGATTTCGAACGCGGCTTTATTCGCGCCGAGGTGGTCGGTTATAACGATCTGATCACGAGCGGCTCGATGAACGCAGCGAAGGAAAAAGGCCAGCTTCGTTTGGAAGGCAAAGAATATACGGTGCAGGACGGGGACGTCATGCATTTCCGTTTTAACGTATAGGATTAGGGCAGGTTTAAAGGAACGGCATAATATGAAGACATAAGAAGGAGGTGACTGTAGCATGCTGGATCGGCTGCAGGCGTTGGCGGATCGGTATGAGAAGCTGAGCGAGCTGCTCTGTGATCCCGACGTCGTGAACGATTCGAAACGGCTTCGCGAATATTCGAAGGAGCAGTCGGGTCTGGAGGACGCTTACCAGGCGTATTCGGAATACAAAACGGTCGTGGAGCAGTACGAAGCGGCCAAAATCATGCAGGGCGAGAAGCTGGACGACGAAATGAAAGAGCTCGTCAAGCTGGAGCTCGACGAATTGGCCGAGCGCAAGGAAGCTCTTGAAGCTTCGATCCAAGTGCTGCTTCTGCCGAAAGATCCGAATGACGACAAGAACGTCATCGTCGAAATTCGGGGTGCGGCAGGCGGCGAGGAGGCCGCTCTGTTTGCCGGCGATTTGTACCGGATGTACAGCAGGTTCGCGGACTCCCAAGGATGGCGTACGGAAGTGCTCGATACGAGCTACAGCGACCTTGGGGGCTTCAAGGAAATTGTATTCATGATCAGCGGTCAAGGCGCTTATAGCAGGCTGAAGTACGAAAGCGGAGCGCACCGGGTACAGCGTATTCCGACGACTGAATCGGGCGGACGCATTCATACGTCAACTTCGACGGTAGCGGTCATGCCGGAGGCGGAAGAGATCGAGGTCGAGGTGAGCGAGAACGACATTCGGGTCGATACGTTTTGTTCCAGCGGTCCCGGCGGACAGTCGGTCAACACGACCAAATCGGCGGTGCGCATTACCCATCTGCCGACGGGAATCGTCGTATCGTGCCAGGACGGCAAGTCGCAAAATTCGAATAAGGACAAGGCGATGCAGGTGCTGCGGGCGCGCATTTACGACAAGTTGAAGCAGGAAGAGGATGCGAAGTATGCCGGCGAGCGGAAAAGCAAGGTCGGAACCGGGGATCGCAGCGAACGCATCCGCACGTACAATTTTCCGCAAAGCCGCATCACCGATCATCGGATCGGGCTTACGCTGCATAAGCTCGATCAGGTGCTGAACGGCGATCTGGAAGAGATCATTTCCGCGCTTACGCTGGAAGCCCAGTCCGAGCTGCTGGAAAAAGGAGAGTAACATCCGATGAACGACGGAGTTCAGGGAGCCGGAGGCGGACTGTCAGCGCATCGTGATGCGGAAACCAGAAACTGCCGGTCGTCGGGTACCGCCGGACTGCACAAAGGGACGGAGATGACGATTCGGGAAGCCTGTTTGCAGGCTTCTTCTTTTTTGACCGGCAATGGAGTGGAGGCAGGCGATGCTGCGGCATCGGCGGAATGGCTGCTCGAGCATTTGCTCGGCTGCTCCCGCAGCGAGCTGTTCATGCGCTGGAACGAGTCGTTTCCCGCTGAGCAATCCGAGCGGTGGAACGGGCTGCTGGAACGGAGGGCGGCAGGGGAGCCGGTGCAGTATATAATCGGCGAGCAGGAGTTTTACGGCTTGCCTTTCCGCGTTACGTCAGCCGTACTGATCCCCCGGCCGGAGACGGAGCTGCTGGTGGAGAAAGTGATGGAGCTGGGGCGTCGGAGGTGGCCAGAGGGAAGGCCGCTCGTCGCGGATATCGGCTGCGGAAGCGGAGCGATCCCGGTCACGCTTGCCGTAAAATGTTCCCCGTGGAACATAACGGCGAGCGATATTTCGCCGGAGGCGATTGAGGTCGCTCGCCGGAACGCGCTGCTGAACGGTGTCGGCGACAAGGTCGCGTTTTATCAAGGAGATCTGTTGGAAGTGTATATTCGGGAGCGGATTGCTATCGATATACTCGTCTCCAATCCGCCGTACATCGAGTCGGGCGACATTGCGTTTTTACAGCGGGAAGTACGGCTGCATGAACCGGTTTTGGCGCTGGACGGAGGAACGGACGGGCTTGATTTTTATCGCCGTATCGTTGGTCAGGTGGAGCTGCTGCCCTCGCCGCCGGCGCTGATCGGCTTTGAAGTAGGCCAAGGGCAAGCGCCGGCTGTCGCCGAGCTGCTTAGAATCGGCGGCCACTGGGACGAAATCATCGTCGTGCCGGATTTGGCCGGCATAGAGCGGCATGTAATAGGTTTGAAAAAAAATTAATAGATTGATAGGTTTAGCCCCTCCCTCGTCTGCCCATACTGGGTACCAAGAGGACGAAAGAGGGGTTTTCGATTATGGTGAAACGGCAATCATTCCGCTCTTATTGGTTTGTAGCTTTTGCAATTATCGTAATGATCACTTGTTGGGATTCGAACCGCACTCAAGCCGCGCTGCTCGATCCGGGTATTCCGGAACAGTCGATCCGGCTTCGCATATTGGCCAACTCCGACGCGCCGGAGGATCAGCTCGTGAAACGGGTGATCCGCGACGAGGTCATCCGGCAGATGAGCGAATGGGTGACTGAGCCTGACGGGATTGAGGCGGCTCGCGAGGCCGTTCAGGGCCATCTGCCCGAGCTGGAGGCGCTCGTAGGCAGCGTGCTCGAGATGAGCGGATACAACTATGACTATCAAGTCGAGCTTGGACAAGTTCCGTTCCCGACGAAAATATATGGCAGCAAAGTATACCCGGCAGGCGATTACGAGGCGCTGCGCATTACGCTCGGCAAAGGGGAAGGGCAAAACTGGTGGTGCGTCTTGTTCCCTCCGCTCTGCTTCGTGGATGGCAAAGCCGGCGTAGCGGTAGCGAAAAAAAGCGACGATTCGGCGGCCAAAGGAGCGGTTAAGGTTGCGGCCGCGAAGCAGCCAAGCAAGGACGCAGCGAGTACAGCGGTAACCGCACCGAATGACGGTGGAGACAACGGGCAGCAGGTGGAAATGAAGTTTTTCGTGTGGGAGCTTGTCGTAAAAATGGTCGGGTGGGTCAAAGAGATTCTGCACTGATACTATCATATGAGAGCCTAACTATGCGCCATACGACCTCGGGTCGTGGGCGCATTGCGCTGTGCAGGGACATATGGACGACGTGACAGTCCGCTGCCCGGCAGGCTATAATGGCAAAGACAAAAGGGACGGATGACGGGCTGTACTCGCGGCTACCCATCGATCCCGGATAAGCAAAGGGATGAACGAGCATGACGAAGTTGTGGAAAATAGAACCGGGGCAAGCGGCTCCGGATTATCGGGAGCTGGCGGAAGCTGGAGCGATGCTGGCGGCGGGCGGAACAGTAGCTTTTCCGACGGAGACGGTGTATGGACTGGGGGCGGATGCAACAAATACGGCTGCCGTGGAGGCGATCTTTACTGCCAAGGGCCGTCCGTCGGACAATCCGCTCATTGTTCATATTGCGAATATCGGGCAGCTTGACGAGCTCGTCCAGGAGACGGATGCCGTTTCGCGGCGTTTGATGGAAACGTTCTGGCCGGGGCCGCTAACCTTTGTGCTGCCGGTACGTCCGGGGGCGGTCTCGTCTAGGGTGACGGCAGGGCTGTCGACTGTAGCGGTTCGCATGCCCGACCACCCGGTTGCACTCGCGCTGATCGACTCAGCCGGGTGTCCCGTCGCGGCGCCAAGCGCGAATCGGTCCGGGCGGCCAAGCCCGACGACGGCGGGGCACGTGAGCGATGATCTCGCCGGTCGGATCGGCGGCATCGTCGACGGCGGCCAGACCGGAGTTGGCGTCGAGTCCACGGTCGTAGCCGTCGAAGCGGGCGGACGGCGCATACGTGTGCTGCGTCCGGGCGGCGTTACGGTAGCGGAGCTGAAGCAGGCTGTGCCAGAAGCGGACGTGACCGTGGAGACGGCGGCTGAAGAAGCGGAGGCTCCCCGCTCTCCGGGGATGAAGTACGCGCATTATGCGCCGCAAGGACGTCTGACGATCGTCCAGGGCGATGAGAAGGAACGGGTCTCGTGGGTGCTTCGGTCCCTCGGCGAAGCAAAAGCTGCCGGAGAACGAACCGGTGTTCTCACTGTGGCGGAGCATGTGGAGCTGTTCGAGGCCGATCTTGTTGTCGGTTGCGGCGGCATCGGCAGCATGGCCGGAGCCGCCCGCGATCTGTATGCCGCGCTGCGCCGGTTTGACGAAGCGGGAATTACGTACATTTTGGCCGAAGGGTACGAATCGACGGAGGGGATCGGACTGGCTGTTTTGAACAGGCTGAATAAGGCGGCCGGCCATCGAATTGTCCATATAAGCCAGGCCGATTGTTGAATGTTTCCGGGATTGTCCGCATATGTTGGTTAAGAACAAGCGGACATGGAGGAGATATCATGACAGCAGCCTCGGCTGAGACGGGACAACTTATCACGATAATCGTCATGGCCATAGCGCTCGGGATGGATGCTTTTTCTCTCGGAATCGGAATCGGGCTTCGGGGAATTCGGCTGCTGGATATACTGAAAATCAGTTTCGTTATCGGTTTGTTTCATGTCATCATGCCGCTGGCCGGCATGTTCATGGGCCATTACGTGGGCTCGCTGCTCGGAGACGTAGCGACGATTACGGGAGGAGCGCTGCTTATTCTGCTCGGGGCGCATATGATTTTCAGTTCCTTTAAAGGACCGGAGGTTCGTGCCTTCGATCACCGGACATTTTTGGGGCTGATCGTTTTCGCTCTGACCGTAAGTATCGATTCGATGTCGGTAGGCGTCTCTCTCGGTATCTTTGCAACCGATATCGCCTTTACGGTTCTTATGTTCGGCGGCTTCGGCGGTGTTATGTCGGTTTGCGGCCTCCTGCTCGGAAGACATGCGGGCTCTTGGATCGGCGATTATGGTGAAGCGGTAGGGGGCGTCATTTTGCTTGCGTTCGGAATCCGCTTTTTGATATAACCGTGGATGTGAGGTACAATAAGGGAAAAAGCGGGTTTGGCGATTACGGCGAGCGTAAGCCAGTATGGGCTCCTCGAGAATACGGGAGGTTCCGATGTACGAACGCATTTTATTTGTATGTACGGGCAACACATGCCGCAGTCCGATGGCGGAGGGGTTATTTCGCAAGCTGGCGGAGCGGGAAGGTTTAAAGATGGAGGTTCGATCGGCAGGCGTTGCCGCCTGGAACGGTTCGCCCATCTCCAAGCATTCCGCCGACATTTTGCAGGAGAAGGGCATTACGGATAAGCTGACGTCCAGCGCGGTGACGGAGGATACCGTGGCCTGGGCCGATCTTATCTTAACGATGACGATGGGACATAAACAGCAGCTCATCCGGCGTTATCCGGAAGCTGTCGACATAGCATATACGCTAAAAGAGTTCGCAGAGGACGATCCGGCTGTAACCGAAGCGATCGCGAGACGGCAAAAGCTTCACACCGAGCTGCAAATCAAGCAGGCGCTCGGCGAGCCGGTCACGAAGGCGGAGCAGGAAGAGCTGCAGCAGGCGGAAGCCGGGCTGCCGGGGTTCGATATCGCCGATCCGTATGGCGGCGACCGGCGTACGTATCAGCGAAGCGCCGACGAGATCGAAGCGTATTTGATGAAGCTGATTCGCAAGCTTTCGCAGATGTAATTGAGGTTTGCTGGCGTTGGTTTAAAGGGAACGCCCGGTTTGCATGTATCGTCTTTACAGCGCATATCGAATGCGTTATGATGGAACTATCAATAACGACTCGATGTAACTGGCGACAAGTGGAGATTACCACAATGGAGCATCGAGGGAATCCGGCCGGTCGCCTGGGCAAAGAGCAGCAGCGTTTTCATGACGAGAACGCGTCTTGCTCTTTTTTCATTTCAAGGCGGGTATACTAAGCTCATTCCAGAACGGAGGGAAAGGAAATGAAAATTGCCATTGGTGCGGATCATGCCGGCTATCGCTTGAAGGACGATATCATCAAGGCGCTGGAAGCCGCAGGGCATGTATTGGAAGATTTCGGCTGCAACTGCTCCGATTCGATCGATTATCCCGACTATGCGATTCCGGTATGCGAGAAAGTGGCGTCCGGCGAGGCGGATCGCGGCATTCTCATTTGCGGAACGGGAATCGGCATGTCGATCGCCGCGAACAAAATCCCCGGCATCCGCTGCGCGCTCGTTCACGATTTGTTTTCGGCGAAGGCGACCCGGGAGCACAACAACTCGAACGTGCTTGCTATGGGAGAACGCGTTATCGGTCCGGGTCTTGCGCTCGAAATCGCCAAATTATGGACCGAAACGGAGTTTTCAGGCGGAGAGCGGCACCAGAACCGGATCGATAAAATAACAAAGCTGGAACATAAATATGCGGTGCATCCGTAACGACTCTTGGAAAGCTTCTTCGGAAAGGTGCGGATGGCGGTGAGCGATGGGTTCTATACGAGCTGGCGGGCACAAGCGGACGGCCAGGTGGGGTCTAGCGGCGGACAAGCGGCGGCAGGGGCAGATTCCGCGACCAAAGCGGATATGCCGGATTTGGGCCGAATCGGCTCCGATGTAGAGCAGGTGCTGCGCGAGCTGGTGGAAATCGGCAAAGTGGGTCCGGGACAAATTGTCGTCATCGGGACAAGCACCAGCGAGGTGCTCGGACGGCATATCGGCACGGCTGGAACGGAAGCGGTGGCGGAGCGGATCTACACTGCGGTGGAAGCCGTGCGCAAGGAAGCCGGGTTTTATCCGGCGTTTCAATGCTGCGAGCATTTGAACCGCGCGCTTGTTGTGAACCGGGAGCTGCTCGGCAAGTATCCGCTGCTGGAGGAGGTTGCTGTCGTTCCGGTGCGGAAGGCGGGCGGCTCGATGGCCGCTTACGCGTTCAAGCATTTTACCGATTCATGCGTTGTCGAGAACATTGCCGCCCATGCCGGGCTGGATATCGGCGATACCCTGATCGGTATGCATTTGCGGCGAGTTGCGGTACCGGCTCGTCCTTCGATCCGAACGATCGGCCATGCGCATGTCAATATGGCGTATACGCGTCCGAAGCTGATCGGCGGCGCGAGAGCCGTCTATTCTGCGGAAGCGGCCGGAGAGCAGGAGCATTGCGATTAAGCGCAGGCAAAAGCAAGCCGCATTACGGTGCGGGTGTATATATAAATCGAAAAAATCAAAAGCGGAGGAACCGATACTTATGGAACATTTACGCAAATCCGATCCGAAACTGGTGGAAGCTCTCGGTCTGGAACTGAACCGTCAACGCGACAAAATCGAGCTGATCGCATCCGAGAACTTCGTCAGCCAAGCTGTTCTGGAAGCGGCTGGAACTGTACTTACGAACAAATACGCCGAAGGTTATCCGGGCAAACGCTATTATGGCGGCTGCGAATATGTCGATATCGTGGAAGACATCGCTCGCGACCGGGCGAAGGAGCTGTTTGGCGCCGAGCATGTGAACGTGCAGCCGCACTCCGGCGCGCAAGCGAATCTAGCCGTTTACCTCGCCGCTTTGAAGCCGGGCGATACGGTGCTCGGCATGAACCTGGCGCATGGCGGCCATTTGACTCACGGCAGCCCGGTTAACGCCTCCGGCATTTTGTACAACTTCGTGGCATATGGCGTAAGAGAAACCGATTCGCGAATTGATTACGACGAAGTACGCAAAGCGGCATTCAAGCATCGTCCGCGGATGATCGTAGCCGGCGCTAGCGCTTATCCTCGCATAATCGATTTCGAAGCGCTCGCTGCGATCGCAAACGACATTGGCGCTATGCTCATGGTCGATATGGCGCACATCGCCGGTCTCGTAGCCGCAGGACTTCATCCGAATCCGGTGCCTTACGCGCACTTCGTAACGACGACGACGCACAAAACGCTCCGCGGTCCGCGCGGCGGCATGATCATGACCCGCAAAGCGTGGGGACCGGCGATCGACAAGGCCGTATTCCCGGGAACGCAAGGCGGTCCGCTTATGCATATTATCGCGGCCAAGGCGGTTGCCTTCGGCGAAGCGCTCCAGCCGGAATTCAAGACGTATGCGCAAAATGTAGTGAAAAACGCCAAAGCGCTGGCCGACGGCCTGCTCGCGGAAGGACTCGACCTCGTATCCGGCGGTACGGACAATCACCTGATGTTGGTTGACCTCCGCAGCATCAACATGACCGGCAAAGATGCCGAGCATCTGCTCGACGAAGTCGGCGTTACTTGCAACAAAAACGCGATTCCGTTCGACCCGAACAAGCCGATGCTTACGAGCGGCATCCGTCTGGGTACGCCTGCTGCGACTTCCCGCGGCATGGATGAAGCGGCTATGAAGACGATCGCCAAAATTATCGCGCTTACGCTCAAAAACCCGACCAACGAGTCGGCGCATAACGAAGCGCGCGGTTTGGTTAAAGACTTGACGGCTCAATTCCCCCTTTACCCGGGATTGGCATATTAAGCTGCACTAACGGAATAATATCGTAGCTTATCTTCCACTTTGTGGGGTTTAGTACGGGGCCGGCCATCTGTCCTTTCGGGACGGGTGACCGGCCCCCCTGCTTTCCAGCCAAAAACATTCGTGCAACGCGATAAGGACAATGATATAATATACAAGGTTCGCCTTCTGAAGGCGTTACCGCATGCAAGGAGCGTCCGCCTAAGACAAGCCCGGCGGATGTTGCCCGGGAGGAACGTTTATGAGCAAAGTTTTCGTGTGTGATCATCCGTTGATCCAGCACAAGCTAACTTACATTCGGGATAAAAACACGACTACGAAAGACTTTCGCGAACTGGTCGACGAAGTGGCCACCTTGATGGCTTACGAAATTACCCGCGATATTCCGTTGGAAAGCGTCGAAGTGGAGACGCCGGTCCAGAAGGCGGAAAGCAAAATCATATCCGGACGGATGCTCGGCCTTATTCCGATTTTGCGCGCCGGATTAGGCATGGTGGACGGTATATTGAAGCTGCTGCCCGCCGCTAAGGTAGGCCATGTCGGTTTATACCGGGACCCTGATACGCTGCAGCCGGTCGAATATTACGTGAAGCTGCCCACCGATGTGCAGGAACGGGAGCTGATCGTCATCGATCCGATGCTCGCCACCGGCGGGTCGGCCAATGCGGCCATCGATCTGCTGAAGAAGCGGAATTGCACCCAAATCAAGCTGATGTGCCTGATCGCAGCGCCGGAAGGCATCCGAGCGGTACAGGAGGCGCATCCGGACGTCGACATTTATGTAGCCGCAGTTGACGAATATTTGAACGATCACGGGTACATTGTGCCCGGACTCGGCGATGCCGGCGACCGGCTGTTTGGTACGAAGTAACGATTGGCTGAAGGAGAAGGAGACTAGAGCTATGAGCCGCATTCGCGTAATGACCATTTTCGGCACAAGGCCGGAAGCGATCAAAATGGCGCCGCTCGTTCTGGAATTGAACAAGCGCAGCGAGCAGATCGAATCGATTGTGTGCGTGACCGGGCAGCACCGGGAAATGCTCGATACGGTGCTGAATGTTTTCGACATCAAGCCCGACTACGATTTGAACGTGATGAAGGCCAGACAGACGCTTAACGAAATTACCGTCAGAGTGCTGCAAGGATTGGAGCCCGTCCTGAAGGAAGCAAAACCGGATATCGTTCTAGTGCATGGTGATACGATCACCTCCTTCCTGGCCAGCTTTGCCGGGTTCATGCAAAAGATCGCGATCGGCCACGTTGAAGCCGGACTTCGCACTTGGAACAAATATTCGCCATATCCGGAAGAAATGAACCGGCAGCTGACCGGCGTGCTCGCCGACATGCATTTCGCTCCGACCGACTGGTCGGCCGATAATTTGCGGCGGGAGAACAAGTCCGAGTCGACTATTTATGTAACCGGCAATACGATTACGGACTGCATGAACTATCTGGTGAAAGAAGATTATACGCATCCGATGCTGGACTGGGCGAAAGGCCGCCGGCTCGTGCTCGTTACGGCCCATCGTTCGGAGTCGCTCGGCGAGCCTCACCGCCGCGTGTTCCGGGCAATCAAGCGGATCGCCGACGAGTTCGACGATATCGCCATCGTCTACCCGGTTCATCTCAATCCGGCCGTGCAGGAGCCAGCTCGGGAAATTTTGGGGGGACATGAACGCATCCGGCTCATTGATCCGCTCGATGTAACCGATCTCTACAATTTTTACCCGCATACGCATCTGATTATGACCGACTCCGGGGGCATTCAGGAAGAAGCGCCTTCGTTCGGAGTGCCGGCGCTGGTGCTGCGCGATACGACGGAACGTCCGGAAGGCGTAGGTACTGGAGTACTGGAGCTGGTCGGCACAGACGAGGAGCTTATCTACGAACGGGCCAAGACGCTGCTGAGCGATAAGGCCGCCTATGAGAAGATGAGCAAGGCTGCGAATCCATACGGGGACGGCCGGGCTTCGGCACGCATCGTCGACGCGATTCTGCATCGTTTCGGAGCCTGCGACACGCCGCCGGAGCCGTATAAGATGTAATGTCGAAATAAAAGGGGGCAAACCAAACAGCGCAACTGTACGGTGTTTGGTTTGCAAAATCCGGGAGCCGTTGAACCACAAGAACTTTTTGCCTGTGCGTTCACACAATGTTTGATTTTATTTGAATTGACAAATACAACTTTACTTCGATAAAATAATTGAGGATTGACAGGATTTTTCGGAAACCTCTACGGGAGGGTTGGCGATGAGTCGACGAAAATCCGACGACAATCCATGGCGGGCAGCCGTGGTCGTCAGCGCTATGGGCGTGGATCTGGCTGTTTGTCTGGGAGCGGGTTATTGGATCGGGGCCTATGCGGACCGCAAATTCGAAACCGGACAGTTGTGGACATTAATCGGAATGCTGGCAGGCCTCATTATCGGAGCGATTGGCGTTGTTTACCTCATCAGATATTTCGCGGAGGACCAAAACGATAATGAATGATTTGTCTGCCCGTCTGAAAACCGCAACACGAGCTTCCTACCTGATGTTATGCATCTGTTTTCTGGGTTGGGCGATATTTCCGCAGTATAAGGGCGTATTCGCAGGGCTGGTAATTGGTATCGCTGCAAGCGTAATCAACTCGCTGCATCTGAGCTGGAAAATTTATCGGCTCACCGATCTGGCGCTGGGGAAGACGAGCCGCAAGACGACGCTCGGTTTTTTGACGCGCGCCTGTATTGTGCTGCTGGCGGTAATCGTGTCCACGCGAACGTTCCAATTCAACCTCATCGCCACCCTTGCGGGATTATTTTTCGTGCAGTTGGCAACACTCGTATTGGGTATTATTTCTACCGTAAGAGACAAGCAGTCTGAGCCTACCGTTGAAAGGGGGGAAAAAGAAAATGGATCATCTGAAACCGCTGATTCACCTTAATCTGTTCGGCAATGATGTCAGATTCGATTTGTCCGCGATCTTGATGATTGTCGTTACGAGCGTTATCGTGTTTATTTTGGCCCGGGCAGCGGTCCGTAAAGCTTCGGTTACCGATCCAGGCAAAATGCAAAACTTTATGGAGTGGGTTATCGAGTTTGTTGAAGGCATTATCGGCACCTCGATGGATATGAAAAAGGGTAAGGCATTTCTCAGTCTCGGCCTGACCTTGATCATGTTTATCTTCGTAGGGAACATGCTCGGTTTGCCTGCGGCGGTCGTCACGGAGCACCATCATCCTTCTTCGTTTTTGGGCAATGAGTTCGTCACTCAGCAGGATATCGATCATGCAGAGGCGGAGGCAACCCGCAAAGGAGAGGAGTTCCACGGCGCCGAAGTGCTCTGGTGGAAATCGCCGACCGCAGACGTGGGCGTTACGATGGCACTCGCTTTGATGGTGGTTGTGCTCACTCACTTTATGGGGATGACCCGGAACACACGGCATTATTGGAAGCACTACATTGATCCGAATCCGGCCTTCCTGCCGCTGAACTTGATCAAAGAAGTGTCCAAGCCGCTTTCGCTCGGTCTCCGTCTTTACGGGAACATTTTTGCGGGCGAAGTGATGATTTCGGTTATTATGGGTCTCGGTGTGGTAGGGATCCCGGCGTTAGTCGTTTGGCAAGGCTTCAGCATGTTCGTCGGTGCGATTCAATCGTTCGTCTTCGTTATGCTGACCATGGTTTACATGTCGCAAGCAATTGTGCATGAAGATCATTAAACCGCAGAATCAAAGTTTAAAACATAAAATTGAATTTAGGGAGGATTTTTTCAATGGGAGCTTTAGCATTGGTAGCAGCAGCAATCGTGTTTGGTCTTGGCGCAATGGGCGCCGGTATCGGTAACGGTTTGATCGTAGGACGTACGATCGAAGGCATTTCCCGTCAGCCTGAGCTTCGCGGTACGCTGCAAACGACGATGTTTATCGGGGTCGCACTGGTAGAAGCATTGCCGGTTATCACCCTCGTTCTTGCCTTTATCTTCTTGGGCAGAGCTTAATATCAAGCGCTCCATGGCGGGGATGGCCTTAGCCCTCCACGCCTTCGTTTTATCGTTCTTACATTGACGCATTCTCCATCGCTCAGAAAGGAGTGAGTTTCTTTTGGATATCGTATACTCTACGTTTTTTATTCAGCTAGCTGCGTTTCTGATCCTGTTTCTCCTGCTTCAAAAGTTCGCGTTTAAACCTTTGTTCGGCATTATGGAGAAACGGAAAGCACTCGTAAAGGAACAGCTGCAGACGGCCGAGCAAAACCGCACCGATGCCGCCAAGCTGCTGGAAGAACAGAAGCAAGCGATTCAAACTGCGCGCAAAGAAGCTTACGATATGATCGAACAGGCTAAAGTAACCAGCTCGAGACAGGCGGATGACATTATTCGCGTAGCGAAGGAAGAATCCGCACGCATTAAGGAAGAAGCGCTTAAGGATATCGAAAGCGAGAAGAACAAAGCGATCGCCACGCTGCGCAGCCAAGTTAGCGCGATGTCGGTAATGATTGCCTCCAAAATTATTGAGAAGCAGCTGGATGAGAAATCCCAGCAAGAGCTGATCAACCATTACCTGAATGAGGTAGGGGGCAAAGCATGAGCAAGGAGACGATCGTAGCGAAACGTTACGCCAAAGCGTTGTTCGAAGTTGCCCGGGAGCGCGGCCGGATTGCCGAGGTGGAGCAAGAACTCGGAGCAATCGCCGATGCTTTGAACGGCAACCCGGAGTACGTCAAATTGCTCGAGCACCCGAATATCAGCGCAGAGGATAAAGCAGCCATGCTGAAACAGGTTTTCGCGGCGAAAGTATCCGAAGAAGTGCTGAACACGCTTCAGTTGCTCGTGCAGCGGGGAAGAGAGTCCATTCTGCGTGAACTCGTATCCCAGTATTCACAAATCGCGAATGACGCTCTGGGACAAGCCCAAGCGAAAGTATATACGCCGCTTCCGCTGACGGAAGTGGAGTCGAACCAAATCGCGGTCGCCTTCGGTCAAGTGACGGGCAAACGCATCCGCATCGAGAATGTTGTCGATCGGAATCTGCTCGGCGGACTTCAAGTCCGTATCGGCGATCGGATGTATGACGGCAGCTTGTCCGGCAAGCTGAAACGTATCGAGAAGTCGCTAAATCAAGCTTAAAGCCAAATGTTAGGGGTGAGCTTCGTTGAGTAGTATCAGACCTGAAGAAATCAGCACGCTGCTTAAGCAGCAAATCGAACAATATAAATCGGATCTGGAAGTATACGATGTTGGTACTGTTATTTATATCGGTGACGGTATCGCGCGTGCGCACGGCCTGCAAAATTGTATGGCGGGCGAACTGCTTGAGTTCTCCAACGGCGTTATGGGCATGGCGCTCAACCTGGAGGAAGACAATGTAGGTATCGTTATCATGGGTCCTTACACGGACATTCGCGAAGGCGACCAAGTGAAGCGTACCGGCAAAATCATGCAGGTTCCCGTAGGCGAAGCTATGCTCGGACGCGTAGTCAATTCGCTCGGTCTGCCGGTTGACGGCAAAGGTCCTATCGCCACGACGGAATTCCGTCCGGTAGAATCGCAAGCTCCGGGCGTTATCGACCGGAAATCGGTTCATGAGCCGATGCAAACGGGTATTAAAGCGATCGACGCGATGGTTCCGATCGGCCGCGGTCAGCGGGAGCTCATTATCGGCGACCGTCAAACAGGTAAAACCTCGATTGCGATCGACACGATCATCAACCAAAAAGGCAACGGCGTTCTCTGTATCTACGTTGCTATCGGTCAAAAGCAATCTACTGTAGCAAACGTTGTGGAAACGCTCCGCCGCAACGGCGCGCTGGATTACACGATCGTTGTAACCGCAGGCGCTTCCGAGCCTTCCCCGCTGCTCTTCCTGGCTCCTTACGCAGGCGTAGCAATGGGCGAGTACTTCATGTTCAACGGCAAGCACGCGCTCATCATTTATGATGACTTGACGAAGCAAGCAGCCGCATACCGCGAGCTTTCCTTGCTGCTCCGCCGTCCGCCGGGCCGCGAGGCTTACCCGGGCGACGTATTCTATTTGCACTCCCGTTTGCTGGAACGCGCAGCTAAGCTCAGCGACGCTCTTGGCGGCGGTTCCTTGACGGCTCTGCCGTTCATCGAAACGCAAGCGAGCGACGTCTCCGCGTACATTCCGACGAACGTTATCTCGATCACGGACGGACAGATCTTCCTAGAGTCCGACTTGTTCAACGCCGGTCAACGTCCGGCTATCAACGTAGGTATTTCCGTATCCCGCGTAGGCGGTTCCGCTCAGATCAAGGCGATGAAAAAGGTTGCTTCTTCCTTGAAGCTTGACCTGGCACAATACCGCGAGCTTGCTGCATTTGCGCAGTTCGGCTCCGACCTGGACAAGAGCACCCTGGCTCGTCTGAACCGCGGTCAGCGCACGCTGGAAATTTTGAAGCAGGGTAACAACCAACCGCTGCCGGTCGAGAAGCAGGTCGTCTCCATCTACACCGCGGTTAAAGGGTTCCTTGACGATATTCCGGTTCAAGACGTACTTCGTTTCGACAGCGAGTTCCTAGCTTATGTCGATGCTAACTATGGCGAAGTATACGCGAATATTCGCGATACGAAGGACTTGACCGCCGACAACGAGAAGAAGCTCGTTGAAGCGATCGAGAAATTCAAAAAAGGCTTTGCCGTATCGGCTTAAGACGATAAACGCCTGAGCGGCCGGTCGTCGCTCGGGGTGGTTCAATAGAAACGGGTAAGATACCCCCTTCAAACGATTTGAAGGGGTAGCTTACGCGGTATGCTCGGTTATGCTACGAAGTTAACTTTCCCCTCAGGAAAGTTCTAAGGTTATGCTTACGAAGTTAGCTTTTGCTCTGCAAAAGCTCTAAGGTGGTGAAAGCATGGCAAAAGGTATGCGCGAGGTCAAGCGTCAAATAAAAAGCACGCAAAACATGAAGCAAATCACCAAAGCGATGGAAATGGTCGCCGCTTCCAAGCTCAGAAGAGCGCAAGAAGCAGCTCAGGCGGCACGCCCGTATTCCGAGAAAATTCAGGAAGTCGTCTCCAATATCGCAGCCGGTACAAAAGGGATCAAAAATCCGATTTTGCTAGCACGCGACATTAAGAAGACCGGCTACTTGATCATCACGTCGGACCGCGGCTTGGCCGGCGGTTTCAACGCCAACCTCCTTCGCACTATGATTCAAACGATCCGCCAAAACCATAAGTCGCCAGACGAATATACAATCTTCGTCGTAGGCCGTAAAGGCCGCGATTTCCTGAAAAAGCGCAACTTCCCGATTATGGGCGAAGTAACCGGTCTATCGGATAGCCCGACTTTCGCCGATATTAAGACCCTTGCCTCCAAAGCGGTACAAAATTATGTGGATGGCCACTATGACGAATTGTATCTCGTATACAACAAGTTCCACAATGCCATTTCGCAAGAACCGACTTTGAACCGGATTCTTCCTCTGGAAGTAACGGGGAGTAAAGCGGTAGCCAACTACGAATACGAACCTTCGCCGGAAGAAGTGCTGGACGTGCTGCTTCCGAAATACGCGGAGACGCTTGTATTCAGCGCGTTGCTGGAGTCGAAGGCAGGCGAGTTTGGCGCCCGGATGAACGCGATGGGCAATGCGACACGGAATGCGACGGATTTTATCAGCCGCCTGACCATTGTTTACAACCGTGCGCGTCAAGCGTCCATTACGCAGGAAATTACTGAGATCGTGGCAGGCGCGAACGCACAAGGCTAATCTCGCGGCTCACGAGCCTGATGGTTAACGAAGCCAAGTCGGATGAGACTTGGATCATGTTTGATACAATAACTGCTCAAGAAGCGGAGCTTTTGTACGAAGGCTTCGGTAATTGCTTACGATGTGAGTTTTCTGAACGGAAAGCTCTTAGGAGGGAAATCAATGAACACAGGACGCGTATTGCAGGTAATGGGACCTGTCGTCGACATCGAGTTCGAAAAAGGGCACCTTCCTGAAATTTTGAACGCCGTCAAAATTCAGAGCAAATCGCAAAATGCGAATGAGCCTGAAATCAACCTGACGGTTGAAGTTGCCGTTCACTTGGGCGACAAAGTGGCTCGCTGCGTATCGATGTCTTCCACGGACGGTCTCGTTCGCGGCATGGATGCAGTCGACACGGGAAGCCCAATCAGCGTACCGGTAGGCAGCGTAACGCTGGGCCGCGTATTTAACGTACTCGGCGAAGCGATCGACAACGCAGGCGAAGTAAATGCCGAGCAAAAAAATCCGATCCACCGTCAAGCTCCGGCATTCGACGAGCTTTCGGTACAAGCGGAAGTTCTTGAAACCGGGATTAAAGTCGTTGACCTTCTCGCTCCTTACGCCAAAGGCGGTAAAATCGGTCTGTTCGGCGGTGCGGGCGTAGGTAAAACGGTATTGATCCAGGAGCTTATCAACAACATCGCGCAGGAGCACGGCGGTATTTCCGTTTTCGCGGGCGTAGGCGAAAGAACGCGTGAAGGAAACGACTTGTACCACGAGATGAAAGACTCCGGCGTTATTTCCAAAACGGCGATGGTATTCGGACAAATGAACGAACCGCCAGGAGCGCGTCTGCGCGTTGCTTTGACCGGTTTGACGATGGCCGAATATTTCCGCGATAACGAAGGCAAAGACGTTCTTTTGTTCGTCGACAACATTTTCCGCTTCACGCAAGCGGGTTCCGAAGTTTCTGCCCTTCTCGGCCGGATGCCTTCCGCGGTTGGTTACCAGCCGACGCTTGCTACGGAAATGGGTCAATTGCAAGAGCGGATCACATCCACCAAAAAAGGTTCCGTTACGTCGATTCAAGCGATCTACGTACCGGCGGACGACTACACCGACCCGGCTCCTGCAACGACTTTCGCCCACTTGGACGCAACGACCAACTTGGAGCGTAAAATTTCCGAAAAAGGGATCTACCCTGCCGTTGACCCGCTTGCTTCCAGCTCGCGGATTCTGCAGCCGGATATCGTAGGCGAAGAGCACTACAAAGTCGCTCAAGGCGTTAAGAAAATTCTTCAGCGCTATAAAGAGCTTCAAGATATTATCGCGATCCTTGGTATGGACGAGTTGTCCGACGACGATAAAGTGATCGTAATGCGCGCGCGCAAAATCGAGCGTTTCTTGTCCCAGGCGTTCCACGTTGCCGAGCAGTTCAACGGTTTCCCTGGACAATACGTGCCGGTTAAAGATACCGTCCGCAGCTTCAAGGAAATTTTGGAAGGCAAGCACGACGACCTTCCTGAAGCCGCGTTCCTGTTCGTCGGCACCATCGAAGAAGCGGTTGAAAAAGCGAAATCGATGCAATAAGCCGGATGACCGTGCCTTGCTGATGCCAAAGCTAGCGGCATCAGCATCGGCATACGATGAAGCTTTCGGGATCGGAAGCTCTCAGGAGGAATATGCGTGAGTACTTTTCTATTGGAAGTCGTTACTCCCGAGCGGAAAGTATACGCTCAGGATGTAAATATGGTTATCGTGAAAGGCATCAGCGGCGAATTGGGGATTCTTCCGAATCACATTCCGCTCGTTACTCCGCTTAAAATTGCCCCTATCATCATTAAAAAGGGCAATGCAACGGAGCTCATCGCCGTAAACGGCGGTTTTATGGAAGTTCGTAAAGAGAAAGTCGTCATTCTCGCTGAATCGGCCGAGTTTCCGGGCGACATCGATGTTGAGCGCGCGCGTGCGGCAAAAGAACGCGCTGAGCAGCGTCTTGGTGCAAAGCAGGACGAAGTCGATTTCCGCCGTGCGGAGCTTTCGCTGCAGCGTGCAATGAATCGTCTGGACACGGCATCGAAAAAATAAGCTTTAAGCAAGCAGAGGAGTTGTATCCTTTGCTTTTTTGTTTTGTGGAGCCTTTTTTTGGACGGAATAATCTTATGGACGGCGGGCAAAGCTTTTGTTACCATAGCAGTGGTCGAGAGTTTTGCTTACGGGCAAAAACTTCCGCTGCTTAGGGAAAGCATCCTTTGAATAGACGCCCATATCTGTTTTTGTTTACGTTAAGCAAAGCGGAGAAGAGATTCCGTGCCGGAAACCGATCGAGAGCTTTGCTTACCAACAAAAACTTCCGCTGCTCAGGGGAAGCATCCTTTGAATAGACGCCTATAACTGTTTTTGTTATAATTGTGTGGGTAATATTAGTAATTTTTTTGATGCTCCAAAGCATAATTTATAAATTCCAAGGAAAAGGCGGGAGGCGATGGAATGGCGATTTACAGCAACAACTACGTATTAGTAGCCATTTTTATTGCACTTGGCATTTTATTGCCGATTGTAGCGTTGACGCTGGGAAGATGGCTAAGACCGAGCAAGCCTACGGAAGAAAAGCAAACGACTTACGAAAGCGGTAACGAGGCCGTCGGCGAAAGTCATGTCCGGTTTAACATCCGTTACTATTTGTTTGCTTTGATGTTTGTCATTTTCGATGTAGAAACCGTTTTCCTTTATCCATGGGCGGTCGCCTATGACTTCCTGGGACTGTTCGCTTTGATCGAAATGCTTATTTTCGTCGCTCTGCTGGTCGTAGGACTACTTTATGCCTGGA
Source organism: Paenibacillus ginsengarvi (assembly GCF_003626695.1). Lineage (GTDB taxonomy): Bacteria > Bacillota > Bacilli > Paenibacillales > NBRC-103111 > Paenibacillus_AB > Paenibacillus_AB ginsengarvi. The sequence goes on from NZ_RBAH01000018.1 coordinate 48,184, forward strand.
AGAAGAAGGTGCTGCAATGGAGCTCAATCTAGAGTCGATATCGCCGGAAGAAAGACGGGAACTGGAGCGTAACGTATTTACGACTTCGCTGGATCAGATTAAAGCGTGGGCGCGCAGCAGCTCGCTGTGGCCGCTTACGTTTGGTTTGGCATGTTGTGCTATCGAGATGATGGGGACAGGCGGAGCGCACTATGACTTCGACCGGTTCGGAGTTATTTTTCGGACATCGCCGAGACAATCGGACGTCATGATCGTTGCCGGAACGGTGACGAAGAAAATGGCGCCCCTGCTTCGCCGCCTATACGAGCAAATGCCGGAGCCGAAATGGGTAGTTGCGATGGGCTCTTGCGCAACCGCAGGCGGGCCTTATATTAAGTCGTACTCGGTTGTCAAAGGCGTGGACCAGATCGTCCCCGTCGATATATACATCCCCGGCTGTCCGCCAAACCCGGCGGCGCTTATTTATGGGATCAACAAGCTGCAAGAAAAAATTCGCTATGAGGCAAAAACCGGGAAGCGGGTGACCAACTCTTGAGTGAGGAAAATAGCGAGCGCAAGCAAGAAAGCGTAACCACTCCCACTTCTGGGGAGAATAAGCAGGAATCCGGTTCGAAGGACGAAGCGGGTGCTAGCGATAATCCGGAGACGAAGCAGACGGACAATCCCCCTGCCGAAGGCGGAGCCTCTGCTCCGGTCGATCCGAAGAAGGAAGCAAGGGCGAAGGCGGCGGCAGAGCTGAGAGCAGCCCGAGCGGCGCGTGAGGCAGCCGGAGGCGAAGCGCCGGCGGAAGGAGCGGTCGATGCGGAGAAGGAAGCGAAGGCGAAGGCGGCAGCGGAGCTGAGAGCAGCCCGAGCAGCGCGTGCGGCAGCCGGAGGCGAAACGCCGACGGGAGCGGCCGATGCGGAGAAGGAAGCGAAGGCGAAGGCGGCAGCAGAGCTGAGAGCAGCCCGAGCAGCGCGTGAGGCAGCCGGGGGCGGAGCGCCAGCTGGAGCGTCCGATGCGGAGAAGGAAGCGAAGGCGAAGGCGGCAGCAGAGCTGAGAGCAGCCCGAGCAGCGCGTGAGGCAGCCGGGGGCGAAGCGCCGGCGGGAGCGGCCGATCCGGAGAGGGAAGCGAAGCTGAAGGCGGCGGCAGAGGCGAGAGCGGCCCGAGCGGCGGCGCGTGAAGCGGCCGGAGGCGAAGCGCCGGCGGGAGAGGCGGACGCGGAGAAGGAAGCGAAGGCGAAGGCAGCGGCGGAAGCCAGAGCGGCCCGGGCAGCGGCACGCGGGCAAAAAGCCGAAGAAGGAGCGGAGGCCGCTCCGAAGTTGCCTTCGCCGAACCAGCCGCGTCTGGATCGCATTGTCGAGCTGATCAAGCAGCACGTGGGCGACGATGCCGTGACCGAAGCCGTCATCAACGAACGGGACCGCGATTTGCCGACGTTGACGATTCTGAGTGAGCGCTGGCCGGAAGTGGCCCGTTTTGTGAAGGCGAACGAAGAGCTTGATTTGATTTATTTGAGCAATGTGACCGGCGTTGACTATGAAACGCATATGGAAACCGTTTATTATATCGGCTCGCTGAGCAAGAAGCATTTTTACGGCTTCAAAGTGAAAACGGACCGGGAAGCCGCTTCGATTCCGTCGGTCACCCCCGTATGGGAGACGGCCAATTGGAACGAACGGGAAATATTCGACTTGCTCGGCATCGATTTCCCGGGCCATCCGGATTTACGGCGCATCATGATGCCGGACGACTGGGTCGGTCATCCGCTTCGCAAAGACTACGAACCGATTGATCCGGAGGTGTAACCTTTGATTCGGACCGAAGAACTGCTGCTTAACGTCGGACCCCAGCATCCGAGCACGCATGGCGTATTCCGCGTCATCGTCAAGCTCGACGGCGAAATCATTACCGAGGCTCGGCCCGTAGTCGGCTATTTGCACCGGGGGACGGAAAAGCTTGCGGAAGATTTGAACTATATGCAGATTATCCCTTACACCGACCGGATGGATTACGTCTCGGCGATGACGAACAATTACGTGCTATGTCATGCCGTCGAAACGATGCTTCAGCTCGAAATACCCGATCGCGCCCAATATTTGCGCCTGATCGCGATGGAGCTTCAGCGGGTGGCTAGCCATCTGGTGTGGTGGGGCACTTATTTGCTCGATATCGGGGCGATCAGCCCGTTTTTGTTCGCTTTCAAAGATCGGGAGATTATTATCGACTTGTTCAACGAATTGTGCGGAGCAAGGCTGACGTACAATTATATGCGGGTAGGCGGCGTCAAGTGGGACGCGCCGGAAGGCTGGATCGAGAAGGTTAGAAAGTTCGTCCCGCATATGCGCGAACAGCTGAAAGTGTACGACGATCTCGTGAGCGGGAACGAAATTTTCCTGGCCCGTATCAAAGGGGTCGGGACGTATACGGCCGAGGATGCTATCAACTACGGGCTAAGCGGTGCGAACTTACGCTGTACAGGCGTCAAATGGGACCTGCGTAAAGACCAGCCGTACGGCATTTACGATCGGTTCGATTTTGATGTTCCGGTCGGCATAAACGGGGATTGTTATGACCGGTACTTGGTCCGGCTCGAAGAGCTGCGCCAGTCGCTGCGTATCATCGAACAAGCGGTAGAGCAGTTTCCCGAAGGCGGCGACATTATGGGCAAAGTGCCTCGTGTCGTTCGACCGCCCGAAGGGGAAGCCTACGTACGTATCGAGTCGCCGCGCGGAGAGATCGGCTGCCATATCGTATCGAAGGGCAAAGATAAGCCGTATCGGCTGAAATTCCGGCGTCCATCGTTCGTTAACCTGCAAATTTTGCCCAAGCTGCTCGTCGGGCAGCCGATGGCGAACATGATCATGATACTCGGCGGTATCGATATCGTGCTCGGGGAGGTGGATGGCTGATGCTGGATCTGTTGTCCAAACAGCTGACATGGGTGAATTTCGGCATCATGTTCGCCTTTGCGGTATTGTTTCTTTTGCTTATTCTCGGATATGTGACCTATGCGATCTATTTCGAGCGGAAGGTGCTCGGCTGGATGCAGTTCCGCCACGGTCCGACCAAGACGGGGCCGCTTGGTTTGCTGCAGACGGTGGCCGACGTGCTGAAGCTGCTCATTAAGGAAGATACGATTCCGAAAAAGGCGGATCGCGGGCTGTTTATACTGGCGCCTGCCCTTACGTTTATACCCGCCTTTGCGGTGCTGGCGACGTTTCCTTTTACGAAAACGTGGCAGTTTGCCGATCTGAATGTCGGCCTGCTCTATTATGCGGCGTTGTCGAGCATATCGACGATCGGCATCGTGCTCGGCGGCTGGGCGTCCAACAATAAATATTCGCTGCTTGGCGGCATGCGTTCCGCCGCGCAAATGATTAGCTATGAAATCCCGCTGGTCATGTCGATGGTAGGCGTAATTCTCCTCTCCGGCAGCTTGAACTTGCGCAAAATCGTGGAGGCTCAGGGCAACTGGTTCTGGGAATGGAACTTTGTCCCGCAAATTATCGGGTTTGTCGTCTTCATTATCGCCGCCGTATCCGAGCTGAACCGGACGCCGTTCGACTTGCCGGAAGCGGAGTCGGAGCTGGTAGCCGGGTATCACGTCGAATACAGCGGTTTCCGCTTTGCCTTCTTCATGCTGGCGGAGTATGTGTATACGTTTGCGATTGCGGCTCTGACTACGGTACTGTTTCTGGGCGGCTGGCATGCGCCGTTTCCGTTCCTGGATTTCATACCGGGCATTCTCTGGTTTTTGATCAAAATGTCGATTTGCGTCTTTTTTATGTTCTGGCTGCGCGCGACTTTGCCGCGGGTAAGGATCGACCAGCTGATGGGTCTTGGCTGGAAGGTGCTGCTGCCTCTTGCGCTTGTGAACATTTTCTTGACGGCAATCGTGAAGGAGATCTTACGTTAAGGCGACTTTCCGAAAACGAGTACCGCTGCACTCGAGCAGATAAAGCCGGTTTACATGTGAGGACTTTCTCTGCAGCAATCGGACTTCGGAAAGCGTCCTACCATACCGGCTGGATTGGAGGGAAAGCATTATGAAAGGGATTGTGAAAGGGCTCGGGCTGACGTTTAAGACTATGCTGCAAAAAAAAGTGACGTACGCGTACCCGGATGTGCCGCTTCAGATGCCGGACCGGTTTCGCGGCATTCAGCATTTCGACCCGGAGAAATGTATCGTCTGCAACCAGTGCGCCAGAATATGCCCGACCGACTGCATCACCTTGACCGGGAAAAAGAACCCCGATCCGGAAAGCAAAATGAAGCTCATTATCGACACATTCGATATTAACTTCGAAATCTGCATCCTGTGCGATTTCTGCACCGAGGTATGCCCGACGGAAGCGATCGTCATGACGAACAATTTCGAGCTTAGCACGTACAGCCGCGACGATTTGTTCAAAAACTTGGAATGGCTGAATGACAACAATACGAATGTTCGTAAAGAGAACAATCTGGCGGCGCCCAAGGGAGGAGCCAAAAAAGATGCTGGCTAATATCGCGGACTTTTTCTCTAGCGGCGCCAACCTGGTTTTTTTCCTGTTCGCCTTGTTCGCGATCGGCGGCGCCATCTTTATGATCAGCTTCACGAAAGTCGTTTCGATGGTCGTATCGGTAGCCGTTACGTTCCTGAGCCTCGCCGGGCTGTACGTGCTGCTGGAGGCGGAATTTCTCGCGATGGCGCAGGTGCTTATCTATGCCGGGGGCATCTCTATCCTGATGATTTTCGGCATTATGATGACCCGCCATCAGGGAGAAGAGGAAGAGTCGAAGCAGCCTTGGTACTCAAGACTGTTATGGATCGGCATTATCGGGCTGTTCGGGATTTTGTTTTATGTCTTTCAGAAGACGACGTTTCCGCAAACCGAGTTCAAGGCGCCGGAGGACAATACGCTCGAGATCGGCAAACTGCTCTTCAATCAGCATGTGATCCCGTTCGAGTTAATGTCGGTGCTGCTCACTGTTGCATTTATCGGCGCTATCGTTTTGGCGAAGAGGGAGGAAGAATAGCATGAGCGGCACGATTCTGCCTTACTTGACGCTGGGAGCTATTTTGTTTTGCGTAGGCTTGTACGGGGCGCTGACGAAGAAAAACGCCGTCATCGTCCTGCTGTCGATCGAGCTTATGCTGAATGCGGCGAACCTGAATCTGGTCGCTTTCTCCAAATTCAGCATCGCTCCCTCGCTGCAAGGCCAAATTTTCTCCTTGTTCAACATGACGGTGGCGGCGGCTGAAGTAGCGATCGGAATCGCCATCCTCATTACGTTGTATCGGAACAAAGGAACGTCGAATGTGGACGACATGAACGAATTGAGGAAGTAACGGGAGGAAAGAAGATGGAGGCGTACGCAAAAATCGCTTGGCTCATCCCACTGTTTCCGCTTTTCGCGTTCCTCGTTCTGCTTGCCGCAGGCCGCGGCTGGAAGCGGGCGGCCCCATATGTCGGCACTCTGGCAACGCTCGCGTCGTTCATCGTATCGGTGCTCGTGTTCGCGGAACGTCTTGGGAAAAACGCGGAGGATTACACCTGGAACTCGCTGGAATGGATCAAGCTCGGAGATTATTCGCTCGCGATGGGGTACGAGATCAACAACCTGAACGCGCTTATGTTGATCGTCGTCTCGCTCGTCAGCTTTCTGGTCAATCTGTACTCCAAAGGATATATGGAGGGCGACGAGCGCATCTCGGTATTTTACAGCTACGTGGCGTTGTTCACGTTTGCCATGCTCGGCGTCGTCATGGCCGAAAATTTGCTCCAGTTATATATTTTCTGGGAGCTCGTCGGTCTTGGCTCCTTCCTGCTGATCGGCTTCTGGTACTTCAAGCCGGAAGCGAAGGCGGCCGCGAAGAAAGCATTTATTATCACAAGAATCGGCGACGTCGGTCTGTTCCTCGCCATCTTGCTGCTGTTCTGGCATATGCCGGGCCATTCGCTCGATTTCACGAATATTCATAACGCCTTTGCCGAAGGAAAAATATCCGGCGGCACCGCCACTCTGATTGCGCTGTTGATCTTCATCGGAGCAGTCGGGAAATCAGGCCAATTCCCGCTTCATACCTGGCTTCCAGACGCAATGGAAGGTCCGACTCCGATCAGCGCCCTGATTCACGCGGCTACGATGGTAGCTGCCGGGGTGTATTTGGTCGCCCGGACGTTCGACATCTTTCAGGCGTCGCCTGCCGCACTCGATACGGTTGCTTATGTCGGGGCTTTCACGGCGATTTTCGCCGCTACGATCGGGGTGGCGCAGAACGATATCAAGCGGGTTCTCGCTTATTCTACGGTAAGCCAGCTCGGCTATATGATGATGGCGCTTGGCGTAAGCGCCACCGTATCAGCGGGCATGTTCCATCTGTTCACCCATGCGTTCTTCAAAGCGCTCTTGTTCCTCGGGGCAGGCAGCGTCATTCATGCTGTACATACGCAAAACATTCACGAAATGGGCGGATTGTCGTCCAAAATGAAAATAACCGCCTGGACGTTCGGCATCGGGGCGCTCGCGCTGTCGGGCATTCCGCCGTTCTCGGGTTTCTGGTCCAAGGATGCGATTTTGGCCGAGGCTTATGCCGGCGGTCATACGGTTTTGTTTATCGTCGGACTTGTAGCAGCCTTCTTTACGGCATTTTACATGGCACGCCTGTTCTTCCTCGTCTTTACGGGCAAGCCTCGGGGCGAGCATCACAAACATGCTCATGAATCGCCTGCGGTTATGACGGTCCCGCTCGTTATTTTGGCGGTGCTGGCTGTCGTATCCGGCTTTGTGATGACGCCGTTTAACGGCTGGTTCGGCGAATGGCTTACCGGACAAACGCCGGAAGAACACAATGCGGCAATGGTTATGATCTTGTCGACGATTGTCGGCCTGCTCGGACTCGGACTCGGCTATACGATGTACGGTCCAGGGAAGGCGTATCGCGCCGCCAAAACGGACGGAGACTCCTGGCTGTACCGGCTTGTACACCATAAATATTACATCGACGAGCTGTACGGCATCATCATCGTGAAACCGCTGAAAGCGTTAGGATCGGGATTGACGCGTTTCGATCAGGTCGTTGTGGACGGCATCGTTCGGTTATGCGCGTCGGCCGTTACCGGCTTGGGACGACTCGGTTCGCGCGCACAGAACGGGCAAGTGCAAGTATACGGTCTCGTCATGCTCCTCGGGCTCGTGGCGCTTCTGCTCGTATTTGCCGGGAGGAGGTTATTGAATGTTTGGTAGCTGGCCCATCTTGTCGACGATCATCCTCTCGCCGCTGCTCGGCATTATCGCTTTGCTGTTTATACCGAAGCATAAAGGTCGCGCGCTGAAAACGGCTGCAATTGCCGGGGCGTTCATTCCGCTTATACTGGCTGCGCTTCTGTACGCCGATTTCCAGAACGACACGGCAGACATGCAGTACAAGGAAGACGTGAACTGGATTCAAATTCCGCTGAATAAGGAAATCAGCGAGATTAGCGAAGTGAAGCAGTTTTTTTACGAATTTGACTATACGCTTGCCATTGACGGTTTGTCGTTGCCGCTCGTCTTCCTGACCGCGCTTGTGACCGCGATGGCGGCGCTTGCCTCCGTCCATGTGAAGAAGCGGTGGAAGTCGTTCTACATCTGGTTTTTGCTGCTGGAAGTCGGCATGTTCGGCGTATTTATGGCCCGGGATCTATTCCTGTTCTTCCTGTTCTTCGAGCTAACGCTCATTCCGATGTTTTTCTTAATCGGCATATGGGGATACGGCGAACGGGAGAAAGCGGCGAACAAGTTTTTGATTTATAATGGGATCGGCTCGGCCATCATGCTGCTCGCTTTTTTCATCATTGTCAACACGGCGGGCTTCACAACGCAGACCGTCGGCGACGTAACCCAATTTTTCTATAGCGGCAGTCTCGAGGTCATCACGAAAAACTTGTTCCAGGATACGTCGGCGTTCGTCCATGCAGGTACCGAAGTGTTCCCGGGTAATCCGTTTTACTTGAGCGGGGCGATGAAATGGACGCTGTTCCTGATGCTTCTCGTCGCATTCGGCATCAAGCTGCCGATCTTCCCGTTCCATACATGGATGCTGAACGTACATACGGAAGCGCATCCCGCTGTCGTCATGATTCACTCCGGCATCCTGCTGAAAATGGGGGCATACGGCTTGCTCAGCTTCGGCATCATGCTGTTTCCCGAGCAGGCGAAGTCAGCGGCCGTGTTTATTGCTTTACTCGGCGTCATCAACATTTTGTATGGCGCGATACTCGCTTTTCGCCAAACCGATTTCAAGCTCATACTCGCTTATTCCAGTATCAGCCATATGGGCATCGTCCTGCTCGGTCTGGCGGCGTTTAATGAAATCGGCCTCAAAGGGGCCATCTTCCAGCTGGTCTCGCACGGGCTCATCTCGGCCCTCATGTTTCTGCTGGTCGGAAGCTTGTACGAGCGGACGGAAACGACGGAAATCCGCAAGCTTGGCGGGCTGGCCGCATCGCTTCCGTTTCTGTGCGGGTTCCTGATGCTGGCGGGTATGGCTTCTCTTGGGTTGCCGCTGCTGTCCGGTTTTATTAGCGAATTCCTGGCGTTCCTCGGCTTGTTTGACAGTATGCCGGTTATGACGGTGATCGGCGCGCTCGGCATCATTTTAACGGCGGTTTACGTCTTGCGCGGGGTGCTGAAAGTAAGCTATGGCCCGATGAACGAGTCGTACCGGGATATTCGCGATGCGAGGCTGATCGAAGCGATTCCGATGATTACGCTGGCCGCTTTCATTATCCTGATCGGCATCTATCCCGCCGTGCTTAGCGAGCCTATGCAGATGACGGTGAGCGGAATCGACCAATGGATACATAACATCGGGAAGATGGGAGGATAAAGCCATGAATCAACTGGAGCGTTTAACGGCAGGCGATATCGTCCATCTGGCCCCGGAGATCACCCTGGTTATTACGGCGGTCGTCCTGTCGCTCATCGATCTGGCTTTGCCGCGCTCGGTCAGCCGCAATTTTCTCGGATGGCTCGCGCTAGTCGGAACCGCCGTATCGGCCGCCTTCGTTCTCGGCGATATCGCCGCTCTTAATCCTTCGGGGGCGGAACAGCAGGCCACAGCCATCTCGCTGCTTGGCAACAGCTGGCGCGTGGACGATTTCGCGAACTTGTTCAAGCTGCTGTTCCTCGGGGGCACGGCGCTCATCCTGCTTATGAGCATCGGGAATGTCAAGGAGAGCGAAATTCCGCATACCGGCGAATATTATTACTTATTCCTCCCGGCCACGCTCGGAGCTATGGTCATGGCCTCCTCGGGGGACTTGATTACGCTGTTCGTCGGTCTGGAATTACTTAGCATCACGTCCTACGTACTCGTAGGTATGCGCAAAAAGATATATGCCTCCAGCGAAGCGGCGTTCAAATATGTCGTGACGGGCGGTATTTCGTCCGCGATCATTTTGTACGGAATGTCGTTTCTGTACGGTATGTCCGGGTCAACGAATATTGCGGTTATCAACCAATCGCTGTCAGCCAATTACGCGTCGTTTGAGCCTTTGATTTACATGGCCTTCTTTCTGCTGCTCGCCGGTTTCGGCTTCAAGATTGCGGCAGCGCCTTTTCATATGTGGGCGCCGGATGTGTACGAAGGGGCTCCGAACCCGGTAACGGCTTACTTGGCTGTAGTATCCAAAGCGGCCGGCGTTGCCATCACATTCCGCGTCTTGTATGACTTGTTCGGCTATAGAGGCTTGTTCGAGCAGCCTATCCATACGGATGTGCTTGCCGCTATAGGCGCGCTTGCAGCAGCTGCAATGATCGTAGGGAACTTCATCGCGCTCCGGCAAACGAATATGAAGCGGATGCTTGCGTATTCGGGGATTGCCAATGCCGGGTATTTGCTCGTACCGATCGGCACGCATTTCGGCATGGTCCATTACTCCAACTTTTCGGAAATGTTCTTCTACCTGATCGCCTATATGTTTATGAACATCGGAGCCATCGCGGTATTCATGGCGGTAAGCAACGCGGCGAAAAGCGAAAATATTTCCGCCTTTGCGGGCTTGTATTACCGCGCCCCGGGACTAGCCATAGCGATGGTCATTCTGATCTTATCGCTGGCGGGGCTTCCGGTAACGGGCGGATTTTTCGGTAAGCTGTACATTATGCTCGGTACACTGCAAATGCAGCATTATTGGCTGGCCGCCATTATGATCGGAACAAGCGTCGTTTCGTTCTACTACTACTTCGGCGTCATCCGGCAAATGTTCATGCGGTCGGAAGCGGATGAAACGGCGGTCAAAGCAACGCTCACGAACAGCATTACGATCTGGATTTGTGTGGCGGCTACCTTGCTGACCGGCTTTTTTCCTCACGTGGTGCTGCGCTTCATCGAATCGGTTTTCAGCTTGCAGAACGATTTGTTTCTGGGCATGTGACGTATATTTGTTAAGAAGCCTTTCCGATTCAGCGGAAGGCTTCTTTTTTTCGTCAAATACTAGGAGGAAGCGATTATTTCCCGGGAAAACACACTGTGAATTGGGCCTTTGGGCCTTATTTTGATACAATGAAAAGGGATGAAGGCCATGATGAAGAAATATATAAGTTCGGACTAATAGCGATGAAACGTTAAAGAGGATCTAACCGATGGTAAACCGATGGAAGCTGTACACGTGGGTTACACTTATCGCGATATGGCTGACTGCATTACATATGGATAGCTGGGGCAAGATCGCCTATGCGGATGGAGCGGCCGCTGGGTACACCCGGGAAAAAGCGACACAAGTGGCAGACTCCACATGGATTATCAAGTGGAGCGGAGAGCCAACCCCCGAATTTTATGCTTCCAGCGAGATCGTTAGACCTTATGACGCCTCCGGTACGGTTGTGGCAAAGCCCGCATCGGGTCGGAGCGAGGCCGAATGGCAGAGTCACTGGGAGCAAGCTGCGCAGGTGAGCTATGTTGTGCCGAATCGCGCCGTACAAACGGCTTCCGCAGCGACAAACGATCCCTTCTTGAGCAAACAGACATATTTAAACCAAACCCATACGATCGAAGCGTGGAACTCCGTCAACAAAAACGAATCGATCGTTATCGCCATCGTGGATACGGGGGTCGATCTGGACCATCCCGATTTGATAGGAAATCTTGTACCCGGCATTAATCTCGTCAATCCGGAAATACCGCCAGATGACGATAACGGGCACGGGACGAATGTGGCTGGCGTCATTGCCGCTATGGGCAATAACGGTAAAGGTGTTTCGGGCATGCTGTGGAAGGCCGGCATTATGCCGATCAAAGCGCTCGAAACGAACGGCCGCGGGGACGAGGATAAGCTTGGAGCCGGAATCCGATATGCCGTCGATCACGGGGCGAAAATTGTCGTTTTATCGGTCGGTTTGCTGCGTAACGATGCCTATTTGCAAGAAATCGTCCAGTATGCGGAAGATCATCAGGTGCTGCTGGTAGCCGCAAGCGGCAATGATGAGGGCCGCAACATCCGGTACCCGGCCGCTTATCCGACGGTGCTCGCCGTCGGCGGAGTGAATGAGAACAATGCGGCGGAGGAACGTTCCAACTACGGTCCGGAGCTGGATCTTGTGGCTCCATGGTCGGTGTTTACGACCGCCATGGAAGGCAAGTACGAATACCGCGATGGAACATCGATGGCCGCCCCCCAAGTGGCAGCGGCTGCGGCGCTGGTCTGGGCCAAATATCCGGAGATGAAAGTGAGCGAGGTGCGGAATTTGCTGCGCCAAACCGCTGACGAGATCGGGGAGCCGGGTTGGGATGAGCGTACAGGCTACGGGCTGCTTCGCGTCGACCGCGCGTTGAGCGAAGTGTATAAAACCGATATGTATGAGCCTAACGATCAAAGAACGGAAGCGAAGCCGATCTCGTTTGGACGAATGGTGTCGGCCGAATTGTCGGGAGGTTCTGATGTAGACTGGTTTTCGATCGATATTCCCTATGACGGGACGTTAAGCATGCGCCTAGTATCCGAGGATGCTCCGCCTTCATCCGTCAAGCTTACCCATGCGGGAGGGCGCGGCGTGTTCGCGTACCCCTTTAATCCCGGTACGCCGCTGGAGCTGAAGGTAGAGAAGGGGATGAACTCTTTCGCGGTACAGTACGACAAGAGCGACGAATCCCGGGCCTGGACGTACCGGTTAGCCTGTTCCTTTACCATTTACCGCGATCCGTTCGAAGATAACGATAAGCAGTATAAAGCATTCAAGCTTCCGGTTCGCAGCCAAACCGTTGTTGGCACGTTTGACCACGAAGGCGACGAAGATTGGTATGCGATCACGTTCGAGCAGTCGGGCAATGTGACGGTCACGATGACTCCGGACACGAAACGAATCGACCCGGTGCTAATGGTGCAAAAAAAGGGCGAGAAAGCCGTTACGATTGATGAGAATAGCGACGGAGAGCTCGAAACGTATACGTTCGAGGTTTTTCCGGGAACTTACTATTTGAGGGCAAGCAAGCTGCTTCCCGATCCGGCGATCGGCGAGTATGCGCTGAATATTCGGTATGAGCCGTTATATATCGACCCGAATGAACCGAACGACCGGCCTTATCAGGCCACGGTAGTCAGCTTTGACACCCCTTACGAGGGAGTTTTCGACCAGTCTGCGGATATCGACTATTTCAAATTTACGCTAACCGAGCGCAGCTTGGTGCGATTAACGGTTACGGGCATTCCGGAAAATCGCCAGCTCAGCGCCTCCTTTCAATATAGTAACCTCGGGGAAATTACGAAGCAGGTTAGTGTGCCGGGAGACCGGCGCATCGTGATGTCGGCGGCGTTAGATCCGGGTACGTACTTGATACGATTAGGAACGAATCAAGCCTTCCAGAATCAGATGTATAAGCTGAATCTTCATGCAGACGTTTTAAGCGGCAATTACACCGATATTACAGGGCACTGGGCGCATGACAATATTGTGGAACTGACGGATAAGGGCATTATCGAAGGGTATGGCAATTATGAGTTCCGCCCTGACCGGACAATTAGTCGTTCAGAGGCGGTTGCGCTCGTCGTGAAGGCGTTTGGCTACACGAAGAAACGTGAGGCGTATTTTCCGGATGTGCCTGCGGGCCACTGGTCGAACGATGCGATATCCAAAGCTTTGCAGGCGGGACTCGTCGACGGTTATCCGAATGGATTGTTTCGGCCGGACGGTTCGCTTAGCCGGGTGGAAATGGCGGTATTGTTCGCCAAGGCGCTGGGCATCAATGGTAAGCTGCGCGGCGACATTCCTTTTGCCGATATCGACGCCGACTACTGGGCGCTGCCGATCTTGAAGCAGATGAGTGCCGAGGGCTGGATAACCGGGTATGATGACGGCACGTTTCGTCCGGACCATCTCACAACCCGTGCAGAGTTCGCAGCATTGCTGAACCGCATCATGAATCGATAGATAGGCGATAGTGCTAATTGGAACGGCACTTGCAGAGAGGGTGGTAACGGATGGATGTTGCAGATAAAATGGCGTATTCGATGGGCATGACCGGTCTCCTATCGATTCTGGTCGCTCTCGTTTGTATCGCTGTGTCCTGGTGGGCGCTGCAGCAATTCCGCTTTGACCTGTTTTTGAAGCAGCCGAAAAGCCCGGCGGCCAAAATGCTCCAGGTGCTGCTCTCCATTGCCCTCGGTTATCAAGTCGCGCGGTTTGTGCTTGAGTATTTCAATTGGTCGCAATTGCTGAAGGGCATGTTTTGATGACGACTCCCCGCAGCGCTACATTATAAAGCAGCTTCCGAAACAAAGTCCGAAACTTGCTCCTATGGAATAACATTGTCGGATGTTGTCAACAATGGTAATACAGATGATTGCTGCGAAGGAAGAATTTTGTGGAAAAGCGGTTATGATACATTAGGCTGGAGCATGCAGCGACAACCACCATTTTACAGTTGTCACGCCGATAGCCCTGATGCTACACTGTACGCTGGGCGTTCGGGGAATTTTCCCATGCTGCGGCGTCATATACCGCTCAACAAGCGCGGAGGGGGAACAAGATGAGCACAATAATCGTCCGCGGTGGCAAACGATTGTCGGGAAGAGTAAAGATCAGCGGAGCTAAAAATGCCGTGCTGCCGATTATAGCGGCATCTCTGCTTGCTGCGGAAGGCGAAAGCATCATTCACGATGCGCCGCCCTTAGACGATGTGATGACGATCAATCACGTTTTACATTCGCTTGGCGTTCGCGTCCAATACCATAACGAGACGATTCGGGTCAATGCGGAGCAAATCACGACCTGCGAGCCTCCATACGAATGGGTACGCAAGATGAGGGCTTCTTTTCTCGTGATGGGACCGCTGCTTGCCCGGCAAGGCTATTCCCGTATTTCCCTGCCCGGCGGCTGCGCCATCGGGACCCGGCCAATCGACCAGCATCTGAAAGGGTTCGAGGCGCTGGGAGCGGAAATCGAGCTGGGGCAAGGATATATCGAAGCCCGGGTGAAAGGAAGACTGAAGGGCGCCAAAATTTACTTGGACGTCGCCAGCGTTGGAGCTACCGAAAACATAATGATGGCGGCCACTTTGGCAACCGGCACAACCGTTATCGAAAATGCCGCGCGCGAACCGGAAATCGTAGACCTCGCCAACTACTTGAACGCTATGGGCGCCCGCATTCGCGGAGCGGGGACCGGCCTTATCCGGATTGACGGGGTGGAAAGTTTGCGCGGAACCGTACATACTGTAATACCCGATCGAATTGAAGCCGGAACATTCATGATCGCTGGGGCCATATCCGGCAGTTCCCTTTATATTGAAGGAGCGATTGCGGATCATTTGCGCCCGGTTATTTCCAAATTGCAAGAAATGGGCGTGACGATCGAAGAAGACGAGAACGGGATTCATGTGTCGAGGGAGCGGCCGCTCCGAGCCGTCGACGTGAAGACGCTGCCGTATCCCGGTTTTCCGACCGATATGCAGTCACAGATGATGGCGCTGCTGACCGTATCGGACGGCACTGGCATCGTGACCGAAACCGTGTTTGAAAACCGGTTTATGCATGTCGAGCAGTTTTCTAGTATGCAGGCTCAGATTCGGGTGGAAGGGCGTACCGCTGTCGTCAGCGGCAATGCGAAGCTATGCGGGGCGAAAGTATGCGCTACCGACTTGCGGGCCGGCGCCGCGCTAATATTGGCCGCTCTGGCGGCTGAAGGCGAAACCGAAATCACCGGCGTTCACCATATCGATAGAGGGTATGTGGACATCGAGCGAAAGCTGCGCGACCTGGGCGCCGACATTCGACGCGTCAATCCGGTTCAGGATATCCAACCGGTGACGAACCACGAAATGAAAATATTTACGATACAACCGACGTGGGCTTGAATGGAGCAGGGAACTGTTTCGATCCTGCCTCTCGTATTCACCTATGCAAGCGGTGTTTTTTAAATAGAACCGTCACTCCAAGCCGATTTCGCTGCCAGCCGCGAGGTCGGCTTTCATTTTGCCGCGGTTCTAGCCCCTCTGTTCCTCTCATAATAATGGAGTATCATCCGCTAGAGACGCTGCGCTCTATCAATTATTATGGAGGAACCGATGAGAAACCGTATATCCGCTCAGCCCTGGATACCAACCGCCGCCCTATTTGCCGCAATACTTCTCGTTACGATGCTGCTACCGGGTATTCTAGTAAAACGGATTTCCGATCCGGAGCCGTCTCCTGCTGCAGCGGGGGAACTTGCCGAGCAGGAGCCCCATCTGCTCGTCCCCGTTTATTTGACGCGCGAGCAGAAGGTAGAGCAGGTCCCTTTGGAAACGTATGTTCGTAATGTGGTGGCTGCGGAAATGCCCGCCCAATTCGAGCTTGAGGCGCTTAAGGCGCAGGCGATCGCCTCCCGAACGTATATTATGAAGCGTATGCTGGAAGGTGATTCATCGCAGGTTCCTGTTCCGGGAGCCCTCGTAACCGACACAGTGGCTCATCAGGCTTATCTGACGGAGGAACAGATGAAGCGCAGTTGGGGCGAAGCGGATTATGCATCGCGTCTGGACAGGCTGAACCTGGCTGTCAAAGAAACGGCCGGGCTGATTGTCACCTTCGAGCATAAACCGATACAAGCGTCTTTTTTTTCGACCAGCAACGGATACACGGAAAACGCCGAAGACTATTGGCGGGATTACAGCCCGTACCTTCGCAGTGTGCCGAGTCCGTGGGACAAACAGCTTTCGCCGAAATTTACGGCAAAAACGACCTTTACCTTGCAGCAGTTTGCCAGCAGGCTCGGGCTCCCTTCATCCGCCGCGCTCGCGAAAAGCGGAAGCATTCGCATCCTGTCCACGACGGACGGGCACCGCATCAAGACGATATCGATAGCGGGCAAGACGTTTACCGGTCGTGAGGTGCGAGAGAAGCTGGAGTTGAACTCTTCCGATTTTACGTGGACTATTGGCGGATCTTCTATTGAAATTACGACGACCGGCTACGGACACGGCGTAGGCATGAGCCAGTGGGGAGCGAACGGGATGGCCAAGGAAGGCAAAAAGGCGGCGGCAATCATTCAATACTATTACAAGGGAGTCACGATCGAGGATGTCTCTGCACTTCTGAAGACGAAGGCTTAGAAGTAGAGGGACGAAGAGCGAAACATAAGGGCGCCAAGGTTTTCGACCGTTAAAATTCTATCACCTCACGTATAAAACCTATTGAACTGGCAACAATGGTGACTGAGGTGATAACCATGAGAGATCAAAACAAAGAAAAAGAACTGCAAGCCGGCGAACAAGCTCCAAAAACTATCGATGGAGCGAAAACGACTTCCGGCTGGAAGAGACTGCTCGGCAAGAAATGGGTGTTTCCGGCGACTTACATGGCAGCAGCGGCAATTATACTAACGTTAATGTGGGTCTACACGGATTCGGGCGTGAAGAATTTGTCCGAAAACGAGCTCGGCTCCAGCGCCAAGCCGCAAACCGTGACCGATTCCACTAACAAGCCCGATGCGTTAGCCGTTCAAGGAAATGCCGAAACGATGCAATGGCCGGTCAAGGACCAAAATGAAGTGGAGCCGGTCATGCACTACTTCGACAGCAAAGCTTCCAGTGAAGTTCGTCAAGCCGCTATGATCGAGTACGGCGACACGCTCACCCCGCATGTCGGAGTAGACTTCGCCCGTGAGGACGAAAAAGCGTTCGACGTAGTAGCCGCGCTGAGCGGTAAAGTAACGAGGGTCGAGAAAGATCCTATCGTTGGTCAGCTTGTCGAGATTACGCATAGCGATGGGACGGTCACGATCTACCAAAGCTTGGCCGATGTAAAGGTAGCGAAGGACGTTCAAGTGAAAAAAGGCGATGTCATCGCAACGGCCGGACGCAATGAGCTGGAGAAGGAACTTGGCACTCACGTTCACTTCGAAATCCGGCAAAACGGAGCACCCGTGAATCCGGAATCGCTGATCAGCCAGAAATAACAACCATATCGCTGCAAGCAGAAGGGAAACCTTCTGCTTTTTTGCTGTAATTTCGTTTAAAATCGCGCTTTTTCATCGCCCACAGCAAAAATAATTGAACAGGCAAGCTTGTCAGGCTTGGAAACAAAGAATATATGGCCCTGCCCCTCATATACTGTACCAAACCAACTCGAGTAGGGAGGCGAGGGGCGTGCACGATTACATCAAAGAGCGTACGATCAAGATTGGTCGCAGTCTTGTGGAAACAAGGCAGACGGTCCGCACGATTGCCAAGGAATTCGGAGTATCGAAAAGCACGGTTCATAAAGATTTAACCGAACGGCTTCCCGAGATCAACCCGGAACTAGCCAACCAGGTGAAACTGATTTTGGAATACCACAAGTCGATTCGGCACTTAAGGGGAGGAGAAGCAACCAAAGTCAAATACAAGCGTACCCGTCAGCAAAAACCGGCCGATCACCTCGTCACCGCAAGATAGTCGGACCATCGATCCAACCAAACGCCCATCCAAATCCTTCACCAAAACATTGCGAAGCCGTTTGCAAGCGGATTACCGAAATATCGTGTAGATTGTAAAAAAGGAGTTTTGAAAAAGTTGTCGAATTAAGTATACTTATACGTATGTAGGTAATTTCGGATTGTTCGCCCGCGGATGGAATCGTTTCGTCCTGCGCGGCAGGCATTATTCCGTTATGCTCCCGGGAGGATGTAGGATGTTTAGCAAAGATGTAGGAATCGATTTGGGTACGGCCAATGTTCTCATTCACGTCAAAGGGCGCGGGGTTGTGCTGGATGAGCCGTCTGTCGTTGCCATTGAAAGTGAAACGAAGCGGCTGCTCGCCGTCGGTGAGGAAGCTCACCGGATGGTCGGGCGTACCCCCGGCAACATTGTGGCAATTCGCCCCTTAAGGGATGGAGTTATTGCCGATTTTGAAATCACCGAGCTGATGCTCAAACATTTTATTAACAAAATCGGCGGCAAACGTTGGTACAGTCACCCGCGAATTCTCATTTGCGCTCCTGCCAACATTACTTCCGTGGAACAGAAGGCGATTCGCGAAGCGGCGGAACGCAGCGGCGCGAGAGAAGTGTACTTGGAAGAGGAACCGAAGGCTGCTGCGATCGGGGCTGGAATGGACATATTCCAGCCTAGCGGCAATATGGTCGTCGACATCGGCGGAGGGACTACGGATGTAGCCGTTTTATCCATGGGCGACATCGTAACCTCCTCCTCCATCAAAATAGCGGGGGACAAGTTCGATGCCGCGATCATGAAATATATCAAATCGAAGTACAAGCTCCTGATCGGCGAACGCACGTCCGAGGATATCAAGCTGACGATTGGAACGGTTTATTCCGATGCGCGCAAAGAGGAAATGGATATTCGCGGCCGGGATATGGTTTCGGGGCTGCCGCTTACCGTAACGATCCGTTCGGACGAGATCAAGGAAGCGTTATGGGAAACGGTGTCGTCCATCGTCTCTGCGGCGAAGGTCGTACTCGAGCGTACCCCCCCGGAGTTGTCGGCGGACATTATCGACCGCGGCGTCATTTTGACGGGTGGCGGAGCGCTGCTTCACGGCATCGATCAGCTGCTGGCGGACGAGCTCCGGGTACCGGTGCTGATCGCCGATAACCCGATGAGCTGCGTTGTACGCGGTACGGGCATTATGCTCGATAATTTAGATAAGGTAACGAAGAAAAAATTCGGGTAAACGTTTCGGCGTTTCGCTCCGATATATAGAGTATAGGATAAAGCTCAGCAGATCCTAACGAAACCAGCTTTTTCTCCAAAAAAGCTCAGCATATGCTTACGAAGCCAGCTTTTTCTGCGAAAAAGCTCTCAGGAGGTCCCATGCTAAGAGGACTATACACCGCAACCGCCGGCATGATCTCACAGCAGCGCAAGCACGACACCATTACCAACAATATCGCCAATATGAACACGCCCGGCTTTAAACAAAGCCGAGCGGTTTCGCGTTCCTTTCCGGAAATGCTCATCGGACTGATGGAAGGAAAGCCGGGAATGGAAGTGGCGAATACAGGCAAATTAAATACAGGGGTACTGGCCGAAGAGGCGCTGACGATCAACGTTCAGGGCATTCTGCGCGAAACGAACAATCCGTTCGACTTCGCGGTCGTATCCGACATTCAAGTTCCGGGGCTTCAGTTCGACGCCGGCAAAACGATTACCCCTGAAGGCGAGCGTATTTTTCAGCCGCAAGCGTTTTTGACGGTTGCGAATGAGGCTGGAGAGCCACGGTATACGCGAAACGGCAAATTTAGCGTGACCGAGCAAGGAGCGCTTGTGACCGCCGAAGGGTTCCGGGTTCTCGGGGAAAACGGGGAGCCAATCGTGCTGCTCGACCCGGCCACGCAAATTCCGATTACGAATATTACCGTGAACAGGTACGGACAGCTTCTCGATTCTACGAACGGACAAGCTCTCCTGGACGGAGCAGGAATCCCGATTCGGATGCTCATCTCCAGAGTGGACAACCCGATCCGGCTGGTTCCGGAGGGCTCGAACTTGTTCCGGCTTGACGCTGCCGATGAAGGCGCGGTTACGCAGGTGACGGCCGCTGACGCCGTCGAGGTAAAGCAGGGATTCGTAGAGTCGTCGAACGTCGATCCGACGCAGGCGGTCGTCGATATGATGTCCGCATCCCGGATGTACGAAGCGAACCAGAAGGTCATTCAGGCTTACGATAAAAGTATGGAGAAAGCCGTCAATGAAATCGGAAGAGTGTAAAAGGGGTAGCCAATGAACCATTCGATGATCAACTCGCTTGTCTCCATGCAAGGTGTTCAGCAGAAGCTGGATGTGATCGCAAACAACATGGCCAATATAAATACGACCGGGTATAAGCGCAAAGAGGCGACGTTTCACGACGTTCTGACCACAACGATGCGTCAGCCGAACGCGTTCCAGCAAGCCGGCCGCTTGTCGCCGCTGGGTCTGACTCAAGGGTGGGGGGCCAAGCTGAGCCAGATCCAAACGCTTATGGCGCAAGGATCACTGAAGCAAACCGACCAGCCTACCGATTTGGCTATCGAGGGCGATGCCTTGTTCGAAGTGATCATTCCGTCCGTCGACGACAACGGGCAGCCGTTTCAGCAAACGGCATGGACTCGCGATGGGGCTTTTTCGCTGAGGGAGCAGCCAGGCGATACGGAGAATGTGTATTTGACTACACAAGAAGGACATCTTGTCATGGGCGCCGACGATCAGCCGATTCAAGTGCCGATCGGTTCCCGGATCAAGGTGGATCCGAACGGCGTCGTTATGGCCTATAACGACGGTCAGACGGATCAGCCGCCCGTTGCCGCAGGCACACTGAAGCTGGTTCAGGTCGTCCGTCCTCAGCTGCTGCAAAACCGAGGAGATAATCTGTACACGCTGCCGGACGCCATTGATCCCGCACTTGGGGAAGTACTGCGTGTCGTCGCTCTCGACGGCGCCAACCCCGAGGCTGCGAAAGTAAAAGTGCAGCAAGGATTTTTGGAGCAATCCAATGTAAACATTGCGGAAGAAATGACGGAGCTGATGATGACGCAAAGGGCGTTCCAATTAAACGCCAAGGCGCTGACGTCAGCCGATACGATGATGTCTCTGGCCAACAATCTCCGAGGCTAATTCATGATGTTGGAGGAGGCCATCTATGCTTGATCAAGATACGAACGTCGTGCCGCAGCTTCCTGTGCAGCCGCCAAAACAGCCGCAGCCACAGAAGCAGGAGAAGCAGCAATCGAAAGAGAAGCGTAAGCTTAGGAGGCGCTGGGTTCGCATTGTCCTGTGGATATTGCGAGCACTGCTCGTTCCGGTTCTCTGCGTCGCGGCGGTTATTGCCGGACTGTATATCGGATATGTGTATTTGGGTCATAAACAATCGGCGGACGTATGGGAATGGACGACTTGGAGACATTTGTTCGATCTCGTATTCGGAAGCTGAAGCGGCTCTCTGCCGGGCTTTCATCTGCTGTTGCCAACCATTAAACAAACCGAGTGGCGGTACCGCTATTTCGGTTTCCTTACTCCCCGCTCCGGGGAGTTTTATTTTGCAGCCAAGGACGGTATAATGGATAGGTGTGGAAGTATGATCCGGGGGAGAGAAACGGGTGAATTTGCCAAATCTTTTGACGTTAAGTCGATTTGGGTTGATCCCGATATACGTCGTTTTTTTCGCCACGAATCATTTGAAAACGGCATTTTTAATTGTCGTTTTAGCAGGGGCGACCGATGTATTGGACGGTTATTTGGCCCGGACAAGGGGACAAATTACACAGGTGGGCGTCATGCTCGATCCGCTTGCCGACAAATGTATGATGCTCACCGTCATCATATCGCTGCTTGTTTCGGGGATGATTCCCTGGCTCGTAGCTGTAGCGATGTTCGTCCGCGATGCCGGGATGATCGCGGGTTCCGCCTTCTTCCATTTTCGTGGCAAGATGACGGTGCCGGCCAACACTCTGGGCAAGCTGACAACCGTTTTGTACTATTTCGCGTTTTTGTTTATTTTTTTCGATTTCTCATTTGCGATTCCGTACCTTTGGTTTGTCGTTGGCGTATCGTTCCTGGCATCGATCATCTACATCATTTTATTTCTCGGTTTGAACCGCACAGAGGATGGAGAAACAGACTCATAAGCGTTAAAAAGGAGCACAAGCTGCTGGACTATCTCGGAGTCCTTCAGCGTATGCTCCCTTATATCAACCTTCGCTACTGCAGGTCACGAAGGGGACAATATCTAGTCTAAGTTAATGGACGCCATTTTATACAAGAAGGCAGAAAGGGGCCGATCCCGTTTATGGACATTACGCAAATTCAGGAAACGATTCCTCATCGTTATCCATTCCTGCTTGTGGATCGCATTTTGGAAATCCAGGAAGGGGTCCGCGCCGTCGGTTTGAAAAACGTAACGATTAACGAGCCGTTTTTTAACGGCCACTTTCCCGGATATCCGGTCATGCCGGGTGTACTCATCGCGGAGGCGCTTGCCCAGGTAGCTGCGGTAGCGATGCTCAGTTCCGAAGGGAATCGCGGCAAAATCGGCCTGCTTGCCGGTATTGACGGGTTTCGCTTCCGCGATCAGGTAAAACCGGGGGATACGCTCATTCTGGAAATGGAAATTACCCGGATGAAAGGCACGATCGGCAAAGGCCGAGGCGTTGCCAAAGTCGGGGACAAGGTTGTTGCCGAAGGTGAACTGATGTTTGCGCTCGCCAATCCGTAGGCGCCCAGCACCTGTAGCCTTACGACAATGTGCATACGCGATAGAGAAGACCTCGTCTTAGGCTGTTACTATTTTGAGACCGGGAGAGATGCATGTTGAGTTTGGATCATGCGATGAAGCAATACGAGATTTGGATGAACGATTCTTTCATTGATGAACATACGAAGCAGGAGTTGGAATCGCTGCGGGGCAGCGACAAGGAATTGGAGGACCGATTTTATCGGGATCTCGAGTTCGGCACAGGCGGACTGCGCGGGGTTATCGGAGCCGGTACGAATCGGATGAACCGATATACGGTGGCGAAGGCAACCCAAGGTCTGGCGCAATTTATTATCGGGCAAGCCCAGAGGAAACCGGGCTCGGTCGTAATCGCTTATGATTCGCGGAACCAGTCGCCGGAATTCGCTCTCGAAGCGGCCCTTGTGCTCGCTGGCAACGGAGTGAAGGCTTATGTGTTCGAATCGCTTCGGACTACGCCTGAGCTGTCGTTCGCGGTGCGGCATTTGAACGCATCGGGAGGCATCGTCATAACGGCGAGCCATAATCCGCCCGAGTATAACGGTTACAAGGTGTACGGCCGCGACGGCGGGCAACTGGTCCCGCACGATGCTGGGCAGGTGCTTGCGCAGATTGAGGCAATCACCTCGTTCGCCGCGGTAAAACGTATGGAGCGCAGCGAGGCCGAAGCCAAAGGACTTCTGGAATGGATCGGCGAGACGGTAGATGAAGCTTTTGTTCAGGCCGTGTCGAGCGTAAGTCTGCACCCGGACGTTATTAAGTCGACAAGCGATGATTTCCGCATTTTATATACGCCGCTTCACGGGGCCGGCAATTTGTCGGTTCGCGCCGTGCTGGAGCGGATCGGGTTTCGCCATGTGTTTGTTGTTCCGGAGCAGGAGAAGCCGGATGCGAATTTTTCGACCGTGAAGTCGCCTAACCCGGAAGAACGCGAAGCCTTTACAATGGCGCTTGCTATGGCGCCGCAGACGAACCCGGACATCATTATCGGAACCGATCCCGACTGCGATCGGATGGGAGCCGTCGTCCGAAACGATCAAGGCGAATTCGTCGTACTGAACGGCAATCAATCCGGCGCGATTATGGCCTATTATGTGCTCAGCAGCCTGAAGGAACGCGGCGAACTGCCGGATAATGGCGTCCTCGTCAAGACGATCGTCACTAGCGAGATGGGTGCGGTCATCGCCGAAAGTTATGGCGTCCGTGTCATCAATACGCTGACCGGGTTTAAATATATCGGCGAGAAAATGACCGAGTTCGATCGTACAGGGCAGTACCGGTTCTTGTTCGGCTACGAGGAAAGCTACGGTTATTTGGCCGGAACGTACTGCCGGGACAAGGACGCTGTGCTCGCTTCGATGCTTATATGCGAAGCGGCTGCATATTTTAAAAGTAAAGGTAAAACGCTGTACGATGTACTTCAGGAGCTATATACGAAATATGGCTATTTCCGCGAAGCGCTGGAGTCCCGGACAATGAAGGGTAAGGACGGCCTGGACAAAATCAAGGCGATCATGGAAGACTGGCGGTCTCATCCTTTGGCGGAAGTAGCGGGCGTACCGGTGGTTCGCGTACAAGACTATTCCAAAGGGATCGACGGCCTTCCTGCCGAGAACGTGCTGAAGTATACGCTGGCGGACCATTCTTGGTTCTGTCTTCGTCCATCGGGCACCGAGCCGAAAATTAAAATGTATTTTGCCGTACAGGCCTCTTCCGGAGAGGATGCGGCGGGACGCCTCGATCGTCTTCGCGTATCGGTGATGTCCAGAGTCGATCAGTTTCAATAAAAGAAGGAACATGCCTCTTCGAACGGTGCGACAGTTCCGCACGGACCTTGTGTCGCGCCGGCCCGAAGAGGTTTTCCGGGTTTCGGATTGTTTTCAACAAGACAAGTAACAAGGAGTGAATGGCTTGCTTCAGCGGTATGTTACCTTAAACAAACTTGCGAGCAAATGGCTTTGGTGGCTCGTGGTGATCGGATTGATCGCTTCCGTGCCGCTTGTTTCCGAACGAATTCAAACGGAACGGTCCACGAAAAACGTGGAAATGGTATTCGATTATCGCGACCTGCTCGACGTATCCATCTATCGCCCGAATCCCGATGCTTATATTATCGAAAAGTTGAAGCTGATGAAAGAGGCCGGAATCGGCACGATGTCCGTATATGAAAGCTCGCTGGAGGAACTGAAAAACAGCCGGCGCATCCAGGTGTACACGCCTCAAGAGTATTCGCTGTTAACGGGCAAACCGCTCACGCCGGGGGAAAATTACACCTATTTGCTGTTTACTTCCACTGAAGCCAGGGACAAGCTTCAACCGATTATCGAGAAAACGTACAGGGACCGGCTGGATATTAACGTCAGCTCCTGGTCGTACAATAACCGTCCAGGGCTGATCATCAGTCTTCCATATGAAGAGGCGAACACGAAGCCGATGGAACCGGACCCGATTACGATGGATATGCTCCAAAATCAGGGTTTCCGGCTGATCGTGCGGCTGTCGAACCGGATGCAGCCATATAGCGAGGAGGAGCTTGAAGGATTACTCCATAAGTTAAGCTCCCGAGGCGTAAAACGGATCGTATTCGATGGCAGCGCCGTTACTGGCTATGACGAAAACCCGGACAACAACCATGTGAAAGAAACGGCCGAGCTTCTGAAGAAGTACGGATTCGGTGCGGCCATCATCGACCGCTTGAAGGCGCCGCAAAAAGGCTTTACGATTTCATTTGCGGATCAGCTTGATTACAACATCGTACGGTTGTTCCCTCTGTACGATACCGAGGTCAATCTGAAGCCAGAGCTAATTGAAGACAAGCTGGTGCTGGCCGTCAAAGACCGGAACTTGCGTATTTTATTTTTAAATACGAAAGCGGCCAAAGATCTCGATAAAGGGTATATTAACGATTACCTGGACAATCTCTTGAAAAGCTTGACCGGTTCCGAGGAGGATCAAACGGAAGGAGCTATCGCCAGAATCGAAAGTCTGGGCTATAACATGGGCGAAGCTCACGCTTTTGTGGTGCACGGCGAATCGCTGAAGCCGCTCAAGCTGGTGCTTCTCGTTGCAGGAACGGCTGTAATTGCACTTACCATAGCCATGTTTTTCCCGATCTTAACGTTGCTGGCGTTTGTGCTAGGAGCATTAGGTTCTCTTGCGCTGTATGTGCTGTCCAATTCGATTGCGCTGCAAGCGATGGCTTTCGGAGTAGGTGTATGCGCCCCGACGCTAGCGACTATTATGGCCATCCGGTATTTGCGCAGGCTTCGAGAAGGGAAGTCCGGTTCCGGCTGGGTTCGAGCGACGCTTGTGTTTGTAGCGGCTTCGCTAATGTCTGTCGGCGGCGTATTTTATGTAGTGGCGTTGCTGAGCGGCATTACGTACTATTTAGTGCTGGAACAGTTCCGCGGCGTGGCGCTTTTGCATCTCCTTCCGATTGCGCTTGTCGGGGTTTACGCCCTATTTTTTGCCGAGTCGAAAAAACCGGGTGAAATTATCGCACGGATTCGGGCCATTTTGTTCGCGAAAATTACCGTCATTTGGGTTGTGCTGGCCGTAGTGTTCGGTGGGGCCCTCTACTATTACTTGACGAGAACCGGCAATGCCGGACAAGCTTCCCAGATGGAAAAGCTGATCCGGACTTATTTGGAAAACGGATTGGGCGTACGCCCCCGGTTCAAAGAATTTTTGTTCGCGCATCCTTTGTTCATATTGGCCGCTTATCTGTATATGAAATATAGAAACGCCATCTTCTTGTTCGTCGGCGCCGTCATGGGGCAGCTTTCGATCATCGATACGTTTGCCCATTTGCACACGCCGCTGTACATCTCGTTTATTCGCGTCGGGCTTGGCATTGGCTTCGGTATCTTGTTCAGTATTGTTTTCGTCCTCGTGTGGGAGCTGCTTGAGAAAGGATGGCGTAAATGGGCACCGAGGTAAGACGACTTGTGCTTTCCGGCTATTATGGTTTCGGCAATAGCGGAGATGAAGCGGTACTACAATCGATTTTACTTGCACTTCAGAGCGAAGGCGAGCGGCAAGGCGTCCGGATCGAGCCGGTCGTGCTCTCGATACGACCGGAACAAACGGCAGCGATGTACGGAGTAAAAGCGGTGCATCGGATGCGCTTTGCCGATGTATCGCAGGCGATTCGCGAATGCGACGGGCTGATCAGCGGGGGAGGAAGCTTGCTGCAGGATACGACGGGGATCAAAACGATCCCCTATTATCTGGCTATTTTGCGGCTGGCGCAGTTTTATCGCAAACCTACCTTTATATATGCGCAAGGAATCGGTCCTGTCCGGCGCCCTTTATTTTTCCCGTTTATACGAACGGTATATAAGAAGTGCCGTTATATTTCCGTCCGCGACGAGGAATCGGCTGCTTTGCTGAAACGTATGGGAATTACGCGGAATACGATCGAAGTTGTGCCTGATCCGGTCATGGGATTAACGCCGAAGAGCGGTTTTGCACGCTTGAATCGTGCCAAGCCTGTTGTAGGTGTATCGGTACGATTTTGGAATAAAGATCGTTCGGAACTTGATGCGCTTGCAGAGGCGCTTCGGTCCATTGCCGGACAACGGCCTGTCACCATCCGAATGCTTCCGTTTCACTTGCCTGACGATGCAGACGCCTCCAGTTATGTGATGGAACGGATAGGCTCACTGCCTGTTCATTCCGACATGGAGATCAAGCAGAATGCGATTCATCCTCAGGATATGCTAGGAGAAGTAAGCGATTGCGATGTTCTCATTGGCATGCGGCTCCATTCCTTGATCTATGCGGCCTCCCAGAAAGTACCGCTGATCGGAATATCATACGATCCCAAGATCGATCAGTTTTTGAACCGGCTCGGCTTGGCTGCGGCGGCAACGACGGAACGTTTCGATCCGAATCAAGTGGTGCGGGAAGCTATGCAGCATCTCGATCATCCCGAAGATTGGCTAGCTCAAACCGAGCCCGCAATCGAGCGGTTGAAAAAACAAGCGAGGCAGCCAGCGCAACAAATCGTCTCGACCTGCGCATACTAAAGGCGAGCCGCGAAGATAAGCGGAGAAACAACAGTCGGCCGAATGAGAAAATCCCTTTAGTTTCAGAATTGGATTCAAAACTGCCCATTTCGCGCATTTTTTGCTTGAATTTCGCTGTGGAGTTTCCGCACATTTCGGAGTATAATGGGTCCGTTGGTCTCTTGACCTTGTCAAGAACCGACACATAGAGATGGGGGTGGGGTAAGTCGGATGGAATTTGTTTATTACATCATCGGTTTTATCGCAGCTTGCGTATTAGCCGTCATCCTGACACCTGCAGTCAAAAAGTTCGCTTTCCTAGTGGGAGCGGTAGATAAGCCGAACCAGCGTAAAGTACATACGCGCATTATGCCTCGATTGGGCGGTTTGGCCGTATTTCTGGCGTTTGTAGGAGCATTCTTCGTCATTGCGCCGATGACGGATGATTTGAATTGGAAAGTGGCCTCCGCTCTGCTGATCGGTAGTTCGCTTATTGTGCTGGTTGGAGCGCTTGACGACCGATTCGATCTGTCGCCGAAAACGAAACTTTTCGTCGAGCTTGTAGCAGCGCTTGTCATTGTTTTTTACGGCGACATTCAGATCGATCTGGTTAACTTGCCTTTCGGCGACTCGTTCGAAACGAAATGGCTCAGTGCGCCGCTTACGATATTCTGGATCGTTGGGGTTACCAACGCGGTCAATCTGATTGACGGGTTGGATGGACTGGCTGCCGGGGTGTCCGGTATAGCCAATGCGACCATGCTCGTTATGGCGATCATGATGGGCAATGTTACGGTTATCCTGTTCAGTGCACTGCTGCTCGGCAGCATTATCGGATTTTTATTTTACAACTTCCATCCCGCCAAAATTTTTATGGGCGATTCGGGAGCATTATTTCTGGGCTTCTGCCTCGCGACCTTATCGGTACTCGGATTTAAGCAGGCTACGCTGGTTTCGTTTATCGTACCGATCTTGATTCTTGGCGTCCCGCTTTCGGACACATTCTTCGCGATCGTACGCAGGAAGCTCAACAAGACGCCGATATCGGTGGCGGATAAAAACCATTTGCATCACTGTTTGCTTCAAATGGGACTTGGACACCGGAATACGGTGCTTGTTATATACGGAGTATCGGTTTTCTTCGGGCTTTGCGCCATTTTGCTGTCGCAAACGTCACAATGGGTGGCGGTAGTGTTTATCGCAGTGATCATGATCGTGCTTCAGGTCGGAGCTGAAGCGATCGGCATTGTGGGCAAGAGCAATCGTCCCGTGCTCAATTTGTTTTTACGCTCCAGATCGAAAAATGTTTCTAAATAACGCTTATCGATCCACAGATCGAAGAACGTTTCTTAAATAGCTTGTATCGATCCTAAAACCCCAGCGAAGGCTGGGTTTTTTGTTGATTCTTTTCCATAACTATCTATTAAATTTCGGGCCATTCCGACCGATAACAAAACTACAAGATTCTTTTTTCGGAGGACGACTCCTCCTTATAAGGAATAAACAAAACAAGAACAAAAAGAAGGGAGCCAGGAGAGAACTAGGCGGGAAGGAACAAACAAACGTTCATAAGTAACTTTGAATAAGATTTGAGGAGGAAGAGCTTTGAGGAACAACTTGCGCAAGTGGACAAGCGTAGCTCTCATTATGGCTATACTGATGAGCCTGCTTCCGGCGATGTCCGCCAATGCGGCCACGGCAAGAATCACGATCAAGGAGCTGTTTACGTCGGATACGCAGCCGGCTGACGATTCCATGATTCCGCGATACACGAGCAACCCGGTTAATATTTCGGCCACGATTGAAAATATAAGCGACACTCAATTAGGTGAGCTTTACTACGAAATCACGAATATGACTACGACGAAAACTCCGGTTGTAGAGAAAACGAACAAAGCTCAGAAGACCGGTCAATTTGATATCGTATTCAAAAACGTACTGCTTACGGAAGGTCTCAATAAAATTGTAGTAAAGCTCGGCGATACGAGCGTTATTTCTTCCGCTCCGGGCTGGGTTTATTTCACGCCTACAACGACGCTGACTACCTTCAATATTAATGGCCAGCCGTTCCAGGACGGCAAAATGTATCCGGAAAATCCGGGTCAATCGACCGTATTGAACATTTCCGGTACAGCGCCTAATGCTACCGAAGTCAAAGCGTATACGGAAGGCAACCCGAATCCGATTAACGCTTACTTGAACAGCGGCGAGTTTTTCTTCATCGCGGACGACGTCAATAATACGCAGTCGACGGCCAATTTGCGTCTGCGCGCCGGGGATAACCCGCTGACGATTATGTCGGTCAATAATACGAAGACTTATCAGATGAGTAAAAATTTAATCTACAACAACGGATTGCCGTTTGCCTTTAATGCGAAAATAACGGAGTTGCCGCTCAGTAGTCCTCCAACAACGAAGGACTTGATTAAAAATCCGACGGTAACAACGCCAAAAGTTAATATATCGGCGCTTTTAAAAGATGATTTAACTACGCTTGGCGACTTGCAGTACAATTTTGTGGATGTGTTTGTAGGAGGACAGAAGTTCGGACCGTACAACTTGTCCGGTGCGGCCGCGGCTCCGAGAACAACTTCTATGTATCCTAATATTGTTTATGAGGGGCATAGTCCGACGAGAATATTCGTTTCGGGTCAGGCGCTAAGCAACTCGGTTTTGCTTACACTGACAGATAAAAACGATGCGTTGGTAGGCGTGCTGGAGGATAAAGGTCCGGTTGCTGTAAATGCATCCCAAACGGCAGCTGTATATGCCATACCGGAAGGCACATTTATAAAGGACAATGGTCCGTATAAAGTGAGCTTACGAGCAGGAACGGTAGCTAGCAAGTCTCCGATTTTGCACACTGAACCTTTTTCCATTGCAGTAAATAAGTCGACGGACCCGCTTCCGAAAATTACGAACAGTACCATCCCGAGTATTAAGGTAGGTCAGTCTCCGGTACCGCAACCAAGCTTTGTTGTAACTGGAACGGGTTTGAGCGAAGCTGATTTTACAATTACGTATACCGACCTAAGCGGTAAACCTGCAGGTCAATCGGCCGCTACCAAGATTTCCGGCGATACGTCGAATATGACGTTAGGTTTCGCCGGTCCGACTGCAACGGTGGATGGCCTGTATAAGTACAAAATTGCATACAAAAGCGTACCGCTTGCCGAACAGGAGTTTCAGATCGATAAGAAGGATCCGATTTTGCCTACAGCTACATTTGGCGGAACGATCGGAGTGACGAAGACCCCTTCACCTACAACGATATACGTTTCCGGAACGAATCTGGGAACTAGCGCAAGCGATTATCGTAATGTGAAGCTTGTGAATGTTAATGACAGCAGCGATTTCGTTCTGGTGAATGTGTTTGAAGCGCGTGAAAATGCCCTTCTGTTGCAGCCATTAAGCAATCTGGATCCCTTGAATCCTGTTTACGGCCAAACCAAGTTTACAGCCGGTGCAACTTACAAATTAGAGTTTGAAAAGCAGCTGAGGTATCCGGACGGAACTTTGGCTAACTGGACAAATCCAATATCCACTGTGACAAACGGGGTTTATGTATCACAAGCTACCAGTAGCGCCAGTATTCAGTCTGTTTCTATTCCGCAAGTAACACTTGCTGAAGTGAGCACAGCGTCGATTACGATTCAAGGCGACGGCATGTTGGATGCACTAAAATTGTCGGCTATCGTCATGAACGAAGACGGAAGTAATCAGCGAAGCGCAAAGGTTTCGTCTGTATCCCAAGACGGGAAAACTGCAATTGTCGATTTCTCCACAATTGCAGGCCTTACTGCTGGAAACTACTTGCTCAAGTTGGCTTACAATAGTGGTACATTAGTTACATTAGGTCAATATCCGTTTACGATTGCTGATCCATCACCAACAGGATTTACTACATCAGGGTCTACAATGACTATCACGGGAAATAATTTGGGGCGAGATATTTCGAAATTGAAGCTGAGATTTGCTGCCGAAGATAATCCGTCCTATATTATGGAGGCTATGGCGACCCAGGTTGTTTCGGGGCGAACGGCTACCTTTAATAAGCCGGTCGATTTATCGAATGGTACCTATACAGTAAGCTTGCTCTACAACGACACCATAGTCGGCAATGCATTCACTTATAGTGTAAGTGCGGCACCTACACAGCTGAGCGAAGCATCTGAGTGGTCCCAGCCGGGCAGATATAAAGTGTTTAATTTCTCTGCCGATGTGGACATCCCATCTGACCGTACGCAACTGGTACAATTTAAATTTTATAATTCAAATGCAGATGATATCCCAGTAACTGCCTATACCTTTAATTATGTCAATCCGGACTTACCATACGTGGAATCTGTCGATAATATGTCCGAGTCAAACGTAAACAATATTTCCGAATTGCCGAGGACATTCCGCGCTCTTGCCAGTGCTCAGACGGAAAAGCTTAATGTGTACTTGGGCGAGTACACAAGTAATTCGGAAGTTTATTTGACAGCGGGCTGGAACGGATCATCGAAAGATACAATCAACGGTGTTGAATATCGGGTATTCACCTTTGAACTTCCCGCCAATGTACCGAATGGATTTACACAAATGACGGTTATTCCGAGTTCTGACGCTCAAAGGGTGGATAAAACCAAAACAGGGGAAAACTTCTCAGGTAAGAGACAGTTTGATATGCTGATCTCCAATACGCCGTACCTAATTGTAAATAATATTTATAACGGTATGGTTGTAAAAACGCCAAGCACCCAAATCGTATGCGAGCAAGGGGGACTTGTCGGCAGCTGTGTATCCGGTCGGATAGTTAATGTTCCGAATATAAGCAGTGATTTGGCACGACCGGATCGGATTGAAGTAACGCTAAACGGCATACCTAATACTTCAATTAATATTGCAGCTGACAAGACTTTTACGTTATCCGTTTCCGATTTGCGCGAAGGCAAGAACACATTAATTTTTAAAATTTATATTAATTCGATTCTCGTCACGACTGCATCTTACGAAATATTCGTATTCAGCACGGATGCGCCGGAGTTTATTTCGGTAAATCCTGTGGAAACATCCGATGTGAAAAAGTTCATAGCGGCGACCAAGCCGGATACGTACGCGACCAGTGAAACGGCAGTTTCGTTCTCCGGGCAATTTGCCAATGCTTCCGAAATCAAGCTGACGGTGCGTACGAAGGATGCAAACGGAGTACCGGTTGTGAAGTCTGATCGTCGCTATGGCGGCAATTACGGAAACCTTGATCCGCAAGTCAACAATCCTTATTATTTTAGCACCATCAATCAGGGGCAGTTCCGAACAAATCTTATACCGCTTCAGGCAACGGGAGATACCATCTTCGAGTTTTCGATTACGAACGCGTCGGGCATTACGGTGACTAAGGTTATCACGATAAACAGAGAGCCGCTTCCTTATATCATTAAGTCTCCGAAGCTGATTAAGAACGAAAAACACGAAGACCAAGCGAATATCAATAGCAATTATATTGAAATTGAGATCGAAGCCGAAAATGCAACCTCGGTACTGTTCGGCAAGGAAGAAGCTGTGATACGCGAGGTAACGGAAAACGGCATCAAGAAAAATCATTTCTTCTATGAAGTAACCGGATTAAAAGCAGGAAAAAATACGGTGAAATTTACTGTAGTTCGTGGCAATAATATCAAGACGAATGGCAGCTTCGTACTGTACAACTCAGATACGGCCATAGAAGGCGCACAATACAAAGCGCCTCTGCAGTCGACTACAACGGTATTTGACGGCCAGCTCACGCTTAAATTCCCGAAAGGGACCAACTTTATGCGTAACGAGCCGGGTGCGATTAATCAATATTTGACTTCGGATCGTAAAATTTTGTACGGTATCGCAAGCAAATCAGACGGACGCGTAGATAAAATCAAGCATCCTTCCGCTTCGGATGGCCAGATCGGAAACGGCAATCCGTATATCGACGGAGTAGGGAAGTTGATGCTCACGGAAACCACGGGACGGTTCCGTTCTGCGAGCAATTTGTTCTGGGTCGATGCCGGGACGATCAAGAAAAATGAGCCGGATATGATTAAAGCGTTGAACGGAAGCGGACGGCTGCCTTACGACAAGGAAGAGTTCTATCTTCGCACGAAGGAAGACTTGGTCGTAACGACGGACCGCGGAACGCTTACCTTAAAGTACGATTCCAGTATTCGGGACGATGCTTGGAAGTATTTGAGCGTTTATCATTTTGATATTTACGAAGACTATACGGGTATCGTTCAAGGCAGATGGAGAAACCTTGGCGGCGTCGTAGACACCGGCAAAAATACGATTACGGTTCCATTCGATACGTTCGGGTATTACCAGGTCGTATATATGGATAAGAGCTTTGACGACGTAACCGGACATCCTTGGGCGCGTAACGACCTCGATATTTTGTATTCGAAGGGGTACATGCTCAATAAGGAGAGCTCGAGCTTTGTGCCGAACGAATCGATCAAACGCGGAGAATTCGCGACGATGCTCGTGAAAATTTTCGACTTGCCGCTGAACTATACCGAGGTGCCGACGTTTACTGACGTGCAGCGGGTTAATTTGCTCACCAGACTGTATGACTACAAGTATATTGAGACGGCTGCCAAGGCAGGTATTGTGCGCGGTGCCGCCGGCGGGCGATTTATGCCGGATAGCGATATCACCAGACAGGATGCCGCCATTATGATCGCCAGAGCCGCGGATCTGAAACTGTCGTCCGATTCGAACATCGACAAAGTATCGGCCAGTCTGCAAAAGACGTTTACCGACGGAGACAAAATCGATATTTATGCAAGGACTGCTGTTGAAGCTGTTTCCAAAGCCGGTCTGATCGAAGGAAAAGAAAACGTGTTGTTGCAAGGCCAGACTAAGGCGACGGTTCGTTTCGATCCGCTCGAGACATTCACAAGAGCCGAGGCTGCGGCGGTAGCGATCCGGGTTCTGAAAAACCAAAAGAAAATTCCAAAATAATACTGTCTTTATGTTGCTGTCGGCTTAGGCCGGCAGCATTTTTGCGTTTTATTCATCAGGGTCATCAATGGAAAATACTTCGTAATGACGAATGTGATGGATGCAGGTATACTGAGTTTGTAGCAAAACGCTATACGGTCTGATATACGAAATGTAAGAAGACCTTCATTCTGAGGCTGAGCGCAGACATAGAAAACTTTTTTCGAAAAGTCGCAACTTTTTTCGAAACGCTGCGTTTAATTAGTTGAGTTAGCAAACAGCGCACAACAAGAACATAAGAAAGCTAGTCGCTGTGGTACTTTTTCACAAATTATTGCTTTACGCTGTGAAAGTACCATTGTATAATGTTATAGTGGCTAGTCTTCTATTTCGACAGTTTACTAGTTTCTGTGACACAAGTTACAGAGTCCTTATAAGAAGTGGCGCTCAAACTCTGGAAAGGAGGTGAATTGGCCGATGAGTAACAAGAGCTTCCCATCAAAACTAAACACTCAAACATCGTATGATGATAATCGAGGAGGAGAAAAAAAGGTTATGAAAAAAAGTTTGTCTGTACTCGTAGCAACAGCTATGGTGTCGTCCGTATTCGCATCCGTTGCATTTGCAGCTGATACAACTTTGACGACTCAACAAAAATTGGATGCCTTGATCGCAGCTGGCATCTTCGATAAAGACGGAACAGGTAACGGATCCGAACTGGATGCCAACATGTCCCGTGAGCAATTGGCTAAAATCCTTGCTAAACTGAAAGACCTGAAAGAAGTTTCCGGTACTAGCTACACGGACGTTGCTGCTGACCGCTGGTCCGCTGGTTTCATCCAAGCAGTATCGAAAGCGACTCCTGTCTTGATGGATGGCGTAGCTGACGGCGTATTCAATCCGTCCGGCGAAGTTACTCTTGAGCAACTTGCTACTGTAGCAGTTCGCGCATTGGGCTTGCAACCGAACAACAGCGGTGCGGTTAAAGGTAACGTATCTAGCTGGGCTAAAGGTTATGTTGCAACTGCAATCGCTAACGGCCTCCTGAGCGAGAAAGCAGACTTCACGAAGTCCGCAATCCGTTCCGAACTGGTAGAAGCTACTTATGGCGCGAAAGAAGCAATCGAAAAAGCTAATGTTCCTGCTCAAGTTTCGGTTAAAGAAGTTAAAGCGACTGGTGTTAAAACCGTAACGGTTGCACTTGATCGTGATGTTGACACTTCTAAAGCGACTGTAACGCTGAAAAAAGGTTCGACTGCCATTACAACTACTACGAAGTGGTCTGCCGACAAGAAAACAGCTACTTTGACGCTGACTGAGACTACTCTCAAAGCTGGTGAATATACTGTAACTCTTGGTGGTTTGGATGCATCCGCAATCAAAACTGCTGAAGGCAAATTCACTGCAGAAGACGAAAAAGTACAAAAGATCGACTTCGTTAATGCAAACGACACGATTGCTTACGCTAAAAATACGGTTGTAAAAATCAAAGCATCGAACCAATATGGTGAAAATGCTTCGTCCTCGGCTGGTAACTACAATGTATACGGCGCAACTAAGCTGACCAAAGATGCTGAAGGTTACTTGTTGGCGACTGTAGACACAACTACTCAATCGCAAGGCGTTGGCATCGTAACTCTTACGATTATCAATAACGACAGCCACGTATCGGCTACAAAAAACTTCAAAGTTGGAACTGCACCGATTCTTTCCAAATTGGAACTTGGCGATCCTCAGTACTCCAACGGTACTGCAGTTACTGGCAGCGGCGACAATGTTAAGTTCACTTTGAACCTGTATGACCAATACGGCGGTTCGATGGGATACGACGCATTGAACATCGGCAGCACGGGTGAGTTGAAGCCAACTGTAATTTGGAACACTTATCTTGAGGGTGTAAACTATGCAACTGAAGATAATGGCAATAATGTTCCGATTTTGAAAATCAATTTGACAAAAAATGTTGACAAAGACGGCGATTACACGTTTACGGTAATTAACCAAGCGGCATCTGCTAGCGGTAAAATTACGGTTAAGTCCGCTAAAGTCGCTACTAAAGTCGAAATCGGCGCACCAGAAGGTGACGTAATTGCCGCTGGCGACAAGAACGTATACGTTCCGATTATTGCTTATGACGCAGCAGGTAATGTATTGAGTGCTTCAGATCTTGTTAGCGATGAAAACCTGAAGCGTATCATGGTTTCCAGCAATGCAAGCACTTCGACGCAACTCGTTGCATCGGGCGAAAATAAAGGTAAAGTTTTGCTGGATAATGTTCCGGGAAGCAAGAACAGCGCTGTTTCCTTGAATGTGTTCATTGCTACGGCTAATGTTCAAAGCAACGCTTCGAAAACATTCACGGTTCAACAAGCCCGTATTCCGGACTTCATTAAAGAAGTAACTGTTCCAGGCAAACAACTTGCCCCAGGCGGTTCGACTGCATTCAAATATGCTATCTATGACCAATATGGCAAAGTAATGGATACTGTTAACCAAGTTGACTCGCAAGGAAATATTTCCGCTAGCGGTTCGACATTTAAAGTAACAGTTACGGCAAACACTTATGATGCAAATGGCAATCTGGTAACTGGTATTACTAAAGGTAATAAAGTTGAAACCTTGCCAAACGCTCTTGCTTATGTAACTACTGATGCTGATTCTGCTGATTCTAACGTAGTACAGTTTGACAGTACTGCAAAAGAATTTGGTCCAGACGTAAAAACTGGTTTTGGCGGTTCTACTTACAGATTTGCTGCTAAGAATACTGATGCTGCAAAAGGTTATAAAGTAGAATTGACAGTAAAACTGTGGAAAGACAGCACGGAACTCAGCAAAGTTGTAAGATCGGTAACTGTAGCAAACGTTACATCGTCTGACATGACTTACAGCTTGAATGCCGTAGCAGCTCTTTACAATGCAAAAGACCAAAACAACTATTCTGTAACTGATGCTGTTTATAATAAAACCAGCGCAGGGGTAGAAGAGAAGTTCGAAAGAAAAGATCAAATCGTAGCAACCAGCAAATTTGGCCGTGAAGTAGTGGTTTCGGCTAAAAATGCAGCTGGTGAAACGGTCGGAATTCCGAAACAAATCATCTCGATCCAACCTACTGATTCGAGCATCGTTAACACTTTGGTTGTTCCTCAAGCTAACGGAAACTCCAAAGCATACGTTATCGGTGTAAAACCTGGTACAACAACTGTAACGGTTAGCTTCTTGGCACCGGACGGTTCAACTAAAACTTTGGATACTAGCGTAACCGTTAAAGGCGATGCTATGAATGTAACTAAAGTATCTTGGGATGCTAAAGCTTACAATGATAAGCTCACCTTCAATGCCTTCATCAACGCTAACATCGTTGATAACTACAATGTAACGTTTGAAGATGCAACTGCTCAAAAATACAACTACCTGTTGGGTGCAACGTTTGGTATTTCGAACGTATCTGGCGGTACTGCAAAAGTTGACCAATATGGCAACGTTACTGCTACACCTACAGTAGCTGGCGGCACAGTTGTTTTTGACCTTTCGGTTAATGCTGCAGGTAAATCGGCAACTACTACGATTTACGCTAACGCTGCTACAACTACTCGCTCGGAACACAAGTAATCATAAAATTTTTACCGAAAAAGAAGACCCGAAAAGGTCTTCTTTTTCTTTTTATATAACTATTTTTTAATCTAAACGAAACAATTTTCACATTTATTCGTCTATTACTTTAGTAGAGTTAAAGGAGGCCTTTTATGACAAAGAAATCCAAGTTCAAGCGGCTAACGATGCACTCCGTACTGGCATTATCGCTAATGGCGAGTGCTGCGCCGATGTATACATATGCAGATGGAGTTCAGGCTGAAGCAGAAAATGTATTCGATATCCCTTCTATAGGCTCTGTGTGGGTCAATAATAGCAGTTATTTTGAAATAAAGAATGTAAGACTAACCCCGGGATCGGATTCCAATCTGGTCACGTTTGCAATTAAAATCGTAAATGGCAGTTCAAGTGACATTCAATTTATCGATTATTGGATTAAATTGCAGACTACGGCAGGTGCTAAATTCACTGTTAATGTCATTCCGCAAGACAAGGACAAAAATTTGATTCCGGCAGGCGGCTCGCAAGAAATCCAATTTTATGCAAGTGTAACTCCAACCTCAAAATTATCGGACTTGGAATTCAATGTAATCAAATGGGATTTTTCGGCTACAGATTATCAAAAAGTACTTGGTTCCTTAAGAGCATCTGATGAATACAGTACGGTCGCACCTGCCGGTGCAAAAGCTAATTTCAAGATCGCCAAAACAACCATCCAAGGATACATCAAAAAAGCTACAACGAGCAGTAATGAAGAGAACTATTTACCGTCTGTACTACTTGAACTTCAAAATACAGATTCGAGAAGCCTAAAACTCCCGGCACTGAAGTTTATGCTGCGGACAGCAGATGGGCTAACCTATCCTTTACAAGCAACTGGCGTTGGCGACAACACCACGATCGACCCACTGATGAAAAAGGAGATCGCACTAAGCGGCAAGCTTCCTCGTTCTATACAAAATGAAGGTTGGCAGTTGGTTATTACTGAAGTAACCAGTACCGGAGAAGATTCAAATATTAATGCAGCCATAGTTGAATTTGCTCTTCCCAAATCTCAAGGAGATCAAACTTCCACGGAGAAAGAACAATCTTTCTCCAATAAAGACGGCGCTTATGTAACCAAGTTAGAATCGATTCAAAGAATGCCATGGGAAGACGAAGATATTATTTCGGCTATGATTTCCTTAAAAACGAGTGAAAATAAGTCGATGCCGATACCTAATTTAGTCGGATATATTAAACTCGATGACTCCGTCAAAGTAGATGTTAAAGTGATACAAACCGATAATGTAATTGGTCTTCAGCCTGGGAAAGAAGTACGGTTGCAGTTGTTGGGCAAAATTCCATACACTTATGATTTTTCAGAGTTGACGATTTACCTTCAAGAAAAGGAAGGTACCACCACAGGTACTGGTAGTTCAAGCGGAAGCACCGGGGGAACCGTAACTGATCTAGTTCAGTTTAAAGTTAACTCTGAGATGGATAATCTCCCATTGGTTAATCCGAAAGAACATTTCAAAATAGGAGGTGTAGGACGGAGCGGAGATTATACAATCCAATCTGTTAACACATTCCCAGGAAAAAGTTCGGATATTGTAACCGCTCAGGTAGAAGTTGAAAATTTAGAAAAACGTGCGAACGAACTTTCTAAATTGGTGGCACACTTTAAAGGTTCCGACGGAACGATCTACCCGGCAGCTATTTCGGATATCAAATCAAAAATAAGTCCTTCTGGTAAAGCGTTGCTTTTTATATCGGCTAGAGTAGCCAGCAATAAATCGAGTGATATTACCCAGTTGATTTTGGGTGAGGGAATTACGGAAGGGAAGTTTACGCAAGTAGACGGTAAGCCGGACTCTTACGTCAATGCTGTTTCTTTCTTCCTGCCAAGCGAACAAAAAGAGGCGCTGAGTGCTGTAAAAGAAATCAATCTATTCCCTTATAACTTGAAAGTGAATAAAGTTGCAACAGCTGTAGACCAACAAAAAATAACATTAAAATTTAATTATGAGCTCGAAAAAGATGCACAATATGAAGTGAATTCCGAAGATTATAAGTTGGTTGTTGAATTGGCTGACGCTGATGGCAAAGCAACTATGAGCTGGCCGTTAAATGTCGAGAAAACAAAAGATGGCGCTACGGATGGTAAAGACACTCTTCGCATCGGTAAGGAAACTATAGAATTAACGAAAAACGATGAAAACTTCATCTTTAAAGTAACCTACTTAAAAAAGTACAAATTGAACATTTATCATCAATACCAAGGCGAAAAGAAATTAATCGCCAGTCAAGACTTTGATTGGTTCATCGTATCCGACTGATCCACCTTCTGAGTCCTTTCGATCATTTTCCAAATGTCGAAAGGATTCTTTTTTTCATGCGTCGAATGTAACCATAGTCAGGAGGCGAACCAATTGGTACAACCACGCAAGCTTATTCTAACCGGCATACTTGGATTAGGTATCGCAGCAGGCATCTATGCAGGACAAGCGGTCATCATATCGAAAGCGGATGGAGCCGTACAGCCTGGATCGGCAGACGATCCACTTGTCACCAAAAGTTACCTGGATGAACAATTGAAAAAGTTGACCGGGGGACAGTGGACAGCTCCTTCTACGACGCCAACTCAAACCGGGACCAATACAGGAACGGGAGTATCCGAGCAGCGCGTAAACGAGCTGATTGCTGCGGAAGTGGCGAAAGCGAAACAAGAGCTGTTGAGTCAGTTGAATACATCTGGCGGAACATCAACTCAACCGGCACAACCTACCCCGACTCTACCCGCCGGAACAGCCCAACTTGAAGTTATTAAGCTCGAAGCCGGCCAGATTTTATATGGTGGTATCGGCTCGGAAATCATTGTCCGCACCGGTAAAACGATAGCGGTAAGCAATGACGATGGAATACCGGATGTAACCGCAGGGAAAGATATAGCAGCAGGTGCAGCCATTGAAAACAATCACTTGCTCGTCATCCCCCATGAAGGACGCGGTGTGAAGGCCGATCCGAAAAACAAAGACGAAATTTACATTATGATTCGCGGCAGTTATTTATTGTTAAAAGAGGGCGGAGCGAAGACGACTCCATAATTTTTACCCATTCTGACAACAATACATACGGTTCATCCCTTTGCATGCAGCCATACTAACGGTACACCAGCATTAAGGGAGGTGAACCGAAAATGGCCAGCAATCGTAAAATGGTTCCGGAATGCCGGAAGGCGCTCGATCAAATGAAATACGAGATCGCAGCAGAGCTTGGTCTTCCAGTAGGCGGAGGGTTGTCTCAGTTCGAAAACGTGGAGTTTGCTACGGAGCTCGGAGGGATCTCCTCGGGTTCGATCAAGGAGGATTACTGGGGACATATCGCCAGCCGGGATGCAGGCGCCGTAGGGGGCTCGATCACGAGAAGACTTGTCCAGCAGGCAGAGCAAACCTTGTTCGGGATGCAATAATTTTGCCTTTATTCGTTTATTGACAGGATCGGACAAATCCAGTAACATCAATATTTGAAGGTATCGCATTCGCAACCTTTTCCTACCGGAAAAGGTTCATTTTTTGCTTGTTGGCTCGACATCATTTGCCTTATTTCGCGTAAAGGTTTTTCTTACGATAAATACTTGTTGCAGGAGGTTGAATGGATTTATGTCTTTGAAGAACGGTCGCCGCTTGTTTACATCTGAATCCGTTACGGAAGGGCATCCGGACAAAATTTGCGATCAGATTTCCGACGCGGTGCTGGACGCTTTTTTGCAAAATGACCCTAACGCCCGGGTAGCTTGCGAAGTTTCGGTTGCTACTGGTCTTGTCCTCGTAATCGGCGAAATTAGCAGCTCTGCGGAGTTTGTCGATATTTCCGCTATTGCGCGCAATACGATTAAGGAAATCGGCTATACGCGTGCAAAATATGGCTTCGATGCTTCCACCTGTGCGGTGCTGACATCGCTCAACGAGCAGTCGGCTGACATCGCTCTTGGCGTGGACAAGGCGCTGGAAGCCAAAGAAGGAACGATGACGGACGAACAGATCGAAGCGCTTGGCGCCGGAGACCAAGGCCTTATGTTCGGCTTCGCCGTTAACGAAACGCCTGAACTGATGCCGCTTCCGATCGCGTTGTCGCATCGTCTGGCCCGCCGTTTGTCGGAAGTGCGCAAGAACGGTACACTCCCATACTTGCGTCCGGACGGCAAAACGCAAGTAACGGTTGAATACGAAGGCGACAAGCCTGTTCGTGTCGACACGATTGTCGTTTCTACGCAGCATGCGGAAGAAATTACACTGGAGCAAATTCAAAGCGATATCCGTGAGCACGTTATTAAACCGGTTGTTCCGTCCGAATGGCTGGACGATCAAACGAAATATTTCATTAATCCGACAGGCCGTTTTGTAATCGGCGGTCCTCAAGGCGACGCCGGACTGACCGGACGTAAAATTATTGTCGATACTTACGGCGGATACGCTCGCCATGGCGGCGGCGCATTCTCGGGTAAAGACCCGACGAAGGTTGACCGTTCGGCAGCTTATGCAGCACGTTATGTAGCGAAAAATATCGTTGCTGCAGGCTTGGCGGAAAAAGTGGAAATTCAGCTTGCTTACGCAATCGGCGTAGCTCGTCCGGTTTCGGTCAACGTAGATACATTCGGCACTGGCAAAGTTAGTGAAGAGAAGCTGGAAGAGCTGATCCGTAATAACTTCGACCTTCGTCCGGCAGGCATCATCAAGGAGCTGGATCTGCGCAAACCGATCTACCGTCAAACGGCTGCTTACGGTCACTTTGGCCGCACCGATATCGACTTGCCTTGGGAAAGAACGGATAAAGTCGAAGTGTTGAAGCAACAAGCTTTCGCATAATTCACATGAACAAGGAGCCGCTTCCTGCTAAGCGGCTTTTTTTGTTGCTCCTGGCCTGTGGCGATCCCCAGAAAGAAGACTACTAGATTCGAAGTATATAAGTACACGCAAAATTCGACACATCCGAGCCCAAATAGGAGTGCAGTCAAACTTCTGGTAGAAAAGATCGTGTAGGACGACTTGCCTATATCCGCCTATGCGAGGCGGAATGTATAGAATTGTAGAATAGAGACGTAACTTTTTCGAGGGAATAGGAGTCTATACAGTTGGATCGAAATCACGGATATAGATAGAGAGATTCGGAGAGGAGCATCATACTTGCATCAAGAGAAACGAAACAAAAGCAAGCCGGGGAGGAAACTTGCTGCGTTGCTTCTGGCAGCCGCAATGGTTGTCGGGCCATGGGTTCAATCATCGCCGATCTATGCGGCCACAGCGGCCGAATCGCCGGTACTGTTGACCGCACAGGAGCCGCTCACGTATGGAGCGATACGCAAAACGTACGACTGGAGCTTCGTCCGGAACAAACAGCCAGTCTCCGTCAAAGTGAATGTAGTCGAGGTGGATTTGAAAAATCCTTATGTGAAGCTGGATACGGTTGTCGGTACCGGCGGACAATTGACGAAGAAGCAAAACGTACGCAAGATGGCGAATGAAACAGGAGCCGTAGCTGCCATTAACGGAGATTTTTTCAACACGAAGGCGGAAGGGGTGCCGATGGGGCCGCAAGTGAGCGGCGGCAAACTGGTTGCGACTCCGCCGTATTTGACCGGTTGGTATTCCTTTGCCTTGACGAAAGAGAATAAGCCCGTTATCGATATGTTTACCTTCCAGGGCAAAATCGTCGCCAGGGATGGGGCTTCGTACCCGCT
The DNA here is from genome assembly GCF_003626695.1 of Paenibacillus ginsengarvi. Taxonomy (GTDB): domain Bacteria; phylum Bacillota; class Bacilli; order Paenibacillales; family NBRC-103111; genus Paenibacillus_AB; species Paenibacillus_AB ginsengarvi. The sequence continues at coordinate 92,092 of NZ_RBAH01000018.1, forward strand.
TGGAGGAATTAACAAGACGTACTATTGGTACGAGAATGATGGTGTCCATGAAGAAGGCGGACACAGCATGGTAGACGGCCTTTATATGTATACGAGCACTTGGGGACAGGCCGACCGTTCCAACGACGGGGTTACTGTGCCAACCGAAATTTTGGTGCAGAACGGCATTATCAAGGATATCAGACGTCCAGGCATATTCGAAATGGTGGCGCCCGCAGACGGATATATTTTGCGTGCGTCGGGGAAAGCGGACGAGTTTGTCGCCCAGCATTTGAAAGTGGGAGAGCCGATCTTCTCCGACTACAGGATGCTGTCGCAAGATCCGGCGGTGCAGTACGATGCGGCTAGCTTCAAAACAATGATTGGCGGGCATACGATTTTGGTCGATGGAGGTCAGCCAGCCCCTTTCTCTCATGAAGTCGGGGGCGTAAGCGGCTACTCGCCGGTTGCCCGGACCGCTATCGGCTACTCGCAGAATGAGCAGTACGCGTACCTGATTGCGGCGGATACAGGACTTACATTGCCGGAGCTTCAGCAATTTATGGTGCAAATCGGCGTGTACAAGGGGATGAATCTGGACGGCGGCGGCTCGACGCAGATGGCGGCAAGACCGCTTGGCGAATTCCAGACGTCTCTCGTAAGTGCGGATGTCGGTTACGAGCGTCCGGTTGTGAACGGTTTGGCCGTATATTCGTTATCGCCGAAAGGGCAAGTCCGGGATGTTCTCATCCAAGGAGCCACTACGCTGTTTATCGGGCAGAAGGCGACTTACAGTCTGAAAGCATACGACGATTACTACAACTCGGTAAAGGCTGACGAAATACCGGCAAGCTGGACGTCCTCGCAGCCGATCGGCGCCTTCCAGGGCAATGTATTCACGGCTTCGGCCGCGGGTAAAACGAAGCTCACGGTGGCATCGGGCAAAGCGACCAAAAGCATCGATGTCGAAGTGATAGGCGGAAAAGATATCGCCAGCCTGAAGCTGAGCTCGTCGTCTACATCGCTTATGGCGAACTCGGTATACACGCTGACGGCAAGCGTCCAAGCCAAATCGGGAGCGAAGGCGAATTTGCCGGTCGAATCAATGAGCCTCGAGTTTATCGGCTTCAAAGGCCGGGTGGAAGGCAACAGGCTGATGGTCGACAGCATCGATAAAGATGTTACGGAAGGGCGGATCATTGCCAGATACGATGGGTTTTCTACCATGCTGACAATGCCGATCGTGGATTCCAAGGTCGCAGAAACGTTCGACGGCATGACTCCTATTACCTTTACCTCGACGGCAGGCGTTGTAGGTAGCGTGTATAAAGCGACAGGTCTCGAGGGTACGAAGGTCGGCAATCAAGCATTGGTCCTGCAGTATGACTTTACGAAAGGGACAGGAACGACAGTCGCTTATGCGAAGTTTGCGGACGGACTTAAGATTGAGGGCCAGCCGGAATCGTTCAGTGTGAAGGTGAAGGGCGATAGCAGCCGCAACTGGATTCGGGCAGAGGTTGTCGATAGCGCCGGCAAAACGCAATTGATCGGCTTGAGCGAATTTGCCAACTGGTCCGATTGGAAGACGCTCAGTGCGGATTTGACCAAATACAACTTCGCTTATCCGATTACGATGACCAGGCTGTATGTGGCCAATCCGGAAAACGGACATGACGAGCGCGAACTGAAAGGACAAATCGCGTTTGACGATCTTGCGTTCGAATATAAAAAGTCTACCCCAGCAGTCAAGAACATAGTCAAACTAACGGTTGACCAGAAGTCGCTGACGGTTAACGGCAAATCGCTTGTTCTGGATCAGGCTCCGGTTATTTACAAAGACAACACGCTCGTTCCGGTCCGGTTTGTTGTCGAAGCGATGGGCGGACAATTGACATGGGTCGACGAACAACGTAAAGTGATCATCGTCAAAGATAATCACCTGCTTGAGCTGTGGCTGGATAAAACCGAGCTGATCGCCGACGGAGAAGCCGTCACCGCGGAAGTGCCGCCGCTGCTCATGACGGAGCGGACGATGGTGCCGCTTCGCATCATCTCCGAGAAGATGGGGTGGAAGGTGACCTGGGATGAGAAGACTCGCGGAATTACATTGGAATAAATTAGGTACAATGAACCCAGTCCACTCGCCGTCGAAATATGGTAGTATATGATGTAGTACATGTGATTACTAGCCTATCATATAGGTAAAGGGGCACGGGTTGCTTGCAATTCGACGCGATCGACAAGGTTATTAAAAATGCGATTGGAGTCATGGAAACTAGCAAATATCAAATGTTTGAGATTTGCGAAAGTGCCCGCAGCGAGTGGGAGACGTTATCCAAGGAACTGCATCAGGTGAAGGACGAAGTTTCCCGGACGATTGACCAGGTGGACAAGCTAGAAGTTGAATATAAACGATCCCGACTCCGGCTTACGGAAGTAAGCCGGGATTTCCACCGCTTCAAGGAAGAGGACATACGGGTTGCGTATGAGGCGGCCACCCAGATGCAGCTTCAGCTCATCATGGCCAGGGAAAAGGAGCATCACCTGAGAGCCAGAAGGGACGAGCTGCAGAAGCGGATTCGCGGCGTCGAGAAGACGGTGGAACGTGCGGAAGCGCTGATCGGGCAAATGAACGTGGTGCATGAATATTTGTCCGGCGATTTGAATCAGGTGACCCGCATCCTCGAAACGGCTAAAAACCGCCAGCTCATCGGGCTCAAAATCATTTTAGCGCAGGAAGAGGAGCGCAAACGAATATCGCGGGAAATTCATGACGGTCCGGCGCAGGCGATGGCGAATATGGTGCTGCGCTCGGAAATCGCCGAACTGATGATCGACCGGAAAGAATACAGCAATCTGAAGGAAGAGCTTTCCGATCTGAAGGGAGCGGTGCGTCACGGTCTCGAAGAAGTACGAAAAATTATTTTCAATTTGCGTCCGATGGCTCTCGACGATCTCGGGCTGATGCCAACGCTGCGCAAGTATGTACAAGACTTTGAAGACCGCAATAAAATTCATACCCGTTTCGAAGTTGTCGGTGTGGAAGCCCGGCTTCCGTCCGCTATGGAGGTTGCCGTGTTTCGCTTGGTGCAGGAGTCGCTTGCCAATGTGCTCAAGCATTCGAAGGCGACTCATGCCGGCATCGAAATTACATATCAAATAAGCATGGTCAAAATCGTCGTCAAGGATAACGGTGTCGGCTTTGCCTTGGATAAGCTGGAAGCGATGATAGCGAGAGGCAACTCGCATTTCGGCATCATGGGGATGCGAGAGCGGGTCGAGCTGCTGGGGGGGCGAATGGATATCGAGTCGGAGCCCGGGGCGGGCGCGAAACTCACCATGATCATTCCGATCAGTATGGAACAAAGAGAGGAGTAAATTTATGGAAACCAAACGCAATGTCCAAATCGTGATCGCCGACGATCATCAGCTGCTGCGAGAAGGCGTCAAGCGAATACTGAATATGGAAAAAGATTTTGAGGTGGTTGGCGAGTGCGGGGACGGCATACAAGTCGTCGAGCTCTGTAATTCGCTTCGCCCGGACGTCGTGCTGATGGACATTAATATGCCGGTCGAGAACGGGGTTGTGGCGACGGAGAGGCTGAAGGAGTTTTTCCCGGAGATCAAAGTCATTATATTATCCATTCACGATGACGAAACGTATGTGTTCGAGACGCTACGCAAAGGGGCATCCGGTTATCTGCTCAAAGATATGGAGGCCGAATCGCTGATCAACGCCATTCGTTCCGTAGTGGCGGGGCATGCTTACATTCATCCGAAGGTGACCGGCAAGCTGATCAACCAACTGCGGCGAATGACGTATCTCGATCCGAATGGCATCGGCGGAGGAGACCAGACCCCTAAGGAAGCCGGAGTAAAATATATACATCAGCCGAACAGCCCGCTTACACGCCGGGAAGCCGAAGTGCTGCGTTTGCTCGCAGAAGGGAAAAGCAACAAGTCGATCGGCGAAATTTTGTTCATTAGCGAGAAGACGGTCAAAAACCACGTCAGCAGCATCCTCCAAAAAATGGAGGTCGAGGATCGCACGCAGGCGGTCATCATTGCGATCAAGAACGGCTGGGTAACGCTCTAGCCAGAGCAAACGCGCAGGAACGATGGACATCATAGCGGCATATACTAGCGGTAAGGGAGGGTGCCGCTATGATCATCGGGTTACTGTCGATTATCGGAACGTATGGGCTCGCGATCGCCCTGGTCCACCTTGTCTGGTACCGGTGGCGCCGGAGCCGTCCGAATCCGATTCATTACGTGCTTATTACGAGAAATAACGCTTTGCATATCGAATGGTATTTGCGGACGCTATTGTTTGTTTCGCAGTTCAAAGCAAGAGAGGTTCACATTGTCGTTATCGATGAACAATCCGAGGACGAGACCGTGGCGATAGTGGAGCGTATGGCCGCTACCAGAACGAATCAGTTCGATATACTCGAATGGAGCGGACCGTCTCAGCTGGATGAGGTTATGCTGCGCTACGCCAATGAGGAAGTTGTCCTTGTGCGGCTCAGCAATGCGGAGGAGCTGCAAAACTTGCCGCTATTTCAATAGTTAACCGCTTACAAGTGCGGTTTATGGGGGGAATCTGGTGAAGGTCCGGTTGTATGCTGCGGCCGTCCGCGACAAGGTGGACTGGCGGGTTACGCTGAATATCGAGATTGATTGCGCATACTGGTTCGAACAGTACGGCGGGAAAGCATCCCTCCATCTGCTCGAACCAGTTTTGTCTTTATCGGAGGCCATGGAGCTGCTGCCTGTTTTGCAGAGAGGTGAGGCGGGAGCTTCAGGGGCAGTACTGCAACAGCTGTGCAGGGTGGCTTGTAAGGATAGTGGACTGCTCATTGAGGAGCCGCGTATACGAACGTTAACCTTTCAAAGCTATACCGATCAGAGGTTGGGGAATTCGATCGATGCGCAAGAGCTTGTACAGTTGGAGCGACTGCTGGCCGGACGTTGCTTCTCTAGGGACGAGCTGCTCCGATTCATGGAGCACTATGGGCTGGAATCGGCTCGGGCGGATTGGACGAGCTATATCCAGGCCGCCGCGCTGCGCAGCCGTGTCCGGCTGGGCTGTGGCGTGCAGCGGGAATGGAAGCGGCGGTACATGTGGTCCAGGCCGGTACGCCAGAGTAGGTGCCAGCGTTGCGGGACGGGGCCGGAGCGAATGTACCGTGCGGAATGCCAGCACTGCTCGGGGGAATGTGTGTACTGCGAGGAATGTTTGACGATGGGACGTATGCAGTCGTGCTCGCTGCTTATTTACGGGACGTTTGATGAAGGCGGAGGAGCGGTGCAGATCCCGGCAGACCCGCTAGTTATAGACGACATAGTCGGGAAATGGGGACTAAGCCCTGCGCAGACGGAAGCCGCTTATGCGGGTCTCGCGTATTTGACGACAACGAGAGGCGAGGTGCCCGGGAAGTTTTTGATATGGGCTGTAACGGGGGCAGGCAAGACGGAAATGATCTTTCCGTTTATCGACCATGAGCTGTTAGCGGGCAAAAAGGTGCTCATCGCAACGCCGCGGCGCGACGTCGTGCTGGAGCTTCAGCCCAGACTGAAGCGGGCGTTCCCGGAACGCACGATCGTGACTCTTTACGGCGGCAGCGAGGAGCGCTGGGAGCGCGGCGATATTACGCTGTCGACGACGCACCAGCTGCTGCGGTTTTATCGCAGCTTCGAACTTGTAATTATCGACGAGATCGATGCGTTTCCCTATCACAATAATCCTATGCTGCAATATGCGGCCGAGCGGGTTTGCCGGCGCTATGGCACGTATTTACTGCTGTCGGCCACTCCTCCCGGGGAACTTGTCCGGGACGCCTCACGCCGCCGCTTGGCGCACGTCAAAGTGCCGGTCCGTTTTCATCGGCATCCGCTGCCCGTTCCGAAGAGAATTCGAGTAAAGGCGATAGCCGAATGGCGCGGTAGTTTACCGGGACGCGTAAGGTCGGCTCTGCGGCAATCGATCGAACGAGGGGCGCAGCTTTTCGTATTTGTGCCGCGGATTCGGGATGTAGCCGTAGTTGAATCCGTGCTGCGCAGCAATTTTGCCGATTGTATCGTTGACGGAACATCGTCTCAGGACCCGCAGAGGGCGGAGAAGGTGACCCGATTCCGGCAAGGGCTCATTCGGATTTTGGTTACTACTACAATTTTGGAACGAGGTGTTACCGTACCCAAGACGGACGTTTTTATTATTCAAGCGGATTCCGCCACGTTTGACAGTGCCGCTTTGGTTCAAATGGCCGGCAGGGCAGGCCGGTCCAAGGATGACCCCGCAGGCAGGGTGTATTTCGCTGCCGTAAGCTACACGCGCTCCCAAGCTCGAGCAATTCGTCAAATACGAGATATGAACCGGCTTGCGCGGCGTAAAGGGTATTTGCTTGGCTCACGCGAGAGGGCTCCAATACATCCCGGTAAAAAACATGATAGAGGAGGGGACTAGCGCATTTACATATTAGGGTACGACTTATGAGGACAAAACAAGGAGGGCATTTATGATCGGAAAGTTATTGAAGAGGATTGTTCAGGCTGGAGAATCTTATTTGGGGGCGGTTACGAGCCCTTGCACGTATTGCGCTGTATCGGTAAAGCAATATGCGGCTCCAACGTCGCTTCAACTGTGTGCGCGCTGCGCGGGGCAGATTTCGTGGATCGTGGAGGTGTTGTGCCCGCACTGCGGGAGAGCGGAGAGCTGTCCAGATTGCGCCAGACGAGAGCGTAGGCATTTAAAGATCAGCCGAAGCGCCGTAAAGTATGACGAGCATATGAAGGAGTGGTTAGCGGCTTACAAATACCGGGGCAACGAGCGTTTGAGATGGCTGTTCGCTTCGATGCTGTATACGGCATACAAGCGTCACGAGCAGGAGTATGCTGGGACCGGTTCCATTCAGTGGCTAACCTACGTACCGGTCAGCGGAGACAGGCTGGAGGAGCGCGGCTTCAACCAGGCCGCCCAGCTAGCCCGCGCACTCGGCTTGCGTACGGGAATTTCCGTTATCCCCCTGCTAAGGCGAAGCCGGGATACGGGCAAGATGAGCTATAAGTCGCGCGCGGAGCGGTTGAAGGAATTGAAGGATGTTTTTGCCGTAGACGAGGATGGTATAAAACAGATATTAAAAAATACGCCGCATCGGCCGATAAACATAGTAATTATAGATGATGTGTATACGACCGGGAGCACGCTGCACCACTGTGCCGAGGCGATCAACGGCCGGCTGGATGCGAATGTGTACGGGCTGACGTGGGCTAGATGACCGACGCCTGTTGATGCGCAGCGGTTGGAAATAGCTTTTTTAACGGAATGGAAAGGGTGCTGCAAGATGAATTTGTCCAATTGTCCGCAGTGCGGAAAAGTATACGTGACCAACCATTATAAACTATGCGCCAACTGCCTGCGGGATATCGAGGATCAGTACCGGAAGTGCGTCGATTATTTGCGCCAAAACCGGAGGTGCAACCTGAACGAACTCAGCGAAGGCACGGGCGTCAGCATCCGGATGATTATCCGCTTTATTCGGGAGGGCCGGATCTCGACGAAGGACGCCCCTAACGTGCAAACTCCGTGCGAATCCTGTGGAGAGCCGATCCGGGATGGGACGCTTTGCGTGGGTTGCCGCAGCAAGCTGTCGCGGGATGTCCAGCATATGCATGAGGACACGCGACGCAAGGAAGGTCTTGATATGAATGAGTTCGGCAACACCTATATGAAAGATCGCAGTAAATTTGATAAACGGTAATTTGTGACAAGCTATTCACAATTAGGCCGTCACTTCCGATATATGTTCTGACGAGCAACGGAAACGAATGCAATCGAAGAAGCGGGTGGAATGAATGAATATTGGCGGTGTGAACCGTGTGGGCGGAACGAACCCTTATGCGAGACACGATGCGAAGCTTGCCGAGCTGAAGGGCAAGCGGGAGAAGCAAAAGGACGAGGTGCAAATATCGGCCGAAGCGAAGGAGCTGCTGGTGGCGAAGGGAACGGATGCCGAACTCCGCAGCCGGAAGCTGCAAGAGCTGCAAACCTCGGTGCGATCGGGCACGTATCATGTAGACGCAGGTCAAATAGCGGAGAAGCTGTATCCGTTTATTAAATAAGGCAGAGACGGGGGAACGACGAAGATGGATGCAGTATTGCAGACGCTGGAACGGCAGCTGGACGTTCACCGTCTTTTGCTGGAGCTGAGTGAGAAGAAGCGGCACATTATTATAGATAACGATGTTGAGAAGCTTATGCAAATCACACAAAAAGAAGGAAAACTGATCCGCCTGGCGGAACAGCTCGAAGCGGAACGTGCGGAAGCGGTTCAGGCCTATATGCGTTCCAGAAACATGTATGTGACATCCGCAATTACGATCCAGACGCTCAGCAAGATCGCCACCCGGCTTGAGGAGAAGCAGACTCTCGCGGAGCGGCGCGAGGAGCTGCTGAGCCTAATGGAGCGGTTGAAGCAGGCGAATGAATTGAATCGGCAACTGATCGAGCATTCGCTCGCTTTTATCGATTATTCACTGAACCTGTTTCTGGATAATGGCAGTCAGGAAGCTGTATATCAGCATCCTCTGCAGGAACATTCGGCCTATCAAGCTAACAGCTTATTCGACCGCAAGGCTTAGTAATAGACCTCAGCGGAAACGCGAAGCAAAGGGGAACGGGCAATGAGATCTACATTCGGCGGCATCGAAATATCGAAACGAAGCTTATTTTCCCATCAAGCTGCGCTTACGACAACGGGCCATAACGTGGCTAATGCCAATACGAGAGGGTATTCCCGGCAGGTGGTCAACTTTGTTGCGGCGAAGCCGCTCGAAGCAGTCGGCATGATGCGCTCTAACATCCCGGGGCAATCGGGACAAGGGGTCGAGTTTACTTCGATTACGCGCATACGCGAGCAGTTTCTGGATGGGCAGTTTTACAACGAGAATAAATCTTTGGGCGAGTGGTCGATTCGCAACGATACCCTTGAAAAAATAGAAGCAATAATCAATGAACCGACCGACACCGGAATACGTCAGGTTGTTGAGAATTTTTGGAATTCCTGGCAGGAGCTCAGCAAAAATCCGGATAACTTGACGGCAAGATCAGTAGTCAAAGAAAGTGCAATCGCCTTGACTGACGCATTCAACCATACTGCTAAGCAATTGAACGACCTTTCATCGGACTTAACGGACAATATTAATGTGAAAGTCATTCAAATCAATACGGCAGCCCAGCAGATTGCCGAACTGAATCAGGAAATTTTCAGGGTGGAAGGGTTAGGTAACGACGCCAACGATTTGAGAGATCAGCGCGATGTGCTGCTGGATGATCTGTCCAAAGTTATTAATGTGAATGTTACAGAAACCGACAGCGGCTATAACGTCCGAATGGGGAATATACAGCTGGTAGAGGGCAGGAATGTGGTAACCCAATTCACGGCCCAGACTTTGGAGCAGGCATATACCAGTAAAGATTTGGCCAGTGGCGAAGCGTTCGGAATGATTGTATCCCGTGACTCGTTTGTAGCGAGCTATCGGAACGAACTCAATACGATGATCAGGGCGTTGGCTACGGGTGATACAGAAGTTACGCTGCCGAAAGGTGCTGTAATACCGGCAGGCACGCAGATCGGAACTAAAGTCTACAATGGTACGATCGAACAACGGACTTTAACCGAGCCGCTTAAAACGACCGTCAAAGGTTTTAATGGTTTGCACAGCCTGGGTTACGCGCTCACGAATGGCGAAGCCAAGCAGGGCGGGGTATTCTTCCAATCGAAAGACGGCAGCAATCCAATCACGGCCGAAAACATCAGTGTCAGCCCGGATATTGTCAACAATGTCGAAAACATCGCCTCGGCGATGAGAACCTATTTAGATCCTGCCGATAACAAAGTAAAAGTAGTCAAAGGGAACAACGACTTGGCACTTTTGATGGCGGGCCTTAGGTCGACTAAATTCGATTTCAGTACAAGCAGCGATGCGGGAAATGTCGTCGCTTTGAATGGCGGTACGTTGGATGAGTTTTTCCGCGCTGTCGTTGGACAATTGGGCGTTCAGACGCAAGAGGCTACCCGGCAAATGGCTAACCAAAAAATATTGGTTGAGCAAGTCGAATCGCGCCGCCAATCCGTTAGCGGTGTATCGATGGATGAGGAAATGGCCAACATGATCAAGTTCCAGCATGCCTATAATGCGGCCGCAAGGGCACTGACCGTGCAGGACGAAATTTTGGATAAGGTCATCAACGGAATGGGAGTCGTCGGCCGATAAAACGGTCCGGCGGTTCGGCAACTAGCAGGAACGGGGGTTGACTAATGCCTTTACGCGTGACACAGAATATGATGAATTCGCAGCTTCTGCGCAATTTGAACAATAATATGCTGCGTTCGGAAACGTTTCAAAACCAGCTTGCAACGGGTCGGCGTATCAATAAGCCGTCTGATGACCCGGTTGGGATTAGCTTTGCGATGCGTTACCGCAGCGAGTTGTCGGCGAACGATCAGTATCAGAGCAATGCAGACAATACTACGTCATGGCTAACCTTCACGGATACGTTAATGGATCAAGCAGGCAGTGTCGTTCAGCGCCTTCGCGAGCTGGCCGTTAACATGTCGAATGGAACAAACCCTCAGCAAAGCTTGGACATTGCATCCAAAGAAGTAGAGCAGCTTTATGAGCAAATGGTGGACATAGGAAACAGTTCTTTTAACGGGAAATACGTATTCAATGGCGAGAAAACGGATATAAAGCCGTATACGCTAGAGGAAGCACAAAATGAAAAATCTGACGACGGGCACTTTCAATTTGAGATTGGAGCCGGCGTCAAGATTCCGATTAATGTGACAGGGAACAAAGTGTTTGGCGTAGATACTGACGAAGACAACATGTTTCGGATCATAAACGAGTTCTCGACTGCCTTGAAGGAAGGCGAGTTTAAAGATGTCAATAAAATGATCGGCAAGCTTGACTCTCGTATGACCAAAATGCTCGATATTCGTTCCGAATTAGGTGCGAAAACGAATCGGGTCGAACTGGCTTCCGAGCGCTTGAAGGATATTTCGCTCAACGTATCGCAGTTGCAATCGAAAACAGAAGATGCTGACATGGCGATCGTCATCACAAACCTAAAGATGAATGAAAATGTGTATCAAGCGTCTTTGTCCGCTGGCTCGAAGCTTATTCAACCAAGTTTAATTGATTTTCTCAGATAAGACGGCGCAAATGATTATAGGAGGAAGCATCGATGCCGGAAATTCCGCAAATCCGAATATCTCAGCAGTACGCTCGGATAGGCATTGATGCCGACTTGGGCCGTTATGAGATGAAGCAGCCCCGCCCTACGTTTGAACTGGAGCAGACAAATGCCAAGATGGAGATCAGGCAGCCGCGAGGCGAGCTGGAAATTGATCAAAGCAAGGCATGGGATGCATTAAGCCGTACGAACATTCTTGAGGTTATGCAGCGCATTTACGGACAGGCACGCGAGGTAGCGATGAAAGGTATCGCCAGAATCGTGGAAGACGGTAATCGTATGGCTGCCATTCATAAGAACAAGGCAGATGCTATTCTGGAATTGGCGAGTGATGTTACCGTAAGCTTTCCGGAAATGGAATATGCGGGAGAAGCCGCATTTGATAATGTTGACGTCCGCTATACCCCCCATAGACCCGAAATCGAGACCATACGTGGTGAAGTAAAATTAAACACCCGCGTGAATCCCCCGGAAGTGGATTATTATCGAGGTAAACTGGATATTTATATGCTCCAGTACAACAAAGTGGAAATCACGCCGCCGGCCATTGATATAAAAGTTTAAAAAGGTTTACACTGACTATAGATGGGAATCTATAGTTTTTTCGTTTTACCAATATTACGGGAGTGTGAGCCATGATACATATCCAGACACTACAGTTTGGCGAGTTGAATATACAGGAAGAAAGCCTCATTTCGTTTAAGCAAGGGCTGCCGGGATTCGAAAGCTTGAACCGATTTACAATCATTACCCCCGATCCTGAGCTGCCATTTTCATTTTTACAGTCTGCAGATGACGGCAATATCGCGTTTGTCATAACGGACCCGTTCCTGTTCTACCCTGATTATGAGTTCGACATTTCTGACGAAGATCATCAGCACCTCCAATTAACAAGCGACCCGGCTGATGTTACAGTGTGGTCGATCGTATCTATTCAGGATGATATAGCGGCATCCACCATCAATTTATTGGCGCCGCTAGTAATTAACAATAAGGTGAGCATCGGTAAGCAATGTATCCTGCATGGCAGCAAGTACACTACGAAGCATCCTTTATCGGTTGCAACCAATGCCTCTGCGGTAGAAGTGGGGGGAGATCATGCTCGTATTGACGCGTAAAAAGGGCGAGTCGATTTTCATCGGAGACGCGGTTGAGGTTGTAGTGTTAGGCAGTGAAGGAGATACCGTAAAAATAGGGATAAAGGCGCCTAAAAATATTTCGATCTATCGCAGCGAAATTTATGAAATGATTCAGGAGTCGAACCGGGAAGCGACTAAATCGATGGCAAGTATAGGGAGAATAAATGAATGGATGAGGAAGACGAAGGAAAACCCAATAAACCATAGCTGAGATGTCGATCTTTTGGCGAAATGGCTCGTATTTCCTGAATACGGGCTTTTTTTGTCGTTATTCCTGCAAAACATTTTGGCCTCTTTTCCCGATATATGAATCAGGCGCTATTATTGTCCGGGCGGCCGACCTGGCAAAACAGTAGACCGATAACCCACAAGGACGTGGGGATACCTTTCAAGGAGGAAGAATTAAATGAGAATTAATCACAACATCGCGTCTCTGAACACGCATCGTCAAATGACGAACAACACTAATGCAACTAGCAAATCTTTGGAGAAGCTGTCTTCCGGTCTACGCATCAACCGCGCGGGCGACGACGCTGCAGGTCTCGCAATCTCCGAGAAAATGCGCGGACAAATCCGTGGCTTGGAGCAAGCTAGCCGCAACTCGCAAGATTCGATCTCCCTTATTCAAACGGCTGAGGGTGCGCTGAGCACGACTCATAACATTCTGCAACGTATGCGTGAGCTTGCTGTACAAGCAGCGAACGATACTTCTACAGATTCCGACCGCGCAGAGCTTCAAAAAGAAGTAACTCAGTTGAAATCCGAAGTTGATCGGATTGCCAGCACGACTGAGTTCAATACTAAGAAATTGTTGAACGGTAGCTTGACGGCAGCTAAGTCCGCTCAAGGTTCAGTTGCAAATTCGTCTGCTATCGATGCAGCTGATCAAGCTGCAACTGCTGCCAAAACAGGAGCAGGCCTCTCGATTGAGTTGTCTGAAGCGCTGGCAGGTAAGTCTGGCACTGGATATTCACATACTGGTGGAGCGGCATTGGCCGAAAGAACGATTATTCGTACTGGTGCGAATGATTCTTTCAAAATTGCAGTTAATGGAGCAACTGACCTAACAGTTACTATTGCTGCTAGTGGGGCTGAAGGATATACTCGTGAAGATTTCGCCAATGCGGTAAGCAAAGCAATTATTGACGCTCAAGAGACAGCTACGCCAGGCTCGTCCAAAGCAGAGTTTAATCAAGTGACCGTTAGTGTTTCTAATGATGGAAGGCTGGAACTGACTTCAAAAGCAACTGGAGCAAGTAACACGATTAAAATTGAAGTTAAGGGCGATACGGCTGACAAAGATGCTCTTGCAGCGATGGGCTTTGATGAAAAGGCTACTTCCTTTACATCGAATGTTGATCTTGGAACTGCAGGACATAAGACTGCGGCAACTGGATTAAATACGTTTAAAGTAACATTTGGTAATGGTGCTGCGGTTGTAGTTGATCTTGAAAATGATGGCGGATTAAGCGCTGGCACTCAATATAGCTTCTCTGCTCTAAAAGAAGGTTTGCAAAAAGCTCTCGATACAAAACTTGGTGCAAATCAAATTATTGTTGGCGATGATCAAAACGGTCACTTGACACTGAAAAACAATGTTGGGACAGGTACATTGACCCTGGAGAATAACACTACGGGTGCAGTTAGTGCCAACTTGTTTGGTGCAGCTACAGTTAACGTTACACAAGATGTATTGGCGACAAAGTCCACAACGACTAAAGGAACGAATGTTGTCAATACCATAAAAGCTGGTACAGTTATATCTGCTGGAGCTAACGACCAGTTTAATATTACATTGAATGGTAAAGAAACTACGCTTTCTCTTACTGCTGGTATTTATAGCGACCGCAATGCTCTTGTCACGGAAGTGAACAATCAAATCAATGCATCTAGCGATTTGATCGGAAAAGTTAAGGCTACATTGGGGTCTGATGGCAAGGTTGAATTTGAGTCGCTTATTAAAGGTGCAAACGCAACTTTGAAAGTATCCACGCCACCTACCATTCCACGCTCCGCTTTGGGTGCGCTTGGTTATGATGGAGCTGGCACTTCGATCAATGCTCCTGCTGCTGCTGACCTTGCAGGTGGTATAGACTTGACCGCTGCAGCAAATAGAAAAATTAAAGTAACCTTGGGTGCCAAAACGGAATATCTCGATCTGACCGGTTACGAGGGTATTAATGGAACGGTAGCAGGGAAAGTAAGCTCCCGTGACGCTATCGTCAAGGCTCTCCAAGCCGAGTTGAATAAGAAATTTGGAGAAAATGCTGTAACGGTCGCTACTAAAACGACACCAGCTGGGGTAGACACTCTTTCCCTGACAGCTAATGCTCGTGGTGCAGTTTTCAAAATTGAAAATGATGCAGCTGCAAATGCAACGGGACGTAATGCACTGTTTGGTGGAGCCGACTTAACGGCGACTATTACCACAGCAGGAGTTAACTCTAATATTGCTGGTACAGACGCGGTAGATAATTCGATTGCCAACACAACTAAGCTTGTTGATCTCGTTGATACTAACGGCAACGGACTTGGATTGCAAACTGGTAACGTAATCAAGATTACGGGTACGCAAAATGGCAATGCATTTGAAGCATCTGTAAAAGTTGAAGCAAACAGTAAAGTTGATGACATCTTGAGTGCTATTCGTAATCTTAAGCAATTTGATGGGGCTACAGTAGCGTTGAATGCAACTACCGGTAAGATAGAAGTACGTGGTGCTGACGGTCAAGATAAAGACATCTCGAATCTGAAATTTACGGCACAAAAATCGGCTACTGATGTAACTCAAGTTGCTAACTTTAACCGTGTTTTCGGAGACTTCAACGTTACGCAACAAGCGCAAAATGGTGCTGCAGACAGCTCGCTGCAAATGCAAATTGGTGCTAATGAAGGCCAAACGCTAAAAGTTGATATCAATGATATGGGAATCCAGGCTCTTCGTATCCAAGATGTTGACGTTTCTACTAGCGCAGGTGCTCAAACTGCCATTAGCGTTGTAAACAACGCTTTGGAGATTGTTTCTGCTGAGCGCTCGAAGCTAGGTGCTTACCAAAACCGTTTGGAGCACACAATTAGCAATCTCGGAACTTCCGCGGAAAACCTGACGGCTTCCGAATCGCGTATCCGTGATGTCGACATGGCGAAAGAGATGATGGACTTTACGAAAAACAACATCCTTTCCCAAGCTGCACAAGCAATGTTGGCCCAAGCGAATCAACAGCCACAAGGTGTACTGCAGTTGCTTCGTTAATAATTTGCTACTTGAAAGAGACCTTAGTATATCTAGGGTCTCTTTTCCTTATTTAGCTCGTCATTTACCTCTTCAGTAACAGATTAAAAATGCCGATAAGTTATGTAACGATAATATTTTTCTAAAGGGGTTTGTATATGAACAGAACAAAGCACGTAAAACATTTATACCCCCAGTACATGGATAAATTTCAATGCATAGGATCGGAATGTGAGGATACTTGCTGCGCAGGGTGGCAGGTATCGATAGATCGACCTACCTATAAAAAATATAGTAAGGTTGCTGATCCTCACTTAAGGAAAGAGCTTGATAGTAGTCTCAAGAGAAATCGGTTTAATCCCAGCGATGGCTACTTTGCTAGTATTAAATTAAATGAGAAAAACCATTGTCCAATGTTAACCGAAGACAGGAGATGTGGTATTCAACTTAGACTTGGTGAGGAATATTTGTCTAATGTGTGTGCAAGTTATCCTAGAGGGGGAAATGTTGTAAACGGTGTGTATGAATTATCGGGAACAATCTCATGTCCCGAAATGGCACGTCTCGTATTATTAAATCCCGATGGAATTGAATTCCAAGAAAGCAGTAAAGAATATGATCGGAGAATTAATATAGGTAAAGTAGTACAAACTGCTGACCCCAAAAGCCAGTCTGAGCGATATTTATGGGAATTTCGAATTTTCACGATACAAGTTCTTCAAAACCGAAATTATGAATTAACAGATCGTCTTATTTTGTTGGGGATGTTTTTTCAGAAATCGCAGGAATGCATGAAAGAAGAGGAGTCCGGAGGAGTAGTAGAGCTAATCGCTAAGTATACATCGATAGTTGACAACGGAAATTTAAAGGATGTCTTACAAGATATCCCTTCCAATACAGTAATTCAGATGGAACTTTTAAAAGAATTAGCCGATGAACGGTACCGGTTAGGGGTTAGCAGTCAAAGGTACTTTGAGTGTTATGCTGCATTTTTACATGGCATTGAGTATAACTTACAGGATACTACAGAAGATATAGCATTGCGCTATAAAGACGGTTACGAAAACTACTACCAACCTTTCATGAAAGAGCATGGATATATCATTGAAAACTACTTAGTAAACCATGTCTATAAAAGTCTTTTTCCATGTGGTAAATATGAAACTCTATTTGATGAATTTATTATGTTGGTTCTTCATTATGCTCTTATAAAGATGCACTTAAT
The DNA here is from genome assembly GCF_003626695.1 of Paenibacillus ginsengarvi. Classification (GTDB taxonomy): domain Bacteria; phylum Bacillota; class Bacilli; order Paenibacillales; family NBRC-103111; genus Paenibacillus_AB; species Paenibacillus_AB ginsengarvi. The sequence goes on from NZ_RBAH01000018.1 coordinate 108,924, forward strand.
TGGAATGGCGAGATATGCCAAGGAAGAGTTTACGATAGATTTTGTCATAAAATTAATGCAATCTTTTTCAAAGACTGTTGAACATAATAACACGTTCTTCTCCAATGCGTATCAACTGCTCGAAAAACACAACTATAAATCCATGGCATACATGGCAATTCTAATTAAAAACTAAGCCGTTTGAATTATGATCTAATATTTCGTCCGCGCCTCTCCGATAAATATCGTATAGGGATACATAACGGAGGGATTCGCAGTGGAAAGTCAACCAATAGGTGGAGCTTCGCCGAAAATCCCGCCCAGCGGAAGCGATTCGGTCAACATGATACAAACAGCACAGGAGCTAAAGAGGGCGGAAGTACAGGGAGAACACATCTCAATCAGTGAAGAGCAACTGATTCTTGCAATCGATAAAGCTGTAAAAGCCGTTCAGGGAGCAGCGACAGTGCTTGACTTTTCTATTCACAAAAGCACGAATCAAATTATGGTTAAAGTTCTTGAACGAGATACCGGTAAGGTTGTACGTGAAATTCCGCCTGAGAAGATGCTAGATTTTGTGGCAAAACTATGGGAAATGGCCGGTATTTTGGTGGATAAGAAAGTTTGAAATATATTGAAAGGGGTGGGCAAGACAAATGCGTGTAGCAGGATTAAGCGGATTCGATGTGGACAATACCGTAAAAGAATTAATGAAGGCGCAACGTGTCAAGTACGATGCTCTCGATCAGAAGAAGCAAACATTTGAATGGACGCGGGATGCATACCGGGATATGAATCTTCAGTTAACGGATTACCGGAACAATAAACTATTCAAATTTCGATTGGAAGGTACCTTTAATAAGAAGGATGTAACGGTATCAGGGGACTCTGAGGCTATTTCAGCAAAGGCGACTGCTTCTGCTTCAGGTAGTAATATTACTGTTTCTGTACAAAAGTTAGCTGTGGCTGCTCATAACTTTAGCAAGGAAGAAGTCGCTAAAGCGGAATTCGATCGGACAAAACCCTTAATCGAGCAAACATCAAACCTACTTCACGGAACGCCTCTTTCGTCAGCTTACACTTTTAAAATCAACGGTAGTGAAAGTATTGTAATCGATACGAGCAAAGACTCGATTAATGATGTTATTAGCAAAATTAATCAAAAAACGAACGTTACGGCTTTCTACGATGAAAGTACCAGAAAAGTTTCCTTTATGGCCAAGCAGACGGGATTAGTCAATGGGGCTGACCAAAAGGGTGATACCATTCTTTTTGAGGATGTATCGGGGGACTTTTTGAGTAATGTTTTACAGGTAAAACCCGAGGGTGCTGTAAAAGCGAATGACGCCGAGATTACAATTAACGGATTGACTACCACACGTTCCAGCAATACGTTTACAGTAAACGGCATCGAAATCACGCTCAAAAAAGCAGGCGGAACTACGGCTACAATTGAACCGAAGACAAAAGTCGACGAAGTAGTAGACTCAATCAAAACGTTTATTTCCGAATACAATGATTTCATAAAACTAACCCAGGATAAAGTAGCCGAAGCAAGAAACAGAGACTACCTGCCGTTATCCAGCGAGCAAAAAGGAAGTTTGTCGGAGAAGCAGATCGAGCAGTGGGAGAAGCTGGCCAAAAGCGGTCTTTTGCGCAACGATCCTATTTTATCCAAGTTAACAAATAGCCTGCGGTTGGCGGTCACAGCCAATGTAGATACGGGTCATCCGACAATACGCTCCTTGGCCTCGATTGGGATCGATACAGGAGACTATTCTGAAAAAGGGAAACTTGTTATCAAAGACGAAACAAAGCTGCGTGCTGCTATCGAAAACAATCTCGACGCGGTCCAAGCTTTATTTACCCGACCTGCAGCAGAGGGTGGCAGTGGATCCGAAACGGGTATTGCCAATCGAATGTATGCCCAATTAAAAACCGGACTGGATGAATTGGTCGAAAAGGCGGGCGTTCCCAATACAACGTCGTTTGATCAGAGCGTGGTAGGCACCCAGCTTCTGCAAGTAAATAAACAGTTAAATCAGCTGGATACGAAGCTGAAAACGATGGAAAATAACTATTATACAAAATTTGCGGCAATGGAAGCTGCTATTAATCGGTATAACTCACAGTCCGCCTATTTGGCAAACGCATTCGGCACCAACAGCAAATAGAACATAGGAGGCGGACCATAATGATTCAAATGCAGCCGAATAAATATCTGGAGAATTCGGTTCATACAGCTTCTCCCGCTCAACTTCTTGTTATGTTGTGCGATGGCGCTATTCGTTTTAGCAAACTGGCCATTGAGGATATACGCAAGAAAGATATGAATGCGGCACATCAGCATATCTTCAAAGTTCAAGATATCATCAGCGAGTTCGTCATTACTTTGGACCAGTCGGCCCCAATAGCTAAAGACTTACTACGTCTCTACGACTATTTAATTTACAGATTGATTGAAGCAAATACGAAGAAGGACATTGAAGCGCTAGAAGAGGTCATTGGATTCGTAAAGGAATTGAAAGAAACCTGGATAGAAGCAGTCAAATTGATGAGTGCCCAGCGGGGCGGGGCTTGAAATGGATGAATGGATTGAAGAACTAGAACGGATTACGGAACAAATTCGAATAGGGATTCACACCGTTTCCCAAGACGAGCTTGAGCTGTTTATTGAGCGACGAGAAGATATTGTCGACAAAATTCGACAGTCTGAACTTACTGATATAATAAAGAATAAGTACAGGGAGCGGATAACCATTCTCCTGGAAAGCGATGAGCTTATCCGCAACCGTATCGCCGACATTCAGAGTGAGAATCAACAAGGGATTGCAAAAATAAATCAGGCCAAAATGCAAAAATCGGTCTATGATGCGGAGTATGCGATCGGCGGGTTTATGTTCGATAAGAAAAAGTGATTAACTTCATCATTTCTGTCATGACAAGCTAACGTTCAATTCGGCGGGAGCTTGTTTTTTTTGAATGTTTATTAATAATTCTTACCCTATTTTCACTGCAAACCAAAAAGCAAATCATTAACCTGTGCACAAATACAAAAAACAACCTGTGGATAATGTGCATAACCCTGTGAATAACTAATGAAAATAAGCTTTCATAATGTGTACGTTCTGTAAATAGCCAAATTTTCTAGCAATTCAATCTAGCAAAACTTGGGTGTAAATACACGTTTAGATATCGCTTTCACGTTGACATTATGCGGGCTGGATGGTATAGTCAGGGTGTCGGCATAGTCCGCAGCTATTTGAAGATGAAGGGAATGTTTTGCATGCAAGGTAAAGTTAAATGGTTTAACGCAGAAAAAGGCTATGGATTCATCGAGCGCGAAGACGGCGGAGACGTATTCGTACACTTCTCGGCAATCCAATCCGAAGGTTTCAAAACTTTGGAAGAAGGCCAAGCAGTAGAGTTCGACATCGTGGAAGGCGCACGCGGACCGCAAGCAGCTAACGTCGTAAAGATATAATCAACCGGCTGTACAGCCGCGATTGAATATATACGCTAGCAGCGAAGACTCCCCGGGAAACCGGGGTGTCTTTTTTGTTTTATTTCCCGTGCTACTTAGGCTGTCACATTATTTTCAGAATATACAAAAAATTTTGAATTATTGATAAGTTTTTTTGAAGATTGGACGTTAATATGCTATAGTAGAGATAGGAAAAACAACAGGCGAAAGCCTAGGGGATGGAAGGCGCAAACTCCCTTCGAGGCAGCGTTTTCCCTCAAGCTTAAGGCAGGAACCGCGCGGTTTTTCCCCGGATAAAGGCGTATCCGTCTCCGGGCTTCATTCGGTGCATAGGGACGAGCGCGCTTTATCGAATCGAAAGGAGCTGTTGGACAATGAACTTTGCCATTCGCGGACAAAACTTGCTGCTCACCGACGCTCTCAAGGAGTATGCGGAGAAAAAAATCGGAAGGCTCGAAAGGTACTTTGAAGCTGCTCCCACCTCGGATGTAACGGTCACCTTGAGTGTAAGCCGGAACATGCAAACCGTCGAGGTGACGATTCCGCTGCCAGGCATTCTGCTCAGAGCCGAAGTTCGAAGCGAAGATATGTATGCTTCGATCGATCTGGTTACGGAGAAGCTGGAGCGGCAAATTCGCAAGCATAAAACGAAAGCCAACCGCAAGTTTCGGCAAGACGGTATTCGCTCATTGTTCAGGGAAAGCTATGATGGAACGACGGCGGCGCGCCGCCTGGAGGAAGACGACGAGGAGATGGAGCTCGTGCGTACGAAACGCTTCAATCTGAAGCCGATGGATGTGGAGGAAGCGATTCTGCAAATGAATATGGTCGGTCACAATTTCTTTGTATTCGCCAATTCGGACTCCAAGGAAGTGAATGTCGTTTACCGCCGAAGCGACGGCAAATACGGCTTGATTGAGCCGAATTAACATATATTCGCAAATTCCAATCACATAATGGTTTGTCTTTCTGCTCTTACATGAATATCCGTCCGAACCCGGCGGAATCCTGAATAACAGGCGATGAAAAATGCCCGGTATACCGGTTCTAAGCCCCGATCCTGAAACGGATCGGGCTTTTTGACGTAAGTACAAGGTAGAACGTAAGGAGGTGCCGTCCATATGGACAATAAACCGGCTTCCCGTAAAAGCGGGTGGATCTTCGGTGCGGCCGGACTGTTTCTGCTCAGTAAGGCGAAGGCGCTGTTGGCCCTGCTCAAATTCAGCAAATTCGGCTCGGCGCTGATCAGCATGCTGATCACGATCTGGGCGTATACGATTGTGTTTCCGGTTCAAGTTGCGGTAGGGTTGGTCGGGATGATTTTTATTCACGAGCTCGGCCATGTCGCGGCGGCGAAGCGCAAGGGCTTGCCGGTCAGCGCGCCGTTTTTCATCCCGTTCGTCGGTGCTATGGTGATGATGAAGCGGCACCCGCGAGATGCGGTGACCGAGGCGTATATCGCTTACGGAGGACCTTTGATTGGAACGATCGGGGCAACGGCCGCATTCGCTATCGGCTCGATCGGGCTGCAAGGGAGCGGAGGCGCGGGCTGGTACATCTGGATCGTCATTGCCAAAATCGGCTTCATGATCAATCTGTTCAACTTGCTGCCGATGCAGCCGCTCGACGGGGGAAGAATCGCTTCGGCGGTCAGCCGCTGGCTGTGGATTGTCGGTCTGATCGGCGGGGCGCTGCTTATTGTGTATATGAACGCATGGATCTTGATCATCTTCTGGCTTTTGTTCGCCTACGATCTGTACAAAAAGTACATTCGCAAAATAAACACGACCCCGATGAAGCAAATGATCAACTGGGAGGAGCCGCTGGGGCCGCTTCTGCAAGCGGGATATTTCATTCCTGGCGAGGAACACCGGCGGGAGCTTCCTTTTACAACCTACAGCACGCTGGATGGAGTTCAGCGCGTTATGGTGAAGTGGGAGTCGCTGGGCATCGAGCATACGGCCGATCTGTCCGGGCAATCCATAATCGACAAGGTGGAAGTGGTAAAAGTCGGGAGGGTGCTGGACCGCGAGGAGCCGCAGCTGCTCATAGTCGTGACGGTTCAGGGCCATACTCATGAAAGCGACCTTTATTACGAGGTTCCGGCCAAAACGCGGCTCGGTTACGGTCTGGCTTACTTCGCGCTGGCTGCTTACCTGATCTCCTTATTGTGGTTGATCGGGACGATTGAGCCCCCGGCGCTGCCTTAATGTTCCTCGGCGGCCGCCCGGATGTCAAGCGGATTGTTGCGGCGATGGGCGCAAACTGTTACAATTTATGCAAACCAGTTTTTGTCGAAGTCTTCTTTTATTCCAAGTGATAAGTTTGTTCCGCCAGGAGCGGACTGACGTATAGCGAAAGGGGTTCTCGCATGTTAGGACTCGTAAAAAAAATATTCGGCGATACAAACGATCGCGAAATTAAACGACTGCTGAAAACGGTAGATTTGATTAACGGACTCGAGCCCGATATCAAAAAACTGTCCGACGAGCAGCTTCGCGGCAAAACCGTGGAGTTTCGCTCGCGGCTGGAGCAAGGCTCCGATCTGGACGAGCTGTTGCCTGAAGCTTTTGCGGTAGTACGCGAGGCTTCCTTGCGGACGCTGGGCAAGCGGCATTACGATGTGCAGCTGATCGGGGGCATGGTGCTTCACGAGGGAAAAATCGCCGAGATGAGAACCGGCGAAGGGAAAACGCTCGTAGGAACGCTCCCTGTTTATTTGAACGCGCTGCTTGGCAAAGGCGTCCATGTCGTAACGGTCAACGAATATTTGGCTAGCCGCGATAGCACCGAGATGGGGAAAATTTATGAGTTCCTCGGCATGACCGTCGGCGTCAACGCAAGCCATCTGTCCCACGGCGAGAAGCAAGCTGCGTACGCCTGTGACATCACTTATGGTACGAACAACGAATTCGGCTTCGACTACTTGCGCGACAATATGGTGCTTTATAAAGAGCAAATGGTGCAGCGTCCGCTCTATTTTGCAGCGATTGACGAAGTGGACTCGATTCTCGTCGACGAAGCCCGGACGCCGCTCATTATTTCCGGACAAGCCGCCAAATCGACCGACCTGTACTACTCGGCTGACCGTTTCGTCAAACGGCTTACCGCCGAGGATGATTACACGGTCGATATCAAGCTGCGCTCCGTCAACTTGACGGATGCGGGTGCGGCGAAGGCGGAGAAGGCATTCGGCATTGAGAACTTGTACGATCATGCCAACGTTACGCTGAACCATCATATTTCCCAGGCGCTCAAGGCCAACATCATCATGAGACGCGACGTTGACTACGTCGTACAGGAAGAAGAAGTTGTTATCGTCGACGAGTTTACCGGACGTTTGATGGTCGGACGCCGGTACAGCGACGGTCTCCACCAGGCGATCGAGGCGAAAGAACAGATCAAGGTGCAGAACGAAAGCATGACGCTCGCCACGATTACGCTGCAAAACTATTTCCGGATGTACCGCAAGCTGTCCGGGATGACCGGTACGGCGAAGACGGAGGAAGAAGAGCTTAAGAAAATTTACGGTCTCGAGGTTGTCGTCGTTCCGACGAACAAGCCGATGATTCGTGCCGATATGCCGGATATCGTATACAAAAGCGTAAACGGCAAATTCAAAGCGGCGGTCGAGCAAATTGTCGATCGGCATAAACAAGGCCAGCCGGTGCTCGTTGGCACCGTATCGATCGAAAACTCGGAGCGTCTGTCCGAGATGCTGAAGAAAAAAGGCGTGCCGCACAACGTGCTGAACGCGAAGCATCACGCCATGGAGGCCGAGATCGTCTCCAAAGCGGGCCAACCCGGCGCAGTCACGATCGCTACGAACATGGCCGGCCGCGGTACGGACATTATGCTTGGCGAAGGGGTTGCCGACGTCGGCGGCCTGCATATTATAGGTACGGAGCGGCACGAAAGCCGGCGGATCGACAACCAGTTGCGCGGCCGCGCAGGCCGTCAGGGCGATCCGGGATCGTCGCAGTTTTATTTGTCGATGGAAGACGAACTGATGCGCCGTTTCGGTGCCGAGAATATTATGGGCATGATGGAGCGAATCGGTTTCGAGGAAGACCAGCCGATCGAGAGCAAGCTGATCACCCGCGCCATCGAATCGGCGCAGAAGCGGGTAGAGGGCAACAACTTCGACACGCGGAAAGTCGTCCTGCAATATGACGACGTCATGAACCAGCAGCGGGAAATCATCTACAAGCAGCGCCGCGAGGTGCTCGAGCATGAGAACATCAAAGAAATTACGCTTGGCATGGTGATGCCGGTCGTCGAGCGGATCGTGACGGCGCATACGCCGGACGATCAGGTGCCGGAGGAATGGGATCTGGAAGCAATCGTCGACTACGCCAACGCCACCTTCCTCGAAGAGGGCCGCCTGACCAAAGAAGAGCTGTGGGGCAAAGAGCGGGACGAAATGATCGAGTACGTACAGAATCTGCTGAAGGAGCTGTACGACACCCGCGAGCAGGAGATCGGCGAGGAAACGATGCGCGAATTTGAGAAGGTTGTCGTGCTGCGTGCGGTCGACAGCAAGTGGATGGACCATATCGACGCGATGGAGCAGCTTCGTCAGGGCATTCATCTCCGCGCTTACGGCGGAACCGATCCGCTTCGCGAATATCAGTTCGAAGGCTTCGAAATGTTCCAGGAAATGATCGAGAGCATTCATGAAGAAATAGCCAAATACATCATGAAGGCTCACGTCGAATCGAACCTCGAACGCCAGGTCGTCATGGAAGGGCAAGCCGTAGATCCGAAAGCCGAAGAAGAAGGCAAGCAGCCGGTTCGCACTGAGGACAAAATCGGTCGTAACGATGCGTGTCCGTGCGGAAGCGGCAAAAAATACAAGCAGTGCCACGGCAAATAACCGACCAGGCAAAGCGAGAGCCGGACAGGTTGGCGAAGGAAGCCGGATAGGTGAGGCCCCCTGAATTTTGAAGGGGGTTTCCGTTTTCGTTTTACTATTCATGTTCAGAGGTGATTGTATTTATGTTGGAAGCAGATGTAAAGCAGGATTTGCGGGAAGTGGCGAAGCGTATTCAAGACCTTAGGGGGTCTCTTTGACTTAGATCTGAAGCTGGAGCAGATCGCGAATTTTGAGGAAAAGATGGCCGCTCCCGATTTCTGGGACGATAACGAAAGCGCGCAAAAAGTAATCGGCGAGATGAATACAGTAAAGTCGGTTGTTGATGAGTTTCAAGGGATGGCATCGGCTTATGAAGATATTGAGGTTATGCTGGAGCTGGCGGAGGAGGAAGGCGACGACAGCATGGCCGCAGATCTTACGGAGGGCATTCGCGAGCTGCACGGGAAGCTGCAAAGCTTCGAGCTGCAACTGCTGCTGAACCAGCCGTATGACAAAAGCGACTGCATTCTCGAGCTTCATCCGGGCGCAGGCGGTACGGAGTCGCAGGACTGGGCCGATTTGCTGCTGCGCATGTATCGGAGATACGCGGAGAAGCAGGGCTACAAGGTCGAGCTGCTTGATTACTTGCCGGGCGACGAAGCGGGCGTCAAAAGCGTAACGCTATCGATCAAGGGGCACAACGCCTATGGTTATTTAAAGGCTGAAAAAGGCGTGCATCGCCTGGTGCGCATTTCTCCGTTCGACGCCTCGGGACGCCGTCATACGTCTTTCGTATCGTGCGACGTCGTGCCGGAGATCGAGGAAGATGTCGAGGTCGAAATCCGCACGGAGGATCTCCGGGTCGATACATACCGCGCGAGCGGCGCCGGCGGTCAGCACGTCAACCGGACGGAATCGGCCGTGCGCATTACGCACATCCCGAGCGGAATCGTAGTCGCCTGTCAGCTGGAACGGTCGCAGATCCAAAACCGCGAGCGGGCGATGAAAATGCTTCGTTCGAAACTATATGAGAAAAAGCTCGAGGAGCAGGCTAAGCATCTCGCCGAAATTCGCGGCGAGCAGTCGGATATCGCCTGGGGCAGCCAGATCCGCTCCTACGTCTTCCATCCGTACAGCATGGTGAAGGATCATCGTACGCAGGCGGAAACCGGGAATGTGCAAGCCGTTATGGACGGAGAGATCGAGATGTTCATTGACGCTTACTTGCGGCAGCAAATTAAACCGGAGGAAGCTTAATATTTATAAAGAGGAACGTTTATCCTACACTTTGTGTAGGATTTTTTTTGGGACGATGATTGGCAGGTAGGAGAGGAGAAGAACGTTCATGCGCCGCAAAGAACCCGCTATCCGGATCGGCAGCCCGCTCCATCAGGCGATCGAGTACGGTCTGCTGCTCGCAGGTTGTCTCATGATTGCGCTTAGCTTTAATTTTTTCCTCAATCCGAATCAGATCGCTTCGGGCGGGGTTGCCGGCATCTCCACCATCGTTCAGCATCTGTTCGGGATCGAACCGGCGGTGATGCAGTGGGTGCTCAACATCCCGTTGTTCATTCTCGGCATGTTTTTCCTGGGGGGGCAATTCGGGCTGAAGACGGCGGTTGCTTCGGTCGTGCTGCCGCTATTCGTGCTGCTGTCCCACGATCTAGACCCGCTGACGACGAACCCGCTGCTTGCCACGATTTACGGCGGGATCGGCATTGGAGCAGGACTTGGCATCGTATTTCGCGGCAGAGGCTCGACCGGCGGGCTCGACTCGGCGGCGCAGCTCATCCACAAGTGGACCGGAGTCGGATACGGTATTGCGGTAGCGATTTTGGACGGTGCCGTTATTTTGTCGGCGGGCATCGTCTTTTCTCCGGAAAAAGCGCTGTACGCGCTGATCGGGTTATTCGTTACTACGAAGACGATCGATATCGTACAGACCGGGTTTCGCTATTCGAAGGTGGCGTTTATTATGAGCCGGGAGACGGAGGCGATTCGTCAGGCGGTTTTGTTCGAGCTGGACCGGGGGCTGACGCTGCTCGCCGGACAAGGCGGTTATACGGGGGAAAGCAGACCGACGATGATGGTCGTCGTTAGCCAGACGGAGGTAACCCGGCTGAAGACGATCGTCCGATCGGTCGACCCTAATGCTTTTGTAATTTTGGCCGATGCGAGCGAGGTGCTCGGGGAAGGATTCCGGCTTCACGGATAGCGGGAAAAGCTATTGCAGTCGGGGGCAATATTCCGTATGATCGATAAGAGAAACGGTGCCATGCTGGCGATGCCCTACTTGAAAATAACGATTGAATTATAATTCTATCGAATGTATAATAATGCATATGTTTCACGGGACGGCATTCTGAAGCAGGCGGGAAACAGATCATTTCGGGGCTCCCCGCAAAGAATTTGGAGCAAGTCTTGGGTTATGGAAGACAAGGACCAGGCTCCATTTTGCGGGGGTTCTTCATGGGAGGTAAGGCTATGAGCGGCAAAGTGAGAGCGGCCATCGTAGGCTCGACCGGCTACGGCGGCGTGGAGCTGATTCGTCTGCTGCTGGCGCACCCGAACGTCGAGATCACCTCGGTCATCTCGTCATCGAACCCGGGCGCGTTATATGCGGACGGTTATCCGCATTTATCGGAGATTATTACAGATCGTCTGGAAGCGATCGATCCCGAGGCAATGAAGCAGAAGGCGGATGTCGTCTTCCTGGCTACCCCGCACGGCGTAAGCACGGAGCTGTCGCCGAAGCTCGTTGGCATTGGGCTTAAAGTGATCGACGTATCGGGCGATCTTCGCTTGAAGCAAGGCGAAGTATACGAGAAATGGTATAAGCATAAGCCGGCCGACCCGGCCTATCTGGAGCGTGCCGTTTACGGCTTGTGCGAGGTGTTCGGAGACGAGGTTCGCGGAGCCGATCTGATCGCCAACCCGGGATGCTTCCCTACGGCCACTACGCTCGGTCTGGTGCCTCTACTCGCCGAAGGCTGGATAGATCCTTCCACGATCATCTCGGACGCCAAGACGGGCGTCTCCGGGGCCGGACGCGGTCTCGGCCTTACGTATCATTATTCGGAAATTAACGAAAATACGCTTGCGTACAAATTGAACAAGCATCAGCATACGCCCGAGATCGAGCAGACGCTCAGCCGTGTGGCCGGTCAGGACGTTACGATGACGTTTACGACGCATTTGCTGCCGATGACGCGCGGCATTCTTGTCACGAGTTACGCCAAGCTGACGCAAGACCGGACGGACGAGGAAGTACTGAATTTGTTCCGCAGCTATTACGAAGGACGCCGGTTCGTGCGCATTCGTCCAGCGGGCAAATGGCCGGCGACAAAGGAAGTGTACGGCTCCAACTACTGCGATATCGGCGTCTCCGTCGATACCCGGACGAATCGGGTTACGGTCATCTCCGTTATCGACAACCTGGTGAAGGGCGCAGCCGGGCAAGCGGTGCAAAACTTGAACCTGATGATGGGCTGGGACGAAGGAACGGGCCTTGCGTTTACGCCGGTTTATCCTTAAGATACCAAAAAATCATCTCAAACCGGTATTTTACGGGGAATCATAGAAAGATGGTGAGCTTGCGAATATGGCGCAGCAGAATGAATTTGTAGTGGTGGAGAACGGCTCGGTTACCACGCCGAAGGGCTTTCGCGCAGGCGGACTGCACTGCGGTCTCAAAAAGACGGAGCGCAACGACTTGGGCGTCATCGTTTGCGACGTGCCGGCTGCGGCGGCAGGGGTATATACGCTCAACTCGTTCCAGGCGGCGCCGCTTCAGGTAACGAAGGAAAGCATCGCAGCGGAGGGCAAGCTGCAAGTGATGCTGGTCAACAGCGGTAATGCGAACGCTTGTACGGGCAAGCAGGGCGAGGAAGACGCGCGGACGATGCGCTCGCTTGCGGCGAAAGCGTTCGGCGTACCCGATCACTACGTTGGCGTAACGTCGACCGGCGTAATCGGCGAACTGCTGAAGATGGACAAAGTATCGGCGGGCATTGCCGGCTTGCCGACTCGCGTGTCTGCTTCGGACGAAGGCGGGGAGCAGTTCAGCCAGGCGATTTTGACGACCGACCTCGTGAAGAAAACGGTTTGTGTGAAGCTGACCGTAGGCGGTCAAACGGTGCATATCGCAGGCGCTGCCAAAGGTTCGGGCATGATTCATCCGAATATGGCGACGATGCTCGGTTTTATTACGACGGATGCGGCTGTTTCGTCCGCTGCGCTCCAGCAGCTTCTGAACGGAGTGACCGATTCGACGTTTAATATGATTACCGTTGACGGCGATACGAGCACAAACGACATGGTTGTCGTTATGGCGAGCGGCCTTGCCGGCAATGACGAGCTGGGTGAAGGTCATGCGGACTGGGAAGCTTTCGCGGCCGGCTTCCGTTACGTCGGCGAGGTGCTGGCGAAGGCGATCGCCCGCGACGGCGAAGGCGCAACGAAGCTGATCGAGGTAAGCGTTGTGCATGCGGAGTCGGAGGAAGCGGCCCGCGCGATTGCGAAGACGGTTATCGGCTCGAGTCTGGTCAAGTCGGCCTGTTTCGGGGCGGATGCCAACTGGGGACGCATCATTGCAGCCGTGGGTCGTTCCGGCTATCCGGTCAACACGGAAACGGTCGATATTCGCCTCGGGGATATCGTGACGCTCGAGCAGTCCCGCCCGGTCAAGTTCGACGAGGAGAAAGCGGCCGCCTACCTGAAAGGCGACTTCGTCTTGATTCATATCGACCTTCATATGGGGAATAGCAGCGCCACCGCTTGGGGCTGCGACCTGACTTACGATTACGTCCGCATCAATGCGGCGTACCGGACTTAATCCATACTTATCGATAATAAGCCCGGGGGCTGCGGTGAAACGATCGCGGCCCTTTCGGAATAAAGGAGCACGTTTTGCGATGAAGAGCGGTTGTTTTGTGATGAAATGCGGAGGCAGCACGCTTGCGGCGCTGCCCGACACTTTTTTTCTCGATTTGAAGAAGCTGCAGGACGAAGGAATGATTCCCGTCATCGTTCACGGAGGCGGACCGGCCATCTCGGATACGCTCGGCAAGCTGGGCATCGAGACGGAGTTTGTGAACGGGCTGCGTAAAACGAATGAGGCGGTTCTCGACGTTGTCGAAATGGTGCTTTCCGGGCAGATCAACAAGCAGATCGTCCGTAAAGTGATGCAGTTCGGAGCGAAGGCGATCGGCCTCTCCGGTGTGGACGGTCATCTGATCGAGGCGAAGCCGGTAGCGAACGCGGCCGAGGTTGGTTTGGTCGGCGAAGTGACGAACGTGAATGCTGCGATTATCGAGGCTGTCGTGCAGATGGGCTACATGCCGGTTATCGCTCCAGTAGGAATCGGGGAGGGTGCGCAGCGCTACAACATTAACGCCGATACGGCGGCCGGTGCGGTCGCTTCCCATCTGGGCGTCGAGCGGATGATCGTTGTGACGGACGTACCCGGCATTATGAAGAACGTGGACGGCGAGAAGAAGGTGCTGCCGGTCGTGACGGTTGCCGAGATCGAACGGATGATCGAAAGCGGCGACATCTATGGCGGCATGATCCCGAAGGTGCGCGCTGCGATGGAGTGCATTCAGGGCAAGGTGTCCGAGGTCGTGATCGTGAGCGGAACCGAGCCGGAAGTGCTGAGCAAAGTGCTGCGGGGCGATTCCATCGGCACGCGCATTCAGCGGTAAGCGAAGCTTTTACAGGGGCGGTTTAACGGCTGCCGTTATTATAACTGAAACGGAGTGAAGACCATGAGCGAGCAGCAAAGCGCGCTGTTCCCGACGTACGCCAGATTTCCGATTACGCTTGTCAAAGGCGAAGGCAGCCGTCTGTGGGACGACAAAGGAAACGAATACCTCGATTTCGCCAGCGGACTGGCGGTTACGAACCTGGGACATGTGCCGGAGCAGGTGAAAAACAAGCTCGTGGAGCAGCTCGGCGAGCTGTGGCATGTGAGCAATCTGTTCCATATTCCGAATCAGGAAAAGCTGGCCCAACTGCTCGTGCAGAACAGCTGCGCGGACGCCGTTTTCTTCTGCAACAGCGGAGCGGAGGCGAACGAGGCAGCGATCAAGCTGGCGCGCCGATATAATGCCAAGGTGCTGGGCAAGCAGCGTTATGAAATCATTACTTTCCATACCTCGTTCCACGGGCGGACGCTGGCAACGCTGACCGCAACCGGTCAGGACAAGGTGAAGGAAGGCTTCCATCCGCTTCCGGAAGGGTTTGTTTACGCCCCTTACAACGACGCGGACGCGCTCAAAAGCTTCGTAACCGATAAAACATGCGCGATCATGCTCGAGCTCGTGCAGGGCGAAGGCGGCGTCAACCCGGCCGATCCGGCATTCGTGCAGGAAGTCGTACGGCTGTGCAAGGAACACGATCTGCTGCTCATTATCGACGAGATTCAAACCGGCATGGGTCGGACCGGCAAGTTGTTCGCCTATGAGCATTACGGCATCGAGCCGGACATTTTCACACTCGCCAAAGGGCTTGCCAGCGGCTTCCCGATCGGGGCGATGCTCGGCAAGGCGAAGCTGCGCGAGGCGTTCTCCGCAGGCAGCCATGGCTCCACTTTCGGCGGTACGCCTATTGCGACGGCAGCGGGCATCGCAACGGTGGAAACGATGGTCCAGGACAAGGTGCCAGAGCGAGCCGCAGAGATGGGCGACTATTTCTTCGCCGAGCTGAAGGCGAAGCTGAGCGGAAACCCGCTCGTGAAGCAAATTCGCGGCAGAGGCCTCCTTATCGGCATCGAGTGCACGCTTCCGGCGTCGGAGCTTGTTCCGGCCATTCATGAAGCCGGTCTGCTCGTCACCGCGGCCGGTCCGAATGTCATTCGCCTGCTGCCGAACCTGCTTGTTACCCGCGAGGATGCGGACAAAGGCATCGCCCTGATCGCTTCCGTGCTGGCGCAAAAGGCTGCGGCATCGGTTCAATAAGGTAATGTAAACTTGGAATATACCCGGGGCACCCGTGCGCGGTTACAAGCCCGCCCCGCTTTTTGAAGGAGGAACACGAATGTCTGATAATATTGCTATGCAAGATATGGCGGCCAGCCTCAAGGGCCGGGATTTTCTCGGACTTGTCGACTACACGCCGGAAGAAATCCGCTATTTGATCGATCTGGCGATCGATTTGAAGAAGAAGCAGAAGGCCGGAGAAGGGCATCAGCCGCTCAAAGGCAAAACGCTCGGTATGATTTTCGAAAAGTCGTCTACCCGCACGCGCGTTTCGTTCGAGGTAGGCATGTATCAGCTTGGCGGCCATGCGCTGTTTCTGAGCAAGAACGATCTGCAAATCGGCCGCGGCGAGTCGATCATGGACACGGCGCAGACGATGTCCCGCTATTTGGACGGCATCATGATCCGGACGTACGCTCATCGGACCGTGATCGATCTTGCCCGCGGCGCGACTGTTCCGGTCATAAACGGGCTGACCGACCGCTCCCATCCGTGTCAGGCGCTTGCCGACTACCAGACGGTGCTGGAGAAGAAGGGCAAGCTCGCCGGGCTCAAAATCGCGTATATCGGCGACGGAAATAATATGGTACACTCCTTAATGATGGGGGCGGCCAAGCTGGGCCTCCATATGGCGGTTGCTTCCCCCGAAGGGTACGACCCCGACCCGGAAGTCGCGAAAAATTCCCGCGAAAATGCAGTGAAAACAGGCGGCTCGCTGCTGCTGACCCGCGACGCGAAAGAAGCGATCGATGGAGCCGACGTCGTGTATACCGACGTATGGGCCAGCATGGGCTTCGAAGCCGAGCAGAAGGAACGGGAGCTTGCCTTCGCGAGCTATCAGGTGAATGAAGAGCTGGCGCGTTATGCGAAGAAGGATTTCCTGTTCATGCACTGCCTGCCGGCGCATCGCGGCGAAGAAGTGAGCGAAGGGGTCATCGACGGTCCGAACTCGATTATTTTCGATCAGGCGGAAAACCGTCTGCACGCGCAAAAAGCGGTCATGGCCGCTCTTATGGGTTAACACGGCGCAAGAAGAGACGCTTAGTGGCAACGAATAAGGAAGATACCCGTCTAGCTGCGGAAATAGCGGCGTAGGGCGGTCCTGTATAGATCAGTCAGGGCGCTTTCCGCATTTCGGAAAGCCGCCCAAGTGTAGAAAGGGAGACAAGAAACGATGGCGAAACCAAAAATTGTACTGGCCTACTCCGGCGGGCTGGACACATCCGTAATTTTGACATGGCTGAAAGAAACGTACGATGCGGAGATCATTACGTTCACCGCCGATATCGGACAAAAGGACGAGCTTGACGGACTCGAGGAAAAAGCGCTCCGCACGGGCGCTACGAAGGCGTACATCGACGACCTGCGCGATGAATTCGCCCGCGATTTCATCTACCCGATGTTCCAAGCCGGCGCGCTGTATGAAGGCCAGTATTTGCTTGGTACGAGCATCGCCCGTCCGTTGATCGCGAAACGCATGGTTGAGATTGCACGCGCCGAAGGCGCAATGGCGATCGCGCATGGAGCAACGGGAAAAGGCAACGACCAAGTGCGTTTCGAGCTGACGGCTGCAGCCCTTGCGCCGGAGCTGGAAGTA
Organism: Paenibacillus ginsengarvi; assembly: GCF_003626695.1. Lineage (GTDB taxonomy): Bacteria > Bacillota > Bacilli > Paenibacillales > NBRC-103111 > Paenibacillus_AB > Paenibacillus_AB ginsengarvi. The sequence goes on from NZ_RBAH01000018.1 coordinate 125,816, forward strand.
ATTGCACCGTGGCGGATCGAAGAATTCCGCGAGCAGTTCCCAGGCCGCGCCGAGATGATCGCCTACGCCGAGAAGCATGGCATTCCGGTCACCGCTTCGGCATCCAAGCCATATTCGACCGACCGTAACCTGCTGCACATCAGCTTTGAGAGCGGCATGCTGGAAGATCCGTGGTTCGACCCGAGCGCCGACTCCAACCGCGATATGTATGTGCTCAGCCGAGCGCCGGAAGAAGCTCCGGACGAAGCCGAATACGTTGAGCTCGAGTTCGAACAAGGCAACTGCGTGGCGATTAACGGCAAGCGCCTTTCTCCGCTGGAAGCGATGGAGCTGCTCAACGAGCTTGGCGGCAAACACGGCATCGGCCGCGTCGACATGGTCGAGAACCGCTTCGTAGGCATGAAAAGCCGCGGCGTATACGAGACGCCGGGCGGCACGATTCTGTTCACCGCTCACCGGAAAATGGAGTCGCTCACGATGGACCGCGAAGTGATGCATTTGCGCGACTCGCTTATTTCGAAATATGCTTCGCTCGTGTACAACGGCTTCTGGTTCGCTCCGGAACGTCATGCGATTCAGGCGCTCGTGACCGAGAGCCAGAAAAACGTCGCCGGTACGGTTCGCCTGAAGCTGTACAAAGGCAACATCATGGGCGCCGGCGTGAAAAGCCCGGTCAGCCTGTACAACCCGGACATCGCCACGATGGAGGCCGATCCGTCCAAAGCGTACAACCAGGGCGATGCGACCGGATTTATCCGCCTGAACGCGCTTCGTCTGCGCGTTGCTTCCGGCGTTGCGCAAAACGCGGACAAGTAACGTCCTGTTACGATAGAACCGAACGAAGGGCAAGGAATCGCCGGAGCCGTCCGAGAATGCGGCGGACAACCGATCCGGGGCGTTCCTTGCCTTTCGGGCGAATAACGAGCGCATAACATAACGAACGATATACGAGGAGGGAACGAGAAGTGTCGAAGCTTTGGGGTGGACGTTTTACGAAAAAAACCGACCAGCTCGTCGAGGAATATACGGCCTCGATCCTGTTCGACAAGGAACTGGCCGAGGAAGATATTCAAGGTAGTCTGGCGCATGTGACGATGCTCGGCAAATGCGGCATTTTACCTGCAGCCGACGTGGAAACAATCAAGGAAGGCTTGTATCAGGTGGCGCAAAAAATCCGCCGCGGGGAAGTCGAATTTTCGGTGTCCGACGAGGACATTCATATGAACGTGGAAAAAACGCTGATCGAGCTGGTCGGACCGGTTGGCGGCAAGCTGCACACGGGACGCAGCCGCAACGACCAGGTCGCTACCGATATGCATCTGTATTTGCGCAAGCGGGTAGTCGAATTCGTCGGCATGCTCGTCAAGCTGCAGGAGGCGCTGATCGGACAAGCCAAGGCGAATCTGGATACGATCGTGCCAGGGTATACGCATTTGCAGCGCGCGCAGCCGATTTTGTTCGCGCATCATATGATGGCGTATGTGTCGATGTTCGGGCGGGATATCGAACGGCTGCAGGACAGCTATAAGCGTATCGACATGCTGCCGCTCGGAGCGGGCGCGCTGGCCGGTACGACGTTCCCGATCGACCGCCATTTCGTGGCCGAGCAGCTCGGCTTCCAGCGCGTGTACGAGAACAGTCTGGACGCCGTCAGCGACCGCGACTTTATCGTCGAGTTCCTGGCGAACGCATCGCTCATTATGACGCATTTGTCGCGGCTGTGCGAAGAGATCGTGCTGTGGTCGAGCACCGAGTTCCAGTTCGTCGAGCTGGATGACGCGTTTACGACCGGCAGCAGCATCATGCCGCAGAAAAAAAATCCCGACGTCGCCGAGCTGGTGCGCGGCAAAACGGGACGCGTGTACGGCAATCTGGTCGGCATGTTGACCGTGCTGAAGGCGCTGCCGCTTGCCTATAACAAAGATATGCAGGAAGACAAGGAAGGCATGTTCGACACGGTCCGGACGCTCCAGGGCGCGCTTCAGCTGTTCGCCCCGATGATCGCCACGATGAAGATTAACCGCGACCGGATGCGGCAGGCGGTGAACCAGGACTTCTCGAATGCGACCGACATCGCCGACTATTTGGCCAGCAAAGGGATGCCGTTCCGTCAAGCGCACGAAGTCATCGGCAAGACGGTGCTGTACTGCATCCAGAACAACAAATACTTGCTTGACCTGACGCTTGCGGAATTTTTGCAGTTTTCCGACCTGTTCGACGACCGCATCTACAAGGTGCTGCAGCCGGAGAACGTTGTGAATGCCCGTAAAGTATACGGCGGAACCGCGACTGCGCAAGTGTCTGGCGCAATCGAGCGAGCTGAGGCAGCTTTGGCGCAAAGCAGCGCTTGGCTGGATCAGTATTTGGAGAAGAGCAAGTAAGCAAGCGGCATGCCCGCATAAATAAAGGAGACGCCTCCGGAGCCACTTATTCACGTGGTGCCGGAGGCGTCTTTTTTTCCATACATGCCAGATCAGCTCAGCGTCCCTTAGGAAACACAGGCCCGCTTACGCCGTCTTCGACAATCGGGCGAGGACCGCCCGGAGGGGCGTCCGGGGCCGTGTCGCCGCCGCGTAAGGCGATCAGCGTAGGCTGCGTCTGGTACGTGTCTTTGGATACCCGCTCCTTGCCGGTGACGACCCCGTTCTCTTTGCGGATGCGGTACGTTTCGACGACGTAGCCGGGCTTGCCCTGCTGGATGACGGCCTGCTCCCCATCCGCCAGCGTCGGGTTGCGCACGTATTTGACCGGTGGCTCAATCGTCTGAAGTACATTCGATTCGATCTCGTAGGTGACGGATGGCGGCATCGTGCCGAATAGTTTGATCGTAACCCGGCCGCCGTCGAATTCGCTGCGAATGAGCAGGTGATGCCCGGTATTATTTGTGAACATGAAGTTGATATACCCGGTTGCGAACGTGGCGTCCTGGCCCAGCGGGACGTAACTGACCGGCAGCGAATGGTTGCGGCGTTCGTTCACCTGGAGACCGGCGCGAAGCACCGCGTTGTACAGGGTGGTCGATACTTGGCATATGCCGCCGCCAATACCGGGAACTAGCTTGCCGTTGAAAATAACAGGAGCCTCGCGAAAACCGGCTCTTTTTTCCGTCTCGCGGATAATCGTACTGTAGTCGAATCGTTCGCCGGGCGCGAGCAGCATATCGTGGATCGTGCCTGCCGTCGCCTGAATATTGTGAACCCGGCCGGGGGCGCTCCCGGGAAAGGTAGTTGTGAACTCGGCGATTTTCCGTTCCACGCCTTGTCCCTTGAGCTGCTCCTGCGTCACCTTCGGCAGCTGCTCCCGCACCGGGACCTGAACGGCGGGAAGGCTTTGTTCCCCGCTTTGCCCGCCTTCTCCGCGCAGTATCGCGTAGAATCGCTCCAGGCCGAGCGACTTCAGGCGTTCGGTCAGCGTGGCGACGTCGATCGTTTGGGCTTTTTGCTCGGGTATGTACTCGATCAAGTCACCCGGGGTCACGGTTCTCTCGGCATTTTTCGTGACCGGATTCATCAGGCCGGGCCACTGGGCCGCCAAAGTCTGGCGCATCGCAGGATCAGACAACCGAAGTTCAAGCGGGAGCGCGGCTCCGCGCATATGCCACCTCTTTTTTGCCTTGGTCAGGCGGCTTCCTTCGAACAAATATTCGAGCAGACCGGACAGGCTTTCTTCCTCCAGCGTCAGGCCGAGTGCATTCCATGTAACCTTCGCCTTAGCGGGTTTTCCTCCGGGCAGCTCCAGCTCTACCGGCTCCCCGTACAGCTGCCCCAGCCGGGATTGCCACTCCAGACGCAGCTCGTGCTCCGTAAGTCCCCCGATTACCCAATCACCAAGCCTAACGCCGCCTGGAACCGTACGGAGACCGGAGTACCACCAGAACCAGCCCCACAGCGCGATCATTCCGCAAATGGCGGCAAGGAGCAGCCGGTTAGCCAGAATTCGCTTCATCGGAACGCCCTCCCTCCCTCAGGTGTTCAATATGATCTGTGTACAGCCCCCTATGTCCACTATATGCGGGAGGTTGTCTGGATTTGACATCAACCCCAAACTGCAGATAATCCGCAGTAGGCCCGGAGTTGTCGAAAGCGCCGGGACAAAGATTATGTTGAAAACCAAAGTTTCCTAGAGGATTTTCGTGGCCGGTGTCGAACTTGTAAATGCTAAGGAACTATTACGTGCCGCACAAGTGAAATCGGCAAGCTCCAATCTTTTTCAGCATTCGGCAAGCTATGACGAATATTCGAAGGTTTTTCACGCAATTGATACTGGCGACAAATAAGCTGCTACTACTTCAAACTGCTGGCAGCGCACGGCGGTTCTTTTTTGTCGAGCGCAGGCGCAGGCGGGCAAGTTCCGGGCGGCTAAGATCCGGGAAGCCGTTTACAGGCGTAATTTTCAGTCAGGATGTGATCGTGTGATCGAAATGCAAGATGTATGGAAAACGTATCCCGACGGGACCCATGCATTGAAAGGCATAAACGTAAAAATCGACGCCCACGAATTTGTGTATGTGGTAGGTCCCTCCGGTGCGGGGAAGTCCACCTTTATGAAATTGATTTATCGCGAGGAACGGCCGACCAAAGGCCATATTTTCGTAAACGGATTCAATCTGGAGAAGCTCAAGCAGCGTAAAATTCCGTATGTCCGCCGCAATATCGGCATCGTTTTCCAAGACTTCAAGCTGCTGCCGAAGTTGACGGTATACGAAAACGTCGCTTATGCGATGGAAGTGATCGAGGCTCCGAAGAAGCTGATGAAGAAGCGCACTATGGAGGTGCTGGAGCTGGTGCGCTTGAAGGACAAGGCGGGTTCCTTGCCGGGTCAGCTATCCGGGGGAGAGCAGCAGCGGGTCGCCATCGCCCGTGCCATCGTCAACAATCCCGCCGTCATTATCGCCGACGAGCCGACCGGAAATCTCGATCCGGATACGTCTTGGGGGATAATGAAGCTGCTCGAGGAGATCAACTTCCGCGGCGCGACGATCGTTATGGCGACGCATAACAAGGAGATCGTCAATACGATCCGCAAGCGGGTCATCGCGATCGAGAAAGGGAATATCGCCCGCGACCAGCTGAGAGGAGAATACGGCTATGAGGATTAGCACCTTCGCTCGGCACATGCGGGAAGGTGCCAAAAACGTCGCCCGCAACGGGTGGATGACGTTTGCCTCGATTAGCGCGATTTCCATATCGTTGTTCGTCCTTGGCATTTTTTTACTGCTGGCGCTTAATGTCAACCGACTTGCCGACCAGTTCGAAAGCCAGATTGAAATACGCGTCTATCTCGACGTAAGCGCGAGCGAGCAGCAACGTAACGCCGTACAACGGGACATTGCAGCCATACCAGATGTCAAAAAAGTGACCTTCGTCTCAAAAGAGGACGGATTGAACATATTGCGGGAGAAGATGGGGGCCGAAGGCAAAGACCTGCTCGAAGGCTTTGACGGAGACAACAATCCGCTGAACGATTCGTTTACGGTCGAAGTCACCGATCCGCGGCTCGTCGGCGAAGCGGCCGAACAGATCAAGGCCGCGGACAGCCGCAACAATCCGCCGCTTATTACGAAGATCAACTACGGCAAGGGAACGGTAGAGACGTTGTTCAAAATAACCGACATCGTCCGTAATGTAGGTCTCGTTTTCGTTCTGCTGTTGGCGTTTACGGCGATGTTCCTCATATCGAATACGATCAAAATTACAATCGTCGCCCGCAGGCGCGAAATTGGTATCATGAAGCTGGTCGGAGCCACAAACGGATTTATCCGCTGGCCGTTCTTCATTGAAGGCGCTTTGCTCGGACTGATCGGATCGGCAATCCCGGTTGCCGTTTTGTTATGGGGATATGCCGAATTTCTGAAGTATACGAAAGTTCCGCTCAGCCTGATGCTGATCCAGCTTATTCCGCTTCACGAGCTTGTGGTCATCATCCCGGTCATTTTGCTGGGCATCGGCATTATGATAGGCATCTGGGGAAGCTTGCTCTCCGTACGGAAGTTTTTGAAAGTATAGCCCGCTCCTAGAGGGTGAGGCGAATGCGTTACATACCGGTCCATTTTCCGAATGCCAAGGAGGAGTACCGCGCTTGAAAAAGTTGAAAAAATCGGCGATCGTCACTTGCGGATTAGTGCTGCTGCTTATGTCTGTTCCAAAACTTGGGAATGCTATGACCAATGCCGAAATCGACAAGCGGCTCAGTCAAATTCAGAAGATTGAAGCGGACAATGCCAAAAAGCAGCAGGAGAATGAAAAGCAGAAAAAGGAAATCGCCATTCAGAAGAAGCAGGAAGCAAACAATCTCGAGGAGATCAAAAAGCAGATCGAGGAGCAGGGCAAGCTGCTGAACGAGATTCAGGGACAGTTGCTGGCTTCGAAGGAGACGGTGAAGCAAACGAACGAGCAGCTTCAGGAGGCCGAGCAGCGGGTCGAGTCGCGCGATCAACTGCTGAAGAATCGGGTCCGTCTTATGTACACGAACGGCTTCGTTTCCTACATGGAGGTGCTGTTCGAAGCGACGAGCTTCAGCGATTTCCTGGACCGGTTCCACGCGCTGCAAGCGATCGTGAGCCAGGATAAGCAAATCTTGCAGGCGAACAAAAAGGATAAGGAATCGGTCGCCCAGAAAAAAGTGCAGGTGGAGGCCGAGCTCGTATCGATTCAGACGCACTACGCCGAAAGCGAGAAAATCAAGCTCGACATGCAGCAAAAAGAAAAAGAGAAGGAAACGGCGCTTGCTCTTCTCGCCAAGCAGGAGGAGCAGACGGAGCATTTTACCGAGGAGCAGGAAGAGTATGCCCGGAAGCTCGCGGATGAAAAGTCCAAGCTGTGGGCCGAGCGGCAAAAAAACGACACTAAAAACAAGCCGGCCGCCGTCTACACCGGCGGAGCGCTTACTTGGCCGCTTCCCGGCCGAACGACGATCTCATCCGGGTTTGTAAACCGGATTAACCCGGTTACGAAGAAGGCAGAAAATCATAAAGGCATCGACATTCCAGCTCCGGCGGGCACGCCGATTCAAGCGGCCGCGCCCGGCACCGTCATTATCGCCCAATGGATGAACGGCTATGGGAACTTGATCGTGATCGACCATGGAGGCGGACTGCAAACGTGGTACGGTCATGCGAAAAGCTTGGCCGTCGAGGAAGGCACTCAGGTAAAGACAGGCGACGTCGTGTCCTATGTGGGTTCCACCGGTCAGTCAACGGGCAACCATCTGCATTTCGAGGTGCGCAAAAGCAGTACGCCGGTCGATCCGATTCCATACGTATCGGCAAAGTAAGCTGTTAGGGCGCGTTCCAATAGTACCGCTTGTTTGCAGGCAAAGCGGTACTTTATTTTCGGTAAAGCTGCCTAATGATCCCGACTTCTTCATACAATAAAACGGCACGATAGACAAGCCAGTGAAGGCGGTGAAGATTTACTCATGTTTTGGAAAGGACGCAACCTATATATATTGCTCGCCTTTATCCTGCTTGCGATGTTTGCGAGCAGCGTGCTGACACTGACGATCGTGGGCCCTCTCTCGTTCGCGGAGCAAGGAAGCGGCGCGTCCGGGGGCAAGTCTGCGGCGGGCGGATTTACATCGCAGGAGCTCAAGAAGCTGTCCACGACGTATGAGCTCATCCAAAGTCAATATTTGCAAGAAGCGGACCGGACCAAATTGGTCGACGGGGCGATACGCGGGATGCTCGATTCGTTGAACGACCCGTACACGACCTACATGGACCAGAAGGAAGCCGAGCAGTTTAATGATATGCTAAGCTCCTCATTCCAGGGCATTGGTGCCGAGGTTTCGCTCGAGGAAGGCAAAGTGAAGGTCGTTTCGCCGATCAAGGGTTCTCCTGCCGAACGGGCGGGCATCCGGACGAACGACATTATCGTCTCGGTCAACGGAGAGAAGCTGGACGGGCTGACGCTCACCGAGGCGGTAATGAAAATCCGCGGCGCCAAAGGCTCGCAGGCGAAGCTGCAAGTGATGCGGGGCGGAGCCGAGCCGATCGATATCGTCGTCGTCCGCGACGACATCCCGATCGAGACGGTGCATTCGGAAATGCTCGAGGATGGCATCGGCAAAATCGAGGTGCGCGAGTTCGTGCAGAACACCGCCAAAGCGTTCAAGGAGCAGCTCAAAGCGCTTGAGGATCAAGGGATGCGAGGACTCATCATCGACGTGAGAGGCGATCCGGGCGGCATGCTGCAGGCGGTTGTCGAAATGCTCGAGCCTTTCGTTCCTAGCGGCAAGCCGATCGTTCAGGTGGAAGACCGGGCCGGCAAGCGCGAGCAGACGATATCCAAAGGCGCAAGCAAACCGTATCCGATCAGCGTCCTGATCAATAACGGCAGCGCCAGCGCATCGGAGATTATGGCCGGCGCGCTGCAGGAAGCGGCCGGCGCGAAGCTGGTCGGCGAGAAAACGTACGGCAAAGGCACGGTGCAGGTGACGTATCAGCAGGAGATGGGCGACGGCAGCAACATCAAGATGACCGTGATGAAGTGGCTTACGCCGAACGGCAACTGGGTTCACCAGAAAGGGATCGCCCCGGATCTTCCGGTCGATCAACCGGCGTACTTTAGAGCGTCCCCCATGTCGAAGAAGACAACGCTCAAAGCCGACATGCTGGGCGACGACGTCAAAAACTTGCAAATCATGCTCGAGGGGCTAGGCTTGTCGCCCGGACGCACCGATGGCTATTTCAGCGACAAAACGGCTCAGGCGGTCAAGAACTTCCAAACGAAGAGCGGACTGACGGCGGACGGCGAGGTCGATGCGAAAACCGCTCAGGCGATCGAGGATGCGATCACGAAGGAAATCCGCGATCCGAAAAACGACCTGCAGTTGAAGGCGGCTGTGGATGCGGTGAAAAAAGCGATTAAATTGAAGTAGCTAGCGATTGGTCTATGCGCCTGGCTGAATACGGCGGCGGAAAATCGTATTCGGCGGCAGGAAATCGTCCGCCTAGCGTCGAACCCATTAGGAAGGTCCGAATCATTCGGCCTTCCTTTTTTCTTTTATTTCGGCGTATTTGCAAAGGAGCGGGTTCGATGGAAATCGCCGCGTCATTGGCTCATAAGGCGCTTGCGGCTTTGCTGCAGCTTGCGGCACAGCCGTTTTATTATATCGGTATTTTGTTTGTTCTGCTGCAATACCGCAAACAAATCGTGCTGGAAAGGCAGCTGTTCTCTACGCGGCTGCACTCGATGCTCGATACGGCGTGGAAAACGGTGCTGTGGGGAATCGTAGCCGGTATGGCCGCCTCCTTCGTGATGGCGTTCATAGGCGCTACGGTGCCATTCGGCGCGATCCTCTGGATATGGGCGTTGTCCGCGCTGCTCGCGCTTTTTCGGGTTCGATTCATCTGCTTGGCCTATTCGGTCGGTGTCCTCGGTGTCATCAAGGCGATCCTGCTTACATTTCCGGCGCTCGCCCAGTTGGACGGAGTAGGCAAATGGCTCGCTCCTATCGACCAAATGCCCATTTCTTCCATGTTCGCTCTCGTCGGACTGCTGCACTTGCTGGAGGCGTTCTTCGTCTACAAGCAAGGGGCTGCGATGGCTATGCCTGTCTTTATCGAAGGGAAGCGGGGCAGGGCGATTGGCGGCTTCCAGCTTCAGATGTACTGGCCGGTACCGCTTCTGCTTTTAGTTCCGCTCCAATCCGGAGGCGTGAGCGCCGCTTTGCCGTGGACGCCCTTGTTCGGCGGGGAGATGTGGTCGGCGGGATGGACGTTTGCGGCGCTGCCGATTATGCTCGGTTTCTCCGATCTAACGACGACCCGGCTGCCCGTAGACAAGGCGAAGCGGAGCGCCGGTGGGCTGGCCTTGTACGCGCTGGCTGTCTTGGGACTGGCCGCCGCTGTCCAGCAGGTTTCCAATCTGACCATGATCTGCTCCTTGGCGGTTATAGGGCTGCATGAAGCGCTTATGCTATGGAGTAAATGGAGAGAGGCGGCAGTCCCTCCCTTTTATGTGCATAACGAGCAAGGTCTCAGAATTCTCAGTGTCTTGCCGGGCAGCCCGGCTGAGGAAATGGGGCTTATGCCGGGAGAAATCATCGACAAGGCCAACGGCGTCCCGGTAAGGACGAAAGATCAACTGCATGAAGCGCTGCGCACAACGGGGGCTTTCTGCAAACTGGAGGTCATCAACACGGATGGCCATACGAAGTTTGCGCAGCGGGCGCTGTATGCCGGAGAGCACCATTTGCTCGGTGTTTTGCTTGCCCCGGACGAGAATGCGAAGTATGTGCTGGTGCGGCGCAACATTCACTGGTTTTCCGCAGCGGGGCGACGCAAGTCCGCCCTTGCCTCCAGCAGCGACAAAGGCCGCAGCGTATGAAGCGATTTGCGGGCATAATGGGAAATAAGCTTCCGGACACCCTCATGGGAACCGGAAGCTTTTGCTTTTGGCGGCCGGCATCATCGGCAGCCTCATTTGTTTAACATATGGAATACTTGCTCTACGTCCTTGTCGCCGCGGCCGGACAAGTTGATGATGATGATCTGGTCGTTTGTCATGGTCGGCGCGAGCTTTTTCGCATAAGCGACCGCATGGGCGCTCTCGAGAGCGGGAATGATGCCTTCCGCGCGGGAAAGCTCCTGGAACGCCTCCAGCACTTCTTCGTTCGTTACAGTGACATACTCCGCCCGGCCGGTCGTTTTCAGGTAGCTGTGCTCGGGACCGATGCCGGGGTAGTCGAGTCCGGCGGCAATGGAATACGTAGGCTTCGGATTGCCGTTCTCATCCAGCAGCACCAGACATTTGAACCCGTGTATAACGCTCGGTACGCCTTGGGTCAAAGTCGGAGCCTGATCCGGCTCGACGCCGATCAGACGGACGGAGCTTTCGTCTAAGTAGTGGGCAAAGGCACCGATCGCGTTGCTGCCTCCTCCGACGCAGGCCAGAACCGCATCCGGAAGCCGACCTTCCTTCTCCAAAATTTGACGCTTCGACTCTTCGCTGACGACCGACTGGAAATGCTTGACCATCGTCGGGAACGGATGCGGCCCTACGGCCGAACCGAGCAAATAGAAGGTCGTTTTGTAGTTTTGCACGAGATCGTTCAGCGCTTCGTCGACGGCGTCTTTGAGCCGGCCTTGGCCTTTGGCAACCGGCACCACTTTGGCGCCAAGCAGTTCCATCCGGAATACGTTAAGCGCCTGTCGGCGCGTATCTTCGGCTCCCATATAGATGATGCATTCCATGTCGAACATGGCACAGGCGGTAGCGGTTGCAACACCGTGCTGGCCGGCTCCAGTCTCGGCGATAATGCGTTTCGCTCCCATCCGTTTGGCGAGCAGGATTTGACCGATAACGTTGTTGATTTTATGCGCGCCGGTATGGTTCAAGTCTTCGCGCTTCAAATATATTTTCGCGCCGCCCCACTTGGCGGTCAATTGCTGGGCGAACGTCAGCGGGTTCTCGCGGCCGACGTATTCCCGCAAGTAGTAGCGATATTCTTCGATAAATTCGGGATCGTCCTTATACTTGTAGAACTGCTCGCTCAAGTAGTCCATTACTTCTTGCAGATCGGGAGGGATGAAGCTTCCTCCGAATTCGCCAAAATACCCCGGTTGTACCGATTCTTCGCTCATAATAAGTTCTACCTCCGCAGTATTCTTACAGATTTGCCGTTTTCGCAGCTTGTCTCTATGATACAATGATTGATTGGTGTTGCGCTACATGGAATCGCTGCCGAATTCACGCAGCAATGCATGAAAGAACGATCCGGCGGGACGGTTTCGGGCCTTGGCAGAGCAAACGAAAAAACCGCGCCATAGAGGTACGGTCTAATAGGCGGTTATTGGGGACTGCCGGAACGCAGCACAACAATTTCGACGCGGCGATTTTTTTGCCGGTCCGCTTCCGAATCGTTCGGCGCAACAGGCTTCGTATCCGCATAGGCTGAGGAGATGAACGTATCCTGCGGCAGCTTGGCGCTATTAACGAAGTAACGGATCACGGAGACGGAGCGGGCTTGGGATAACCCCCAATTATCCTGATAAAGCGAACCTGTGGCAAGCGGCAGGTTGTCGGTATGCCCCTCGATGCTTACCTTGGTACTAAGCTTCGGAAACAGGCTGGCCAGCTTCTCCAGAACCGGGTAAGCGGCTTGTTTCAGCTCAGCCTTGCCGAGGTCGAACAGGAACAGGTCGTTCAGTGTGATCGCAATGCCCCTTGGCGTGTCGGAGGCGGAAACCTGGCCGTCCAGCTGATGCTCCGCGATGTACTCCTGAACCACCTTGAGCAGATTTTGCAAATCCTGCTCCTTCTTCTCCTGCTCGGCTTGGACGGATTCGTTCGGCTTAACCGTCTCCTGCTGCCTTTGCTGCTCGGTATCCCCGGTTGTCCGGCTTTCCTTCGGAATCGCTTCGCCCATAATGCCGGTACCCTTCGGAATAATCGACGGGCCGTCGGCAAATTGCACCTGCAAAGCTTTGGCCAAAGTTTCGTATTTGGCGACATCCACTTTGCTCATCGCATACATGATGACGAAAAAGATCATAAGCAGCGTAATCAGATCGGCGTACGTAATGAGCCAGCGCTCGCTGGATTGATGGGACTCGCTCTTCGCTTTACGTTTTCTCGCCATCGCCATCCGATTCCTTTCCGCTTTGCTGCCTTGTATCGATATGGAGGAAAGACTTCAGTTTTTTCTCGATAAGCTGGGGGTTTTCTCCGGCTTGCAGCGACAAAATGCCTTCCAGCATCATGTCCATCTCCGCGACGTGCTCTTCGCCGCGCGCCTTGATTTTGCTCGCAATCGGCAAATAAATGACGTTTGCGCTGGCAACCCCGTACAGCGTTGCCGTAAAAGCGACGGCGATTGCGCCCGCGAGCGATTCCGGATCGCTCAGATTGCTGAGCACGTGAATAAGCCCCATCACCGTGCCGATAATGCCCATCGTCGGAGCGTAGCCGCCGGCCGATTCGAATATTTTCGCGTAGCCCGCGTACAGCTTCTCTTTGGCCTCGATCTCTACCTCCAATATTTTGCGCAGCAGATCTTGATCGGTGCCGTCGACAACCATTTGCAGCCCGCTCTGCAAAAACGGATCGGGATGCTGCTGGGCACGGTCCTCGAGTGCCAGTACCCCCTCGCGGCGGGCGATGAACGCCATCTCGACCATTTCCTCTATCGTGGCGAGGGAATCGGTTTTCGGCTCGCTGAAGGCGAGGCGCAGCGCCTTCGGAATCTGCCTCAGCTGCGATTTCGGAAAGCTGACGAGCACCGCTCCGAACGTTCCGCCGAAGACGATGATGGCGGCGGTATAGACGATCAGGCCGCTGATGTGCCCGTCATCGAGCAGGAATCCGCCCACCAGCGCGGCCAGCCCGAGCACAATGCCGAGCAGCGTTGTTATATCCATAGCTTACGAGCCACACCCTTTGTTTGAAAATTTGCAACATTTCGGGAAAAGAGGTATAATGATGAGAACAAACATTCGGTGATCCCTGCATGTCATACCTTAATATCGGTCTGAGTCCGACGAACCAATAGAGACGAAAGACCCAAGAAGAGGGTTGAAAATGAGCGATATCGTACTTGAGAACAAACCGTTCCAGCTTGTTTCGGAATTCCAGCCGCAAGGCGACCAGCCCCGCGCGATCGAAGAGCTGGTGCAGGGTGTGCAGGAGGGCAAGCGGTACCAGACCCTGCTCGGAGCGACGGGTACGGGGAAGACATTTACGGCGGCGCAGCTTATCGCGCGGCTGAACAGGCCGACGCTGGTCATGGCGCACAACAAGACGCTGGCTGCCCAGCTGTGCAGCGAGTTTCAGGAGTTTTTTCCTAACAACGCCGTGTCGTATTTTGTCAGCTACTATGATTACTACCAGCCGGAGGCGTACATTCCGTCCAGCGATACTTATATCGAGAAAGATTCCAGCATCAATGAAGAAATCGACAAGCTTCGCCACTCTGCGACAAGCGCGCTGTTCGAGCGAAGAGACGTCATTATCGTAGCCAGCGTGTCCTGCATTTACGGTCTCGGTTCTCCGATAGAGTACGGGAACCTCGTCCTGTCGCTGCGCAAAGGCATGGAACGGTCTCGCAACGACATTTTGCATAAGCTTGTAGACATCCAGTACCAGCGCAACGATCTGAACTTCGTGCGCGGGACGTTTCGCGTTCGCGGCGACGTGATCGAGATTTTCCCGGCCTCGCGGGGCGAGCAGGCGATCCGCGTCGAGCTGTTCGGCGACGAAATCGAGCGGATGACCGAGATCGACGTGCTGACCGGCGAAATTATCGGGGAACGCGATCATGTGGCGATATTTCCGGCCTCTCACTTCGTTACCCGAGAGGAAACGATGAAACGTGCACTCGTAGACATCGAGAAGGAGCTGGAGGAGCGGCTCGAGGAACTGCGCGGGCAAGGGAAGCTGCTGGAGGCGCAGCGGCTGGAGCAGCGCACGCGCTACGACCTGGAGATGATGCACGAGATGGGCTTTTGCTCCGGCATCGAGAACTATTCCGGTCCGTTGACGTTCCGCGAGCGCGGAGCGACGCCATATACGCTGTTCGATTATTTCCCCGACGATATGCTTGTAATCGTGGACGAATCGCATGTGACGCTGCCGCAAGTCCGCGCCATGTACAACGGTGACAGAGCCCGTAAGGAAGTGCTCGTGGAGCACGGCTTCCGCCTGCCGTCGGCGCTTGACAACCGGCCGCTCAAGTTCGAGGAGTTCGAGGCGAAGGTGAATCAGGCGGTATTCGTTTCAGCGACGCCGGGCCCGTACGAGATCGAGCATTGCCCGGTCATGGTGGAGCAGATTATCCGGCCGACCGGGCTCGTCGATCCGATCATCGAGGTGCGTCCGACGAAAGGGCAGATCGACGACTTGATCGGCGAGATCAACGAACGCGTGGCGAAGGACGAGCGCGTGCTCGTGACGACGCTGACGAAGAAGATGGCGGAAGATTTGACCGACTATTTCAAGGAGCTGGGCATCAAGGTGCGCTACATGCATTCCGACATAAAGACGTTCGAACGGATGCAAATACTGCGCGATTTGCGGCTCGGCACGTTTCACGTGCTCGTCGGCATCAACCTGCTGCGCGAAGGCCTCGACTTGCCGGAAGTATCGCTCGTGGCGATTCTAGACGCCGACAAGGAAGGCTTTCTGCGCGCGGAGCGGTCGCTCATTCAGACGATCGGTCGGGCAGCCCGGAATGCGAACGGCCGCGTCATTATGTACGGAGACAAGCGGACCGATTCGATGGAGCGCGCCATCCGCGAGACGGAACGCCGCCGCGCCGTCCAAACCGAGTTTAACGAGAAGCATGGCATTACGCCGCAGACGGTGCAGAAGCGGGTTCGCGACGTCATCGAGGCAACGAAGGTCGCCGAGCAGAAGTCCGATTATTTGACCGGCGTGAAGGCGGAGAAGATGTCGAAGAAAGATCGCGTTTCGCTGATCGAGCGTCTGGAGGCGGAGATGAAGGAAGCGGCGAAGAGCTTGCAGTTCGAGCGGGCCGCCGAGCTTCGTGACGCCATACTCGAATTGAAGGCGGAATAACATAGATCGGCCGCTTGGACTTAAGTTAAGCATCTAAGTTCCAATAAGCGGCCTGTTCCGCGCTTTTGGGCGGACGTGCTATGATAGAAAGTATGAACCGTTTTACCCGGAAAGGATGATCTACATTGGCTCAGGACCGTATTGTCATTAAAGGAGCGAGAGCTCATAACCTGAAAAATATCGATGTCACGATACCGCGCGACAAGTTCGTCGTACTGACCGGATTGAGCGGCTCCGGCAAATCGTCGCTCGCCTTCGATACGATTTATGCGGAAGGTCAGCGCCGCTATGTCGAATCGTTGTCCGCCTACGCGAGACAATTTCTCGGGCAGATGGACAAGCCGGACGTCGATTCGATCGAAGGGCTGTCGCCCGCGATTTCGATCGATCAGAAGACGACAAGCCGCAACCCCCGTTCCACGGTCGGAACGGTTACGGAAATTTACGATTATCTAAGACTTATGTATGCGAGAATCGGCCGTCCGCATTGTCCCGATCATGGAATCGAGATTACGTCGCAAACAGTCGAGCAGATGGTCGACCGGATTATGGAATATCCGGAACGGACGAAGCTGCAAATTTTGGCGCCGATCGTCTCGGGCCGCAAGGGCGAGCATACGAAACTGCTCGCGGATATTCAGAAGCAGGGGTTCGTCCGCGTCCGCGTCAACGGTGAAATTCGCGATTTGTCGGACAAAATCGAGCTGGAAAAAAATAAGAAACATTCGATCGAAGTCGTCGTAGACCGGATTGTCGTTAAGAGCGACGTTCATGCCCGTTTGGCGGATTCGCTGGAAACGGCGCTTAAGCTTTCCGACGGCCGTGTCATCGTCGATGTAATGGAGCAGGAAGAGCTGATGTTCAATCAAAAGCTCGCTTGTCCGGAGTGCGGCTTCAGCATTGAGGAGCTTGCTCCGCGCATGTTCTCGTTTAACAGCCCGTTCGGGGCATGTCCCGATTGCGACGGCCTGGGCGCGAAAATGATCGTTGATCCGGACCTTCTCGTTCCGAATCAAACGCTGACGATCACCGACGGCGCCTTTGAAGCGTGGGCGGGCAGCACGTCCAACTATTACCCGCAGTTTTTGGCCGCCGTTTGCGAGCACTACCAGATTCCAACCGATGTTCCCATCTCCGAGCTGAACGCCGAGCATATGAAGAAAATTTTGTACGGCACCGGCGGCGAGAAGATCAAGTTCCGTTATGAGAACGACTTTGGCTTTACGAAGGAAGCGCTCGTGCCGTTCGAAGGCATTGTGCGCAACCTGGAACGGCGTTACCGGGAGACCGGCTCGGAAGGCATTCGCGAGCATATCGAGCAGTATATGTCGGCGAAGCCGTGCCAGGGCTGCAAAGGGCAGCGGCTGAAGCGGGAAAGTCTCGCGGTTACCGTTGCCGGCAAAAATATGGCGTTCGTTACGAGCTTGGCCATCGGCGAAGCTGCAAGCTTTTTCGGCCAACTGAGCTTGACCGAGAAGGAGCGTACGATCGCGAATCTCGTGCTCAAAGAAATCGAAGCGCGTCTCGGCTTTTTGGTTAACGTCGGTCTCGACTATTTGACGCTGAACCGTTCGGCAGGAACGTTGTCCGGAGGCGAGGCGCAGCGAATCCGGCTGGCGACCCAGATCGGTTCAAGCCTGATGGGCGTTTTGTACATTTTGGACGAGCCGAGCATCGGCCTGCATCAGAGGGACAATGACCGGCTGATCCAGACGCTTACGCATATGCGCAACCTCGGCAACACGCTTATTGTCGTCGAGCATGACGAAGATACGATGCTGGCCGCCGACTATTTGATCGACATCGGGCCGGGAGCCGGCATTCACGGCGGACAGATCGTATCGCAAGGAACGCCTGAGGAAATTATGAAAGATCCGAACTCGCTCACCGGACAATATTTGAGCGGCCGGAAGTTCATTCCTATCCCGTCTCCCCGCCGGAAGCCAAACGGCAAATGGCTGGAAGTGAAGGGAGCGAAAGAAAATAATTTGCGCAACGTTAGCGCCAAAATTCCGCTCGGCGTATTTACATGCGTAACCGGGGTATCGGGATCGGGCAAAAGTACGCTTATTAACGAGATTTTGTATAAGGCTCTCGCCCGCGACTTGAATAAGGCGAAGACGCGTCCGGGGGAGCACAAAGAAATTGCCGGCCTGGAGCACATCGAGAAAGTGATCGATATCGACCAGTCGCCGATCGGCCGCACGCCGCGCTCCAACCCGGCGACGTATACCGGCGTATTCGACGATATTCGCGATCTGTACGCCACGACCACGGAGGCGAAGGTACGCGGCTACAAGAAAGGCCGCTTCAGCTTCAACATCAAGGGCGGCCGATGCGAGGCATGCAGCGGCGACGGCATTATCAAGATCGAGATGCACTTTCTGCCGGACGTGTATGTGCCGTGCGAGGTTTGCAAAGGGAAACGGTACAACCGCGAAACGCTTGACATTAAGTACAAGGGCAAAAACATTGCCGAAGTGCTGGAGCTGACGATTGAGGACGGCTGCGAGTTTTTCCAGAACGTCCCGCGCATTCATCGCAAGCTGCAGACGCTGCTCGATGTCGGGCTCGGCTACATGAAGCTGGGGCAACCCGCCACCACCTTGTCCGGAGGCGAAGCGCAGCGCGTGAAGCTGGCAGCCGAGCTGTACCGCCGCAGTACCGGCAAGACGATCTATATTTTGGACGAGCCGACGACCGGGCTTCATATCCATGACATCGACCGGCTGCTTCATGTGCTGCATCGTCTGGTCGATAGCGGCGAAACGGTGCTGGTTATCGAGCACAACCTCGATGTGATCAAAACGGCCGATTATTTGATCGACTTGGGTCCGGAGGGCGGAAACCGCGGCGGTACGATCGTCGCAACCGGTTCCCCGGAGCAGGTGGTGAAAGTAGCGGAGTCGTATACGGGCAAATATTTGAAGCCGATTTTGGAGCGGGATCGTGCCAGAACCGAGAGTATGCAGCCATCCTCGCAAGAGCATGAGGATGCCGTCGTATAGGTGTGTTCCTATTCGCAGTCGTGCTTCAGGGAGCCGAGCCTCCGGGGTTAGCTTGGTGACAGGCTGATGCCCTGGGGGGCTTTCCCTGGTTATAAATATTAGAAGAGATGGACATCTTATACGTGCCGGGACAGGATGGACAAGTCCTGTTTAAAGTAATAAGTAAGCCGAGTTTCGGCTTAGCCATGGCCAATATCGGAGCAACAGCCTCCTATCGGCAACCGGAAATGGTGACAAACTTGTTAACATTCAAAAATTTGCTTGCAACGGTTGACTGGGCACGATAACATATATGAAGATGAGTACAAGTGTGCTGCAGGATTCCGGCCCTACCCATCAGAATCATGCGCGCAACCGAAAGTTGTAGACTATAAGCCATGTTTCCCTATTAAGGAGGTCCCAAGCTATGTTTTTGGCAGACGAAGCTGCTGCGGCAACTGCATCCAACTTCCACACATTTGACCTGTTCATGATTTTGTTCACGCTGTTATTGGTCATTGCCGTCGTAAGATCGGTTTCGGCAAAGGTAAAAAATAAATTTGCGATCGGGTTTGCAGCATTCAGCCTGTTCGTATTTATCGTGCTCGATATTTACATGGTCAAAGCATGGATGGGCTAAGCGCCATCTACATAGAGAGAACGAAACCCCCTTGCTGCTGAAGCAAGGGGGTTTTTCAATACGATTCGCATCATGTCACCAGTTGACGAGGCCTCTATATATACGCAGCACGACGTCCGAGTTGCCGCTGTAGACGATGACGGCGGCGGTGACGAGCAGCTGGGTCAAGGCGCAGCGGGCATAGAAGTAGGTACGCGAGACCTTCTTCCGGTTGACGAGCGACAGCTGGAGCAAGCTTTCCAGCGCCATGAGCACGCCATGATAGACCCCCCACAGCACGTAAAGCCACGTAAAGCCGTGCCATAACCCGATGCAAACCATTATGATTATGGA
Source organism: Paenibacillus ginsengarvi (assembly GCF_003626695.1). Lineage (GTDB taxonomy): Bacteria > Bacillota > Bacilli > Paenibacillales > NBRC-103111 > Paenibacillus_AB > Paenibacillus_AB ginsengarvi. Next base: position 145,291 of record NZ_RBAH01000018.1, read on the forward strand.
CAGTCCGGCGGCGGCCCAGCGCGACGAGAAACGGCGGGAGAAGATCATGAAAATATGATCGCGGAACCAGTCGCCGAGCGTCGCGTGCCAGTTGCGCCAATATTGCGTAAGTGTCGGCGACAGGAACGGCTGCTTGAAGTTTTCCGGGATCATATAACCCATCAGCCGGCCGAATCCAATCGCAATATCCGAATAACCGGAAAAGTCGAAGTAAATGAGCGCATAAAACCAGATCATCAAAAACAAACTGTCGTATATTCGAAGCTCGTGATCCAGCACATTGTGAAAGACGGCGGTCATTCCCGCGACAAGCACGACCTTTTTGAACAGCCCGAGGATGACGCGTTTGATTCCGGCTTCGAAGTCGGCGGCGCTTACGGTGTAAGGCTTTTTGGAGTCCGCCAAAAAATCGCGGAACTTCAAGATCGGCCCCGAGGTAAACGTCGGGATAAACAGCAGGTAATTGACGAAATCGAGCAGCGGCGCTTTGACGTCCTTGCCCACGTAGTAGGCGAAATAATACGCGTCGATCACTTTAAGCACCGTATAGATGAGACCGAACAAATAAATCGCATCGAACAGCGGATGTTCGATTACGTTCATACCGAACAACCGGAGGCCGGCGACCGTTGCCACGTTAATCACGATAGCTGCGCCAAACAGCAGCCTGCGGCCTTTGGGAGCGTGGCATAGCCACAAATACCCCAAATAGTTGACCAGCACATAAACGGCCGAGAACAGAAACAGCTTCCGGCTGAACAAGTACAGGAAGAGGAGATTAAACACAAGCACGAGTATGCGTTTGTTCAGCGGCCATCGCCGCGTCAGCATCAGCACGATCACGATGCCGAGCAGCGCGGCCAGGGCGTGCAGATTCAACAAGTAAGACATGAGCGAACTCCTTTGGCAATAAGGCGCTTTCCAAAATGACGAACCGGCCGTTTAGGCAGAGAAAGCCGCCTAAGCGGACGATCAAAAGCCCTCATAAATAAACAGTCCCTTGCCGGTAAAACAGACGGCGACCAAAGCGAGCATGATCGCGTAGAGGAGAGCTTCTACCGCTTTTCGAAGGAACGCAGCCATCGGTCCACCTCCGCAGTAAATTTGGGCGCCCCGGTTTCCTGGTTCAGATGGACGAGATCGTGGAATTCGTCCGGCTTAAACGCGCCCGACAAATCGAGCACAGGAACGTCACGAGCCTTAAGCGTATCGTTCACGCGTTCTTTTAACGGTTTCCAATAGGGAGGCTCGGGATAAGCCGAATCGGGATTCAGCGGCATCCAGATGACCTTTAGCGGCAGCCCTTCTTTTTGCGCGAAGTCGATGACCCAGTCCAGAGCATCCAGATTATCTGTCATGTCGGCGAGTGTCATCCAGTTGTAATTGTCGTTGTAGCGCTGCCAATCTTTGCGCAGCTGATCCGCCGGCTCCCGTCCGAAGTACAGCTCCTTGTCGATCCATCTCGGCTCGAAGGTTGAGAAATCGAGCTTGCCTTGTTTGGCGGCGGCAAAGGCGTTATTCAGCCATTCCTTGCCGGCATCCTGAAAGTAGTCGCGGTAATGGAACAAATACGGGCTATACCACGGCCGGGTCCACGGAAAGCGGGGGTCGGTCTGCATCGCATCCAGCATCGTATGCACGTCAATGCCGATGACGAGCTGCCCTTGGGGCTCATAAAGACCCCGCCGCAAAATTTCCCGCAGATCGGTAATCTTTCCGTAGGACATCCCCATCTCGACGAGAGGTAGCTGCGCCTTCTGCTCCATATAAGCGCCTGTAACGGCAGAATTGCCAAAAAAAACGGGACCGGATCGATCCCAATCGTGATGAAACAACGTTTTCGTAAAATCGTCTTTTTCGAATCGTCTGGAGCCCGTCATCGGGTCCCGCCAGGCGACGAGAGCATCGATCAGCAGGAACAGGATAACGAGCATCAGCACGAAGCCGTTTTTTCTCACCAAAGACCCTAATCTCACGCAAATCACATCTTATCTCGATTTTTGTTGCCAAGCGGCGTATTGCTCGCGGAAAGCCGCAGGCCATCCTTCCTCGCGAAGCCCGAATTGGGCGAGGAACGCGAATACCCAGCGCTCCAGCCCGAAGCCGACGCAGCCCGTCGTAGCCGGACGTTTGCCCAGCTTGATATCGAAGGCCGTACCGAAGGCGGTGCTGTGGAAGTTGACGGAGCTACACGCGATCGATTTGTTTAGGTACGGAATCGTAAACCGCATTTCGTACTTCATTTCCTGATTGCGCTGAAACGATGCTTTTACTTGAAAATCGTTCGTGAAAAACGGATCGTTCGCATTTTCGATCAGGCAGTCGATCTCCCACTCCTGAGCCAGCTGCTTCAAATGCTCTACCGCTTTCATGCGGTTTTCGCGGACGAACTCGGGCTTGCCGACAAAGATGATCTCCCGCATGCTGAAATCGAGCAAACGGCCGAAGTCGGCATGATTTTTCGATTCGTACCGATGACATTTCGCCACCGCCGTCGCTACGATGCCGTCGCCCTCGAGCGTTTCTCCCTGCAGTCCTTCGTAGCAGTGATAACACGTAGAAGGATTCATCGCAAAACGCGGCTTCGGCATCGTCCGGTTCAAATCGAGCGGCGCCTCTTCCTTCCAGCCGCCCGCCTGGCGAACCGAGTCGGAGAACGACTCGATCACGTCCAGATCGTCGCGCAGATGGTTCAGGAAGTGGAGATGCTCCGGAAACGAGGTGAAATGATTCGTTTTATCGAGCGTCGAAAGATGGATGACGGCCGGATACGACTCTTCCTTCGCCCCGAACGCATCGGCGATGCGCTGCACGAATGTGTCGTCGAAAAAGCGAAGCAGGCTGGAAAACGGTTCACGGAAAATAAACAGTCCGGGCTCCAATATTTTGATCGTCTTCGTCTCCACCAGCTCGGCGATAATATCGCCACGGTATGGCATGCTGCCGCGATGCTCGAACAAAATATGCTCCTTGAAGCCGAAGTCGCCCTTGGAGAAACGTTCGATCAGCTTTTCGACGCCGGCGGCAATCTTCGCCCCCCCATCCGGATCGTGGTGAGCGATCGTGAGCGTACCGTCTTCCAGCCGGATATCGTCGATAAACTCGCTGACAAAGGCGGAGGCGTATTTCAGCTGGCCGTGCTGGTTTGGATCGAGTCTCTCCAACGAGAGCGTAAGTATGGTCGCGCTGTCCGTTTTCATGCCTGTCGTTACCTCCCCGTTTTTCCGGCGATAAAGGTGGCTATCTCTGTAATCGTATTAAGCGGATACAGCATAAGGTCCTGGTTCGTTACCTGGATGCCGTACGTTTTCTCGATATGCGCGATCAGCGCGGTAGCTCCGATCGAATCGATAAAGCCATAGTCGAACAGATGGACATCCGTTCCGAAATCGTCATCGTCGTCCGCGATTTCGTAGCGCTCGCGGATATGGCGCTCCAGCTCTTGTATGATCTCATCCATGCGAAGTTCTCCTTTGGGTACGAAAGTAGTCGGTTGGTACATTAATCGGTCGGCATTTTCACGGTTATCGTTACGGCTTCACCGAAATGGGTGACGGTGTACATATGATCCTGCGGATCTTGCTCGATCTTGAGATTGTCGCCCGTAATGTCCAGCGGCCGCGGCGAGTACAGCTTGATCTGCTGCATGCCGTCCGAGCCGGTGCGAATCGTCCACGCCGTCCCGCTATCCTTGATCTCGACAGGCACATTGGAGCGAACGAGATGGAACGGCTCGGCTCCCCAGTTTACGGAAACGCTTGTCAGACGGCGAAGGCCGAGTCCGATGTAGAGCTTCCGGTCTTTTTTCGTAAACACCGGGGAGTCGGTAGCGAATGGATAATTTGCATAAGCTTCGCCCGGCTCGAAAACGACGCCTGCCGTATCCCGGTATTCTGCGGCCAGACCTGGAACATTTCCGGTGTCGGCCGAGAGCGATAACGTCACGTGCAGGCCTCGTCCGAGCTTCGTTTTCAGCTTGTCGATCGCATAAGTCAGCCAAGGCCGCTCCACGCGGACTTCGGTTTTCATCGTGGCGAGGAACGAGCGGGCCATTTGCGGCTCGGACATGAAATTGTAGTCGTAATCGGAACGCAGCTTATCGAAAAAGCGCACGAAATCGGTCAGCATGGCCGTTTTGTCCGGATCGTCGTATTGGTACTCGATATGCTCGAAATAATCGATCGGCATGTCGAGGCTGGCGTACGACTTGTAAATATCGGTCGTATCCGGCTTCGAGCCGTCCGGCGACAAGGTGAACCTGAAGCCTGGCGCATGAAGCAGCATCGGCGATTGCAGCTTGTCGTCCTGAAGCAGGAACGGAAAGCTCCATAAAAATTCGCGGCCCCACTGCGGCTCCGTCGGGCTGTCTGACGGCTTAAAGCCGAAGTTGTACCAGATGTCGGCATTGTTTTCATTGCGAAGCGTTTGGAGCCGATCCACCTGATTGATGCGCCACGTATGCTGGTTTGTACCCGTCTTCGTCCATGGCAGGCCGAGCGCGGCGAACGACTTCCGCTGAAGCTGAAGCTCCAGCTTCTCCTGCTCGGAGCTGAGGAAGCTATGCACGTAGACGTGCGGGACGATCTCCAGCTTGTTCGTCCGGGCGTAGTCCAGAAATTCCTGAAGCTGCTTCTTATAAGGAAACGACGGATCGTCGATCGGAACCGGCTGGCTGTATTGCAGCTGGCCGACAAGCAAATCTTCCTTGCCGTCGTGATTCAGATCGGCCCATAGCGGTACTGAATATTGTCCGCCGACGAGCGCCTTCGAGCCCATCTGATTGTTCGTCGCGCCTTGAATCGGCCCTTTCAGCAGCCACGTTCCTTTGATCTGCTCATAGACGAGCAGATCGCCTTCATTGTTACCTATTACGAGATCAGCCTGCTTGTCTCCGTTCATATCGCGGATGGCGGGCGCTGCGTAGCCGGCGGTTATTTTGAATAACGGCACTGCTTTGCCGAATTGCATCGGCTTTCCGGGAAGGCCATAAAACGCCGTAAGCCCGCCGTCTTGATCGCCGACAACGAGGTCGAGCGTGCCATCTCCGTCGAGATCGCCGACAGCCGGAGCCGAATGGGAGCTAACCCGGATCGGCTGCCCGTCGGACAACAGCGGCACCGGCGGTGCGAAGACGCCTTTGCCCTGCTGCAGCAGGGCAACCACGGTTCCATCCGAGCTGCCTACGACGAGATCGGTGAGGCCATTGCCGTTAAGATCGGCGGTAGTTACAGTGGCGAAGCCCGCCCCCCGAAACGGCTGCCCGTTCGACAGCTTGAGCGCCTCTTTCGCCCCGAAGCCATCGGGGCGTACCGTTCCTTCCGGGACCATCTGTGCCGAAACCGATTGTCCAGTATTCGGATATTTATAGAGGCTGCCGTCGGCGCTGCCTACGATCAAATCTTTTCGGCCGCTGCCGGTTGTATCGATCAACGCCGGGTACGCCCGGTACGGCTCCTCGAGCTTCAAGCCGAGCTCGTTTTTGCCCGGATAGGCCGCTGCGGTCAAAGGGCTGCCCTCGCTCGTTATCAGCGTACCGCTTGAGTAAAACGAGTTCGGAAACTCGCCAACAAATTGCGGCTGTTCGGTTGAACCCGTGTTCAAATGTACGGTGACCCCTTCGTACCAATGGTGCCAGTCGAACGACGAACGGACGAGCGAGAACGAAGGCAGCTGGTTGTACGTCTTCAGCAGTTCGGCCCAGGCAATCCCTTCCTTGTGTTCAAAGGCGGGCAGCGCCTCAAAATGGTTTTGGTACGCCATCGCCGGACGGCCGTACGGACCGAACACCTTTTTCAGGCTATAACCGAACGTTTCCTTCGATATGTAAGATACATATTCGTTACGCAGCAAATGATTGGCTGTCGCGAAGGCGAAATGAAAGTAAGGCTCCTGCGGCAAACCGGTTTTAAATCCAAAGTAAGCCGAACGTCCGGGCTGCTTCAGCGACTCGTCGTGGAGCGCCGCCTTGGTTGGAAAGCCTTTGGCCGGGTCCATGCCGCTAAGCAGGTCGAAGCCGGTAATAAAATACCGGTTCGGCAGGAACGTACTGGCTGCGACGACGGAGCCTGAACCGAATCGGTTGACGGTGAACAGCGCTTGCCCGTTCATCGACACGATGGTTTCGGCTGTCGAAGGGACGACCGCTTGGCCCCAATCGAAGCCCGGCATCATATCGTCCATATTGTTCAAATAAGCGTGACCGGTAAAATTGTCGGCGAACTGCCGGTATACGTCTTGCATCCCTTGCAAGTTTCCGCGAACATGCGGATAATCAAACTTCGGCTTGACCTCTCCGTTTACCGGAGCGATAGCGGAAGCGCCGAGCAGAGACAGCGGGATGTCGCCGAGCAGTTCGTTCTCCACGAACAGATGCCCGCCTTGCTGGACATATTGCTCAATCTGGGGCAAAGCGCCGCGCAGCATGTCGCTTTGTTTCAACGAAACGTCCAAGTATACGGCGTCATACGACTTCAGCCGTTTCCCGTTTAGCTTGTCCAGCGGCAATCGGCTAACTTCGCTATTAGCCACGATCGACTGTTCGAAATTGGAATAGGCCGCCGGATCGAACGTGTTCCCATTGGTGGCGTACAGAAGCCGGACTTGTACCCGTTTGTGGCCGAATGCAAGCACGAGTACCGCGGCGAGCAGAACAATCAGAGCGATCCAGGCTGATTTTTTGCGTGCTGACAAAATAATCCCTCAGAACTTGTAAAGTAATAAATTCTCGATTGTGTGGCGGTATTTCTCCTAAAGGGCTAGTGCCATTATATCATTTTGAAAAAGGGTTGTTAAACATTTGACGAACGGGGGCGGAGAAAGTTGCCGAACGGTCTCCACTTTTATCGAAACATCCGATATAATTCGAAGCAAGAACATGTATCGGAGGAAAAGCCTGTGGAAAAGCGCGCGGTTGTTTGTTTGGGCGAGCTGCTGGTCGACTTCGTCCCGGAAGAGAACGGTCTTCCGCTATCGGAAGTGCAAACGTTCCGCAAAGCTGCCGGAGGGGCTCCGGCGAACGTTGCGGCGGCCGTGGCGAAACTCGGCGGGAAGTCGCGATTCATCGGCAAAGTCGGCCGGGACCCGTTCGGAGAGTACTTGCGTGCCGCTCTGGCGGAAGCGGGGGTGGAGCCGGCGCTTGTCGAAACGGACGAAGCGCGGACCGGTCTCGCGTTTGTCTCGCTGAAGGAAAACGGCGAGCGCGATTTCCTTTTTTATCGCGAGCCGGCTGCGGATATGCTGATGCGCAAGGAAGAGGTGGAAGAGGCATGGCTGCAGGATGCTGCCGTCTTCCATTTCGGCTCTGTGTCGCTGATCAGCGAGCCGAGCCGAATGGCTACGCTTGATGCGGCGAGACGGGCGAGGGTACACGGTGCGATCGTCTCCTACGATCCGAACGTCCGTCTCCCGTTATGGAGAAACGCGGATTTCGCACGAAGGATCATCGTCGATCAGTTTCCGTTCGCAGACATTGTGAAGGTGAGCGAGGAAGAGGTGGCTTTTCTATACGGCGAAGGCGTCTCGCTCGAGAAGGGCGCCAGATTGATTCTCGGCGCCGGGCCGCGGTGCGTCGTGGTTACGCTGGGCTCCGCCGGCTGCCGCTTGTTTACGTCATCGGGCGAAGTAACGTCGCCAGGGATATCCGTCCAAGCGGTGGATACGACGGGGGCGGGAGACGGCTTTGTCGGAGGTCTGCTGTACCGGCTGGCGGCTGACGGGGTGAAAGCGTCCCGGCTCGAAGAGGCGTTCGCCGATTCGGCGTTTGCAAGCGGTGCGCTCCGCTTCGCAAACGGCATCGGAGCGCTGACGACGACGAGGCGGGGAGCGATTCCGGCGCTGCCGACAAGGGAAGAAGCGGAGCGTGAGCTCGCAGGGGAGGCGTGAGCGGCATTGGCGAACCTATTTCTCATCTCCGATCATCATTTTGGACATCGGCCTATCATTGATTTCGAATCGAGGCCGTTCGCAAGCGCGGAGGAAATGACCGAGACGATGATTGCGCGGTGGAACGCCGCCGTCGGCAAGGACGATCACGTGTTCCACTTGGGCGATTTTTCGTTCCTGAACAAGGAGAAGACGAGTGCGATCGTGGAACGGCTGAACGGGCGCAAAACGCTGATCATGGGCAATCACGACCGGGGCCGATCCCGGTCTTGGTGGCTGGATGCGGGGTTCGGCGAAGTTAGCGAGCATCCGATCGTTTACGGGGGCTTCTTCTTTTTGTCGCACGAGCCGATGTACATAAACAAGCATATGCCCTATGTGAATGTTCACGGGCATATTCACGGTCAGAAATATGAAGGAACCCAGTATATCAACGTTTGTGTGGAGCATTGGGATTATACGCCGGTTTCTTTTGAAGAGATCAAGCGGATGGTCGTTCCGAATGAGGAACAGTAGCAGGGATGGGGCGTGCAAATCGGACCGGTTTGCGCGTCTTTTTAATGGAGCGGGCGTATCCTGCAATATCTTCCTGGGACTAAGCTCTGCCGCGCAATGGCGCGGATACCCCCTTTTCTGGTACACTAATAGGATAAGGCAGCGGCTGGATGCCGCTTGTGGAAGGTATTGGAGGAACGTAACGATGCGCGAAGACATTCGCATTCAAGATATTGAGCTGCTCGCCCCGGCCGGCGACTGGGATTGCATGCGGGCGGCGGTTGCAAACGGAGCGGACGCCATCTTTTTCGGCGTGGACAAATTCAATGCGCGCGTGCGCGCGAAAAACTTTACAATGGACGAGCTGCCGGACATCATGTCCTTTCTGCATTTGTACGGCGTCAAAGGCTTCGTCACATTTAATATTCTCGTCTTCGAGGAGGAGCTTCAAGATGCGAAGCGGCTCGTCGAAGCGTGTATCGAAGCCGGTGTGGATGCGGTTATCGTACAGGATCTCGGTCTCGTTAAGCTGATCCGGGACATCTCTCCGGATTTCCCGATCCACGGCTCGACGCAGATGACGATTACGTCGCCGGAAGCGGTCGAGTTTACGAAACCGTTCGATATCGAGCGTGTCGTGCTTGGCCGAGAAAACAACCTGAAGCAGATCAAGCAGATCGGCGATCAGGCGAAGCTGCCGATGGAAGTATTCGTGCACGGAGCGCTGTGCGTATCTTATTCGGGGCAGTGTCTGACCTCGGAAATGTGGGGCGGCCGCTCGGCCAACCGCGGGGAGTGCGCACAGGCTTGCCGGCTGCCGTACGACTTGATGGTAGACGGCGTGCAGAAGCCGATGGGCGATGTGGCTTACCTGCTGTCGCCGAAAGATTTGGCTGCGCTGGAGATCGTGCCGGAGCTGATCGAAGCGGGCGTCACCTCGTTTAAAATCGAGGGCAGGCTGAAGTCGCCGGAGTACGTGGCCAACGTCGTTAGCAAATACCGCAAGGCGATCGACAACTATTTTGCAGGGCGCGACGTGTCGCCTTCGAAGGAAGAAATGCGCGAGCTGCAGCAAAGCTTTTCGCGCGGGTTTACGTACGGATTCCTGAAAGGAACGAACAACAAGCAGCTTGTCGACGGCACGTTTCCGAAAAGCCGCGGCGTTTTTCTGGGCCGTGTGAAGCAGTTGCTGCGAGACGGCGTCGTTTGCGAGCTGGAGGCGCCGCTCAAGCGCGGCGACGGTATCGTATTTGACGCCGGGGACCCGACGAAGCCCGAGGAAGGCGGCCGCGTCTACGACATACGGCGCAAAGGGCAGAAGATCGAAGGCGAGGCGGAGGGCGGTCTTATCGAGATCGTACCGGGGCGCAATGACGTCGATCTGAAGCGGGTTCGCGTCGGCGACCGGATCTGGAAGACTAGCGATCCGCATCTGGACAAGAAGCTTCGGCAAACGTTCGAAACGGATAAGCCATACCGCGTGTTTCCGGTAAAAGTGGCGGTGGCGGGCCGTCTCGGCGAGCCGCTTCATTCGGTATGGACGGACGAGCGGACCGGGCATTCCGTAGAGGTGCTCTCCGAGCTCCCGCTCGTGCAGGCGGAGAAAAGACCGATGGACGAGGCGCTGTTCGCGGAGCAGTTCGGCCGTCTTGGGGGAACGATCTTCGAATTGAACGGGCTCGCGGTAGACCTCGAAGGCGCGCTGATCGTACCGATGCGGGAGCTGAACCAAATGCGCCGCCGTGCTGTCGAGCTGCTCGAAGAGGCCCGCCAGAAGCCGCGCCGCTACAAGAAGCGCATCGCGGATGTGTACGGGGATGCGTACCGAGAGCTGCCGGCCGGCACATTTTCGGAAGACCGGGGAAGCCGGGGGCAGGAGCCGCGGCTTATCGCGTTATGCCGCAACCTCGAACAGGTGAAGGCCGTTCTCACGACGGACGTCGAGTGGATTTATGCCGACTTCGAGTTCATCAAGCAGTTTCCGGCTGCCGTTGAAGCCGTACGGGCCGCAGGCCGCAAAATCGCGCTGGCGACGCCGCGCATCCATATGCCGGGCGAGACCGGTTATTTTAGAAATATGTTGAACCTGAGGCCCGACGCGATGCTCGTCCGCAATACCGGAGCGATGTATTATTTCATGAAGCATCGCGCGGAATCCACCGACGGCTACCGTCCGGAGCTGATCGGAGACTTCTCGCTGAACGCGGCCAATCACAAAACAGTGCAGCTGTTCGTCGATAGCGGCTGCAGCCGGGTAACGCCGTCTTATGATCTCAATATCCAGCAAATGATCGATCTGCTGCGACGCACCGATCCGGGACAGCTCGAGATTGTCATTCACCAGCACTTGCCGATGTTCCATACGGAACACTGCGTATACTGCACGTTCATGAGCGAGGGGACAGATTACACGAACTGCGGGCGTCCATGCGAGGACCACCGCGTCTCGCTTCAGGACCGGATCGGCATGTCGCACCCGGTTCGGGTCGACGAAGGCTGCCGCAATACGGTATATAACGCCATCGAGCAGTCCGGAGCGGAATATTTGCCTCAGTTCAGAGAGCTCGGTCTTACCGCCTACCGCGTAGAATTTCTGGAGGAGTCGCCGGAGCAGGTGCGAGAGGTGCTGGATTTGTACAGCCGGGCGCTGCGGGGCGCGATCAGCGGGACGAGCGTATGGCGCGCGCTGAAGGCGACGAATCAGCTCGGTGTTACAAGAGGACAGCTGGTAAAATAAGCAGTAGAGAGCTTTAACCGCGTTTCGATATCGGAGCGCGGCTTTTTTGCGCTTGTTCGGCATAGGTCGAAGGGAATAGAAAGTAATCGTCGAATTGATACGTAATGACTAGAAGACTGCGGTGATTGACGTTGAACGAAGGCGAACAATGGCTGGAGCCGGGCAAGGATGAGATGACGCTTTTCCGTCTCGAATGTGCGATTTTGGAAGGGGCAAGGCCGGATCTGGAAGACCTCGGCAAACTGCCGGAGACACTGCTGAACCGATCGCCGCTGCTGCAAAAAGCGTATGGGGAACATCTTGCCGAGGAGGGCAGGCTGGCGGAGGCAAAGCGGCTGCTTCTGCAAGCGGTTAAAGCTTTCGCCCGCCAAACGTTCTTGCGAGAGCTGCTGGCGGCGTTCGCCGCGCTCGCCTCCGTGCTTATGCGGCTCGGCGAGCAGCAAGAGGCGGAGACGGCGCTGCTGTTCTTGAAAGCGGAATACGACGAAGGCGAAGCGGCCGCGAACGGGGACGTTTTATTTGCGCTTGCCCAAGGGGCTCGTCTGCTTGGCGAGGAAGCGAATACATACGTTTACTTCAAGGCGGCATTCGAAGCGTTCGATCGGGACGGGACCGCTCGCAGCGTTTGCAAGGCGGCGCTGGAGGCGGTGCTGTTCATGCTGCTGGACGATGCAGCGGCTCCTTCCTCGCTGCTGCTCCGGATTGAGACTGTACTACGGCTCCGCAGCAGTGCCGATGCCGGGTTAACCGTTTACGAAAAAGGGTTTCAAGCCGTCAAGCTGCTTCATGAAGGCCGGTTGGAGGAGGCTTGCGCGGCCTTTGGCTCAATGGGCCGCCGCGACGGGCTGCGGCTGCCGCGTTATTTGGAGACGGCGGTCCGCTGCTGCGAGCAGCTTGCGCTCCTGCGCTCCGGCATATCGGCGAGCGGGGACGAGCGCGAGCGGCTGGACCGGGATATCGGGCTGCTGGCATCCGATGCCCGGCTTCAGCTTCATTATATACGATTGCAGTTTGAGCGGGCCGTAGCGCAGCATGACGAATACGAAGCGGCACGTTCCTTGCAGCAGGCGGACGTTTATGTCTCGCTATGCGGGCTGGCTGGTCCAAATATGCTGCGGATCATGGAGCAGGCCATGGCATCCGTATTCACCGTGTCTGAAGAGCTGGCGCCTGCACCGGATCGTCCGTGGAGCATCTACTGTTTCGGCCCGATCCGTTTCTCGAACGGAGTCGATGAGGTACGGGACATTGCCTGGAAACGGAAAAAGGCGCAGGAGCTGCTGCTTTACCTCATGCTCCAGCCAAACTACGCAAGCCCGCGCGACCAGGTGGTGGAGGCGCTTTTTGCGGAAACCGATACGGGCAAGCAGGCGAATCAGCTGTATGTGACGGTTCATCGGCTGAGACAAGTGCTGCACGAGAGGCTTGGCTGCGAAAACGCCGTTGTGATCAAAGATGGCATTGTCAAAATGGCCGGCGCTTATATCGAACACGCCGATGTGGAGAAATACCGCTCGCTCATCCGGGTCGGCGACCAGCTCTGGGCGAACGATCGCGAGCTGGCCGCGGAGCTGTATGGCCAGGCGATTCAGATGTACGAGGAACTGGTTCCCGAGCTGTCTTATGTCGACTGGCTCGATGCCGCCCGAACGCACTATGCGGAGCTGCAGATCGGCATGCTGAAAAAGCTGATCCGATTCTCCGCCGAACTCGGCGATTACGAAACGGCCGAAGCGCATTGCGCCGAATGGCTGCGGCTCAGACCGGCGGAGGAAGAAGCATACCAGCACATCATCCGGCTGCTGATGGAGCAGAGAAAGACGGCAGAGGCGAACGGATGGTATCGCCGGCTGGAGAAGATGTGCAGCGAGGAATTAAATGCGAAGCCGCTGCCGGAAACGAAGCAACTGCTGCGAGGTGAGCGATGTTGAAGGGCCATGCCCGCCTCTTGTACAACCGTCTGGTTGTCATGTACATAACGATAGCCGTCGTTTCGGGCTCGGCCATGCTTGTATCGAACCGGTTCGTCAGCGAATACTCCTCGGAGAGGCTTGCCGCCGGCGCCGGTTATATCGCAGCCGCGTTTGCATGCTGGGTCCTGCTCGCGTCCGGTTTCAGCCGGCGTCGTTTGTCCCGGGTGGAAGCTTATTTGAACGGCGAAAGCGGCGGTGCGCAGCAAGCGGAGCTTCTCCCGATATGGCGGCAATTGGTCGGGTTTCCGGTACATCTCTTCTGGTTTTTCCTCCTCTTCGGCCTTTTGATGGCCCAAGGAAGTCAACTTCTTGCGCTGGCTTTCGAGGAAGGCCCGCGCCGCTGGCTGTATTATGGCAAAAGCACGCTGTTTAATGCGACGTCTATGGTCGGTTTGGCCTTCGTTCATTATGGCCTGTCCCGCAGCATTCTTCGGCGCAGTATGCCCGTGCTCGGGGAAGCGGACGCCAGGGAGCTGCGCTTCGTCTCGCTGCTGCGGCCGCTCACCTTGGCTTTTATATGCGCTATCACGTTCCCGCTGCTGCGGATCATGTGGCATGCAGCGGAAAACGAATCGAAGGGAAGCGCGGTCTCTCCCGCAACTTTGGCTTCGATTGCGCTGATCGGGGGGCTGATCGTATTTGTCGCTTTTGCCATACTCAGCTTCAGCTTCATCTACGAGCTGCGCGATATGATAGGTAAGCTTCGTCTGGCCGCAGCTTCCCATACGGACGGCTCCGGCAGCGCCGGCGAGGCGATTCCACTTGTCTCGCGTTACGAAGCCGGACAGCTTGCTGTCGTTTATAACGAACTGCAAGTTCGCAAAAGAAACGAATATGCCCGGCTGCTTCACGAACGCGAGCTTGCCGGAAACGTTCAGCGGCATATTATGCACAAAGGAGAGGCCAAGCTGGGTAACTGGCGCGTACGCGGCGAGGCGAGGGAGAACGGAGAAATCGGCGGTCACTTCTACGATATCGTGCATTGCGGCGGCGGCAAGCTCGCCTTCGTCGCGGGCTGCGTATCCGGCGGCGGAATGCCTTCCGCCTTGGCGCTGTCGGCGTTTATCGGCATGTTCCGTTCCGAAGCCGGGATCGGCGATGCGGCTGGGCTTGCGGACAGACTGAATGCGAGATTGGGTCATATGTTCCGAGGCACGCATACGATTGATGTTTTGCTGGGCGTCGCCGATTTCCATCGGGATCATATTGATATCGTAAGAGCGGGGATGGGTTTACAGGCGCCGGCCTTCGGAGAGCGATTGGAAGGACAATACCGGTCGTCGACGGTACCGGTCGGCCTAAACAATCCCCTGCTTCTCACCTTGGCGGAGGCGAGAGCCGGCGCAGTGATATGGGTGAGCCGAGTCCCTGCCGAAGGAGGTAAAGGCTATGGCGAAGCTTAAAACGTCCTATTTGCCGCTGCGGCTGTTTGCCGTGTTTTTCCTATCCATGCTCGTGGGCTGCGGCTTGCTCGTTTATTCGAATCTAGTGATTCTTGGTTTCTCTTTCGGCGAGCTTCTGGCTTTCCAAATACCGGTTGTTGTATCGGCGTCATGCGTAATGGCTGTTCTGCTCTCCTACATTACGGGCCTTCGGCTCAGGCCGGTCATGCGCGCGATGGGCAGTGAACGGCCGGACGACAAGCAGGTCGCCAGCGTTCGGCTCTGGCGATTGCCAAATGAGCTGTTTTGGTGGATGCTGGGACTTACTTGCATCGGTATTGTCTTGTATCATGCGGATGAATACGCGCTGCTGCTGAGGTCGTCCGCAGGTAGCGGCGAGCCAGCCTGGACCCATCTGCTGCAAAGAAATTTGAATGAGCTGACGATCGGTCTGGCGATCTCCTTATTGTTCCTTATATGGCTGCAGCGAACGGTGAAACGTTATCTGGTGCTTCTACACCCTACCAGCTTGCCTCCGGAGAAAAACGGGACGTTCTGGAAGCCGCTCGTGCTTACCTATGTATGCTGCTTTGCGATCGTCATCTACCCTACGGTCCGCTTTCTGCTGGGCGAAGAGGCGGGGCACATCCGTTTCGGCTGGCTGGCGATAACGCTTGCTGTGCACGGCTTCCTCGCTTTCACCGTTTACCGTCTGCTCACAAAGCAGTTTCGCGACGAGCTGCGCAATCTGATATCCGGCATTAGCGTCCTGCTGCAAGGGAAACGCACCCGGCTTCACGAAACGGTGCCCGTTATATCCGACGATGAGGTCGGCCGGCTCGCCTCCGTATTCAATGAGCTGCAAAAGGCAATAGCCGCCAAATACGAGGCGGTCGAACGGGAGATGGCGCTTGCTTCCGAGATGCAGCTGGGGCTGCTGCCGGAGTCTTACGTGGTTTGCGGACATTATACGGTTGCTTCGCGCTTCAAGCCGGCCAAGGAAGTGGGCGGCGATCTGTACGATATAGTCCGGCTCGGAGATTCGCAGACGATCGTGCTTGTTGGAGACGTGTCGGGAAAAGGAATGCCGGCCGCCCTGCTCATGTCGGCGACGCTTGCGCTGTTCCGCTCGCAGCTTCAGGCGGGCGGAACGGCGGCCGACATCATTCGCCGGATGAACCGCGACTTGTCCGGCATGCTTCGCGGCGACATGTACGTTACGCTCGGTCTGGCGCTGTTCGATGCCGATTCGCGGACCGTCCGGTACGCGAGCGCCGGTCACGTCGCCCCGTTCCGGATCGGGGCGGAAGGCGCCGAGCTCGTACCGGTCGGCTCGCTTCCGGCCGGGTTCGACCCGGACGAAGCGTACGAGGAGACGGTTATGCCGTTTCACCCCGGCGACCGGCTCGTGCTTTATACGGACGGAATCGTCGAATCGCTAGACGAATCGATGCATATGCTCGGTTTTGAGCGGTTTGAAGCGCTTTTGGACGGAATCGATCGCACGGATCCCGTCCAGCGGCAGCTTGACCGGCTTCTCGGTTTATTGCCCGAGGAAAGCTCTCCCGATCGGGACGATCGCACACTGCTGCTCATTTCGATGCAGGACTAAGCCGGGTTTGCCTGTAAGAGACTTGTAAGTGAACTCCTATATACTGAAGATGGGGCTGCGCTCCGAAAGAAGGTGTCAGGTGGCGGAGGAGCGATGGATAGTGGATGCGGAATGGATCGTCCCGAGCGAATTTGGGCAAGAAAAGCGGATTTCCGCTCGATTGACCGCCTGCCTGGACGCTTGCGGCCTGTATGCCGACCGTCTGGACGATATGATCACGGCCGTAACCGAGGCGATTCTGAACGCTTCCGAGCATGGCAACGGTTTGGACCCAGGCCGGCTAGTCCGGGTTCAGGCCCGGATCTCGGAAGAAAGAGCCGTCTACCGCGTCCTCGACGAAGGCGGAGGTTTTCCTTTCGAAGCGTGGGATGCGGCGAAGCTGGCGGAAACGACATGCTCGCGCAAGCTGTACGAGGATAACCCGCGCGGCTGGGGGCTGAAGCTGATGCTGCTGCTGGCCGACCGGGTAGGCTTCGGGCGTGAGGCCGGGAGCTTTTATACGGAAATCGAGTTTCGAAACGGATCGCTGACGGGAGGGCTATGATGGAGAGCCAATTTCGGATTCGTACGCGCACGTTCGCAAGAGGAGTCATTCTCGACATGGACGGCGATGTGACCAAACAAGCGGAGGATGCTCTGCTTGGAGAACAACCATGGGGACGGGGGCTGGATGTCCCGGGCTCTTGCTTGATTTTGAACTTTTCAAATGTATCTTACATGAACAGCAGCGGCATAGCCGTATTGATCCGTCTGGTCAGAACGGGGGCGAAGGGCCGTTTCCACACGTTCGCCTTCGGGATCTCGCCGCATTTTCAGAAACTGTTCCGCATGGTCGGACTGACGGAGTATATGATGATCTATCCGGATGAATATGCGGTTCTGGAACGGATCGACTGCCTCACCCGTTCGGAATGAGGCGTCGCTTGAAGAAGCTGTATCCGGTCGATTACGGTGGCAGACGCGTGGTTTTGCTTGGGCGCATAGGACTGGACAAGCAAGGTTACGCTAATCGACAAAAGTGCGATTCAGCTTCGCGAGCAGCCGCAAGAACGACTCGCATTCTTCGGGCGTCCAGTCGGCGAACAGCTTGGCAAAGCGGGACACCCGGGCTTGCTGCGAAACAAGCAGCTCCTTCTGGCCCGTCTCCGTCAGCTCGAAATGACTGGCCCGGCCGTCGGCCGGATCGGGCAAACGACGAACAAGCCCTTTCGCTTCGAGCCCGGCTGCTTGTCTGCTGATCGTCGAAATATCGAGATGAAACTGCTCGGACAGCGATTTGACGCCGTTTGGTCCATGCGACGACAAATGATGGAGCAGCAGGTAAGAGGAGCGCTCCAGCGTGCCCAGCTTCTTATCCAGCGAGGCAGCCGTAACCCGGCGAGCAAATGTAGCGAGTTCGAGGTCCATTTCTTCGAGGTGCTTCTCGTCCAAACTGTTCACCCTTTCCGGTTCCTTACTTGCTACTTTACTCGATTCGGCATGCCGATACAAACCGTTTGCGCAGGAGGGCGGCGGCGAGGAGAGTTGACAAGGATGACGAAAGGACCTCATAATGAATGAGGTCCTTTTTTTGCCAAAAGCAGCGAAGGTGTTCACAATTTGGACACAAAATTTTAAGCAAATTTTCAGATTTGTTTAAGGTTCGCTTATTGTTGGGGCAGTATATTTTGTTTGTTAACCACAATTGATAGCGCTAGCAAAATGCACGACAGGAAATGCCGCCACTGATGAGGAGGGTGTCAAAGTGCTGGAAGTCAAGCAGGTCAGCAAGCTGTATGAGAATCAGAGAGGGGTTCGGAGCATCGACTTTTCGATGAGCCGCGGCGAAATAGTCGGCTTCCTGGGGCCGAACGGCGCCGGCAAAACGACGACGATGCGCATGATTACGGGATACTTGAATCCGACGAAAGGGTCGATTCTGATCGACGGCTTGTCAATGGCCGATCACCCGCGCAAGGCGCGCAGAAAGATCGGGTATTTGCCGGAGACGCCGCCGCTTTATCCGGAGCTGACCATTTCCGCCTACTTGAAATTTGTCGCCAATCTGCGCGACGTGCCGGTGCGCGATCAGAAGCAGCGGGTCGGCGAAGTCATCGAGAAGCTCGGGCTGCAAGGCCGCGAGAAGCAGGTTATCCGCAGCCTGTCCAAAGGCTACAAGCAGCGGGTCGGCCTGGCGCAGGCGATTCTGCACAAGCCGGATCTGCTTATAATGGACGAGCCTACATCCGGTCTCGACCCGAAGCAAATTATTGAAATTCGCCAGCTGATCCGTGATTTGGGCGAAAACCATACGGTTTTGCTCAGCACGCACATTTTGCCGGAAGTGAACGCGATCTGCAACCGCGTGCTCATTATTAACCAAGGCCAGATCGTGCTGGACGAGCATCCGGACCAGATCGGCGGAGCGATGGGCGAATCGTTCGAAGTGCGGCTGGAGGTTAAGGGGCCGAAGGACGACATCGTGCGCGAGCTGAGCGGGCTTCCCGTTATCGGCAGCGTGAAGGAACTGGAGCGCGACCAATCGATGAGCGAGTCCGAATCCGTGCTTTTGCAGGTCGTGTCCAAGGATCGTTCCGATATTCGCGAAGCGTTGTTCTACAAAATGGCCGAGCGGGGCTATCCGATTCTCGAAATGAAGAAGGAAAGCCTCAGCCTGGAAGACATATTCCTCAAGCTGACGACAGACGAGAAGAAAGTCGAACAGCCGGATGAAGAGCCGGAGGTGGAAGCTGATGCGTAGAGCTTGGGCGATATGCAACAAAGAATTGCAGCTTTATTTTTACTCGCCGACCGCTTATGTGGCGTTCGCGTTTTACGTGCTGCTCTCGAGTATTATGTTTTATTTGAACTTCGTCCTGACGTCGACAAGCATCGTCGATGCAAGGCTCGTAGTCGGCAATACGACGTTCATCTACTTGTTCATTATTCCGCTGCTTACGATGCGGCTCGTATCGGAAGAATTCCGTCATGGAACCGACGAAATGCTGCTCACTTCTCCGGCCAGCATAACGGAGATTGTGGTTGGTAAATATTTGGCGGCTTTGACGCTGCTGTTGATGCTCGTCATATGCAGCTTGATTTACCCGTGGATTATGTCCGGCTTCGGCGACCTGGAGCAGTCGGTGCTGTGGCTGTCTTACCTCAGCATGTTCCTGCTCGGAGCGGCGATGATGGCGATCGGTCTGTTCGCTTCCACGCTGTCCAACAACCAGATGGTGGCGGGCATCGCTTCGTTCGTTATTTTGCTGCTGCTCTGGATTATCGACTGGGCCGGCGAAGGCTTCGGCGGCAAGCTGAAAGAATGGATCGTGCAATTTTCGCTGACTCAGCGGCAAGTGAATTTGCAGAAGGGCGTTCTGCATCTTGCCGACGTCATGTTTTATGTGCTGCTGGCAGCCGTATTTATCGTACTGAGCATTCAGACGCTTGAAAGAAAACGCTGGAGATAAGGGGGAAGAGACGTGAACAAGTGGATAAGAGGAACGAACGCGACGGTTATCTCGATCGCCGTGATCGTGATATTTATTATCGTTACGCTCTTCCTGAATTCCTTGAAGGGCATTCAATGGGATTTGAGCGCCAACAAGAAGTACTCGCTTTCCGAGCAAACGATCTCGACGCTCAAAAAGCTGGATAAAGACATTAAGGTTACGATGTTCACGGGCGGCACGTCCACGGACGAAGGCATCATGTACCGCGACATCCGCGATATGCTGAACGAATATGAGAAGCGCAGCGGCAAAATCACGTTCGAGGAAATCGATCCGAACCGCGACCCGGCTAAAGCGCAGCAGTACCAGATCGATCAGCCGGGCACGATTATTTTCGAAATGGGCGACAAACAGAAAAAAGTGTACAGCTATGAGCTGTTCATGCAAGGCCAAGCGCAAGGCTCGTACAACTTCAACGGGGAAAGCAAATTCACGCAGTCGATTATGGGCCTCATCTCCGACGTGAAGCATCCGATCTACTTCCTGACGGGCCATAACGAAATTCCGGCCGCCCAGATCGGTTCGTTCCGTTCCTCGCTCGAAGGGGAGAGCTACAGCATTACCGAGCTGAACCTGTTCAAGGAAGGGAAAATTCCGGATGACGCGCTGGCGGTATTCATTCTCGGCCCGCAAACCGACCTGGATGCGAAGGAAACGGATTTGCTGAAAGAATATGTGAAGGGCAAAGGCAAGCTGTTCATCACTACAGGTTATTCCAAAGACATGCAGAACATGAAAAATCTCGACGATCTGCTTGCTTTCATGAACGTCAAAAACACGAAGTCCGTCGTCATCGAAAACGGCCGTACGTTGTATAACAATCCGCTGACGATCGTGCCGAACGTCCAGTTCCATACGATTACGAACAGCCTCGCCGATTCCGGCCGCGTCGTCGTATTGCCTGTCGCGTCGTCGCTTTCGACCGATACGGGCAACCCGGACTGGAAGGCGAACTCGCTGCTCAAGTCGTCGGACAAGGCTTATGGCGAACTCGATCTGAACCAGCTAACATCGAACAGTCCGAAGCAGGATGCGAACGACCTGAAAGGCCCGCTCGATATGGCGTTTGCGATTATGGATAAGGACAACAAGCCGAAGTCGGTCGTGATCGGCAATACCCAATTTTTGGCGGATCAGATCATCTCCGAGCAAGGTAATCGCGACTTCGCGCTGAACAGCATTAGCTGGATGCAGGAATTTACCGAGAACGTAACAATTCGTCCGCGTGAAGAAGCGGCGCTGCAGCAGGCGTTCATTATGCCGAACAAGGCGAAGATGATTTTCTACGGTACGATCGTTATTTATCCGCTGGCCATCCTGGCGCTGGGCGGAACCATTTGGTGGAGGAGGAGAAAAGGATGAAACGGTTCATTCCGACGATTGTGCTTCTCGTCGTATGTATCGGTGCGTTCTGGTATGCCTCCAGCCAATCGTTCTTTAAAAAAGAGGATGACGCCTCCAAGCCGAAGGCTCTCGTAGCCGTAAAACAAACCGATGTCACAGGCATCCAGATCAAGCAGGGCAATATCGAGCTGCAGAAGAAGGACGGCAAGTGGACGTTTACGAAACCTGCCGCTTATCCGACGAACGCTTATACGGGCGATAGCTGGGTTGGGGCGTTCATCGCCTTGACCCAGGACGGCGAGATTGATGCGAATCCGAGCGATTTGTCGAAGTATGGGCTGTCCAATCCCGAGCAGGAGTACGGGGTCACACTGGCTGACGGTACGTCGAAGGTCGTCCAGATCGGCTCTCCGCTGCCGATCGCGGGCCACTACTATGCGAAGGTGAAGGATGCCCCGAATGTGTACAAGGTGACCGAGGAGCAGCTCAAGTCGCTGCAAAAGGCGCCGGAGGAATTTGTCGAGAAAAGTCCGTTCCAGATGACGTACAACGAAGTGTCCGGCATTCAGATGGAATGGAAGGGAGCTTCCAAAACGCTGCAAAAGACCGACCCGTCCAAAACGTCGACTGAATCGGCGTGGAAGCTTGGCGACAAGGAGATGAAAGGAAGCGACGTCGAGCCGATTTTGGACAAAATGCTGCTCATGTCTTCCGATCAGATGGTCAAAGCGGTATCCGAGCTGAAGCTGGACGCCCCGGAGATGAAGCTGCAGCTGAAATCGACAAAGGACGGCAAAGAAACTACGGTCGTGTATGTGGGCAAAATCGCCGACGATCAAATCTGGCTCGCGATGCAGGGCGGCGCTTGGGCGTATACGGTCCCTATCGATACAATCCAGGAGCTGTTCGACAAAATCAAATTGCCGGAAGCGGCGGCCGCGAAATAACAGCGCAACCGGCATAAGCGATAGCAAACAAAAGAGCAGGGCCCTCGTCCCGAGATGGACGGCGGCTCTGCTCTTTTGTATGCCGCGGTTATGGCTGGCCGGACTCCATCAGCCAGCGGTCGAGGAAGGCGTAGGCCATGCCGCGTATTTCGGGAGGGAAATTGTGCTCCTTTGCGGTCATAACCGCCTGGAACTTGTCGGAGGCCCCAAGAAACTGGTACAGTCCGTCAAGCTCCGCCATACATTCCCCGATCGCCTGCCAGTGGGGAAAGATGGAGTCGGTTTGGCCGAAATAGTGAAACGACGGAATGGGTGCGGCTAACGCAGCGATTTCGTGAAAGTCGAAGGGGACCTCGTACCGGCTGAGCCATTCGGTCACTTTCGGCAAATGCGTATACCAGCCGCGTTCTCCCCAGTGAGTGGGCCGATGGTCGCCATAAAAAGGGCTGAAGCCGCAGCTGCTGACCGCAACCTGAATGCGCTCGTCAAGCCCGGCGAGAAAATAAGAGTTGTAGCCGCCGAACGAATGGCCGATGACCCCGATTCGCTGCGCATCCACCTGCTCCAGCGAACAGAGCAGATCGACGCCTTGCATATGGTCTACCGCATTTTTGCCGATCGTAGACCAATGCGGGTGCTGTTCGTAGAACGGCTTGCTGTGGAAGTGCTGCAGCCCTTCATAAATGCGCTCGCCGGATGTCAGAGCATCCGGCGCGAGCACGATATAACCTCTGGATACGAGCTCGAGTCCGTACCGTCTGTTCTCTCTGCCGCTAGACAGGGCGACCGACGCTTTGCCCAGCTCATTTGTCGGATGCAGCGCCAGCACCGCCGGCCGCCGGCCGTGGCGGTCTTTCCCGCCTGCCGAATCGTCTGGGACCAGCAGGTAGGAGGGGACTGTGTCGCCGTACACCGTATCGTACGCGAGATGAATTCTCGTATGATCCTTTTCCTTCTCTTCGCCGATAATCGTATAACGCACCGGAACACGCTCCGGTATTCCGCCGATGATATCCAGCCAAAGCGACATAATCGCCTTTCGTTTATTCAGCCACCCGGCTTCATCCTGCACGCCGTCCAGCAGCTTGGGCAAGCCTTGCCGATTCAGTTGGTACAAGTTATAGCTCATAGCGCGCAGTCTCCTCTACAGACAGCTTTCCGTTGTTGGTGGTGCAGTCCAATTCGCCCAAGCCGAGCGGCCCGGGCGCGCGCCCCGTGATATCCAGATCCGCCTACTTCGTTTTGCTTCTTTCCTTCTCGACTTCTTTCTTCAGCTGTTCGTCTACTTTTCGCAGCGCCGTATTCACATCGTCTTTGCCCAGCGCGGAATTCAGGAAAGCATCCCTCATGAGAGCGTCCGCCGTATTCGTTTCGATTACAGTCATTCCTTTGGCGCGAGTCGGACGAAGCGGGGCGAATTCATAATACGTTACCGCTTTCATATTTTTGCCCTTGTACGCCTTGCTGTCCTGGGCGAGTACGTCCAGAAACTCCTTCTTGGCCAAGGTCGGCAAAAATCCGTTGCGGGAGTCCTTCATCTGCACATCGTCGCTGAGCATTTCCATAATGACCTGGAACGCTTCGTCCTTATGCTTGCTCTGCTTCGTAATCATCAGGTAGCCGGGAGGGAAAGTGCCGATTTTCTTCGGCGCCCCGTCAATGATCGGGGTCGACACCATATCCCAGTTTTTCAGCATGCTTAGGTCGAGATACGGGGAGTAAATATCGGCGTGAATCGCCACCGTTCCTTTCTGGAACATCGCCCCTTCCTCGGCCAGCGTCGGCCGGATGGCATTGCCCGGAATTTGAAAGAAGCGTATGTAATTATTCAGTATTTTTTGCCAGGTGTCGAAATGGGACAGCTCATCTTTCGCCGGATCGAGCGTTGAGAGCGAATATTCGTTGTACGTCAGGAACGTGGAGGCGTTGGCGCTGAAGCCGCGGTAATCGATGCCATCCTCGGTCCGGGTCATTTTTTTCGCCGCTTCGTAGATTTGATCCCAGTTCATGCCGTCCTTCAGATACGGCTGTCCGAACTTGTCGAACACATCCTTGTTGTAATACAGCACTCTGGAGAAGAAGGGCGATACCGGCAAGCCGTACAGCTCTCCGTTCTGAGCGGACAATTCGACAAAGCCGTTGATGAAAATCGGATTAAACCGGGTCAGATCGTATTTGTATTTCTTAACAAGCTCGTTCATATCGTAGCCCAGGCCGAGGTCCAAATATTTGGTGCGGACAGTACTGGAGAGGCCCCGGATAATATCGGGAATATCGCCGCGGGCAATATATTCCTCAATCGTATTTTGCGCGCCGCTGGACGGCAGCCACGTAACCGTAATATGGGGGAACTTCTTTTTCAGTGCTTCCTTGAACCTGGCGTTGAGTTCGTCGTCGGAAACGCCCGCCGCATGAACTTTAATCTCAACCGGCTCCGGCGGTTTTTCCGGTTTAGTAACGGTTTCCTTCGATGCTTCGCTGTTCGGGGCCGTTCCCCCATTGCAAGCGGACAGCATAGCGGCAAGCGATAAACCGACGAGGGTGCACGACAGAAGCTTATTGGATTTCATACCGATCGACCTTCCTTATTCATATTTACGTTCGGCGTGGTGCCATCAGGATAACGGCGTTTAACGTGGAAGTAGGTCTAATGGCGGCAAATTCGGACGGATTAAAGCGTTTGCAAACCTCCTCTGCATGGTATAGAAAGTCCCCTTTCCAGTACAATTTGCTTTTAAACTAATACGCAACTGATATTTAATTTTACAATATGAATATAATTTAAAGGGTTAGTTACTGTCAATGACTATTTCTTATCGTCGGTTTTATGCAAAAGTCAGGTCTATTTTTAGTTTGTTTGTCGTACATTAATACTTAACTAATATGTAAAGATGCCGATTAGTCAGTTGCTATTCCCTACAAATAATTGACAACCTTTAGGCAATCCTCTAAGATCAATAATCATATTGGTAAGAAGGTTGATCGCAGCTATGGAACGTCGGCCGAGTCGCAAACTGTTTCGTCCCAGGCTGGACGAGATGGTCACCTCGCTTCGCAACAACATCATTACGGGGAATATGGAACCGGGGCAATATTTGGCCTCGGAGAAGCAACTTGCGGAACAATACGGACTCAGCGTGCAGTCTGTCCGCAAAGGTCTCGATCTGCTGGTGGGCGAAGGACTCATCGTCAAAATACCGAAGGTCGGCAGCCGTGTCATCGATCCGGCCGAGAAGGGCGCCGTTACGATCCGACTGGGGTATTCGTCGACCATTCCCGATGATGTGGACATTCATCGGCTTCTGGCGCTGTTTCACCGCGAATTTCCGAATATACGCGTGCAGGCTGTTCCGCTCGGAGGCAATTCGTACGAGCAGTTCAAGCCTTATTTGGACAGCGGCATGCTTGATGTCGTTACGATGAACTACAACAGCTTCCGCCAATTTTACGAACGGGACAGCCTGGACGATCTGGAGGTTCAGCAGCGCAAGCAAGAGCTGTACCCGTTTCTGTCCGACGCTTTTACGCAAAACGGCGAGCTTTGGGTGCAGCCCTTCGTTTATTCGCCGCTTATTTTGGCATATAACCGCAGTCACTTTGCGCAGCTCGGCATGCAAGAGCCGAACAGCGGCTGGAGCTGGCGGCGGTTGTTCGAATGTGCCGAAGCGCTCCAAATTCCGAACGAACGTATCGGCTTCAATTGTTATTTTTCAACGGCGAACAGGGCGAGCGTACTATTGATGCAGCGGGGCAAGTCGTTCGAAAGGAGCGAAGACGGCAGGATCAAGCTGGCCGGCACTCGTATGATGGAAGCGCTCCGGTACAGCCGGAGCATCTATGAGAAAATTCCTTCGCTGCCGAACAGCTTGATGGAGTGGGATACGCAAAAAATCGACCTGTTCCGCCAAGGGAAGCTATCCGTCATTTCCACCAGTTATTTCATACTTAATCATTTACGCGATTCCGAGCTGGATTACGACATCGCGCCGATGCCTCACTTCGGGGAATCGCTTACGATGCTGCTTATGATCGGTCTCGCTATTAACAGGCAGTGCAAAAACAAGGAAGCCGCCCGCAAGCTGGTCGACTTCATGACATCCGCCAAAGCGCAGCTTTACATCCGGCAGCATACATGCAGTCTTCCTGCCCGCGTAACGGCGGCGGAATGGTCGGGGACCGAGCCGGTTCCGATCAACCGGCCGTCCCGGTTTTCCCTGTTTCGTGAGATAATCCCAAGCTTCCGGGTATTTACGGATATGAACATCGGGGAAGAGGAATACAACAAGCTGTTTTACGAGCTCCGCTTGTATTGGGCGGGACTGGAGAACGAGGAGATGTTCTGTTCGCATGTCGAAGCGATAACGCCAGGGATGCCGGCGCCGGTTGTGCCATAATGAGGGCGGGAAATGAGAAGGGACGGCGATTGTACGCCGTCCCTTATTGCTCTGCGCCGTTAACCTCAGGTCCGTGATAGCCTCGTTCCCCAAAAGGCCGGATCTGCTCCATCCATTTGTCCTCCAGCTTCCTCAGTTCCTTTTTCAGATCGTAATACACGCTTTCGTTATCATTTTGCTTGAGCTGCTCCAAGATTTCGATCACAAACGCATCCGCGCCGTGCTGTTTCCAATCCGCCTGCAGCTCCTTGCATGGGTGGCTTCCCATATCCAGCATCATCCGTTTCCCGTTGATCGAGCGGAAATTGTTCGTGCTGGTGATCCATACTTTCCCGTTTGCCGTATTGCGGAATTGGTAGACGCCGGCTTCGGTTTTCATTTCCTTGTACTGCTCGACAAGCTCTTTTCTTCGATTCATTTCTCGGTCACCTCTTTTTTAAACGATAATTGTTTTTGTTTATCTTATATTAGATATATTATTACTTTGTCTATTGTTTTGTCAATGAAAACGGATGGAATACGAAAAACAACAGGACAAACCGTTTTTTCGGCTTGTCCTGTTAGGTTCAGACTTATCCTTTCTTGAGCACGAGCGACTGAAAATGGGGCCTATCTTCACCGAGCGGAACCGTGTCAAAATAGACGACCTTAAATGCGGCGCCTACCGCCTTGAGCAAATTCCCGTCCGAGTACATGGCGAAGAATCGCTTCGGCTCATACTTGTCCATCTCCCATATTCCTTCCGAGTCCTGTCCGCCGTATACGCCCATGTAGAACAGTCCGCCGGGCTTTAGCACGCGGCGAATTTCTTGCAGCACGCTCGCAAGCTCCGCCTTCGGCACATGAAGCAGGCAGTTCAGGCCGAAGACGGCATCGAACGAGCCGTCCGCGAACCCTAGCGCGTCAAAGCTGCGTACTTCGGCCCGAAGCCCTTTCTCGCGGCACAGCTTCACCATTTCCGGCGATTGGTCGGTGCAGGTTACGTCCAGTCCTTCTTGCCCGAAGAAGAAGGCGTCCCGTCCGGGTCCGGAGCCGATTTCCAGCAGCGTAGCCGCATCGCTGCCGCGCAGCATCCGAAGGAAATGGCCGCGTTCGCGAACCTTCCAGTCTTCGATATGCATCGTGTTCCGCTCGGCGGCGTGATTGTCATAAGAGGTTACCAGATCCGCTTTGTAATCCGGATTGCTGCGGACTTCCCGGCGGCCGTCCGATCCCGGGTTTCGCTCGTATATGACGAACGTGTGCGAATGCCTGTTTTTGTCATCTATTGCTCCCGGCACGCTCCCCGTCACTACCCAGCGGTCCGGATCGATGGCCGGGAACGTCGCATCGCCTTCAAACGTTTCATCGATTTCGGTTACGTACAGTCTGTCCGCATACGGTAAAAACAACGCGTAAATTTCCGAGCCGCCGATTACGAACGGACTTTCATCGCCGGCAAGCCTAAGCGCTTCCTCGGGGGAATGTCCGACCAAGCAGCCTTCGGCAGCGAACCCAGGGTCCCGGGTTATGATGATGTTTAAACGGCCCGGAAGCGGTTTGCCAATGGACTCGTACGTTTTGCGGCCCATAATGACCGGATGGCCCATCGTCGTTTTTTTGAAAAAAGCGAGATCCGCCGGCAAACGCCACGGCAGCTTGTTTCCGTTGCCGATAATCCGGCCTCGGGCCATGGCTACGATCATCGACAGGGGCTTGGCGGCGCTACTCATACGGCCACCTTCCCTTTGATGCGCGGGTGCGGATCATAGTTCGACAGCGTGAAATCTTCATATTGGAAATCGAAGATCGAGCGAACGTCCGGGTTCAGCGTCATCGTAGGCAGCCCTCGCGGCTCGCGCGTCAATTGCAGCTTGACTTGTTCCAGATGATTGGCGTAAATATGCGCGTCTCCGAGCGTATGCACGAAATGACCGGGCTTCAGTCCTGTGACCTGGGCCATCATCATTGTAAGCAGCGCGTAGGAGGCTATATTAAACGGCACCCCGAGAAATACATCGGCGCTGCGCTGGTACAATTGGCATGACAGCTTGCCGTCCGCTACGTAAAATTGGAACAGGCAGTGGCACGGAGCCAGCGCCATCTGATCCAGTTCGGCTACGTTCCAGGCGCTTACGATCATACGGCGGGAATCCGGATTTGTGCGAATCTGATCGATAACGGCCGATATTTGATCGATTGCGCTTCCATCCAGCGCCGGCCACGAACGCCACTGGCGTCCGTAGACGGGACCGAGCTCACCGCTTGCGTCTGCCCATTCGTCCCAGATGGAGACGTCGTTCTCGTGCAAGTAGGCGACATTCGTATCTCCGCGCAGAAACCACAACAGCTCGTGGATGATTGACCGCAAATGCAGTTTTTTCGTAGTAAGCAGGGGAAAGCCTTGCTCCAGATCGAAGTGCATCTGGTAACCGAACAGGCTGATCGTTCCGGTTCCGGTCCGGTCGGACTTGTGAACCCCTTCGTGCAGTATCGTTTCGCATAATTGCAGGTAAGTTTTCATAAATAGGACTCCTTCTATCCGTTCTCGGCCAGATTGGCGGATTTTCTTGAATTGCACCAGGCAAGACGGTATTCTAATAGTAACATACGACGGCCGTATCCGGTACAGAGGCGGTTTGTATCGTTTCCCCCGGCTTAAGTCCAGTTCCGATACCATCCGCAGTCCGTTTTGAAACGGTCTGCATTCCCATATACTCAGAATAGAAGGTCCGAACGGTAAGTTACGTCCGATCCGCCTCGGGCCAATTTTTAATAAAGGTGATGTCCGTCATGAAAAAATTGTACCGGTCCCGTAAAGACAGCAAGCTGTTCGGTTTATGCGGCGGACTGGCGGAATTGCTCAATGTCGATTCCACGCTGCTGCGTGTCGTTTTTTTGGTTACTGCTTTTTTCACGGAAGGCACGCTCATTCCGATTTACTTTATCGCATGTCTTGTAATTCCGAAGGAGCCGGCTTTCGAACCGTTCTACGACCCGGCTTACGGCTATTCGAGCGGAGCGCGTTCTACCGGCCGCAGTCCGGCCTATCCGCGGCCGCAGCAGGAATCGCCTCTGGCGTCTACTCCCGATCCGCAGCCGAACATCGACGAGATGATGCGGGACGTGGAGAAGAAGGCGTTGCAGAAGGAAATCGAACAGCTGCGGGCCAAGCTTGCACAGCTCGAAAAGGGAGACAAGGAGCTTTAATCGGAAGCACCTTCAAGATTGACGATCTGAAGCCGCAGACCTCTGAGGTCAGTTCGTCAGAAGAAAGATGAGTTATTTCGTTAAAAGCTCCACAATAGTTCGGCAGTTTCGATCAGCAGCCGTGGGCATCCGCTCGCGGTTGTTTTCGTTTGGTCTGGATTCATATTGCATATTGCGAACGTACATTCGCTTTGTTATTGTTAAGGAAAGCTTTGAATTACGCCGATAGACATTTTTGTTATTGTTAAGGAAGAGAAGCGACCGGAATTGACACCCCCCGGACGCTCGCATAGACTGATAGTAGCTTCTTTAAACGAAGGGAACTTATGCCCGGACGCGGAGGGTGCAATCGTTTTGAAAATCGATATAAGCAAATGGAGGCACGTATTCAAGCTGGACCCGGATCGGAGCATTACGGATGAAGCTTTGGAGAAAGTATGCGTATCGGGAACGGATGCCGTTATGGTCGGCGGCACCTCGGGAGTGACGTTTGACAATACGGTCGATTTGCTTTCGCGCATACGCCGGTTCGAGGTTTCATGCGTATTGGAAATATCCGATCAGGAGGCGATTGTGCCCGGGTTCGATCTGTATTTGATTCCCATCGTGCTGAACAGCGGCGATCCGGAGTGGATCGTCGGCCGTCATCAGCAGGCGGTGAAGGAATACGGGCCGATGATGCAGTGGGATCAGATCGTAGCCGAAGGTTACGTTATCTTGAACGGACAGTCGACAGCCGCCAAAGTAACCCGTGCCCGCACGGAGCTGGATGCCGCCGAGGTGGCGGCTTACGCCCGTTTGGGCGAGCGGCTGTTCCATCTTCCTGTCCTTTATATGGAATACAGCGGAACGTTCGGCGATATGGAGCTGGTAAGGCGCACAGCCGGGCTGCTGGACTGCGCACGCCTTTTTTACGGCGGCGGTATCGACAGCGCGGATCGGGCGAGGCAGGCGGCGGAAGCGGCCCATACGGTGATCGTTGGCAACGCCGTTTACGATTGCCTGGATCGGGCGCTCGAGACGGTTCAAGCCGTACAAGACGTATAGAAAGGTTGTTTGTAACATGAACGGAAGCATAGATATTCATGCGGCGGTAGCGAAGCTGAACAAGGAGCAGCGTGAAGCGACTGAGACGACCCAAGGTCCTCTGCTCATTATGGCGGGGGCGGGCAGCGGCAAAACCCGCGTCCTGACGCACCGGATCGCTTACTTGATCGCGACGCGCAAGGCGGCTCCCTGGAGCATTTTGGCGATTACGTTTACGAACAAAGCGGCTCGCGAGATGCAGGATCGTATCGGCAAAATCGTCGGGCTATCGGCCTCCGACATTTGGGTATCCACGTTTCACTCGATGTGCGTACGCATTTTGCGGCGGGATATCGAGCGAATCGGCTACTCGTCCAACTTCTCGATTCTCGACTCGACCGATCAGTTATCCGTCATCAAGACGTGTATGAAAGAGCTGAACGTCGACGCCAAAAAATTCGAGCCGAAGGCGATTCAGGCCGAGATGGGGAACGCCAAAAACGAGCTGGTGACGCCGGAGCGGTACGAGCTGAAAATCGGCGATTATTTTCAAGGCATTGTCGCCAAAGTATATACGCTGTACCAGAAAAAGTTGAAGGCGAACAACTCGCTCGATTTCGACGATCTGATTATGAAAACGATCGAGCTGTTTAAGGAAGTTCCCGAGGTGCTGGACTTTTACCAGAACAAGTTCCAATACATTCACGTCGACGAGTATCAGGACACGAACCGCGCTCAGTATATGCTGTGCCGGATGCTGGCGGACAAGCATCACAACATTTGCGTCGTCGGCGACAGCGACCAGTCGATCTATCGCTGGCGGGGGGCGGACATCTCGAACATTTTGAATTTCGAGAAAGACTACCCGGAAGCCCGTACCATCTACCTGGAGCAAAATTACCGGTCTACCGCGAACATTTTGAATGCGGCGAACGCCGTCATTAACAACAATACCGGACGGAAGCCGAAAAACTTGTGGACGGACCAGCAGGGCGGCAACAAGCTAATTCGGTACGAAGCCGGCACGGAGCACGAGGAAGGATATTTCGTCGCCGGAGAAATCGTCAAAAGCCACAAGGAAGGCAAGCCTTACGCCAACCACGCGATTTTGTACCGGACGAACGCCCAGTCCCGGGTGATCGAGGAAATTTTAATCAAGTCGGACATCCCGTATCAGATCGTGGGCGGCATCAAGTTCTACGACCGCAAAGAAATCAAGGACATTCTCGCCTATTTGCGTCTTATATCCAACCCGGACGACGATATTAGCCTGCGGCGGATCATCAACGTGCCGAAGCGGGGCATCGGCGATACGACGGTAGACAAGCTGGCCGAAACGGCCACCGCGCGCGGAGTCTCGATATTTGCGCTGCTGGAGCAGGTCGACACCCTCGATTTGAGCGCCAGATTTCGCGGTACGCTGGCCGAATTTTACGGTATGGTCCGCAATTTGAACGCCATGATCGACTACTTGTCGGTAACCGAACTTACCGAGAAAATGCTGGAGATGACGGGCTACCGGGCGGAACTCGTGCGGGAAAATACGATCGAATCGAAGTCGCGGCTGGAAAATATCGACGAGTTTTTATCGGTTACGCTCGATTTCGAGAAGCGCAGCGAGGATAAGTCGCTCGTTTCCTTTCTCACCGACCTCGCCTTGATCGCCGATATCGATTCGATGGACAAGGAAGACGACGGAAGCAGTAAGGATGCCATTATTTTGATGACGATGCACAGCGCGAAAGGGCTCGAATTCCCGGTCGTTTTCATTATCGGCATGGAGGAGGGCGTGTTCCCGCATAGCCGCGCCTTTATGGACAACGAGGAGCTGGAGGAAGAGCGCCGGCTTGCGTACGTCGGGATCACGCGGGCGGAACAGCGGCTGTACTTGACATGTGCGCGGATGCGTACCCTGTTCGGGAAGACGACGGCCAACGCCCCGTCCCGGTTCTTGAAGGAAATTCCCGGAGAGCTTATCGAGATGTCCGGGGGTTACGGTTCGGGCGGAGGCGGCACCGTATACGGTGGACGAAGCGGGTTTGGAGGCGGCGCGTCGGCATACGCCTCGGGCGGACGAGGCGCTTACGGCTCGCCGACGGGCAGCATCATCGGCGGCGTATCGCCATCTGCCGCAAACCGGACGCCGGCGGGGATGCAGCAGCGTCCGGCGGCAGGAGGCGGAGGAGCGCCGACGGCGTACGAGACCGGCGACAAGGTGAGCCACGGCAAGTGGGGAACCGGCGTCGTGGTCGCGGTCAAAGGCGCCGGCGACGATACGGAGCTGCAGATCGCGTTTCCGGCGCCGGTTGGCGTAAAGAGGCTTTTGGCCAAGTTCGCTCCGATTACGAAGGAGTAAGACGTCTTCACCTAGAGACTGAAAAGGCGAACAAATATTCCTTTTCCATATTATACAAGATGAGGCCTCGTGGTATAATGAAGCTATAAGCGCTTGCAGATGAGCCAGTCTCGCCATGTTCAGCTTAGGAATGGACCAACTCGCCCATTGAAAGGATGAAGTCGAACCGTGGCTAGTGCGATGGACGTTATGAAAAGCTTGATCGAGGAAATCGGCAAGCACAATTACCAGTACTATACGCTTGACGAGCCGGTGATCAGCGACAAGGAATACGACGAATTGTACGACAAGCTTGTGGAGCTTGAGCGTGAGACGGGCGTTACGCTGCCGAACTCGCCGACCTTGCGCGTCGGAGGAGAGCTGCTGCCGGGCTTTCTGCCGCATCGTCACCGAGCTAGGCTATGGAGTCTCGATAAAGCTCAGGACGTGGAGGACCTCCAGCTGTGGCATGCCCGCGTGCTGAAGCTTATTAACGAGCATAATACGCATAATCCGGACGAGCCGCTGCCACAGCCTACCTTTGTCGTCGAGTTGAAGTTCGACGGGCTGTCTCTCAACCTTACCTATGAAGATGGGCATTTGGTTCAAGCCTCCACGCGCGGCAATGGCGAGGTTGGCGAAGGCATTTTGCCCCAGGTGAGGACGATTCGTTCGATTCCGCTTGAAATTCCGTATCGCGACGGTGTGATCGAGGTGCAGGGCGAAGGGATGATGTTCCTTTCCGTCTTCGAGGAGTACAACAAGACGGCAGTCGAGGTGCTCAAAAATCCGCGCAATGCGGCGGCTGGGGCGCTTCGCAACCTGAATCCGAAGATGACGGCGGAACGCAAGCTGAATGCGTTTATTTATAATATCGGCTTTTCCGACAAGGTCCGGTTCCGCGATCATCGGGAGATGGTACAGTTTTTGCGGGATAACCGGTTTAAAGTAAATCCTTATTTGAAATTTTTCGATTGTATGGAAGAAGTGACTGCCGAGCTGCGGAGTTTGGAAGCGATTCGCCACGAGTTCAATTATTTGATTGACGGCGCCGTCGTCAAAGTAAGCGATATGCGCACTCGCGAAGTGCTCGGCTACACCGACAAATTCCCGCGCTGGGCTGTTGCGTTCAAGTTCGAGGCCGAGGAAGCGACAACGATTCTCGAATCGGTGTCCTGGGAAGTGGGCCGTACCGGCAAGCTGACGCCGCTCGCCACCTTTGAACCGGTTGATATCGGCGGGGCGACCGTTCAGCATGCTACGCTTAACAATATCGGAGATATAGAACGCAAAAACTTGAAATTTGCGCTCGGGACCTCGATTTTCGTCAGAAGATCAAATGAGGTCATTCCGGAAATACTGGGCAAGGCGACCGACGAGGAGGATGGCGGCGAGATCGTGTTTCCGACTCACTGTCCTTCGTGCGGCACGGAGCTGGAAATGCGTGGGGCGCATCTGTTCTGCCTGAACCGGCTCGCATGCAAGCCGCAGCTGATCGGCCGTATTACCCATTTCGCATCGCGGGATGCGATGGACATCGAGACGTTCAGCGGGAAAACCGCAGAGCAGCTCTACGACGAACTCGAAGTTCGCGATCCGTCCGATTTGTTTTATTTGAGCTTTGAAGATCTGATCAAGCTGCAGCGATTCGGCGAGAAAAAAGCGCAAAAGCTGCTCGAATCGATCGAGAAATGCAAAACGCGCGACCTGTCTTCGTTTTTGTTCGCCCTCGGCATATCGAATACGGGCAAAACGACGACCAAATCGCTTGCCGATCATTACGGCAGCCTCGGCAAGCTGATGGCGGCGACGGCCGAGGAACTTATCGCCATTCCTGATATCGGCGGGATCGTGGCCGAGAGTATTGTGTCGTTTTTCGCCGACCCGGTTATGCTCCGCAGTATCGAACGGATGCTGGAGGCAGGCGTAAAGCCGACTGAGGTGGAGAAGGCGGCGCCGGCGAATACCGAACATCCGCTGTACGGGAAAACGGTCGTGCTTACCGGTACGCTGACGCAGATGAGCCGGGACGATGCGACGAAGAAGCTGGAGGCGCTCGGCGCCAAAGTGACGGGCAGCGTATCGAAGAAAACCGATCTTGTCATCGCCGGCGAAGCGGCAGGCAGCAAGCTAGCGAAAGCGAAGGAGTTAGGTATTGCTGTTATTGAAGGGGAAGATGAGTTAATCAAGCTGCTCGAAACCTAATTAATGATGGGAAATAGCCGTCCTGCTAAGTCAGAGCGGCTATTTTTTGCAAGACGATAAGGGCTCGATTTCGGACCGGAAAGAAATTTTAAAAAAAGACTTGCAATGGGTCCGTAAACCTGATAATATATGTTCTTGTCACCGCATGATTCGACATAAACAAGCCTACAAAAATAGGCCTGAACATCATACAGCATGCATGACAAAGTTCCTTGAAAACTGAACAAATGAAACGGACATGAAGTCGATTCACAAGCAGATTATGCGAATGAGTCGGTGAACCAGCTAGTAAAGTAATGAGCTATCGGCTCATCTAATAAGGTTTCACCTTTTTGGAGAGTTTGATCCTGGCTCAGGACGAACGCTGGCGGCGTGCCTAATACATGCAAGTCGAGCGAACCCTTCGGGGTTAGCGGCGGACGGGTGAGTAACACGTAGGCAACCTGCCCGTAAGTCTGGGATAACTATCGGAAACGATAGCTAATACCGGATACGAAGAGAGAACGCATGTTCTCTTTTGGAAAGGC
>NZ_RBAH01000019.1 GCF_003626695.1 Paenibacillus ginsengarvi
GATTGCTCCGCCTTTCCAAAAGAGAACATGCGTTCTCTCTTCGTATCCGGTATTAGCTATCGTTTCCGATAGTTATCCCAGACTTACGGGCAGGTTGCCTACGTGTTACTCACCCGTCCGCCGCTAATCCCGAAGGATTCGCTCGACTTGCATGTATTAGGCACGCCGCCAGCGTTCGTCCTGAGCCAGGATCAAACTCTCCAAAAAGGTGAAACCTTATCAGATAAGCTGATAGCTCATTACTTTACTAGCTTTTGCTTTTCACTCGTTGTGCAGTTTTCAAAGAGCATTCATTTCATTTTGTTGCGACAGCGAGAATTACTATACCACATTCTCATTCTGCATTGCAACACTTTTTTTCGTGACCACCTTTACCGAATCTTATCAATCCGGGCGATGGAACCACATCTTATCATATTGTTATTCAAAATGCAACTCGTATTTTTCTCCAGTCCAGGGTAATGGCTTACCAGCAGGAACAGATTCTTATACACAATTTGTTTTCGAAAAGACAACGATGAATAATATACCACGTTTATTTTTGATTTACAACTGGTATTTCCAGGAATACATTAAGTGCGTTTCGTGCGCTGTCCGACGGCTACCCTCGTCTTATCCAGAAGCGGAATCACCTTGTCCTGCTGACGGCTGGCAATCGTAATGAACAGAATGTCGACCACGTTAAGCTGCGCGATTCTGGAAGCCATCGCCCCGCTTCGGATGCTTTGCTCCACCGAGCTTGTAAACAGACGAATATCGCCGAGATCGGCAACCGGAGACGACCCGAACTTCGTCAGCGTAATGATCGTGGCCCCTTGTTTCTTCGCTTCCGATAGCGATTCGATAATCTCGTTCGTTTGCCCCGAATACGAGATGCCGAAGGCTACATCGCGATCGGTAAGCGTTACGGCCGACGTAAGCTGAGCATGAAAATCGGCATACGCCTGACACCACCAGTTGATCCGGTTCAGCTTCTGGTGAATATCCTGCGCAATGACGGCCGACGCCCCCATGCCGTATACGTCGATTTTGCGGGCCTTGGCCAAAGCTTCCGCCGCACGCTCCACCTCTTCGAACGAAAGAACCGATATCGTATCCTGAATCGATTGCTTGTTATTGTTGCTGACCGCCTGAATAATTTCCTCGACGGATGCCCCCATTTTGATTTCTTCGTATACTCCGGTCGGAATATTCGAGCTGAGGTCTCCGGCAATGCGCAGCTTCAGCTCCTGGAAGCCTTTCATATTCATCGTTTTCGTCAGCCGGATAATCGTCGCTTCGGAAACGCCGCTGTACTCCGCTAGTTTCTGTACGGACAGCTTGACGACATCCTTCGGATGCTCCAATATATAGTCCGCCGCTTTTCGTTCCGACGGCTTCAATTGATCCAAAATTGCCTTCATCGCTACAAGTCCGCCATTCATCGCTATCACTCGTCTCTCTCATCTAGGTTTTGTCCATATCTGTGCGCGAAAAATCCGCCTATCCCGGTCGGTTTAGAAACGGGATTCCATCTAAAATCTAGCTTAACCCATGCTTTCAGCCTGTGCAATACATATTGCGGACACGCGCCCAATTTTTCCATAAAATCGGTGAACCTTTGAAACGCGCAGAACCAATATAGAGTGAAGGAGGCCGGCCCCTGTGCAACTACCAATTACAAATGAGCTGCTGCAACGTTTGCGAGACGGAGACCGCGAATCATTCGCCTTGCTGTATGGGGCTACCCGCGATCAAACGTAC
Organism: Paenibacillus ginsengarvi; assembly: GCF_003626695.1. GTDB lineage: Bacteria > Bacillota > Bacilli > Paenibacillales > NBRC-103111 > Paenibacillus_AB > Paenibacillus_AB ginsengarvi. Next base: position 1,744 of record NZ_RBAH01000019.1, read on the forward strand.
CGGACCGTCTATTTTCTATTGAATCAGAAGCAGGATACGGCAGACGTCGTCAGCGAGGTTTACGCGGAGCTGCTCCGCTGTTTGCCCGGGTACCGCGCGGAACAAAGCTTCGTCTTCTGGCTAAACGGCATCGCCGTCCGGCAAGCCCGCAATTGGAACCGAAAGATGTGGCGCCTATTCCGCTTGTTCGAACGAAACAAATCGATGCATCGCGAAGAAATAGAAGCGGACGCCGCCGACGAGGTGCTGCAAAGCGAGAGCTCGGACGAGCTGTGGGCATCCGTCGAAAACCTGCCCTTCAAGCTTAAAGCGGTCATCGTGCTGCGATACTATCAGAACTGCTCTCTGGAGGAAATAGCCGGCATTTTGCAAATACCGGTCGGAACCGTAAAGTCCCGGCATCATCTGGCCTTGAAAAAACTCCGTCTTCATGTGCGGCAGAGCCCATTCGCCAAGGAGGATTCCATCCATGCAGAACGATAACGACTTACACATCGCTTTCCGCAGACACGCCGAGAAAGTCACTCCCCCTGCAAGTCTTGATGCTCGTGCGGCCCGACTGTTCGATTCCTGGGCAAACGGGAACAAAAGGAATAATGGCCGTTTAAAAAGCGCGTTCGGCAAACGCGTAGCGATTGTTGCACTCAGTATTTCCTTATTCAGCGGCGTCGCGTACGCCTCAACCGCTCTGTATGTGACGAAGACGAACAATCTGCGCTATGAAATGAACGTCGATCCGTCCATTCAGCTCAAGCACACAACGGGAACGGAGATTTACAAAGCGCTGGACCGCGTTAGAGGGTCTCTGGGCGAGGATGAAAAAGCATTCGCCTTCGTTCGCCTGCTGGATCGGGAGAAGCTGCCCGCCATGATCAGCCTGTCTAATCCCCACCTCTATACAGACCTCGCCGAGTGGAAAAAGAAAGCTGGCTTCGATAGCGCCTGGAAGATGCCGACGCTGTTGCCCGAGGGGTTCACGATCGCCGGCGGGCGGACGCAGCTTCCAATCGAAGGCGTCACTTCCGAATGGATCGACAAGTATGGTCGCACACTTCAAAAAGAAGCCGGAAAAAGCGGCGAACCCGTCGCTTGGGTCAAAGTTGAAAAAGAACCGCTGGCGTCCTTCTCTGGGGTTTACGTGCCGAACCTGGTCCTGAAAACTAAAACAGGCGAGGAAGTCACGGTCAGTTGGATGACGATTCCCGAAGGAACGAATGTGGTCATGGACGTCAAGGCCGGAGGCGGCACAGCTGCCGAGAAGCTTCAGGTTAACGGCAGCGACGCGATATACACGTACAGCCCGAACCATTTCTTCAGTAAAAACGGCCAGATGCAAATGCTGATGTGGGCCGAGAGCGCAGGCGGCAGTACGATCAAGGTGGAGCTGACCACAGAATCTTCTTCCGTGTCGAAAGAGGACCTGCTTGCTATTGCGAGCCATATGAATTAACGCGAAAACCCCTGAAGGCTTATAGGCCTCCAGGGGTTCGTTCTTGCCATTATACCGCAGCTCCAGGTGCAGTCTTCGCCGCCGTAGCTTCCGCAGGCCGCTTATATCGTCCAGGGCCGGAGTAAATCGCCGCAAGAAGCCCAAGAACCGCAAAGCCGATGGCTAGCCAAAAGCCGTGATTAATCGCCGTGCCCAGCGATTCCCGCAAAAAATCGCGAATTTGCGGCGAGAGAATGGAGCTCCCCCGAACGAGCAGTTCCGGATTGGCCAGCGTCCCGATCTGATCCGCCGGAATGTGGCGGCTGTCGGCGCCCGCTTCAATCAGATGGCGCAGGTTGCCGTTGACGGCCGTTGCCATCAAGGAAGCGCCCAGCACCCCGTCGATATTGCGCCAAAAGCCTACGATCGAGGAGCTGATGCCGATATAACGCTTCTCTACGCTGGCCGCGATCGCATTTTGCGAAACGCTCATGAGCGGACCGATCGCTGCAAACCCGAGCAGCACCATAATCAGCGTAATCATCCACGGAGACGTTGCCGTACCGACCGAGCTGAGCAGAAACGTGATCACGATCGCCGATCCCATCGATACGGCCATAAGCGGGCGGAAGGCGAACTTCGCTTGCAGCATGCCGAAGGATACCGCCCCAACCATTAGCGAGAACATCATCGGCGTAAGCAGGCCGTTCGAGCTGGCGCGGCCAAGCACGGCTACCGAAAGTATAGGCAAATACGTAATCGCCGAGAACATGATCGCCCCTTGACAAAGCACCGCCAAACTCGTGCCTAGCACCATTCGGTTGCGGAACAGATGCAGCGGCAGCACGGGCTCCACCGCCCTGCGTTCCACGATGAGGAACAAGAAACAGGTGACTACCGCCGTCACGAACAAACCAACGATAGGCCAAGAGCTCCAAGCGTATTCCCGGCCGGCCCACTCCAGAGCGAGCATGAACGAAACCGTGCATACGACTAGCAGCAGCGTACCCAAGTAATCGATGACCGGCTTACGATCGGAGCGGGATTCCTTAAGAGCAAGCAACAATACGATAAAAGAAAGCAAGCCGATCGGTACATTCACGTAAAAGCACCAGCGCCAGCCGATATGGTCGGAAATCCACGTGCCGAGCTGCGGCCCGGCAACCGAGGATAGGCCGAAAATGCCGGCGAATACGCCGGAAAGCTTGGCAGCCATCTTCGGATCGGTAAACAGGGAGAAGATGATCGTAAAGCTGATCGGAAAGATGGCCCCGGAGCCGATCCCTTGCACAACGCGAAAAGCGATCAACTGCTCCATGCTGCCAGCCACGCCGCAAAGTGCCGACCCGATCAGGAAAATCGAAATACCGATCATATAAAATAGCTTGCGCCCGAACAGATCGGACATTTTGCCGAAAATAAGCATCGTGCTCGTCGAAGCGAGCATGTAGGCCGTAAACACCCACGTCATTTTGTCGAAGCCGCCGATGTCTTTCAAAATCGGATTAATTGCCGCAGACGTGATCGTATTGTCCAGCGATGCCATCAGCAAACCAAGCGCCATCGCCAGCACGACCAGTCCGGTCTTCTCTTTCCCCATCGCTACCACTCCCGGTTCGTTTCGTAATAGAATAGCGTGCCAAGCCGCGTTATCCGTTCCGCTCCCGAAGGCGCTCCAGACCGGCAAGCAAAACGTCCAACTTCGCCTTATTGCCGGCCATCCCGATCTCCATGCATATTCGCTGCGACAGCGACATTCCCGATTCCCACCTCGCATAGTCCGCTGTCATTCTCACCAGTTCCTCTTCCATATGCGCGATGCCCAGCCTCAGCCAGCTTTCCAGCAGCTCCGGTTCCGCCAGCTCGCCGAAAAACAAGCGGGTCAAATAATCCGACTTGATCGCATCCTTCTGGATCTCGCTGTGCATATAATCCCCGAAAGCTTCCCGGCCTTTGTCCGTGATGGAGTATACGTTTTTGTTCGGGCGGCCTTCCTGCGCCAACATTTGCTTCGTAATCAGGCCTTCCTTCTCCATCTTTGCAAGCGTCGGGTAAATCGTCCCGTAGCTGGCATCGAAAAAATAAGAGAACAACTTCTCAAATCGCATCTTGATATCGTATCCGGAAAAATTTTGCGTCATCAGCAAACCGAGAATCACGTCCTGACTGGTCACACCTTTCACCTTCCTTACTTTCCCATTTCGTCCTCTGTTGCCAATATATCATTTCGATATATATCGAGTCAATATATAATTTCAAAAAAAATCCAAAACCAACGCCGCTCGGGCATTTGTTTTGGATTTAGATTTGTTGTTCTAGGCGTCCGCTTCCCGCAGCTTCCGGATGATCGCCCGTTTCCGGTACATCATTTTGCCGGCCTCCGCCACGTCGCCAACCGTGCTTTTGTTCAGCAGCGCGCCGAACAGCATGCCTGCGACCGGGACGAGCTGGAACAGCTTTTTCCAGCCGAAATTGTCGCGATATGTGGCGACCACTTCCCTCCAGCCCTGCAATTGGGAGGCTAGCTCCTTATCCTGCCGCCCGCCGCCAGTCGCTGCCGAGGCGAGGTCTTCCAGAACCGCCCGTTTGCCGACGATATCGGAAGAGCTGAACTGCAAGCATTTGACGATAAAAATGCGCTCCTGCGGATCGTTCGGATCGAAGCCGTAGCAGATGGCGATCTCCTGAAGCACCTTGAGCGATAATCCAAGCAGGGCCGGAATATCGATCGCCAGCGTAAACAAACCGCCGAAGCCGGTCGTCGCGCCCTGAACGGCAGCTAGCGTTTTGCGGCTTTCCGCCAGACGATCGGCCGTCAGGTCCATCACCTCAAGCGGCAATTCCCCCGCCGCCCGTACGGATGTTAGGACCGTCCCTTCGTAGCCTCGCTCCCGCGCGGCCCGCCCCAGCGACTCCAGCACCTGCTTCTCGGAAAGGAGATAACGCCCCCCGGTTTGCACATAACCGCCGAGTTCATCGATCGCCTGGCCAATCTTATTTCGTATCGCCTTGGGCGTCAGCTTGTCGAGCAGCAGAAACGGAATTCGGCCGAGCTTCTCCCAAAACCATATATCCTTCTGCTCCTGCTCCCAGCGAATTACCATTTCCAGCTCCCGCTCCAGCTCGGCCTTCGATCGTTCCTTATAGCTTACGGCGCCGGACGGGCCGGTTTCGCTCCCTAAGCCTTCCCGCCCATCCCGTGGACCATTCATAACCGTTTCACTCCTATCCCTATAGCTAGTATGCTATACGGATGAAATTCGATTCGGACTCATCGATCGTTAGCGCTGCTTGAGCTGTTTCAGCCGGCCGAGACACTCGTTATATGCCGCTTCGAGCTCGGGCTTCGATTCGTGTTTACCAGGGGCCGCCAAACGCCCGAGCAATCCGGTCAGCTCCAGCTCTAGTCTCATCGTTTCGGCCTCCCGTTCCGCCGGAGTCAGACGCTCCCGATACTCGACCGCAGGAACGAGTTCGGCAAGCTTCTCCTTCTCGGCCTCCGCATCGCCTTCAGGCGGCATTTCCAAGCAGTGCCGCTTCTTCTTGCGCTCCCGGTATTCGGAGTAGCCGCCGATTTCGAACGTCCATTCCCCGTTCTCGATTACGAGCAGATGCGTAGCGACCTCATCCAGGAAAAAACGGTCGTGGGAGCAAAACAAAATCGTTCCCGGGTATTCCCGCAGCACCTCCGCCAGCTTCGCTCTGGCGAAAATATCGAGATAATTCGTCGGTTCGTCGAGCAGCAGTACGTTGCAGTCGGCCATAAACAACTTGGCGAGCGCCGCCTTCACCTTTTCGCCCCCGCTCAGGACCGAAACCGGCTTAAACACGTCGTCCCTCTTCATGAGCAAGCGGGCAAGCGCGGTACGGATGCTCGTTTCCGGATAGTCGCTCGATTCGGCCACCTGCCCCAGAACCGTCCGCTCTTCGTCCAGCCCTTCCAGCCGCTGATCGAAATAGCCGATTTGACTCGCGGCGGACGTCCAGACCCCAGCTTCTCCGCGAACAATTGTTTGCAGCAGCGTCGTTTTGCCGGAGCCGTTCGGACCTACGATTCCCAGCCGCATGCCCGGAGTAATGCCGCACGAGAAAGGCCGGAACAGCATCCTAGCTCCGAAAGAGCGGGTCACGCGTTCGAGCCGGATCGCTTCCTTGGCATGAATCGGTTTATGGTAGCGGATATCGAATACCGGCTGCTCCTGCGATTTCGGCTTTTCCTTTACCTCGAGCTGCTCGATTCGTTTGCGGATCGCCTGGGCCGTCTTCTCCACTTTCGATTTCCGCCGGTTGAACTGGTCTTTTCCGAGTCTCGCCTCCGTGTTCGTCTTGCCGGTCTTCTCCCTCTTCATCCCCTTCGCGCTCTCCGCTTTTTCTACGGCCGCCCGTTCGAGTCGTTTCCTCTCTTTGTCGTACTGCTCGTATTCGAACAAAGCCCGTTCGCGTCGCAACTCCTTCTGCCGCCGGTATTCGGAGAAATTGCCGCTATACTCGCGCACCTCGCCGTCCTCCAGCTCGAGAATGCGGGTGCATACCCGATCCAGCAGCATCCGGTCGTGCGAGATGAGCAGCACGGTCCCCTCGTAAGTCCGCAGCTCTTCCTCCACCTCCGCCGCGCCTTCCGTATCGAGATGGCTCGTCGGCTCGTCGGCGAACAGCAGAGCCGCCCGCTTTCGCATCGCTTGCCGCCATTTCCACCGGGTCCGCTCGCCTCCACTCATCGTCGCATATTCGGCCGGCCGCGAAGGCTCACCCTCCGGCGCTTCCGTCTCTCCTCCAGCAAGGCTCTCCTCGCTTGGCCCCGTGCCAGCCCGCTCCCCCGCTTCATCCAGCTGCCGAACGACCGCCACACTGCCGTGCCTCGCTACCGTCCCGCCGTCCGGCTCCTCCAGTCCTGCCAACACGGACAGCAGCGTCGATTTGCCCGCGCCGTTCACGCCGACAAGTCCGACCCGTTCTCCTTCATACAGTCGCAGCACGCCGGCAATCCGGAACAGCAGCCGGTCGCCGATCCGCCGTTCCACCTGATTCGCTTCCAGTCTTAACATACAAAAAAACCTCCCCGTAACCCGGAGAGGATCGTTCGTTCCATTATTTTTCGCGCCGTAACGACGCAGCCCAAACACACCGATACCCTATATCGATTTGCAGACGTGAAAAACCGAGCTTTAAACTGCGAAAAAAATTTCCGCGGCAAGCCGGGCGTCACCCGTAAAGCAAACGCAAACCGAAGCTCCCGCCTAGGGCGGCAGCGGCATCATGTTAAAGGACGGCACTTGGCGTAAATGGACAGACGTATCCTATATCCGGGTCAATCGAATTTGATTTATCATTGTAACAATCAAATGCGCTGCCTTACGATACGGATACATAATCCATAGCACAGTGTACCTTGCCCTTTCGTTCGATTCGGCCGTCCTTTTTTGGTGCGGCGGCTTGCTCCCAGTATAATGGGAATAGAAACGCAGTGTCAACTCGTCTTCGGACGCAAACCGCCATTAAGGAGGTTTTCCAAACATGTCCCGTGATCCGTTATCTACACCGCTGTGCAAGCTGCTCGGCATAGAGCTGCCGATCATTCAGGCCGGCATGGCCGGAGGCCCGACAACGCCGCAGCTCGTAGCCGCCGTCTCCGAAGCGGGCGGTCTCGGCACGCTCGGCGCAGCCTATATGGAGCCTGAGGCGATCCGCGAAGCGGTGCGCACGATCCGGCGCCTGACGGCGAAGCCGTTCAGCGTCAATTTGTTCACGCTGTCCATGCGCGACGATTATTCGCGCTACGCCGAGGTGCAGCCGGTGCTCGACCGGCTCGGCGCGGAGCTTGGCGTGCCTGCCCGGGCCGGGGCGGAGCCGCCGCGCACGCCCGATCGCCTGGAGCGGCAGTTCGCCGTGCTGCTGGAGGAGGACGTCCCCGTCCTCAGCACGGCGTTCGGCCCGCTCCCGGAGCCGCTCGGGCGCGCGGCGCGCGAAGCGGGCCGGCTCGTCACGACGATGGTGACGACGGTGGAGGAAGCGCAGCTCGCCGAAGCCGCGGGCGCGGACGTCCTGATCGCCCAGGGCAGCGACGCCGGGGGCCACCGGGGCACGTTCGACATCGAACGGCACGACCGGGGCCCTCGTGGGCACGTTTTCGCTGGTTCCGCAAATTGCGGACCAGGCGAAAGTGCCCGTCGCCGCCGCCGGAGGCGTGATGGACGGCCGCGGCCTTGCGGCAGCGCTGCTCCTGGGGGCGCAAGGGGCGCAGCTCGGCACGCGGTTCCTGACCGCGGCCGAGTCCGGCGCCCATGCCGCCTACAAGGAGGCGCTGCTGGCGAGCGCGGAGGACGACACCGTCGTCACCCGCTGGTTTTCGGGCCGGCCGGCCCGGGGGCTGCGCAATCGCTTCATCCAGGAAGCGGAGCGGGCGGGCATCGAGCCGCTGCCGTTCCCGAGCCAGAACAGCGCCACCGGCCCGCTGCGGCAAGAGGCGGCGAAGCAAGGACGGGCCGATTACATGTCGCTGTGGAGCGGACAAGCAGTGCGGCTGCTCACCCGGGACACGCCCGCTGCGCAGATCGTTCGCGACATCGCGGAAAAAGCCCGCGCCCTGCTAGGCGCTCGGGATTAAAGCGGCTTCGGATACCGCGCCGCAGATGCAGCGCAAAAAAGCCGTGCCAGCCATGCGTCTTTGTGACCGCATCGCTGGGCGACGGCTTTTTCGCTTTCCTTTTTGCCGGGGAACAGCCCGTCAGCCGCCTTGCATCGCCCGCTCGAAATTGTCCCAGCCGAAGCCGACCTGCTCCGGCTTGTGCGAATCGGAGCCGTACACGCACTCGATCCCTTTCGCCGTACAAGCGCGAATGAACCATTCCGGCACATAAGGCTTCTCGCACGTGGCGACGCGTAGTCCCGCCGTATTGACATCGATGCCGGTGCCCGTTGCCGCAAGCAGCGGCAGGACGCGCTCCAGCCTTTCGCGTATTTGCCCTTCGTCGACCGGCGGCAGCGCGTGCCGGAACTTCTCGATCAAGCCGATATGCCCGAGCCGTTTGCGCCCCGGCAGCCGGGCCGCGCTTTCGATCGCCAGCTCGACATGGTCGAAATATTCGCCGACTACTTTCTCCATCGTCCCGTAGTAGCTCAGCAGATTCGTCCGGAAATCGTCCGGCTTGTAGTCGATGCAGCGCATCCCACCTCGGCCCGGCAAGTAATGAACCGAGACGACGCAATCTTCGAGAACGTCCGCCCACGGCTCTACGATCCGCTCGGTAAAGGCGAAGTTTTCATGCAAATAGTCAATTTCCAGGCCGATCGTGACTTCGAGACGGCCCTCGTAACGTTTCTTGTTCTCGCTGACGTAGTCGAAATACGCCGGCATTTCGCTCTCGTCCATCGCCAGCTCCGCCATCAATTGCGCATCGTCGACGAGCTTCTCCGGCAGCGGCGGATGCTCGGTCACGGAGTAGCGCTCGAACCCGAGCAGCACAGCCCGGTCGAGGTAGCGCTCCAGTTCGTCCGGATGCCCGTGCTTGCAAAATTTCGTGTGCGAATGCCCATCCCATTTGATCATCGGCCGTTATCCCCTCTCGAAGCCGCGAAAGACGTGCGTAGAAGCTGTTCCGTATCCGCATCCCTTGTGTCAAAACCGGCACCTGAAAGACTTCGGGAGCCGGAACGCTTTGCCGTCTAAATAAGCGGCTTCTCCCATCGTTTTCTCGTCCTTATTGTACCAGCTTTGACCGGGGATACGCCATGCCCTCTGCCCGCAGCGCAGCCTTACACTCCGATTGCCGATTCCGTCTCGTACGAATCGGGGGATACGCCTTGAAGAAATGGCGTCGGCTCGCCCATATAGCAAATATGCAGCTCGTGCATCGCCCGCGTGCATGCGGTGTAAAACAGCTTTCGCTCGCTTTCCCGGCCGTAGCGTGCCGAGGAGGCGTCGTACAGCACGACTCCGTCGAACTCCACCCCTTTGGCCAAATACGAAGGAATGACGACAAGACCTTGCTCGAAGGAAGCGGAGCCGGTTCCGATCAGCTTGATCGGCAGCGAGGCTTGCAGCGCTTCGTGCGCTTCCCGGCTTTCCTCCGCCGTTTTGCAAATGACCGCAATCGAGCGGTGTCCTTCCGCCTGCATACGCTGTATACGCTCCAGAACGGCGCTCTGCAGCGCCTTCTTGTCAGCGGCTGCCACAACGATCGGTTTGCTCCCGCCGCGATTGAACAGCTCGATCGCTTCGCCGCCCGCCACAAGCTGGCGCGTAAACTCGACAATTTCGCGCGTGGAGCGGTAGCTTCGGGTCAGCGCGAATTGCTCCTTCTCTTCTTCGCCGAACAGTCTTCGCAGCTCGGCAAAACTGTCTTCTCCATGGGCATGCGCGTAAATCGCCTGATTGAGATCGCCCAGAACGGTCATCCTCGCCCGGGGGAACAGCCGCCGCAGCATCGCGAACTGGAAGGCCGAATAATCCTGCGCCTCGTCGATGAATACGTGGCGGACCGCCGAATTTGTCTGAAACCCTTCGAGCCGCTCCATCACGTTGAGGTACGGTCCTGCGTCTTCGCAGCTCAGTTCTCTGCGATCCAGCCTTTGTGTCGTCAAGGCGCAAATGTCGCTCCACAGCGGGGGAAGCGCCTCTTCGGGAGCAAGCGAACGCGCGAAATCGCGCTCTGCGAACAGCTGCCGGTATATGCCGGGAAGATCGATAAAGGCAAATCGCTTCGCCGCCCGGCGCAGCGGCTTGAACTGCTCCTGAACGACCATGAAAGCAAGCTGATCGTGCTCCCTCGCATAGTCGTCGAAGGTGTTCTCGGAAAATTGCCGTTTTTTCTGCAATTGTTCAAACGCCTGCATATACGCTTCCTTGTCAAGCAGCTCGATCTCGTCATCGACCCAGGGCTTGCGGCGCTCCAGCTTGGCGAGCCGGGTCAACTCCTTGAGCAGCCATTCCGACAAAGCTTGCATCCGGTTCGGCAGCGTATAGGCCATGTTTGCCCCGTAAAACTGCTCCCGCAAACGTTCGGCCGGAACGAGTACCTCGCCGCGGAACATCACATCGCGGAACAACACGCCTTCCTGCGCCAAATAAACCGCATACCGGTCGAGCAGCCGCATGTAGGCAGCCGAAGCCTTGTAGCGGATCGCCTGCATGCGTGCTTCATACTCCGGCTCCTCCGCGGCGCTGAGCGTATATTCCATCTGCTCGAACGGATCTTCCACCTGAAACGATCGTCCGAGCCGGTGATCGATATACTGCTGGAACGTCGTCTGCTGCATATTTTCTTCTCCAAGCTCCGGCAGCACCGTCGATACGTAGCTGTTAAACATCGGATTGGGCGAGAAGAGCACGATCTGATCGGCTTTGAGCGTTTCCCGGTATCGGTATAACAGATAAGCGACGCGCTGAAGCGCAGCCGACGTTTTACCGCTTCCCGCCGCTCCCAGCACGATAAGCAGACGCGCGCTTTCGTTGCGGATGATCCGGTTTTGCTCGCGCTGAATGGTCGCCACGATGCTCCGCATCTGCGCATCGGACTGCTTGCCGAGCACTTCCTGGAGCAGCTCGTCGCCGATCGTGACGCCGGTGTCGAACAGGCTGCGAATATGGCCGTCCCGTATGATGAACTGCCGCTTCAGCGTCATTTCGCCTTCGATCGTGCCCCCAGGCGTTTCATACTTAGCCGTGCCCGGTCCATAATCGTAATACAGACTCGAAACCGGTGCCCGCCAATCGTAAATGAGAAACTCCAGCCCGCTGTCGTCCACCAGAGAGCTAGTTCCGATATATATCTTCTCTGCACTGCGCTCGCCCTGTTCCACAAAATCGATCCGGCCGAAATACGGTGTCTGCCTCAGCCGTTTCAGCGCTTTGAGCTGGGCGGCGGCGACGCGATGGACGCGCTCCCGCTCCGACAGCACTTCCGCCTGCTGCTTCATGCTGGCATACGATTCCGCCAATTCTTCCATATCTTCCATATTGACGGTAACGTCATCCCAGTACGTTTTGCGGATGTTTACGATATCCGATTTCAGATCACCGGTCTGTTCTTCTAACTGCTCGATCCGCTTCTCGATGATGCCTGTAATCCGGGTTACTCTGATCTGCTCCTCCGAACGACTTTGCTCCGCGCTCATGCCACCGCTCCCTTTCGTCCTTATTTTTGCTCAAAAATCAGTTTGACAACCACCGTTCCCTTGTGCTATTATTATATTGGGAATTCATGATGATAAGTCATTATTCTTGAGCGAGAATCAGTTTCCATTTTATCATGGGACACTCTCTATTTCAAGATGTCGTGTTATGGGAATATACAACGGAGACGCCTGGGCGTCTCCGTTTTTTGCTGTATATGGATTCCTTGCCCCAAATCTCCCGCTTCCCTTTATGCCGAGCCCGGCGCCGCCTCAACCGACAAAATAAACGGAAGCTGCTGAATGATCGGCATCAACTGCTCCGTCTTCCCGCCTCCCGCAAATTTGAGATTCATCTCCACCTGAAGCACGGCATGGTCGTCCGCCGCTTGCTCGACATGGTAGCTCAGAACCGAGACGTCTTTCTCGCTAAGCACTTGCAAAATGCGGTCCAGCGCAGCCGGCTCGCTGGCCACCCGCATCGTGAGCGTATCCGTCCTCGGGGCCGACAACCACTTCATCATCTTGCCGTGCAGCAGCTTCTGTGCCACCAGCACAAGCACGGTCACGCCGCCTCCGACCTCGTACAAGCCCGCTCCGATTGCCATCCCGATACCGGCCGTCGTCCATATGCCGGCCGCGGTCGTCAAGCCTCGTACCGTCTGCTTCTGCATGAAAATCATCCCGGCGCCCAAAAAGCCGACGCCGCTGACAACCTGTGCGGCAATCCGCGAAGGATCGAACGCCAAGCTCTCCCAGCCGCTCTGATCGCGAAATCCGTATTTTGATATGACGACCATAAGCGCCGCTCCGACGGCTACGACAAAATGAGTCCGTATCCCCGCTTCCTTCATGCGGCTTTTACGTTCGTATCCGATTAGTGCCCCGCAAATGCCGGCCAGTATGACCCGGAGCAAATATTCGAATTCCACCATGCCTCCGCCTTCCTTCCAAGTGTTAATCCGTTATCTCTATACGTGATGCCGCTTCCTCGGTTTATGCCGAAGAACGGCTTGCAAGGAGTATGGGACTTGCTCGAAACTTGCCGTTTTGCTTCCTCATTGTACCGTAATAAATCGCTTTCATCCAATTTTGCATCCCTTACCCCTATGTTCTCCAAACGTCATTTATTAATAAATTGTAAATATTCAGCTTCCTCTTAGCGTGCGTTCAGGGCACATTCAGCTCTAGCCGCTACAATGGGTTTCAGCAGCACACCGGCAGAGCCGAGATCCTTGCACACATCCGAAAAACATGATCATAGAGGAGGAGAGCGAGATGACTCCCAGCCCTTCCAAGCTGAAATTTCGCAACGAGCTGAAGTTTTTCGTCAATTATCATCAGTATCATTTGATCCGGCACCGGCTGCAGGAGCTTGTGGACACCGATCAGCATGCGGGCCCGGCAGGCGACTATCATATCCGCAGCCTGTACTTCGACGATATCCGCAACACGGCGCTCCACGAGAAGCTCGGCGGCATCCGGGACCGGGCCAAATACCGCATCCGGATCTACAACCTTGAGGATGGCGTCATTCACTTGGAGAAAAAGATCAAGCGGCACGACTACATCGCCAAGTTGAAGGAGCCGCTGACGAGGGACATGTTCGAATCGATCATGGCGGGTGACTATGAGGTGCTGAATGTGCCGGAGAAGCCTCTGCTGAAGGAAGTATACGATCAGGCGATGCATCAGCTGCTGAGGCCGAAGGTCATCGTCGATTATGTGCGCGAGCCGTTCGTATGCGCTAACGGCAATGTCCGAATCACGTTTGACAAAGATTTGAGAACCGGGCTTCATTCCACGGATTTATTTAACAAACGGCTCGAAACCGTCCAGGCGCTCGAGAATGGCATGTTCATTTTTGAGGTTAAGTTCGACGAGTATATTCCCGAATATATCAAGGCCGCGATTCAGCATGAAGGCCTCATTCGGCAGTCGGCTTCCAAGTACGTCATTTGCCGCAAATTTTTGAAAGAAAACGGCTGGGAGGATTATTAATATGGAAACTAATGCGGTTAACAATACGACGACAACGAATTTCTCGGATATCGTCAAAAAGTCCGTACTGGAAAACTTCTCTTCGGACATTAGCGTTTGGAAAATACTCATCACGCTCGGCGTAGCTTTTTTTATCGGACTGTTCATTTACATTTTGTACAAACGCATTTTTAGCGGCGTTTTGTATTCCAAAAGCTTTAACGTTTCGCTGATCGGCATGACGATGGTCACCGCCGTGGTCATTATCGCCATTAACTCCAACCTTGTCCTGTCCCTCGGCATGGTCGGCGCGCTGTCGATCGTCCGCTTCCGGACGCCGATCAAGGACCCGACCGATCTGATCTTTCTGTTCTGGTCGGCGGTAGCCGGCATTGTGACCGGTGCGGGCTTTTACACGCTCGCTATTATTGGTTCGATCGTCGTAGGTCTCGTGCTCGTTCTGTTTATTAAAAGCATGGCCGCGGAAACTCCTTATCTGCTGGTCGTGAACTGCGACGGCGACGATAGCGAGCAGGAAGTGCACCGTACGCTGAACGGCCTCGTCAAACGTTACAACGTCAAACAAAAAACGGTCAAGCACGGCAACACCGAGCTGACGATGGAAATTCGCCTGAAAGACCGCGAAGGCTCCTTCGTGAACCGGATTTCCGAGCTGGCTGGCGTCCGGAACGCCGTGCTCATCAGCTACAGCGGCGACTATACAGCTTAAACACGGGTGGTGATGATGATGTTAAAGTCCAGGGCCGCTCTGCCGCTCTTGTCGTTCCTCTGCATCGTAATGCTGCTGATCGGTTTTACGGGCAAGTCGCTCTCCGGGACGCAGGACAGAACGGCGAGCGCGGCGCAATCTTCGGCGGGGGCGGAACAGGCTTCCTATATCCAGCAGTACGTGTTTCCGAAAGATAAGGTGGTCGATGTAAAAGTCACCATCGATCCGCAAGATTTTCAGGATATGCTGGACAATGCTTCCGCAGAGGAAATGAAAACCGCTTCGGTCGATTATAACGGCGTTCATTTCGATAATATCGGCATCCGTGCGAAGGGCAACCTCAGCCTGCGGAGCGTCGTGAATTCGGACTCGGACCGGTATAGCTTCAAGCTTTCCTTCGATGAATATTTAACGAACCAAACGTTTTACGGCATTAGCAAAATCAACTTGAACAACAATTACAGCGACCCTACGTATATGCGCGAGTTTTTGACGTATGAGCTGGCCGCCGAGATGGGACTTCCCACACCGGGAGTTTCCTACGTGAATGTGTACGTAAACGGCGAGCTGTGGGGCTTTTATTTGGCCGTCGAGCAGATCGGGGATTCTTATCTTCAGCGCCACTTCGGCAATTCTTACGGAGCGCTGTACAAAGCCGAAATGAACGGCAATGGCGGCGACCTAATATGGAGAGATAATGACCTAGACTCTTATCCGGCCCTCGTGCAGAAGTCGAAGAGCTCAAACGATGACATTTTACTGAGCATGCTGGATGAGCTGAATAACGGCACCGATTACGAAAAGGTACTGGATGTGGAGGAAGCGCTCAAATACGTAGCCCTGAACGTCGTTACGCAAAATACGGACAGCTATCTGGGCTCAAACAAGCAGAACTACTATTTGTACGAAAATAAAGGCGTGTTCTCGGTGCTGCCGTGGGATTACAACATGGCGTTCGGCGGCCTCGGCAATTCGTCCCTGCTGATCGACGAACCGACACAGGGAGCGGTCGCCGAGCGGCCGTTAATCGCCAAACTGCTTGAGGTGGATGCTTACAAGGAGCTTTACCACAGCCTGATTCGCACCGCTATCGAAGACTATTTATCGAACGACCGGTTCGAGGCTCGCGTGCAGCAGTTGAACGAGCTCATCTCCGGTTACGTCGAGCAGGACCCGCGGCCGTTCAGCTCGTACGATCAGTATAAAAGCGGGCTGACGCAGCTGATTTCCGGCAATGCGAGCCGCGTAAGCAACTATGCGCAGCAGCTCGACGGCACGCTCCCCTCTTCCGGCAACGGAAGCGGCAGCGGGATGGGCGGCCCCGGCGGCATGGGTGACGGAGGCGGCTTCGGCGGGAACCGGCAAGGCGGACGCGGAGGAGGCGGCGGCGCTCCCGCAGGAGCCGGGGCGATCGCAGCGCCGGCCGGGCAGAACGGCTTCGTCCGGACCGCCGCCGCGGAAGGCGGGAACGGGCAGCAGCCGAACGGGCAGCAAGCTCCGAACGGGCAGCAAGCCCCGAACGGGCAGCAGGCCCAAAACGGGCAGCAGGCCCAAAACGGGCAGCAGGCCCCGAGCGGGCAGCAGGCTCCCAACGGGCAGCAAGTCCCGAACGGGCAGCTGGCTCCCAACGGGCAGCAAGTCCCGAACGGGCAGCAAGTCCCGAACGGGCAGCTGGCCCCCGACGGTCAGCAGGGCCAAAACGGTGGTCAAGATCAGATGCGGCCCGGCGGCGGAGGGTTTGGCCAAGGCGGCATGGGCGGGCCGCCAGGGGGCATGGGCGGTGGACCAGGCGGTATGTTCGGGATGGGAAACCAGTCGAAGGTCAATACGGAAGCCAATCTCAAGGAAGCGTATCTGGTTGCCGGGATGCTCGTCCTGCTGCTGCTCGCCAGTGTGTTTGTCGCCAAGTTCAGACGCAGACGGCTTTAATGGACAGTTATTCTGATTTTTGCGAGAGGGCCTCGTGGCCTCGCTCGAACTTCGTCTCCCATCGACAGATGTCGCCGGTGGGGCGCAGTTCAGCGAAGGACGAGGCCCTTTTTTATACAGCAGCAACTTTATCTATGACTCACCGTTTCCCCAATCCAGTCCCGCTCCAAAACCGGTCGATAACCTCTACGAACTTGTCGGGCTCCTCCGTATGCGGGGAGTGATTGCTTTCCTCGAATACCGTCAACTCCGAACCGGGAATAAGCCTGTGCAGCTCTTCCGAGAAACGAACCGGGCATTGCGAATCGTGCCTCCCGCATAAAATCAATGATGGCGTGCGAATATCCGGCAAACGTTCGCGAATATCGTAGTCGTACAAGTGACGGTTGTAATAGTCCAGCCTGCTCTGAACAACCTTTCCGCTGCTCGGCTTGGCAAAGTATTCGTCCCATTTGTCCGGGCGGTATAGCGACATTTCCACCCACTCCCGGCCTGCGGCCCCTTTCGCTTCGGCACTGGTTTCCGGACTGCGCAGAATGGCGAATAGCTGCCGGAGCCGAGCATTTTGCGGATGATCGCGGCAATAAATACTGTCCGGATCGGACATATACGCATACGAAGCGGCCGCTCCTGCCACGACCAGCTTAATCAGTCGCTCCGGATATAGGATTCCGTATAGAAGCCCGAGCATACCGCCCGTCGAATGACCCGCGAATGACCACCTTTGCAGCCCAAGCGCTTCCCGAATCGCCTCCAGATCGTGGACGGACGCCTCCATACTCAAATCGTGCTCGTCCGCCGCCCGGTCCGTCTGGCCGCAGCCCTTAAGATTGACCAAAAAAACTTGACGGCCGGCTGCGAACCGGTCGGCGAACGTGTTCCCTTTTTCCGTAAAGGCGCTGTAATAGTGTGTCACGCAAACCGGGTCGCCTTGCCCTGCGGTAAACAGTTCGAATATGCCGCGCGTGGTTCTCATCATCATTTTTTGCCACATAAGCTCGCCTCCTACAGTTTCCAGTATATGGGCCGTTGGGCGACATCGGAAATGCCGAATGCTGATATGCGGTTATGCACCAAACGTATATCGAAAAGCAAACGTTTTTTGTAACCAAATTTCAATTACATAATTGATTATTTATCGTTACAGTTATATAATCAAAACACAAAAGTGAATGCGGGAGATGATTTTATGCCGGAGCCTACAGCGGTAAGCTCTTCGCTTGACGAATTGTCCGAAGGTATGGCCGCCTTCGAGGAGGAGCTCGCGGACGAGATCGGGGAACTCGCCAAACGGCGCGATTGGCAGGGCATTCAGGAACGGACCGATTATGCCAAACAAATCCGGACGTTTGCCCACAAAATTATGGCGCTTAAGGAAGAATGGGATCGCTTGAACGGTCTGGACGATTCCGAACCCACCGCTGCCGAAGACGATACCGACCAATTGCCGGTGACCGCACGCACGCGCTGGGAGAAGATCGGGGACAAAATCCGCGTGCAAACCGAAGGCGGACGCACGGCCTATTCGAATATTATTCCGGTTTGGCTGTTTAAAGAGCTGGCCCTTGCCGCTCTTGCACAAATCCGGGCGAACGGTTATGTGAAAACGGCCGATGTGCTAAGCGGCAAGCTCGACACGATCGTGGAGAAAAGCGAGTACAAACGCGCCCCGCGCCTGCCGGTATACGTTACATTCAAGGTACTGGTCAAGGAAGGCGTATTCGAGAACCCCGACCGCAACACACACCGATATACGCTAGTCGGAGGCAACGAGCAGCTGCTTCACCGCTTTTTGGGGGAGCTAGGGTGAACGAGCGAGCTGCGGGCGGGGGCTGCCATTAAGAGACTTTTCGAATTACCATACATCAAGGAGTGTGAAAACAGATGGCCGAGCGTATGATCCGTCAGATCGGAGATCCGGTCTTGCGGCAGTCTTGCAAGCCTGTACCCGCCGTTACGGCGAACGTGATCAAATTGTTAAACGATTTGGCGGATACCATCCATTCGGGAGAAAACCGGGCGGGACTAGCTGCGCCGCAAATCGGCATCGCCAAACGGGTGGCGGTCGTCGATTACGGTACCGGACTGATCGAGCTTATTAATCCGGTAATCGTCGAGCGATCCGGCGAACAGACGGGAGCGGAAGGCTGCTTGTCCATTCCCGGCGTCTACGGCTTTGTGAAACGCGCGCAGTACGTCAAGGTGAAGACACTGGATCGCGCGGGGAATGTCACGTACGTGGAGGGAACGGACAATGTCGCCGTTTGCCTGCAGCATGAAATCGACCATTTGGACGGTGTCCTTTATATCGATCACGTCAAGAAAGGGCAGCTGTTCAACGAGCATAATGACAAGCCGATTGACGTCCTGAAAATGATCCGCATGTCGCGGAATCCGGAATTTTAATAAATTGTCTCTTCCCTCTTGCGGACGGCTACTCTCTGTATTAAGATGAGTGCATTGCAACAGCAAAACGTTAATCGTGTGAAGCACACACCGCTCGGACCCTCTTAGGGACGATGCGGTGTTTTTTATTTCATAAAGAGGGAGTTGATTCCGCTGACGGTCGAAACTGCGTACACCGCTTTTCTGCTGCGGTATCAGGAGAAGCGATCGGGGGAAAGCGGGCGCAGGCTGCAAGAAGGACTTGGCCATGCGGAGAAGCTTTTTCTCGGCAGCGTCTGGTGGCCGGCCGTCGGCCATTTCGACCATTTGCACCCGGAATATGAGGTTTATGACTTCAAGGACGGCACGCGCTTTCTCGATTTTGCCTATCTTCGTGAGCCGTTTCAAGTTTGCTTCGAGTTGGACGGTTACGGCCCTCATCTGCGGGATACGAGCCGCTGGCAGTTCGCGGACCAGCTGTGGCGGCAAAATCATCTCGTCATCGAGGGCTGGAAAGTCATCCGCTTCGCCTATGACGACATTCAGGACAAACCTCGCCGCTGCCAACAGCTCATTCAGCAGCTTCTGGGGAAATGGTTCGGGGACGACATAAGAAATAGCCCCAAGTTGACGCTTAAGCAAAGAGAAATTATCCGGTTCGCCATTCATGCAGGACGGCCGATTCGCCGGGGGAAGTATGCCGACAGCTCGAAATCAGCGATCGGCATGCAAGGGAGTTGATGTACCAATTGGTTGAGGCCGACCTGCTCGTACCGGCTACAGGATCGCAGCGTATCCGGTCATACCGACTAAAGCCGAATGCCCCCCTGTTCCATATATAAGCAGCGTGTCCAGAACCGCAGATCCTTCAAATGCGGCTGCACGAAAAAAAACTAACGGAATAAACTTCCGTTAGCATCATGAAAAACAAACTACATTTAGCAATAAAAGAACTGTATTCCGTTATTTGCGATAAAGTCGCGCCGTTCGCCCGAATAGGGCGCTCTTAACGGAACACAGTTCCTTTATTTTCGGGAAATACCCGGGAAATAATGCATTAACGGAAATAAATTCCGCTAATGCAGGCAGCCATCACCTGAAAAGGATGAATAGTGACAATGACCCGACCACTCACCCTTACCGCCACTCCCCCCTCCTCCTACCCCAGCCACGAGCGCATCTTGCTCAGGCGAACGGCGCCATAAACGAGCAGCTCAGGAAATGGCAAACGGCGCGAGCCGCACCAGCTCCTGACGGGTACCGATCGCCATAACCGGCTCCGCCCCCGGAGTCATCCATTCCAGCACGCGCAGCACGTGCTCTTCCGCGGTCGTCACGCATCCGGCCGAGCCGGAGAACGGGGAGCTCCATATATGAAAGAAAATAGCGCTCCCCCGTCCTTGCACGATAGGGTCTTCGTTGTACCGGATCACCGCCGCTTTGCGATATACCGGGATCGCCAGCCGCTCGAACGATGACCAGCGCTTGGCCGGATCGCCGTCAAAACGAACCCATTGGTTATAGTCGGGCGAATGCGGATCATCCACCCAATAATCCTGATCGTTTGCGAGACGATACGGCCACGCTCCGGCCGGCTTCGGCTCGGCGCCAAAGCCGGTGCCCATCCGAAAACGCCCGGCCGGCGTTTTCCCGTCTCCCTCCCGTTTCAGCAGCGATAGTCCGCTATGCCCGATCGCAGCCGGAACGTCTCCGGCCAATCGCCAATCGGCAGTCTCCGCCTGCCTCTCCCACATCGTCAGCCGCGCTTGAACCGAAACGTAGTCCGGGGATTCGACTACAAGCAGCTGACGCGTACGTTCGATGCCGCATACTTCCACGCTCATTCCCTCCTCTAATCATGCACCGAACCGGACTTCCGGCCCGCCAACCGCTCATGAACCCAGTATAGATGAATTTTCGCAATATGCCGAACACCGACACCGATATATGTATTGTCCGATCCGCCAAAAAAGCACCGCAATCGCAGCGACGATTCGGTTCAAACCTGCATCCGCAGACAGCCGGCCAGATCCGGCGGAA
Organism: Paenibacillus ginsengarvi; assembly: GCF_003626695.1. Lineage (GTDB taxonomy): Bacteria > Bacillota > Bacilli > Paenibacillales > NBRC-103111 > Paenibacillus_AB > Paenibacillus_AB ginsengarvi. Next base: position 22,347 of record NZ_RBAH01000019.1, read on the forward strand.
AATCGCCCCATCATTCCCGAATGAGGACACTCCACAGTTGGCATCAGCTCAAATTTGGAATAAAATGCCGCCTTTGCTTGGCCACACCACGGTATCCCCTTCTTCACCGCCGAAAAAAACGGCGAAAGTACCAAAAAAGGTCATAGCATTGCATAGGATTGCCGCTTCGTTTCTCATACAATAAACTTATCTATGCCTTTCCCATCGCGGGTACCATTCGCTTTGGCGGAAGATCGACATGGAAATGACATTACCGGCAAAAAAGGAGTCGAACCGATGAATCGTCATCTTCACGCGGATATCGTTATTATTGGAGGAGGCACCGGAGGCACCGCCGCAGCGCTGGCGGCAGCCCGTATGGGACGCTCCGTTATTATGACCGAGGAAACCGACTGGATCGGCGGCCAGCTCACAAGCCAAGCCGTTCCGCCCGACGAGCATCCCTGGATCGAGCAGTTCGGCAGCACCCGCAGCTACCGCCAGTTCCGGAACGGGGTACGTGCCTATTACCGCGACCATTTCCCGCTTACGCCGGAAGCCCGCGCCAATGACCGGCTGAACCCGGGCGGCGGCGGCGTCAGCCGGCTGTGCCACGAGTTCCGCACCGCCCATGCCGTGCTGCTTCAGATGCTGGCGCCCTTCGTGCATAGCGGCAAGCTTACCATATTGACCCGCCACGCCATCGAATCGGCGGAAACCGAAGGCGACCGCGTCGTCTCGGCCGTCGTGCTGAACCGGGACACCGGCAACCGCATTACGCTGACCGCGCCTTATTTCCTCGATGCAACCGAATGCGGGGATATGCTGCCGATGACCGGCACCGAATATGTGACCGGCGCGGAATCGCAAGCGCAAACCGGCGAGCCCCATGCGCTGGAAGGGGAAGCGGACCCGCTCGACATGCAGGGCTTCACCCATTGCTTCGCGATGGACTACATCGAGGGCGAAGACTTTACGATCGACCGTCCGGCCCAGTATGACTTCTGGCGCGATTACAAGGCCGACTTCTGGCCGGACAAGCTGCTCAGCTGGACGGGCGTTCGTCCGCATACGCTGGAAACGGTGCAGTACGAGCTGTTCCCCGGAACGGACCGGTATTCACTGTTCCATTACCGGCAAATCGTAGAGAAGTCTCATTTCGTGCCGGGTACGTTCGCAGGCAATGCGACGCTCGTCAACTGGCCGCAGAACGACTACTGGCTCGGCCCGGTATTCGAGGTCAGCGAAGAAGAGCGCGCGAAGCATCTCGAGGGCGCTCGGCAGCTCAGCCTGTCGCTGCTGTACTGGCTGCAAACGGAAGCTCCGCGTCCCGACGGCAAACAAGGCTATCCGGGCTTGCGTCTGCGTCCCGACATCGTCGGCACCGAAGACGGTCTCGCGATGTATCCGTACATTCGCGAAGCGCGCCGCATCAAAGCCGAATTTACCGTCCTTGAGCAGCATGTGGCTACCGCGTGCCGTCCCGACGGCAAAGCCGAAACGTTTGACGACTCCGTCGGAATTGGCTGCTACCGGATCGACCTGCATCCGAGCACGTCCGGCCGCCATTATATCGATATTTCGTCGCTGCCGTTCCAAATTCCGCTCGGGGCGCTCATTCCGGTGCGCATGAACAATTTGCTGCCGGCCTGCAAAAACCTCGGCGTAACGCACATTACAAACGGCTGCTACCGGCTCCATCCGGTCGAATGGAACATTGGCGAAGCCGCCGGTTATTTGGCCGCCTACTGTCTGGAACGCGGCATTTCTCCGCGCGCCGTGCGCGGCACGAAGCCGGAGCTCGAGCAGTTCCAGCAATTGCTTGCGCGCGAAGGCATCGAGCTTTCCTGGCCGGTAACTCGCCCGGTGTGACCTGTACTATTTTAAGAAAGAATGCCATTACAACTCCAAAATGAGGTGTTAGCTGTGAGCAAAATCGTAAAAATCGCCGTCGTCGGCGCCGGCTCGATCTCCGAGAGCCATCTGCGTTCCTACAAGGAAAATCCGCAAGCCGAGCTGTACGCCATCTGCGACCTGAATGAAGAGCGCGCACGCGCCAAAGCGGAGAAATACAACATTCCGCACGTGTACACCGACTACAACGAGCTGCTGAAAGACCCGAATATCGACGCGATCAGCGTATGTACGTGGAACAACGGCCACGCGCCGATCAGCATCGCCGCTCTGAACGCAGGCAAGCACGTGCTGTGCGAGAAGCCGCTCTGCAAAACGGTCGAGGAAGCTTATGCCGTCGAAGAAGCGGTGCGCAAAAGCGGCAAAACGCTGCAAGTCGGCTTCGTACGCCGGTACGCGTCGAACACGCGTATCGTCAAGGAATATATCGATAACGGCGAAGTAGGCGAGATCTATTACGCAAAAGCAACGTGCATCCGCAGACTAGGCAACCCGAGCGGCTGGTTTTCCGATATCGAGCGCTCCGGCGGCGGACCGCTCATCGACCTGGGCGTTCACGTGATCGATCTCTGCTGGTATTTGATGGGCCGTCCGAAGGTGAAAAGCATCAGCGGCAATACGTATCGCAAGCTGGGCAACCGCTCCAACGTGAAAAATCTGGCCTACTACAAAGCGGCCGACTTCAACGCCGAGCATAACGACGTTGAGGACCTCGCGAACGCAGTCATCCGCTTCGAGAACGGTGCTTCCCTGCTCGTCGACGTCAGCTTTACGCTGCATGCGAAGAAAGATGAAATCTCGGTCAAGCTGTTCGGGGAAAAAGGCGGCTTCGAGGTAGAACCGGAACTGGCGATCGTCACGGAGAAATACGATACGATCCTGAACGTAACGCCGCAAATCAACAACCTGTCGTTCGATTTCGTCAAAGGGTTTCAGGACGAGATCGACCACTTTATCGGCGTTTGCCTCGGCGAGCGCGAAACGCTCAGCCCGGTGGAAGACGGCGTAGAAATGATGAAAATTCTTTGCGGCATTTACGAATCCGCGGAAAAAGGCATCGAAATCCGCTTTTGATTGAAATAAAATGGAATGACTCCGGTGATAATAATTATCATTATTGGTCATAATATAAAAAGAGAAAGAGGGGAGATGGCAGCTCCCCTCTTTCATCAAAGCGATTAAATTTTCGATTCGAACGTTTTGCAGTCGGTTTCTTCCGAGTTGCGCGCATGTTCGCCGCGGTGGCTGACCACATAAATCGAGGATGCGTTGCACTTGTTGCCGTTAGCCCAATATTTGCAGGAGTTCACTTCGCAAAGTACGTCTTTGGCCATGTCCGTTCACCTCCCTTCTTCCATTAAGGGTGGGCTAATGGGGCATGGTTTTATACGTGCTTCTTTTTATTTTGCGGAATTCACGGCTGCAGGCGAGCTGGCTATTCGCTTCCAGCCTGCCACCCTGCGGATGCACCGGTTTGTCTACTTCGGTATTCGATCGGAATACAATCCAATCCCGTTACAAGCTTCAGTTGCTGCACAAACATCTTATGATACCTGGCCCGCAGCCAATCTCGTTGAAACGGACTAGCACCAAACACGACTAGCGCTCCGTTCTCGATCACAGCCTCAGTATTTTTGATCCACGTGTTGAAGCTTGGCAGCGATATCGTCTTACGTGCATGCGCCGTAACTTCCCTCCATAACTCTTCCGCGTCGAGATCCTCCAGTGTTACAGGAAGCGGAATGACCGTCTCCGATTCGGCCGATTCGACCTTCTCCTTGCCCGCGGCATCGCACTGATGCTCCCCTTTTTCAGACGCCTCCAGCCCAAGCAGCTCATCGGTCCGAACGCCGAGCAGCACGGACAGCCGGGCGAACGTTGGCAGATCGGGCAGCGATTCGCCCCGCTCCCACTTCGACACGGCCTGATGCGTCACATTCAGCTGCGCCGCCAGCTCCGTCTGGGTCATCCCCTTGCTTCTTCGCAATTCCGCTATTTTGCCCCCGAGCTGCCGCCCATCGATCATCCGTTTCGCATCCTTTCGCTTGTCCCTTACTCTATCTACCCTATCACAACGGCAGCCGATTGGCATGAAACTATTCGTTGATTCGCCGCAGGTACATTAGTCTTTTTTTGCAACTTATGGTTGCAGCGTTTTTGAACGTCCTCCTAACTTATAAAAACTTCCGAAGCGAGACTCATATCCCTTTCAAAAATAGCAAACTTACATAGTATAGGATTAGGAAGGAGGGAGTGTTTTGGCCATTACTATTTCAAATAAAATTCAGAATCCGGGTTTTGAAACCGGGACGTTTGCCGATTGGACTGTAAGCAACGCATCGATTGATGCTGCCCACAGTCACTCCGGAAGTTTTAGCGCGCGGTTAACGGGAGGAGCCGTGAATGCTTTTGTCTCCCAATTTTTCTCTGTAAACCCTGAAGAAAACTTTCAAGCAAATGTAGCTCTGGCAAAACTTAGTCCGGCAACAAGTCCTCCGATCGGGATTTCCGTTTCCTACTACACCGCGGCATTATCTTTCCTAGGAGTTGGTTTGAATATATTTATCCCTGCCGGTCGTCTTCCCGATAATGCGGAAAACGATTGGACCCAAATTACTGCAATTGCTTCACCTGCGCCAGCCGGCGCCGCCGTAGGACAGATGACCGTCTTCAAGTCGGCTTTGGCCGGCAGCGCCGATGTTCTGATCGATGACGTTGCGCTTTTATTATTCGAAGGGTCCTCTACGCCGTCGCCGTCGCCCGACCCTTGCTTCCAAGATATGAGGACGACGCTGCAGCAGCTTCAAGGAAAACTGATTTCGGTTACGCTCTCGGGTTGCTGCGACGATAGTCTGTTCGGGCGCGTTTTCCGAGTCGACGACGGAAAAATGATTCTGGTCGGGACCTTGGGAACGCGCATTATTCCGATTTGTACGATCAGTTCCATCGATTTCGGACCGTTTGCTTATGTAGCCGTCTCCGCCGACGATACGGTTGCGGTCATTAATACCGCCAACAACACGGTCATCGCTTTGATCCCGGTTGGCAACAATCCTGCAAAGATAGCGATTACGCCCGATGGGACGAAGGCTTATGTCACAAATTTCCTCAATAGCTCAGTCTCGGTCATTAATACGACAACCAACTCGGTCATCGGCCTTTCGATTCCGGTTGGATTTCTTCCTCAAGGGATCGCCATTACCCCTAACGGGGCGCGGGCTTATGTCGCAAATGTCGGTAATGATACGGTGTCGGTAATTGACATCGCCACCAACTCGGTCGTCGGCGCTCCGATTATTGTAGGGGATGCTCCCTCGGAGATAGCGATTACACCCGATGGAAGCCGGGCTTATGTCACCAATGCCGGCGGCGGCACGGTCTCGGTGATCGATACCGCCACCAACATGGTCGTCGGTCTTCCGATTCCGGTCGGGGACGGGCCTCAAGGAATCGCCATTATGCCTAACGGAGCTCGGGCTTATGTCGCAAATGCGAACAGTGATACAATCTCAGTGATCGATATCGCCACTAACTCGATCCTTACTACGATTTCAACCTTGGATAATCCTCAAGGGGTAGCGATTACGCCCGATGGGAATTTCGCTCTTGTCACAAATGCCGGCACCGATACGGTCTCCATGTTTGATACGACCACCAATTTGCAGGTCTTCCCTCTTGCGGTTATCGTTGGGGATAATCCTTTAGGGATAGCGATTACGCCCGATGGGAGTCGGGCTTATGTCTCGAATCTCCTCGATAATAACGTCTCGGTGATCGATGTAGCCACCAACTCGGTCATCGGCACTCCGATCCCGGTCGGATTTTTCCCTCAAGGCATCGCGATTACACCGATCACGATATAAGGATAAGAAGGGGCCTGATCCCATTGAAAGAAGAAGACATCATCGCTTTGATTCAAAAAGAAGTAAAAGAAAACCCGCAAGTGAGAAGTATCGAGATCACCAAAAAACATCGAATTCCATTCGCCGTCGTCGAAATGTTTAGAAGAAAGCTAGCCGAAACATCATGAACAATCTTCTCGGCGCTGCATAAGGATCGTTGAAAAAAGAGCCGCTCCTCCTCACTCTCGGGTGATAAGGAACGGCTCTTCTTTCTGCTCCTGCCATGGTCTATCCTTTCAGGGCGCCGACCATGACGCCTTTGACGAAATACTTTTGCAGGAACGGATACACGCACAAAATCGGGATCGTAGCGACCATAATCGTCGCATATTTAATCGTTTCCCCGAGCTGAAACCGGTCGCCCGCATCCGAGCCCTGCACCATGCTGTCGGTTGAATTGGCGATCAGGATTTCGCGCAGCGTAAGCTGCAGCGGGAACAAGTTCCGGTCCTGGATGAAGATCGAGGCGTAAAACCAGCCGTTCCATTTCTCCACCGCGTAGTACAGGATCATGACGGCGATGACCGGCATCGATAGCGGAACGATGATTCGAAACAAAATGGTGAAATGATGGGCCCCGTCCATCTTGGCCGATTCCTCCAAACTTTCGGGCACGGCCATAAAAGCGGTCCGCATAATGATCAGATTAAATGTGTTGATCGAAAACGGGATGATCGTCGCCCACAGCGAATCGATCAAGCCTACGCCCTTCACAACGAGATAAAGCGGGATAAGTCCGCCGCTGACGAACATCGTAAGCACAATAATCATCATGAACAGTTTGTTCCACATCACGTTGCGGCGCGACAGCACGTACGCTCCGAGCGACGTCATGAGCAGGTTGACCGTAACTCCGGCTACCAGAATGAACAGCGTATTGCGGTAACCGGTTAAAATGGCCGGGTTTTGAAAGACGCTCCGGTACGCCTCCAGATTGAAGCCAAGCGGCGCCCATAACAATCCTTTATGATCGATCAGCCGGCCCGCCTCGCTGACGGAAGCGAAGGCTACGTACAGCAGCGGATACAGCGTCACGACAACGAGCGCCAGCAAAGCGGCATATACGACGATATCGAGCAAACGATCCGACATTCCGCTCTTCCGTACCACCCGCATCCCCTCCCCCTTCGTCTACCATAGGCTGTTTTCGCTCACTTTGCGGCTAATATAGTTGGCGGTGATGAGCAGAAGCAGATTAAATACCGAGTTGAACAAGCCAACCGCCGAGCTGTAGCTCCAGACGAATTCGAGCAGCCCTTTGCGGTACACGAACGACGAGATCACGTCGGCCGTATCGTAGATCGCCGGATTGTACAGCAATATGATTTTCTCGAAGCCTACGTTCAGCATATTGCCCATTCGCAAGATGAACAGAATCGTAATCGTCGGCAGTATGCCCGGAAGCGTAATATGCCAAATCTGCCTAAGCCGGCTGGCGCCGTCGATCCGGGCTGCCTCATACTGCTCCTGATCGATTCCCATAAGAGCTGCGATGTAAATGATCGATTCCCAGCCGACATGCTGCCAGATTTCCGACAGCACATAGATGCCGCGGAACAGCTCCGGCTTCTGAAGCATCGCCAGCCCGTCATAACCGAAATAGGTGAATGCCGTATTGATGATCCCGCCGCTGTTCGTAAATTCCTTCACCATGCCGCATATCACGACGAGCGAGATGAAATAGGGCATGTAGGTGACCGTCTGAACGAACCGCTTGAACATGCGGCGCCGCACCTCGTTGATGAGCAGAGCAAGGATAATCGGGGCCGGGAAGCCAAACAGCAGCGTCAGCAGGCTGATGACGAGCGTATTTTTCAAAATGCGCCAGAAGTAATAGCTGCCGAAAAAGTCGCGAAAATGCGTCAGACCGACCCATTCGCTGCCCATAACGCCTTTCATCGGGCTGTAGTCCTTGAAAGCGATCGTCGCCCCGTACATCGGTGCGTAATGAAAAACGACGTAATACGCAAGAACCGGAATCATCATGACGTACAAATATTTGTTCAGCGCGAAATCTCTCAGGAATCGGCGCTTCCAGGACGTTTGCGATTGCGGGGCCGCTTTGGCGGGATCTGCTTGAAGCGTCTTGTCCATCAGCGGACCTCCCTTCAGTCTTCCTTGCCTAATTTCTTTCCCTTCCCGGCGGTGCCGGTCGAGTTGGTTATCCGGTGAACAAGCGCAAAGAGATTATGAACTACGGATGGGGGCGGGAACTATACGGCGGAAAGTTTACGGGCCTCCTTTGAAATCGGGTTCCTACCCTATAATCCATTCAAAGAAACCCGATTCCAAGAGAGGCTGGAGCGTATAGTCCCGTCCCCAGTCTTCACCGCTTCATCTCTTTGCCTGCTTGCTCACCCAGGTCCCCCAGGTCCCCCAATTCCCCCGCCACCATCTCTTTGCCCACTTATTCAAAGCGCTAATTTCCCCGCTTGTTGTAACGGTCGAGCGCCGCCTTCTGAATCTCGATCGCCCGGTCCAGCTTCAGCGATTTCATCTTATCCACATACTTCTCGAAGCTGTCCATCGGCTCCGTGCCGAGAATGAGCTTGAGTGTCATTTCGTCGACAAGCGTGTCAATGTCGGTCATAATTTTCGCGTATTCCGAGCTTTCCTCCTGTGTCGGCGTAATCGGCGGCAGCTGATGCTTCGCCATATCCGTCTTCTGCCAGATGCCGACGGCATCGCGCTGCTCGGGAAGCGCCAAATATTGCTCGATATACCGTTTATCCTGAACGAACGGACCGTTGTAGTTGCTGCGGAAATACATCGACATCGCTTGAGCCGGAGCAAGCTTATCCGGATTGTTCATAATGAGATCGGTATATTTCGGGTAACCGTTCTCCATCTTGTAGCTGACGCCTTCCGTTCCGAAGTTAAAGAACATATGCCCGGCTTCGCTGTAGCCATAATCGAGCAGCTTGGCGGCGAGCTCGGCGTTTTTCGACTTGGCCGTAATGGCGACCATACCGCCCTGCGTAAACGGCTGATCCCGCTGGCCGAACTTCGGCGTGTCGCCTTTTTTCAGCACCGGATACGGGGTTGCCACGAGCTTCGCCTTCGGATCTTTGGCCGTAATAAGCGGCGCCCATTTGCCGATGCCGCCGCCGGCGTTGCCGACCGTTGCTCCCGTCGCACCGGAGGAGATATTCGCGTCAAGCGCCTTCGTATCGATGTTGGCGATGTTTTTATCGAGCAGCCCTTCCGCGTACCAGCTGCGGAACAGGGCGAGGAAGTCTTTGAAGCCTTTTTCCGCCGGTCCGAACTTGATCTGGCCGTTCTCCAAATAGAAGGCGCGGGTGACGCCGAAAGCTCCAGCGAAGGCGCCGGCATTAAACTCGTTTAATACCCTCGGTTTGCTGACGACGGAGAACGGGGCGGCGGCGCCTTTTTTGTCTTTGAATGCCCTGAGCATCGTCGTCCATTCGTCGATCGTCGTCGGAACCGGCAAGCCCAGCTCATCCAGCCAGTCTTTGCGGACGATAGGCCCCTGGAACACCATCAGGCTATCGTCGCCGCGGATGAACGGGAAGACGTAATAGCTGCCGTTGTCGGTTTTGATCATTTTGTCGACTTCGGGATGTTCCTTCAAATACTTTTTCAAGTTCGGAGCGTACTTGTCGATCACATCGTTCAGCTTCAAAATATAGCCGTCCTTGATCGCTTTCTCCGGCCCGCCGGGGAAGGAGACGAAATTGTACTCGATCATGTCCGGCAGGTTGCCGGACGCCAGCATGACGTTCAGCGTTTCCTTCGCCTGATTGACCGGAGCAGTCGTAAACTTGATCGGAATGCCCGTCTTCTTCTGCCATTCCTGATAAAACGGCACTTCGCCGTGAGCGGCCTTGACCCCGGTCAAGTTGCCTGGCAGCTCCGCCCAATACGTCAAAGTCTGATCCGTCTTAATCGGATACGTCGCCCCTGCAGAAGACGAACTGTTGTTAGGCGTTGTCGGTGTTCCCGGCTTGCCGGCATCCGGTGAAGAATTGCCGGTTCCCGAGCCTCCCGAACAGGCGGCGACGAAAGCGCCCATCATGGCGGTGGCCGCGAAAGCGGATACGAGCTTGAATCGTTTTTGTCTCATTGCGAACAAGACCTCCTTGTACTCCCGGTCAAGCCGGAATGCATCGAGAACATTCTCGTACCTTTACTGTATGGCACCGCTTTCATTTCGGATATCGCTATTTTTGCGATTCGGATCGTTAATTCATCCTCCGGGTATCTTCAAAACGTACAATCGCATCTTCAAAATATGCGGATGCAGACGCCAGACCGCGCTGCTATTCCGCCTTGGGAAATACGCTTTCCCGATACGTCCCGGGCGTGACGCCCTCCAGTTTTTTGAAAATACGGATGAACGCATTGACATCGTGGAAGCCGACGCGGCCGGCCACATCGGATACGCTTTTGTTGCCGCTGCCGATGAAACGCTTCGCCTGGGAGATGCGCTCGCGGTTGATGCGGTCGAGCAGCCCCTCGCCCATCTGCTCCTTATACAGCTTCGATATATAAGCCGGCTTCAAGTCGAAATGCTCGCCGATCACCGTAATGTTCAGATTCGGGTCCTCGTACCTCTCGGCGATGAACGCCGATACCCGCGCCGCCAAATCCTGTAGGGCAAGCTTGCGGGATTCCTCCATATGCTGCTTCCGCTTCGCCCCTGTATAGTCGCATACGTCTTGCAGCAGCTCGGTCAGCTGCGCCCGCATGTCGGCGACCGTTTCGCAAGACGCCAGCTTCTCGATCCGCTTCCCCCGCTGGAACAGCTGCAGAGCGGCTCCTCCTCCCACCTCGCTGACGCCCTTCATCAGCGTGCCGACGAGATCGAATACGAGACATCTGGCGACTGGGGCCGGCAGCGTGTTCGATTCGAAGTTGCGCGCGATCAGGTCGAGCAGCAGCGGCTCGGCCCCCGCCTCGTCGCCGGCTTTGACGAAATTGATCAGCTGCTGTTCCGCTTGCAACGGATAATAATAGCCTTCGTCCGGCTCAGTCGCAGCGGTGTTGTGAATGTCTTCGTAGGACAAAATATCGCTGTCGCCCATGACGAGCTTGTATTCCATCGCGTCCAGCGCCTCGTTGTAGGCTTGCGGGAGGCTCTGGAGCGTCCGGTGGACCGAACTGAACGACACCGACAGGCGAATATGGAATTTCGCATTCAGGAATGTACGAATTTCACGAGCGATCCAGTACAGCTCCCGCTGCCGCTCTTCGGGATTCGGCTCGGCGAAATTGATCAGACACGCCAGCGCCCCGCCCACCTCGGCGACATAGCCGCGATGGCGTACGGAAACCAGTTCTTCGGTTATATTCGTCACGATAAAATGGAGCAGCTTCAACTTGTCGGCATATTCGCCCGGAACGCCGTCCGGAAACGGCTCGCTTTCGTCGGCGCACAGCAGCATCACGGCAAAATCGTCGGTCTCGAAGCGCATATCGAAAGCCGCGAGCGACTCGCTGACCGGGACGTGCGAATCGGTTCGGCCTCGCAGCAGCTTGGCGATAAAATGGGCGCGGACGATCGAATGCTGCTGCTTGACGCTTCTTCTCAGCCGGTCCATTTCGTCCAGCGTGCTGACGAGCGCCTCCTGGATGAAGCGAAATTCGTTGTAGCCGCGGCCGCTTCCCTTCGACTCCGCAGGCCGGACGTCCAGCGACTGCACAATGGAGCGGAGAGGATTGTAATGGCGGCGGGCAAAAAAGTAAGTTAGAATACCTCCGCCGAGCAAGCTGACGGCAATGCTCAAATAAGTGAAAGCGCGCACTCGCTGCGCCTTCTCCCAGAAGATGCCACTCGGTATGAGCGTAACGTATTTCAGCTTCGTCTCGGCCGATTCGATGGCGGACACCTCATAACGCCTGTCTCCGTCCTGCCAAAAAGCGGCTTGCTCGCCCGACGCGCGGGATATGGGCAGCCCGTTAAGCATCGATTCGCCCAAACTCGAAACGAGCAGCTCGCCCCTTTCGTTATAAATCGCAATATGCCCCTTGTTGAACAGCTCCATGCTACCGAACGCGCCGAGAATGCGGGATTGGTCGATCATGATCACATTCGTGCCGACCGGCTGGCCGTTATCGCCGGGATGGGCGGCCACGTAAGCGACTGTTTTCTTCGGCACCCCGTCCTCGGTAACCCGGACGGACGGAATAAAACCCGGCGACGAACCGCTCTCGACGAGCGATTTCCAGCTCTCGAAGGGAAGCGCTTTATTATCATGCAGCAGCTTATAGCCGAATGCGGAATCCCGGTACAGATTCGGCAGCAGCAGCAGCTTTTGATTGGCCAAATAAATGTAGAACAGGTCGATTTGCGGGAAGGAGGTTTTGTATACGTTCAAATCCTGCGTTATTTGGTAAAGGTCGTAGATCAGATCCTGGGGATAATTTAAGTATTTGTTGGAGTACAGCAGCTGTCTGACTTTGAGGTTCCAGCCCAGCTCGAAGCTGAGCCGCTTCATGTCGGCAAATTCGCCGTCCATCACGCTGCGGAACTGCTCCAGCATGGAGCCGTTCGCTTCATGGATTTCGTTCTCGAGCATGCTGCTCGATTGGACGTAAACGATAATGCTGATGAGGATGGGGAACAAGAGGACAACGGCATACGAAAGGAGCCACGTAACCAGGACACTTTTCGAATTGATGCGGAACTTCGCCTTCGGCATACTATCCCCTCCGCCAAATCGGTATGCGTTTGTATCCTTATATTAACGCGTAATGAAAACGCGTACAACCGCAACTTCCCGAACCCGTCTAAGGCGCGCACAACGCGAAAAAGGGACCGCCCCCCGGGTGCTAGCAGTCCCACGGTTGACGGTCCTATCTGTCGCCGGCTTCAAGCGGCGTCAAGAAACGATTATTTTTTCGAGGAAGCGTACCATTCGTTGGCGGCTTTGATCATTTCGTCTCCGCCGTCCGCTTTCCAAGCGGCAAGGAACTTGTCGTAGTTGCTGATCGGCTCTGCGCCGGTCAAATATTTGATGAACGTGTCTTCCATCAGCTTGTTCAGCTTGATCGCGTTTTTGGCGACGGCATCGATCGGAGGCGCGAAAGCGAGCGGATCGACGATGGTGCTGCCTTTGGCGTTCTCTTGAATTTTGTTGTACGCGTCGGTCAAGATAGGATCTTTACGAACGCGAGCTTGCCAGTAGATCGGATAGTTTTTCTCGTCAACGCCGGTCAGGAAGCCGCTGCCGTTGTTCAGATCGTCATTGAACTTAGGCAGGATCGGTACATAGTTGCCGTTTTCCACTTTGTGATGGACGCCTTCTTGGCCGATCGTGGCGCCTTTGTGGATTTCTTTGTCCAGCTTCAGATCCAGATACTTAATAATTTCTTCTTTATTTTCGGCCCATTTCGGAATGGCTGCATAATAGCTGATGCCGGCTGTGCCTACAGCGGCGGTTTTGCCGTTGTTGTCTTTGATGAGCGGCAAAATGCTGATTTTGCCGTTCGGGAAGTTTTTCAGCAAGGCCGAGCTGATCGATGGCGCATTGTAATACCCGTTTGCCATCATGGCCGCTTTGCCGCTCGTGAAGTTCTCGATGACCTTGTTGCCTTGGTTGATGGACCATTCGGCATCGATGAGCTTCTCGTCATACAGCTTCTTCATGAACGTCAAGTAGTCTTTCATGGCCGGACTTTCGACCATATGCGTAATTTTTCCGTTCGTTTCCGTCCAGCTCGTCGTCAGGCCGAACGTCGTAGCGATTTGTTCGACCATCGGGCTTTTGCCACCGGTAAGCGGGATAACGTTCTTTTTCTCTTTAATCGTTTTCAGAACGTTGTAGAACTCGTCGCGAGTCGTCGGGTTTTTCAGACCGAGCTCATCCATCCAGTCTTGGCGGACGAACAGACCGAGGTTCACGACTACGCCGGAGCCGGTTTGCGGAATTCCGTACGTTTTGCCGTTCAGCTTCGCGCCGTTCCACGACTTTTCGCTGATGACGCTTTTCAGGTTCGTGCCGTATTGCTTCACCAGATCGTCGATCGGCTCAAGCGCGCCGGCGGCAGCCAGTTTGGCATACTGGGAAGCGCCCAAAATCATGAACGAGTACGGCTCTTTGTTCGCCATGAGCAGGTTCAGCTTCTCGTCGGCGTTTTCAACCGGCAGCATGTCGTACGTTACTTTGTAGCCGGTCTTCTCGTTCAAAAATTTGGCCGTAAATTCCGCGTTCGGGTCGAAACGGCCGTACTGCATGAGTGCTTTGAGTTCCGGTTTCGGCTTGTTCGCGTCAACCTGCTTGCCTGTATCCGCCGGAGCCTGGCTTCCCGATTTTTTCGTATCGCCGCCGTTGCCGCAAGCAGCTACCGCGAGTGCCAGCGTAGCGACCGATACGGCCGACAATGTTTTCTTTAACATAGTTGAACCTCCCTTTGAACTGTGCAGATCGTTGAAGCGTGTGGATTGTTCCTCATAATCGGTGTTTGCGAAGCGCGTACCATTCGTTTTTCCGCACCACCACCTTTCAGACCGGGCAAGTCTCTCGGATCAGCCCTTCACGGAGCCGACGAGAACGCCCTTCACGAAATATTTTTGCAAGAACGGATATACGACCAAAATCGGCAGTGTAGCCAGAATGATCGAAGCCGCCTGAATCGCCTGTGGGGACGTATTCATCGCCGCATCGATATTGATGTCCTGCCCTGTTCGCAAGAAGGCGTCGCTGGACGAGACGAACAGTTCTTTCAAATACAGCTGCAGTGGCTTCAGATGCGCCGAGTTGATATAGATGAGCGAAGCAAAGTAATCGTTCCAGAACTGCACCGCGAAGAACAAGGCGATCGTCGCCAGCACCGGCATCGAGAGCGGCAGCATGATCCGCCACAAAATCGTCAGGTTGCCCGCGCCGTCGAGCTTGGCCGATTCCTCGAGCGAATCCGGCAAGCTTTCGAAATAGTTTTTAATAATGAGCATGTTGTACACGCTCACCATCGCCGGCAAGAACAGCACCGGCAGCTTGTCGATCAGGTGAAGCTGCTGCATGAGCAGGTAGGTCGGAATGAGCCCCCCGCTGAACAGCATCGTGAAAATGTACATCAGAATAAAAAACTTGCGTCCGCGCAGGCGCGGCTTCGATAGCGGGTAGGCGGCCAAAGTCGTCATGGTCAGCGCCAGCAGCGTGCCGACAACGGTAACCGTAAGCGATACTTTAAACGCGTTAAGAAACATCGAATTTTGTACGACGTATTTATACGTCCCGATCTGAAAATCGACCGGCCACAGCGACACGATGCCGGAGACTACCGCCGCCTCGCTGCTGAACGATTTGGCGATCAGGTTGATGAACGGAAATATGGTTGTCAGTCCTAGCAGGACGAAAAAGAAGTGATTGAATACAACAAATACTTTTTCCCCTATGGACGTTTTAATGCGGCGAGACTTTACTTTTCCAGCGCCGTGGGCGGTACTTTCAGCACTCATGGCAGATCCCCCTTCCTTGTTGCCATTACCAGATCCCCTGCTTGAGGAATTTGCGGCTTAAGTAATTGCCAGACATGATCAGGATAAACCCTACGACCGAATCGAACAGGCCGACGGCCGTCGAGAAGCTGTAGTCCTGATTGCCGAGACCGATCCGGTACACATACGTGCCGATAACGTCGGAGACGTTGTAAACGCCCGGGTTGTACATGACGAGAATTTGCTCCGTACCGGCTTCGAGAACATGACCGAGACGCAAAATAAACATGAGCAGGATGATCGGAATCAGTCCCGGAAGCGTAACATGCACCGTTTGCTTCCACTTGCCTGCGCCGTCGATTCGAGCCGCTTCGTACAGCTGCGGATCGATGCTCGTGAGCGCCGCCAAGTAAACGATCGTGCTCCAGCCGGTTTCTTTCCAGCCGGCGGTAAAGATGAGCACCGAGCGGAAAATTTCGCTATCGAGGAAAAAGCGGATCGGCTCGCCTCCGAGGGAGACGATGATTTTGTTCACCAAACCGCCGTTCGTGGACAGCAGGTCGATAAACAGGCCGCTGACGATAACCCACGACAGGAAGTGAGGCAAGTAAATGACGGTTTGGACGCCGCGCTTGAACAGCATATGTTTCAGCTCGTTCAGCATGATGGCGATAATGATCGGGAGCGGAAACAAAAAGACAATTTTGTACAAGGAAATAATGAGGGTATTCTGGAACACATGCAAAAAGCTATCGTTCGAAAACAGCTTCTCGAAATGCGTCCATCCGACCCACGTACTTGCGGCCCGGTCGAAAATGTTGAAGTCTTGGAAGGCGATCACAATGCCGTACATCGGCGTGTACTTGAATAGCAATATGAATGCGATACCGGGAAGAAGCGCCAAATATAAATCCCAGTCTTTGCGTATATCCGACCATAACGTTTGCATATACGTTTTCGGAGCTTTCGGTGCGGGACCGGTGCCTTCGGTCGTTGCCGGCTTCATCTGTTTGTCCCCCTTCTGATCGATCGGAGCTGCCTGCTTAGGGGAGCCTCTTCCGTCGTTCATTATGTCTTGTTATAAGCATAGCAAATGGCGTCCCCGTCTGTACCGGACTACTTTTACGTGTTTTGGTACTTTCGTGACAACGTTGCTGCGTCTGCTCTTACGGGGGCGCAAGCAGCTCCGACAGGCGGAGGAACGCCGAAGAAACCCGGCCGCCTGCTCCGGGCTTTACATTCCAAAAACATCCCAATAATACCGGGTTAACCGAGGTGTGATACAATGGAGATAAGACTAAAACGGGGAGGCGCATGTACCATGATCGTGTTCGATGTCGTCTATAACGGAGCGGTGCAGGAAACGCTGAGGCCTTCCAATCAAAATCGCACGGAAATGTACTGGTTTCTGGTCGATCGCATTCCCGTTTTGCAGCAAAAATACGGCTCCCTGTTTACCGTGTACCGAAGAACGATTCAGGAATAACCGCTCCCCTGCACTGGGAGCGTAATCCCATTTCGAACCGCCGGGCGGGACGGTCCTACGGCCTGACCTCGCCCGGCGTAACGCCCCAATATTTGCGGAATACGCGCGTAAAGTAGCTGCCGTCGTGATAACCGACCATCGCCGCCGCCTCGCTGATCTTCGCGCCGTCGAGCAGCGCCGTCTTGGCGCGCTCCATCTTGCGTTCGATGACGTACGCGGAGAACGACTTGCCCGTCTCCTGCTTGAACAGACGGCTCAGGTACGAGGAATTGACGAACAGCCGGTCGGCTACCTGATGCAGCGAAATATCTTGATCCATCTCCTCTTCCACGATGCCGAGCAGCTGCTTCACGATCTGGTGGCTGACGGACATGCGCTGCTTCTGCACATACCCGGCGGCCCTGCGCACGACTCGCAGCAGCAGCGCGTGAACCTGCTCCTTGTGGCCAAGCGATTGCGGGCTCAGGAAATGCACGAAGTCGTCCCCGGCCAGCTCCTTGAACGGCCAGCCTTGCTGCTGCATGATCCGGATCAGCAGCGCGCTGAAATACAGAACGTTCTCCTGCACGTCATCCACCGATACGGCATCCGTAATCCCGCTGAAAGACCACAGCGCCTCCAGCGCCTCCGTCGCCTTGTTCTCGTCGCCGGTCTGCAAGGCGATCTCAAGCGACTTCTCCATATTCGGATCGGTCGGCAGCATCGGCCGGTTGCCGGGCTCTTCCCGGAACGGAATGGCGATGTTGCCTCCGTAGACAATCCGGTTCTGGAGCGCGCGCACGGCTTGCCTGTACAGCTCCGGTACCTCATCGCGGCTTCCCGTCGTCCGGCAAATGCCGCCGCTCGCCGTTAGCTTCAAACATTCCTTCACGGTCGACAGCAGCCGGGCTACATCCGTATTGATCTGCAGCATGACCGCGTCCGCTTCCTTGTCCGAAGGCACTTTGTATATAAGCGCAGTCGGTCCGCCGGGGTCGGAGCATACCCAGAAGTCCGGCAGCACCTCCTTGGCGATGCCGCCGAGCGCGAATTGCAGCAAGGGCATATCCTGCTGCTGAAACCGCGTCTCTTCCTCCGGCACCGGATCGATGTCGATGGCGACGACCGCATAACGGGCCTCCCGTTCCAGCTCCAGCTGCACGTCCTGGCTGCGGCGGGTTACCTCCCATTCGACGAACTTCCCGTTCAGCCAGTTGACGAAAAAGTTATTTTGCAAATGCGGCAAATTGTGCTTCCATTTCTCTTGAAGCGCGTCCTGGCTGTGCTTCTGCTCCAGCTCGCGGCGCAGCTGCCCGGCCGCGTCCAGCACCGCCTGTAATATTTCCTCGTCTCCGGCCGGCTTGAGCAAATATTTGGATACGCCGAACTCCAGCGCTTTTTGCGCATACGTAAAATTATCGTGACCGCTTAAAATAATCGTTTTCGTCATCATTCCCTGCTCACGCACCTTGCGCGCGACGGCAAGCCCGTCCACGCCCGGAATCTGCACGTCGAGCAGCAGCAGATCGGGCTTTTTCCGTTCGATCAGCTCGAGCGCGTCGAGTCCGTTATGAGCCATGCCCACGATCTCGATGCCATGCTGCTCCCACGGAAGGTTGTTGACCAGACTGTTGCACAAGCGGATTTCATCTTCCACTATGAGCAGATTCATGTTGTTCCCCCCGCCTCTTCCTGTTGATCGGTATCCGCCCTCTCCGGCGAAAGCTGAAACGTTTCCTTGCACCTGTCGAGCGGCAGCGATACCGAAACGTTCGTTCCTTCGCCTTCGACGCTGTCCACCTCCATACGCGACCTCTTGCCGTAGACGAGACGAATGCGCGATGCTACATTTCTCAGGCCGTACAAATCTTTGGGAGCCTCCCATGGCGGGAGCGACAGCATCGGCTTGTCCGGAGCGAATACTTGCGCCAGCTCGTCCTGTACATAACGCATCCGTTCCGCCGACATGCCGACGCCGTTGTCCGACACGGTCATATGCAGATACGCGTCGTCCAGACGAATCTGCACGCGCAGCTCCCCGCCGCGGTCCCGCTGCTCCAGGCCATGCAGGATGGCGTTTTCGACGAGCGGCTGAAGCAGCAGTTTCATGATCGGAATCGCTTTGCTCTCTTCTTGAATGTCATAGGCGATGGCGAATTTGTCCAGAAACCGGAGCTGCTGAACCCGCACGTAGTAGTGCAGGTGCGAGACCGTTTCCTCGACCGTAAACGTGTCGCTGCCTTTGCTCAGGCTAAGCCGGAAAAAGCGCGACAAGTTCAGCACCATTTCGCTGATTTCGTCCGCCTCGTAGTTTTTGGCCGCCCAGTATATCGAATCGAGCGTATTGTACAAAAAATGCGGATTGATCTGCGTCTGCAAAAACTTCAGCTCGGTAAGCGCCACCCGAAGCTGCTGCTCGTAGCCGTTCTCGATCAGCTGCTTCTGGTTCTGGATCATCTGATTGAACGACTGGGTCAAATAGCCGAACTCGTCCTCGCGATCCGTCTCCAGCTTGACGTTGAAATTGCCGCGTCCGGCCCGCTTCATCCCTTGCAGCAGCTTCTGCATCGGCGAAGCGATGCCGCTGTACACCGCCCATGAAATCCAGAGCGCCAGCAGCACGCTGATGGCGATGATGACATACGTATACAGCTCCATCTGCTTGGACTTCGCGTACACTTCGCTCTCCGGCTGCATGAGCAGCAGCGACCATTTGTACACCTTCGAATTGACTTCGACGGTGAACATGCTGTCGTCGGCCCGTTTGGCGGCGAGCTGCTTCTCGTCGATATTGTCCGAGCCGGTGATGATCTTGCGGTTGTTCGTCATCAAATAAATTTGCGCGTTCTCCGACGGCAGCAGCGAATGAATCAGGTTCAGCAGCTTCGCCTTGCTCAGCGTAACGGTAAGCAGATTCGGCTGGCGGTTCGGGTTGTTCAGATCCATCGCGCGGACGATCGAGATCCCGTCGGTACCGATCAGATTGCCAAAGGTCAAACCGTCGGGCGTGGGCTCGGAGGACATCGTATAAACGATACCGCTTCCGCTGAAACGGGACATCTGCTCCAGCCATGCCAGCTGTGCCGGATTCGTGATCCTCTTGCTCCCGCTCGCCGTCGAGATCATTACGCCCGAGATCGAATGGTAGACCGCTATTTGCGAGATCATCTGATTGATCGAGGTCACGCTCGACAGCTGTTTCTGCAGCTCCAAATAA
Organism: Paenibacillus ginsengarvi; assembly: GCF_003626695.1. GTDB lineage: Bacteria > Bacillota > Bacilli > Paenibacillales > NBRC-103111 > Paenibacillus_AB > Paenibacillus_AB ginsengarvi. The sequence goes on from NZ_RBAH01000019.1 coordinate 42,224, forward strand.
TTGATTACCGCTTGCGGCGGCAAGCCGGGTCCCGAATTTTCCAGCAGCCGGAGCATATTGCTGTCCGTCGCGATGCTGGTCGATATTTCTTCAACGTTCTGCAGCGTCAAATCGATATAATCCATCGACGAGGACAACGCCGCCTTCGTCCGCTCCGTCGTTTGCTCGACGAGCAAATCCCGCGAGCGGAACGCCAGAAACAAACTGACTGCAACGAGCGGCAGCAAAATAAATAAAAAATAAACGGTCAACCGAAGCTGGATATTTTGACGGTACATCCGGTTGATCCAGCGAAACAGCGCAATCGTCAAAACCCCCGTTTCGGTTCAGAATTCGGTTCAGATGGGAGAAGCGGCCCCCTCCTACCGGCGGTCACTTGCCGGACGAAGGTACCATTCGTTCACTTCGCGGGTGATGGCGTCGAGGCCGTCGCGCTTCCAGCGCTCCACATAAGCATCGAATTCGTCCAGCGGGGTCACCCCGACGATCATCTTGATGAACGTTTCTTGCATCGACGCCGTCAGCTTGGACATATACGTCGCCATGGACGGCGTAGGCAAACCGTCGAATTTATTCGGTATGAGATTGGCTTCGATCCGCTTCTGGTTGTCGTACAGATTAAACGACTCGCCGAGCGAGTCGAGACGCCGTTTCTCCATATCCGGATCGACAACGTCGGCGAGCGAGGAGTACATGCCCCGGTACAAGCTCAGGTTATGCTTTTCGAAGTCGGTCACCATCTTCCCGTTTTGCAAGCTCCACACTTCGTTCTCGAAGCCGAGCTTCAAATTGCGGTGGCCTTCTCCGGCGATGAAATTGAGCATTTTGACGACGCTGGCCGCGTTCGGACTGCTCTCGGGAACGACGTTGTAGCCGCGCACCGGATTGGTCGAATAAACGCCTTTGGCCCCGCCCGGTCCGGTCGGATATTCGAGCGGAATCCACAACGCCCTCGGATCGCGGCTTTTATTTTGCGCGATCGGCCCGCGCGTATCGTACCAGGTGGCCGAGAACAGTCCGACCGTCCCCGATACGATTTTATCATAGTACAAATTCTGAATCCGGTTGAGCGGAAAATCGGGCTCGATCAGCTTCTCCTCGTATAACTTGTGCAAGAAGGCGACCGCTTCCTTCGTCTCCGGCAAAACGTTCGAATACACAAGCCGGCCGTCCCGCTCCAGCCACTGATTCAGCTGCGTGCCGAACGCGCCGAAAAAAGGGGCCGCCCGGCCCAAATTTTCCGTAACGAGCAGCCCGGTCGTATCGTTTTTGCCGTTGCCATCGGGATCGCGAGTCGCGAAGGCGCGTATAACCTCGTAGTATTCATCAAGCGTCCGCGGCGGCTTCAGGCCGAGCCGGTCCAGCCAGTCTTTCCGCACGTACATTAGCTCGATGCCCTTTACCTCGTTCAAGCTCGGGATCGCATAGATGTGTCCGTTATATGTGACTTGATCCCACGCCTCTTTCGGAATCTTCTGCTTCAAGGCGCTGCCGTACTTGTTAATCTCCTCGTCCAGCGGCTTTAGCTTGCCCTGCCTGACGTAGCTGGCCAGCCATACTTCATTGCCCGTATGCAGCATATCCGGCAGCTTGCTGGACGTCATCATAATGTTCAGCTTTTCTTCATAACTCTCGATCGGAGGAAGGAATACGCCGATATCCAGATTCGTGTTTTTCTCGATATAGTCCAAATACGGGTTGTTGTTTTCGTTCATCCCTGGCGGAAACGATATCCCCAGACTGCTGATGACGATGGAGATTTTCTCCTTTTCTCCCGGCGGCTTCCCGTCGTTTTCCCGCTTCGCGGAAAACGGCGACCAGACGACGACGGCGAAACAGGCGGCTCCCGTCGCTGCGGCAGCCGATGCGAGAAGCCATCTCTTCTTATTTTTCCCCATGCGTAAATTCCTTTCCGTTCGACGAATGAGGCGGATAGCCGCCGCAGACCCCCCACAGGCCGCAAACGCTTTCAGCTATTGGCTTTATTTTATCACTTTGACCGTTAAAAAGAAAATGGCGCCCGCTTCCAGTATTCCCGTAAAACGGCTCTCCCATCCGATTGCGCCGCCCGTTTATGGTATAATGATGGTAAGAAAGAAATCCGAGGTGAACGTTATGGCAAAACCTAAAAAACCGCTCTCCCAGGCCGCGCCGGCCGCTGCCGATAAACCGGCTACGCTCAAAGATTTGCTGAACCCCGCTGTCGTCGAAAAGCTGAAGGCCGCCGGCGACGAGCTGAAAGCCGCGGAAGCGCAGCGCAAGGAAGAAACCCGGAAGCGCGAGGAAGAGGCGCGTAAAGTCGAGCAGAAACGGCTTGATAACGATTTTGGCCATCTGCTCGAGAACAGCAAGATGGATTGGCGCAAATACAAAAACAGCAACTGACCGGGGCTAGCGATAAGTGCATACGCCCGGTTTGTGATGCGGAATCCCCCGGACTTTTCGAGCAGCGATGCCGACCCGGGGGTTTTTGCTTCCCATTTTTCGGGTAAATTGTTGATCCTTCACACGCACCATATGATACAATCGTGGGTAAAAAACAAAGATGGGAAGTGGACTAACGTGAGCTCCGTCATAGACGTCCGCGAAGTGAGCTGGAAACGCGACAACAAAATGCTGCTGAAGCATATCGATTGGCAGGTCGCCGCCGGCGAGCATTGGGCCATTCTCGGACTGAACGGCTCGGGCAAAACGACGCTGCTGAATATGATTACCGGCTACATCTGGCCGACGGAAGGCGAAGTCAGCGTATTCGGGCATTTGTACGGTACCGTAGATTTGCGCGAGCTGCGCAAGTCGATCGGCTGGGTCAGCTCTTCGCTGCAGGAAAAGCTGCATATGAACGATAAAACCCAGCATGTCGTTTTCAGCGGCAAACACGCGACGATCGGCATGTACGACAAGCCAGAGCCTGCGGACATGGAACGCGTGGAGGTGCTGATGAAGCAACTCGGCGTGTGGCATCTGCACGACCGCCATTATCATTCGTGCTCGCAGGGCGAGAAACAGAAGCTGCTCATCGCCAGAGCGCTCATGGCTTCGCCGAAGCTGCTCATTCTGGACGAGCCGTGCAACGGGCTCGACGTCTTCTCGCGCGAGCAGTTGCTGTCGAGCATTCAGGAGCTCGTCTCGCAGCCCGATGCGCCGACGCTGCTCTACGTGACGCACCATATCGAAGAAATAACGCCTGCGTTTACGAAAGCGCTTCTGATTCGCTCCGGCGAGGTGTACAAGTCCGGCCCGACCCAGGACGTGCTGACCGGATCCTATTTATCCGACTTTTTCCAATCCCCGGTCGAGGTCGAATGGAGGTATGGCCGCGCCTGGCTGCGGGTCATTTCCTGACGGAAAAACGCCCATCCCCGCCGGCCTATCGTTTGCGATCGTGGCTCGGCGGGGATGGGGGGCGTTTTATTTTTTGTTCTGCTCCTCGATTTGCTTGTTCGCGTCTTCCTCGGCTTTGCGCAGCATCGAATTCAGGTCCTGCTGGCTGGTGACGAACGTATCGATAATCGAGCTCAGTTTGGAGCGGATGCCGCCGTCGTTTATGACCGTCGGCACCGGCTTGGCGATTTTCTCCGCGTAGAACGCCTTGACGTTTTTGCCTTTTAAAATATCGAGGTCTTTGCCGAAATCGTTCAGCACTTTCTCGTCCTTCAGCACGGGCACATGCCCTTTCCTCGCATTGGCTGCCTGAATCTCGTCGGAGACGATGTAAGCGAGCACCTCGAACGTTTCGTCCTTATGCTTGCTCGTCGGCATGATCGAATAAAACGGAGCGTTCATCTGAGAGCCAACGCCCTTCATCCCTTCATAATGCGGCAAAGTGACGACATCCCAGTCGAGCCCCTTCTGCACGGCGGCGGGCAGAAGGTCGAGCGGACTCGGACCCGCCATCATAGCCAGCGTCTGGTTCGTGAAGAAGTTGGCCGTATCTTCGGCCGATGGCTCGTTCCCGGGAATTTCGTAAAAACGGACCATCGACTCCACCCATTTTTTCCACGGCTCCGTATTGATCGGCGTTTTTCCCGTTACCGGATCGATAAACGGCAGCCCCATCTGGTTCCGGAAGGCGAGGTTCAGCGCGCTGAACTTGAAGCCTTTGTACTTGATGCCGGCTTCGACGCGCGTCATTTTTTTGGTCAGGTCGTATACCTGGTCCCATGTCATGTCGTCGGTCGGATAAGGAACGCCGAATTTGTCGAACAGGCTTTTGTTGTAATACAAGGTCGAGTTGTTCAGCTCGTAAGGCATGAGCAAAAACTCGCCTTTGTCGGAATACGACCGCACTGTTTCCAGCACACCTGGCGAAAACCGGTTGATGTCGAATTTCTGTTTCGTCATGTACGGCGTCAGGTCCGTTACGAGACGATCCTTCAAGGTGCCGGGCAGCCCGCCCGCCGCCCTCGCTATCGCATCCACGGATACGCCCGCGCCGATTACATCTTCGAGCATGTTGCCCTTGCCTTCAAGCATAACGTTCAGCTTGATGTGCGGCAATTGTTTCTCTACTTTCGCTTTCAGTTCTTCGAGCAGTTCCTTGGAATAGCCGTTGTACAAAAAGTTCAGCGTCACGGGCTCGCGGTTTTCCGCCGCTTTCTTTTCGCCCTCGTCGGCAGCTCCCGTTTGTTTGCCTCCGCATCCGGCCAGCAGCACAGCCATCGACATCCCCAGCACGATCCATTTGTGTTGCATCCGTTTCATTGTTTATCCCCCTTGCACCGTAATCCGGCAGCATCTTGGCCGCCATCCGCCTTAGGCGTGTAGCGGCGTGCCCCCATTTTACCCCACAAGGATCAAGCAATTCTTTCCTATAATTGAACAGTTGCAGGTACATAAAATTGATCTTGACATTATAACTGTAATAAAATATATTTCAGAAAAGCGCAAAGGGAAGGGGGAGGCGGATTGAACAGCGATTTCATCATAGCCGTCCACAGTCTCACATTTCTCGCCCATGTGGAGGAGCGGCTGGCGACGAGCGACCATATCGCAACGAGCGTATCCGTCCACCCTGTACGGGTTCGCAAGGTGCTCAGCCTGCTGCGGAAGCACGGATACATTCGTTCGAAGGAAGGGGCCAAGGGCGGATTCGAGCTCATTCGAAGTCCCGAGGGTGTGACGCTGGACGAATTGTACCGCCTGACGGCGGAAGGGTCGATCAAGCCGAAGTGGCCGAACCCGAATCCGCAATGCTTGATAGGCGCGCATATCGAAAGCTCGATGGACTCCATCTTTACGGGAGCCGAGCAGCAGATGGAGCGTTACTTCGGCGGATATACGATTGCGGATGTGCTGGACATCGTACAGCAACAGGCTAAAGGATAAGCACGCAACGCAATTTGGCTTGTCCCAGCGATTGGGCAATGCGGTGTTTTAGGAGGTTTCGATCATATGACGCCACCGCCGCGCTTATAACTGTAGTTTTTTTTATTACATTTCTTCTCGAGGGGGACCAGGCAATGAAACGCATAAAATCCGACGAAGTTCCGGGTAGCGGCAAGCTGCACTATGGCTGGATTGTCGCCGCCGTTACGTTCGCGTCGCTGCTCGTGGCCGCCGGCATCCGTTCGCTGCCCGGCGTGCTGATGCTTCCGCTGGAACAGGAATTCGGCTGGGAACGGTCGGGCATATCCGCCGCCGTCTCGATCAATCTTGTACTGTACGGCCTGATGGGGCCCTTTGCAGCTGCATCTCTCGAAAAGTTTGGTGTCCGCAAAATGATGGTGACGGCGCTCGCCTTGCTCGCTACCGGCTTGTCACTGTCTGCGGCGATGACCTCGCTTTGGCAGCTCACCCTGCTGTGGGGCGTCGTTATCGGCCTTGGCACCTCGGTCATGGCCAATGTGCTGGGCGTGACCGTGGCGAACCGCTGGTTCGCGAAGCGCAAAGGACTCGTCGTCGGCATCTTAACCGCGAGCGCCGCTACGGGCCAGCTGCTGTTCCTTCCGCTGCTCGCCAAGCTTGCCTCAGACGCCGGCTGGCGCTATGCGGTGTGGGCCGCCGTGGCCGCTCTGATCGTTATGATCGTGGTGTCCGTCAAGTGGATGCGGGGCCATCCCGCTGAGTTGGGACTCCCGCCGTACGGCTCCGACGAGCTCGTTCGGCCGGTTCCTTTTCGCGGCAGCTTGTTCGTTCAGCCTCTTCTCGCCCTGCGTTCGGTTTTGAGAAGCGGGACGTTCTGGCTGCTGGCCGGCAGCTTTTTCATATGCGGCTTCACGACGAACGGCTTGATCGGCACCCATCTGATCGCCGCCTGCGGCGATTTCGGCATTCCCGAAGTAACGGCGGCGGGCATACTCGCCTTCATGGGCGTGTTCGACCTAGTCGGGACGACGCTGTCAGGCTGGCTGTCCGACCGGTTCGACAGCCGCTGGCTGCTGTTCTGGTATTACAGCCTGCGCGGCTTGTCGCTCCTCTTCCTGCCGGCGGCGCTCGATATGGGGTACACGGAGCTGACGTTATTTTCCGTCTTCTACGGTCTCGACTGGATCGCCACCGTGCCTCCGACCGTCAAAATCGCCTCCGACCGATTCGGCGCTGCTCAGGCCGGCATGGTCTTCGGCTGGATTGTCGCCGCGCATCAGCTTGGAGCGGCTGCGGCCGCCTTCGGAGCCGGCCTGCTGCGCGAGTCGCTCGGCAGCTATGACGTCGCGTTTATGATAGCAGGCTTCGTCTGCATGGCGGCCGCGCTCATGTCCGTCCGCATCAGACGCCGGTCTCAAGCTGCAAGCGGCGATGTAACGGCGGCGTAACGGCCCGTCTAGATCAGCCGCGGAAGCGCGAGCATAACGGCCAGCAGCGCCGCCGATGCGGCAAAGGTTGCGCCGTCGCGGCGCGTCAAGCGCAGCGTAACGGCCGACGTACGGCGCAGCCCCGTCCGGGTGTAGCCGCGTGCCTCAAGCGCCAGCGTAAGGTCGGACGCGAGCTGCAGCAGCGACAGCAGCAGCGGCACGAACATCGCGGGCAGATCGCGCAGGCGCATCTTCCCGCTGCGGCGCACCCGTTTGCCGCGCGATTTGGCGATGCGGCCGAACCGGCCCGCCTCCTTGCGCAGCACCGGGACGAAGCGCAGCAGCAGCGAGGCGGCCAGCGACAGCGCCTCGGCCGGAAAGCGGATCAGCACGAGAGGCATAAGCAGCTTCTCGATCCCCCGCTTCATTTCAAGCGGGGTCGTTGTGGCGGACAGCAGGATGCCGCCGACCAAAACGCACAAAATTTTCATAAATTCCAGCGTGGTGGCTAGTGCAGACACTATAGAGAACGTTAACTCCACATTCCCGAACGGGATCGTCAGCCCTGCCGCTTCGCCCGGCTTGCCGCCCATGCCGATTCCCGAGACAACGGCCGATATCGCCGTTATTCCGAGCAGCGGACGCACAAACGGCGTCAGGCTGCGTATCGGAACTCGGCATGCGATAACGAGCGCAGCCGTCAGCACGAAGCCAATACCGAGACCGAACCAATCGCGCTGCACGAATATCCCGATGGAAAAGATCATATAAAACAGCCACTTGGAGCGCGGGTCCAGCGAGCGGATCGACGGGTTCGCTCCGGCAGCGTCATCGCTCCCCGAAGGGCCAGCGTTCCCGGCTAACAGCGGCTCCGGCACCGCCGTGACGGCCGCTTCGGGCGGCTGTGGCGAGCTGTCTGCGGACGGAGCGGCTCCTTCCGCCTCCCGCCGCCCAAGCTGCGCTGCCCATGCGTCTGCCGCCTCCGCTGGCGTCCAAAACGCGGCCGGAGCCGACTCGCCCGACTCCCGCAGCAGCTCCGTCAGCTCCACGCACAGCGGCTTGCCAAGCTGCGCATGCGCCCACAGCTCCGGCTGGGCGGCTAGCTCCGCGGCAGGCCGATCGAAGGCGATGCGGCCGCCTCGTAGCGCAATCACCCGATCGGCGATCGGCAGCAGCAGGTCTAGGTCATGCGTCGCCACGACGAGACCGACGCCCGACGCTTTACGCCGCAGCAGGCTGGCGAGCAGCTCCTCCGCCGCTTCCGGGTCGAGCCCGGCCGTCGGTTCGTCCAGCAGCAGCCAGTCGGGCGTTGGCGCCACCGTGGAAGCGAGCGCGACGCGGCGTTTCTCGCCGCCGCTCAGCAGCAGCGGAGACTGCCCCGCCAGTTCGGGGGCAAGGCCGAATTCGCGCATCGCCTCCTCCGTCCGGCGCTTCGCCTCCGCTCCGGGCAGCTTCAAATAACGCAGGGAATAATCGAATTCTCCCCTGACGCTGCGGGCGAACAGCTGCGCCTCCGGGTATTGGAACAGCTGTCCGGTACGCTCAAGTCCGGACGCTACCCCTCTCTTTTCCGTCATAAGCGGCAGTCCGTCTACCGTGATGCTCCCCTCAAACGTTGCGAGTCCGCCCAGCACATCGAGAAGCGTCGTCTTCCCCGCTCCGTTGCGGCCGATCAGCAGCGTCACTTGCCCGCTTTCCAGCGTGCAGCTCACGTCGCTCAGCAGCGGCCGGGACGCGCCGCCAACCCGCACGCTCACTCGTTCCGCTTTTATCGCCACTTGTCCGTCACCGCCTTCAGCAGCCCGCCGTTATCTACCGGCCTCGCGGAAAGCATTATGCCGGAGCGAAGCAGCCGCTGCGCGACCTGTACGGCATAGGGCAGCCGCAGACCGACCTTCAGGCACGGGCATGCCTCCTCTGACCCGGCTGTGTCGCCCTCGCTGCCGTAAAGGAATCGCTCCGGCGTCCCGTCGAACGCCACACTCCCGTCTTGCAGGGCGATAACCCTCCCGGCTGCGCCGATCTCGTCCATCGCCTGCGTCGTCCAAACGATCGTGGCGCCTTCCTGATGCAGCTTCCTCATGACGCGCAGCACGTCCCGCTTTGCTTCCGGGTCGAGCATCGAGGTCGGCTCATCCAGCAGCAGCACCTGCGCCCCAGTCGCGAGCGCCGCCGCTATGCACAGCAATTGCTTCTGCCCGCCGGACAAGCTTTCTACCGGCCGATCCGGCGGAACATCCAGTCCGACTGCGGCGAGCGCCGACCGCACCCGCTCCGGCATCTGCGGCGGCGGAACGGCTCTATTTTCCAGGCCGAAGCCGATATCCTCATATACGGTTTCCCCGACGAGCTGCGCGTCGGGATTTTGAAACACCATGCGGACGAGCAACTCCTCGTCCTGCTCCCTCATAAGCTTCCCGCCCGTAACCGGTGCGATCGCAAGCCCGCCCAAGGCGCGGAGCAGCGTGCTTTTGCCGCTGCCGTTGCGTCCGACCACCGCGATGCACTCTCCCTCGCCGATGCGCAGGTTCAGCCGCCGCAGCACCGTCTCCGTCTCGTTTCCGGTTTGCAGCCCGATGTCCGCTTCTTGCAGAGTCCATACCGCTCTCACCGAACCTGACTCCTCTCTCTCCAATACGTCAACCTGATTATACAGAAAAATGGTTGACAATTAAAGTGGCTTGCTGTAATTTCGATAATGGCAAGCCTGATAACCGTTTGAACTTGTACGCGCACGCAGCGCTGCGAAAGGGAGGAATAAACGTATGACCGCCTCATCACGGCCGCTTTTTTCGGTCAAAGGCATTGTGTTCAGCGCCTTATTCGGCGCTCTTCTATCCGTCATGAGCTATATCCAGATTCGCCTCGGCTTCTCTCCCGTTCCGATTACACTGCAAAACATGGCGGTCATGATCGCCGGCGCCCTGCTCGGCGCCTACTACGGCTTTTTCAGCATGTTCCTGGTCGTGTTCCTGGTCGCGCTCGGATTGCCCCTGCTGCACGGTCAGGGAGGCCTCGGCCTGCTGCTCGGCACAACCGGCGGCTTCATCTGGATGTATCCGATCAGCGCCATGCTCATCGGCTGGCTCGTCAGCAAAGTAAAAGGCAACGGCTGGGCCTCCTATGCCGCCGTATTTGTGATTATCGAAGTGTGCGGCTCGCTGCTGCTGTACGTTTCGGGCGTTCCGTGGTTCGCTTACAAATTCAACGTTTCGTTTGGCAAGGCGCTGTCGCTGAGCTGCTTCCCGTATTTGCCCGGGGATGCGGCCAAGGCGCTGGCCGTTACGCTGATTATCATGCCGATCCGGCGTATTTTCCCGCGCGTACGGTAACAGTCGGCGTCGTTACATACATGTCAGACGAACAAACACAGCCGCCCGGCGAACTTCGCCTCCCTTGTTAACGATGTTAACGTTTGGGATCGAGTTCCGCAGCGGCTGTTTTCATTTACGTCGGTTTGCTTTTCCATATTTGGCCGCCGTTATCGCAACTTTTCCGCACTGATGACCGTCTAACCATTCGACTTACATTTTATGTAAAGGAAGGGTGACAGGTTTGATCCGCAAATGGATGGTTGTCTTGATAATCCTGGCCCTGCTGCTGCCAATCGTCGGCATCGCCCCCTCGGCAAACGCGGCCGGTAATGCCGGAACCGTCGCGTCTATTGCCGCCGGGCCGATTCGCATCAACGGGCAATTGATCGATAACGCGCATACGAAATACCCGTTTCTGCAATACCGCGACATTACGTACTTACCCTTAACCTGGGACAATACGAGCGCGCTCGGCATACAGCTGTTTTGGGACGATTACGGAACGATGCTGATTAGGAACAGCTACGGCAAAGGCGGGGGAAACTTCATCGGCTGGAAAAAACAGCGTTTCAAACAGGATTTGACCGCGAGTCGACGGCTCGGCGGAACGGTCGCCGTCACAAAAGCCGCCGATCCGGTCGTCGTCGAAACGAGCCTGTTTGACAGCAGTCAGGAGACATACCCGCTGCTCCAATTTGAAGGAATCACTTATTTGCCGCTTACCTGGCAGCTCGCGCACGATCAGCTCAGGCTTACGATGTACTTCGACCCGGCGAACGGGCTCAATGTCATTGGAGGACAGCAGCCGATACTGGGCCCGATCGTTTATGACGACGCCGATTATTTGTATGCCGGCTCCGTTATTATTACGGAACCGTGGCACGGCGGCTTGATCAAAATCCACAAATCGCTGGAGCAGCAGCCGGTCTGGCTGAACAAAGAGGAAGCGGACCGGGTACGGTCTGAAATGGATCGGGGACGCTCGAACGTTCCGTACGCCCGTGCAGCGGTTGAAGCGGACATCCGGGAGGACGGGATTTATTACAAAGGGATCAAATTGCTAGAGCAAGCGGAAAATGCCGTGCCGGGAAGTGTGCAGGCGGGGCTGGAATGGACGACCGCGGAGTTCGAGCTGGACGAAGGCCAATCTTTGCTCACGCTTCAGCGCCGTATCCTGTATCCGGGCGCGGTTTCCTCGTATACGGTTTTCTCCTTTTGGATCGCAAACGGCAAAGCCACGCTCATCGAAGACTTGAAGCGCGAACCGTACCGGATTATACGCAACGGGGATGGCAGCTACTGGATTGCCGCCGACGGACGTTCGGAGCTGCGCCATAGGCTTCCGGATTCGTATCCGCTGGGCCTGCTCGACCCGCAGGGCAACTTCCGCCTAATGAACAAAGAATGGGACGAATTGCAAATTTCGGTTCTCGGCCTCGAGAATACGGACCCGCGTCGGAGCGACGGTCAGCTGTACGTCGAATTGAGCGGCGCTTCGCTGAAAACCTGGCGGCCGAACGGCCTGGCTGGCATCTATACGGTAGATGCGGAAGGAAAGCTGACCAAGCTGCCGGGTTCGCTCCCGGAGAAAGCACAGCTGTATGCAAGCTCGGATAGGCAGCTGTATGCGATTACCCCCTACAACACCATCGTCAACTTAAGCACGGATCAATCGGCCATGTGGTACGATTACGAGCTCGTGGAGAGCGAGTAACCCCGCAGCCGATCGTCAATAACAAATCCGACCCTCGCCTAGGCGCAGGGCCGGATTTTTCGCGTTCGTATTTGCAAAGTAAGATTACCGATTTACGCTTGTACCCGTCTCAGCTTCGTCAAACGACCGTCGGATATCCACTCCGCGACGTAAACCGAGCCTTGCGAATCGACGCACACGCCGTGCGGCGAGCTTAATTTTCCCGGGCGGTAGTACTCTTTGGGCAAATTCGGCCAGCCCTTCTGCTTGTACGCCTGCTGATCCTCGCCGAGATGGGCGAGCAGCCGGTCGTGTTCGTCGAATATCGTCACTCTGCTGTTCAGATCCGGGAAATACATCTTGTCTTCATGAAAATAAAAGCTGCACGGCCTATCCATATCGTGATCCACAAACCGCTTGTGCGTCCCGTCCAGCGTAAATACCTGAATGCGATAGTTGCCCCGGTCCGCCACGTACAGCTCCGGTTCTGCGCCGCTTGTTTTCACGGAAATGCCGTGCGGGCTATTCAGCTTGCCAGGTTCGCTGCCCGTTCCGCCAAAAGAGGAGAGCCACTGGCCTTCGGCGGAATACCGGTGAACCCAGTGTTGTCCGTAACCGTCCGCCACGTAAATGTCCCCGTTCGGAGCGACGGCGACGTCCGTCGGCTTGTACGGTTTTCCTTCCCCGTAAACGTCCGGCAAATCCGGCCGGGTCAGCCGAAGCACCACTTCCCCTTGCAGCGTCGTTTTCACGACATTGCCGTTGTTGCTGTCCGACAAGTACACATATTCGGCGTCCGCTTCGCGATGCAAATAAAAGGCGTGGGCCCCAGTGCCGATAATTCCTTCCAGCTTCCACGACGAAAGATACTTCCCGTCGCGGTCGAACACGACGACGTTCGGCTGGAGCGAATGAAGCACATAGATGTTGTCGTTCCCGTCCACAACGATCCCGTGCGTGTAGCCGAAGTTGATCCCCTCCGGCAGTGTGCCCCATCCTTCTACCGCTTCATACAGCATGGCGCTCGTTCCTGTCCGCAAAACGTATCCCCTACCCTTCCCCGATTGGTCCGTTTTTCCAACGGACTTCTCTATTGTAGCCCAAGCCGTCGCCCCAATAAATGGTCAAAATCGTGACTGGCTAGCATTCCGCCCGGGTCATTTCGTTCGTGAACACGGCCTTGTACTGATCCGGCGTCATCTTGGCCGCCGATTCCGGCGCGTAGTGGAATTGCAACGCTCTTCTCCGCTTGTTCGAAAGATTCGGCGGCGTCCCATGATGAAGCAGACCGGAGAAGACGAGAATGCCTCCCGGTTTGAGCGGAACGGCTTCGTCCCGGTCCACGTCCACGACGGCATCGCATAGCTGCCAATCCCGGACGGCATAGTGCGGCACCGGACCGTTACGGTGGGAACGCGGAATGACGTGCATACACCCGTTGTCCAAAGCCGCCTCGTCCAGGGCGACCCAGACGCCGGAAACCATTTTGCTGAACGAGAAGTTCGCATACGCCATATCCTGATGCCACGGCTTTTCGATGCCGGCTTCTTTGGAGGGCGGCTTCAGCAGCGCCTGGTCCTCGCAAAATCGCGGCGTTTCGCCGAATAAACGCGCCAGCACAGTCATGATTTGCGGATGGTAGCAAATATGGTGCAGATTCGGACAGTAAGGAATGAACCGGTGCAGCTTGCGGACCGCCAGCTCCAGCTCCTCCGGCGTTTGGAAGCCCCCGCTGGCATCCAGCTCCTTTTTGCCTTTGAAGTACTGGATTTTCGGCCCTTCGATCCGTCCGTGAATCGTATCCGCGATGTCCTGAAGCGCCTTCTCCACCTCTTCTGCGGTCAGCGCCTCTTCGATCACGACATAACCCAGCTCGTAGTAGCGGTTGATCGTTTCTTCGGTCACATCCTCCGGTCTTCTTACGCGATGTTCGGCCAGCTTGTCGAACCGGTACATCGTATCGGCAATGTGCTGCGGGTCATCGGTCGGCTTGAACATGGATCTTCCCCCTCGCTCGTTTGACTGTATCGTAACAAGGCCGGAGGCGAAAAGGAATGTGCCGTGACGAACAATGATGTCCTGAAACGTATAGGGCGTAAACTATTTTTGCGAGCCGGGCGCTTGTCTGGATAGCCTCGCCTGGGCCATATAGTCGGACGGCGATAGGCGGAATACCCGCTTGAAGCTTTTGCTGAACGCGTAAACATCGCTGTAGCCCATACGCTCCGCAACCTCGCCGATGCTCATGCGGGTTTGCAGCAGCATCTCGCGCGCTCGCTCCGCCTTCGTATTCGCTATGAATTGCTTCAGCGTAACGCCGCTGCACGCCTTGAACAGCCTGCTTATATAGGGCGGCGACATGTTCACCGCCTCCGCCAGCTCGTCCAAGCCGACGTCCACCCCTTGTGCTTCCCGAATGTAGGCCATGATGGCGCGGACCGTTTGCATCTGCTTGGCGGAATGGGCGTCCGAATGCTGCGGTGCGAGCTGCAGCCGGAACAAGTTGACGAAAAACTGCTTCATCAGACAATCGAACTCCAGATCCCGCAGCGGAGCGGGAAATTCGAGCAGCTCCATCATCTGGTACAGCAGATGCTCAGCCCGAAACGCGTCGCCGACGACGGTAAAGCGCGGAAGCGAAAAATCGGGGATCAGCCCGTTCGCCCCCGAAACCTGAAAATGCATATACAGCACGGTCATCCTGTCATGAGGGTCCTGAACCGCTTTCGGTATATCGCCGGGACGCATAACAAGGCAGCTTTTCTTGCGCAGGTCGAACGAGCCGTCGCTTAAATGCATCGTACCTTTGCCGGAGACGATGTAAAAAATATCGTAATCGTGAAACGGCGTTTGATGGTCCCAGTACCAGCCCGGAGCGCACTCCCGTTTGCCGAAGGATGTGCTTGCCCGAAACGTGACTTCTTCCAGCGGATGCTTCGCCATGCCGCCACCCCTTTACCGCTTTCTGCCGGTTCATTTAGGCGCTTTCATTGTACTGGATTGAGGCCGGGCCGGCTACTTCCTTTTGCTCGGTGCAAAAAAGATTTGCAAAAACTAATGACATTAGTTATTATAAAACTAATGATATTAGTTTTTAAAAAATAAATGAGGTGTATTATATATGAGATTAACCAAAATGGAAACTTTATATCAGTTGTCGTTTATGCCCCGCTTGTTTCCGGTCAACTGCTATTTCGTGGAAGAGGCGGACGGCCTTACGCTGATCGACGCCGCCCTGCCCTACAGCGCAAAGGCGATCATCGGCGCGGCGGAGCGCCTGGGCAAGCCTATCGCGCGGATCGTCCTGACGCACGCTCATAGCGACCATATCGGCGCGCTTGATGCGCTGAAGACGGCGCTGCCCGCCGTGCCGGTCTACATCTCGGCCCGGGACAGCAGACTGCTGGCCGGCGACGTTTCGCTCGATCCGGACGAGCCGCAAACGCCGGTGCGCGGCGGCGTTCCGAAGAACGTACGGACGCGGGCGGACGTTCTGCTCGCGGACGGCGACCGGATCGGCTCGCTGCAAGCCGTCGCCGTGCCGGGCCATACGCCGGGCTCGATGGCTTTTCTAGACACGCGCAGCCGGGCGGTTTTCGTAGGCGACGCCTTGCAAACGAGAGGCGGAGTCGCCGTATCGGGGCAGTTGAAGCCTTTGTTCCCGTTCCCGGCTATGGCGACCTGGAACAAGCAGGCTGCGCTGGCAAGCGCGCAGAAGCTAAAGGAGCTTCGGCCGACCTTGCTGGCCGCCGGGCACGGCCGCATGCTTGTACAGCCGCTAGCCGTACTCGAGCGCGCGATAAACGAAGCTGCGCATAGCCTCGAAGCCGCCGCCGGCGAAAGGAGCGTGTGACCGGATGTCGCCAAGAATCGGACTGGATCAGATTACCGTTTTGCAAGCGGCTGCGGAAATCGCCGATACGCTCGGAACCGAATCGCTTTCGCTCGCCACCCTCGCGAAGAAGCTGAATATCCGCACGCCTTCGCTCTACAACCATATCGACGGCCTTCCCGGCCTGCGAAACAAGCTTGCTGCACACGGTCTTCATCTGCTGCACGAACAGCTCCTTCGCGCTGCGGCCGGCCGCTCCGGCGACGATGCAATCCGCGCATGCGGTGAGGCGTACCTCGCGTTCGCCCGCATGCACCCCGGCCTGTACGAGCTGACGCTAAGCGCTCCCGATCCCGGCGCGCCGGAGGTTTTTCAGAACGGGCAGAAGCTCGTCGACCTGCTCATTCGTATCATGGAAGGCTATCGCATGACGGAAGAGGCCGCCCTGCATGCGATTCGCGGACTGCGCAGCGTGCTGCACGGCTTCGCCTCGCTCGAGCAGAAGGGCGGCTTCGGCCTGCCGCTCGATCTGGATGTAAGTTTTCGGCTGCTGGTGGATGCGTTTCTCACGGGTCTTCATACAGTGAATGCGGATATAGGGGAACGGAGAAACCGAAAGGAAAGATCGGAAGGGGAAGAAGGAGAGAAGCCGGATAAAGGGGGACACGGTGAATGATCGTCGTTCAAGGCTTCATACTTGGCATCTTCTTCCTGCTGGAGCTCGGCGCTCTGGCCTGCCTTGGCTACTGGGGCTTTCAGACGGGTCAGGGCTGGATCGTCAAAATCGCGCTCGGAATCGGCGCACCGCTGCTTGCCGCCGTGCTTTGGGGGACGTTCGTCGCCCCCAAAGCTTCGATCCCGGTATCCGTCCCGGTGCGGATCATGCTGCAGCTGCTCGTATTCGGAACGGCGGCGGCCGCCCTTTACGCTTCCGGACATCCCAAGCTTGCCGCCGCTTTTATCGTCATCGTGCTGGTCGTGCTAACGCTGAACTATACGATGAAGCTTTGAAGCGAATACCCGGAGCCGCCGCTGTTACGAGACGAACTCCTTGATCTCCTGCTTTTGCCAAAAATCCGCGAACCGTCCGCCCTCGCGCAGCAATTCCTGGGGCGTGCCCGCTTCCCGCACTTCCCCGTCTTCGAGAAATACGACGTAGTCCGCGTCGCGGATCGTGGACAGCCGGTGCGCGATGACGATCTTCGTACAGTCGCCGGCCCATTCGTGCAGATCGCTCTGGAACATCGATTCCGTTTCGACGTCGAGCGCCGAAGTCGGCTCGTCCAGCACGACGATCGACGCTTTCCGGAGGATCGCCCGGGCGATCGCGATCCGCTGCTTCTGCCCTTGCGACAGCCGGATGCCGCGCTCCCCGACGCGGGTATCGAAGCTCTGCGGCTGCTTCTTGATAAACGCCAGCGACTGGGACAGCTCCGCCGCCCGCCTCACATCCGCTTCCCCCGCATGCTCCGCTCCGATCTTGATATTATCGCCGATCGTGCCGTCGAACAAATAGACGTCCTGCGAGACGGAAGCCAGATTCGCCCGCAGCGAGGGAATCGCATAATGCTGCAGCGGTACGCCGTTCAGCTTGATCGTTCCCGAGCTCGGGGCGTAAAACCGGTACAGCAGCTTGACGACCGTGCTTTTCCCGCCGCCGCTCGGGCCTACCAAAGCGACTGTAGCGCCGGCGGGAACGTGGAACGATACGCCGCTCAGCACCGTGCGGCCTTCTTCGTAGGCGAACCCGACGCGCTCGAACGTAATCGACGGCGCACCCGGCGGCAGCCCGATGCCGCCGCCATCGTCCTCCGGCTCCATCTCCATTACGTCCAGCAGCTTTTCCGCGCCTGCCGCCACCCGCTGCAGCGAATTGATGATTTGCACGATGCTCGCAAAAGGAGCGGACGCTTTGTCCAGCAGCGTAATGAAAGCGACGAGACCACCGGCGCCGATTTGCCCGTTTGCCATCATGACGGCCCCGACGCCAATCCCGACGATGTACCCGGCCTTCTCCGGGATCGCTCGCACAAGCTCGCGGTAAGCGTGCAGCTTCTCGATCGCCACCCACAGCCGGATGCCATCGTCGCAAACGCGGCGGAAGCGGCTCGCCACGGCGCCCTCCATCTGATTCATTTTGATTTCGCGCATGCCGGACAACGTTTCGCCCATATGGAAAAACACTTCGCCGCCGTGCTCCCGCTGCCTGGCGATAAGACCTTTCAGCGTCCGGTTCACAAGCACGCTGGACAGAAGCTGAAGCGGACCTACGACGATGGCGATCAGACCGAGGACGGGATGCACCGTCATCAAATAAATGCCGACGGAAATGAACGAAATCGGCAGCGTACACAGCTTCAGCACGTCGAAGACGACGAACTGCTTAAACGCCTCCAAATCGCCGAACAGCAGTTGCTTCGAATCCGAGCTGTGTTTGTTCTCATGATGGCTGAGCGACAGCCGGGTAAGCTGGATCAGCACGAGCTCACGCATGCGAAAGACGACGTTCGTATTCACGATCTGATTGAACACCCGCTCCAGCAGCCCGAACAAAAGCCCCATCGCGATAAAAGCGACGAAGCAGGCAAGCAGCCCGTACAGCTCGCCCCCCGGTCCCGGCATCCGGTCGAACAGCCGCCGGTTCGTCTCCGCGAATAGCAGCGCCGAAGCGGTCACCCCGAGCTGCAGCACGAGGACGATTGCATAAAGCCCCTTGTAGGTGCCGCTCAACCCGAGGAGCGTTCGGAATCCTTTGCGGCGAATGAGCTTTCGTACACTCCGGTTATGATTGCGTTCCAACCCAGCCCCACCTCCCATTTCAGGGAAATCGTACCACGAAGGGGACGGCGAAGCGACGGGAACTATGATTTAAAATGACTTTTCAGCCACAGCTGATACCGGTATCGGATAAAGCAGCCGATACAAAAACCGCAGATCGCCACAAAAGCAGCCAAAGCGACCAGCGCGGAGAACATAACCCCCATTACCGGCAGGGCAAACGAATACCCGAGCAGCGCCAGCAGCAGGAACGTAACGGCTATGACCTGATTGAACTGCTGCCCGGCCTTGTCTTCCGGGATGTAGCCCGACATGGGCTTGCGCAAAAACAGTTTGGCAAATCGCATAATCGGATTGAAGTCGAAGATGACACCCATCGCTCCGGCCAGCAAAGGGACGGAGAGCAGCCAATACTTGCCCGTAATCCACGTTAGTACAACCGCAATGACTATGACCCATTGATTGGCTCTTACGAGCGGCCTGGGAACCGATTCCGGTCTGACGCTCACTTGTATTCCCTCTTTCCAGTAGGATTAAGAAAATTATACATGCTCCTTTCGCGTTTGAAAACGTCCCAGCCAGCAGCTAGCCGCATATGCAAAAAAACTCCGCCGGCCGCTATGGATAACGGCTGAACGGAGTTTGATTCGCTTTCGTTACGGAGTAGTTTCGGTCGGAGCCGCCTGCAGGACGATTGTGGTGGCGGAGCCGATCGGCGGCAAGCTTCTAGTCAAAATGCCGTTGTAAAAACCGATCACCTTCGCGCCTTTCACGAGTTCCTTCGCCTCTACCGTACGGCCTTCGGTGTCGACGATAACGGTTTTGTCCGTCAAGCGAAGCACGAGCTCGTCCGGCGTTTGCTCGGTCAAGCCTTCGCCTTTGATAAGCAGGCTCGTAGCTCCGTCATCGCCGGTCCGCACTTCCTCGATTTGTCCGGCTGTACCGGCCGAGTTTTTCTCGATCGTTTGGTCGAGTACGACGATCTTGTACGCCGCCGTTTGCGGCGGGAGGCTCAGCGTAGCGGCCAGGGAATGCTCGACCTCGATTTGCTGGCCGAGAGTGAGATCGGCGAAGCTGATCTTCGTGCCGTCGGCTTTTTCATATACGGTGTCCTGGCCGACGTGCAAGACGAGTCCATCCGTACCGATGCCGTTAATCCGCACCGTTTGGCGGCCTTCGTTTTCGTACACGGACGTGATGACGCCTTTGGTCAATGCGGTTTTCTTCTGTTCGCCGGAAGTAATCGCGATCGACGCCCCTTCCGTCTTGACGGTCGCATGCAGCACCTTATCCACGAACGAAACGGGCACGAACGTCTTGCTGTCCGTCAGCTCCGGAGCCGTGCCAAGCGTTATGTACATCTTGTTCACGCTGTACTGGTCTTCGCCCAGCTTCACGCTGGTCCACAGCGCCTGGCCCGAAATCTCGGCCGAACGGTTTTCCTCGTTCCACGTCACCGTCAGTCCGAGCGCCTCGGCTATATCGCGCAGCGGCACCATCGCTTCCTTGCCGCCCGTCTTCACATAACCTCCGGTAGCGAGCGCTTTGTCGTTTACCGAAATCGCCGTATTTTGCGAGAGCGCTTGGGAAATGACCTGCGCGCTTGTCGTGACCGGTGTCTGATCCGCCGCTGCATAAGCCGCCGCTCCCGTTACGGATACGGATAAAGCGAAAATCGCTGCGATCCCTGTTCGGAGATGTTTTTTCATAAGTAACAACTTCCTCTCTGTCTGTTGATCGTGTTGCCTTCACCCTCTCTAACGAGTCGTTTTCATATATTGTTGCAAAAAAAGAAAAAAGTTTTCATAGGATGCCTGTTACACCGGGTTAATCGTTCGCGTCATTAACCAATAACCTTACCAAGCGATGTGCGAATGACCCAAGCGATAAGAAAGGCAGCTACATATCGTATAGAGAATAGAGCTGGAGGAAAGGGAGGAATCTACGATGAGCAGGACGAAACGGACGTACGCCCGGCGCTGCTCCGCTTCCGGCAAATCGTTGCCCGGACGAACGGGGACGGGAAAACGGCGGACGCCATCGCCTTACTTGAATCAAACGGAAATACGCGGACTTCTTGCACCGGGCGCAGGTGCCGGAAACAATGCGCCGAATGCAGCCGCCGGGTTGGACAATCGCGCCGGCATGTTCTCCTTTCTGGATCAGTGGGGCGGACTCGACGGCATTATGAGCACGATGGGCAAGGTTCAAAAAATGATGCGCATGGTCCAGCAATTCGGCCCGCTGCTGAACATGTTCGGCTCGTTCGGATCTTTTCTGGGAGGAAAAGCGGCCACAACCAGCTTGCCGATCAGCCGGCCCGCCGCGCCGCGGACGAAGCAGGACCAGAGCCGATCCGTTCGCGGATCGCGCAAAGGCGGGAGATGACGCCTTCCGAACGCCGCACCGCACGGCTCCTGTACAACCGTAAAAGCCGGCCCGCCTCGAATAATAGGGCGAAGCCGGCTTTCTGCGTTAGCTTGCGAGATTACCAGAGAGACACTATGTTCGCAAAAAATAACGTTAGTTTTTCTCCTACTTCACTGCAAGCCAAATTTCGTTCAAGGAGTCCGGACTAAAGAGATCCGGACTAATATAAGCCTCTATAGCCGGAAGTTCAGCGAGCGCATAGCCGTTGGAAGGGATCCATTCCGAATAGATCCGTTTCCAGGCGTTAACCATTGCCGTCGGAGCATAACCTAACACCTCAAAAACGACCCATTTCGATGCAGGGATAGTAAAGCTCGAGAAACCGTCCGGCGTTTTTCCAGAGTGTTCGGCGGCAATCCAGTAATCGATCGTGCCTTTATCTGCGTTATAGTTGCACGTCATCCCCAGAACACCTTGTATGTTACCGTTCAGCAGCCGGGTCAACTTGTTAACCGTTCCGTCTGCATTCGCTTCGCCCCAAAATTCGGGGATACCCGATCCTCCTTCGGCATTCTCGCCGCAAGGACATTCGCGTTTTAAACCTACAACCGTAAAATCTTCTCTTTCCACAATGCGGTACTTCATAGGCTCCGCTCCTTTCAAACTCACCTGTATCGCCAGGCGGTTATAAGATTGCAGCTTTCCGATCCCGTGTCTAGCTTCGCTTGGCGTACAGCCATGCTGTTTGCGGAAAGCTTTGGTGAAAGCTTCGGGAGTTTCATAGCCGTATTTATAGGCAAGGTCGATGATTTTGCAATCCGTTCTGGTTAGCTCTTGTGCCGCGAGCGTCAGACGGCGCCGCCGCATATAATCGCCGACCGTTAAATCCGTCAGAATCGTAAACGTGCGCTGAAAATGATACGGAGACAAACTCGCCTGTTTGGAAATCCTCTCAATCGTCGGCTGCTCCAGCAAATGTTCTTCCATATAATCGATTGCCTTCTGCAACGATTCAACCAATGCCATATAGCCCAACTCCCAATGAAAATGATACCGATAAGGGCGACGTAAATCCTGTCTTCTTATGCTCTGTGCGGACAGATTCCCGAATGCCGTCAGGCCTTACCAGCCGCCTCCAGCAAACGAAGCAGCAGTCCCTTGCGCGGCTCCTTCGCCTTGCGAGCCAGTGCCGCCAGCTTCTCCGTATGGCCCCAGATCGGATATAACACCCGCTCGGCGTCGTAATCCGGCAAAGCCTCCACATGCTGTACGAACAACAACAGCTTGTCTTCGCTCTCCAGCTCCGGCTGAATTTTCAGCTTAAGCGAATCGTGGGAGCACCGCAGACAGGCGACCAGAGCGGGAATCGAATGCTCCGATAGGCCAAACGTTTCGGCAAAAACGGGCGTAAACTTATCCTGCGCGAGCTGATGCTCCTCATCCACAAGGGCCATGTACGCTTCGACCAGCGGGAAATACCGTTCAGACGCAAGTCCCAGCCCAAATACGGCATAGCTGCCCGGCATTACACCTTTTTCCCCTTCCGTATCGCCATACCATTCAAACGTTTCCATCGCCTCGCGGGCGTACTCCTCCAGCAGCGGATGCAGCTCGGAATAAGCCAGCGCATTCGCGAAAAAACGGTGTGTGTCGGATTTGGCCAGCCCTTTGACGGGCAGCGCTTCTCTCGCTGCGGATTTCAGCTTGATTTTGTAGCTTTTCGGAAAGCCTTTTCGGAGCAGAGCGACAATAAACGAAATCGCCTGTTGGTACGCTCCGGCTTCTTCCTTGCGAATCTCAACCGTAATCAGCGCGAAAACATCGTTAGCTTTGCATTCGACAAGCTCATGGCGCATATGGACTTCATCCGGAGAGAAGCTGTCGCTGCCCTCCTTGAGCATATGCACGGCTTTGCCGCTGCCAAGCTGCGCCGCAAGCTCCAGAAACGTCTGGCCCCTGACCTTGCTGTAGCTCGGTTCGTAACGAAGAATCATTACCGCTCCGTACAGCAGCAGGTCTACAGGCTGATTAGGCTCGTCCTTGTTTTCCAGAGCGGCACCCGGCCTAGCGGTATACTCGTTGGTCCTATATGCGGATCGAGTCACTTCGCAATAACGCGGTAGGAATACATCCTCGGCCCAGCTTGATAGCGCTTGGGTGATATGGCTTCGATGCTCCGCCAACGCCTGCGCCCTTTCCTTGTTCAGCCCCTGAATCCGCTGAAATACGGCAATCGTCCTTGCGACTTCCGGCTGGGGAAACAAAAAAGGGTCCAGCAAATGACGCGCCAAAAAGAACGTTTCAAGCGGCTTTGTAGGGTAAGCGCCATTCTCCAGCTTATTCTCGATGTAGGTCTGTATACGCTCCAGAAGCTGCCGCTTCTTATCATCATACTCGATCTCCAGCACCGTTACTTGCACAGGCCCGTCCGTCGTTGCGAAGGTTCCCTGCAAAGTAAACCGATAGTCGATCAGCGGCGACGCCTTCAGCTTGTCCAGCTTCTCTTTTACGAAATCCGCAAGAAAGGGCCGAACCTCATGCAGCACCTGCTCCCTCGTAAAAGGAGAAGCCTTCGCCGGCTTGCCGCCCTCCGTATCCCATCCCAAATCGAAACCGTCGACACTGGTCCTGCCCGGCTGGTAATCCAGAATCAATTCGTTAAATATACCGATTTGCAGCGGAGTACGTTTGACCGCGCCCTCCACGTCATTTCGCTGCTCCTGCTCGTCAAACCATTTTTGAATCGCCGCTATCATTTCGGACAGCGCTTCTTCCTGCCATTCGTTCATCGTTTTCCGTCCTCCGTTTGTGCTTGTTCGGCGATTTCGCCTTGTTCGGTAACTTTTTTTAATATTTTACTTGCCGGTACTCTCCCGGAACAATGAGTCTAACGTCCGGTTGTCATTATGCACGAGTCTACCTCTAATAAGCACATTCAGCAAACTTTCAGCTACGATTCACGTTGCTTTAAGATTTGCGGATTATGATGGCAGTATCTCCCTGAAAAACTTCCTGAATTAGGTACAGGGCCGCTAATATGCAACGAAAGGTGGAATCACTATGAAACGTTTAAAAACTTGGGTTGCCGGCACGATGACACTCGCTTTAACGATCGGCGGTGGCTTGTGGGCGCACCATTACGTCAATGCGGCGCCTACCGGCGATGCCTCCGGTACGCAATCGCAATCGCAGGATCAGGGTTCGAACGGCAAGCATGATAAACGGGGCGCAGCTCCGGGACTACGAAAGGACGCTCCGGGCGGCAAACAAATGAACCAAATGCCGGGCATGGCATTTCATTTCGCCGTCTCCGACGAACTGGCTGCTTTGCTCGGTTTGACGAAAGACGAGCTTGCCCAGGCGATCAAATCCAGCAAATCGATCGCCACCATAGCAGGCGAGAAAAATGTCAGCGTCGACTCCGTCGTCAGCCTGCTCACGAAAGCTTCTCTCGAGAAGCTCGACAAGCAGCTCGCCGACGGCAAATTGACGCAGGAACAGTACGACAAGTCGAAAACTTCGCTTACCGATACCGCTAAAAAGTTCGTGAACGGCGAGCTTGGCGGTAAGTTCGGTCTCCCCGGCGGCATGCCTGGCTTCGGCAACAAGGCGATGGGCGAAGGCGTGCATTTTGATTTCCGTTTTGCCGCCTCCGACGAGCTGGCCGCTCTGCTCGGCACGACGAAAGACGAGCTCGCTCAAGCGATCAAGTCCGGCAAATCGATCGCGACGATCGCAGGCGAGAAAAACGTCAGCGTCGACTCCGTTATCGGCTTGATTACCAAAGCGCCTCTGGAGAAGCTCGACAAGCAGCTTGCCGACGGCAAACTGACGCAGGAACAGTATGATAAAGCCAAAACAACGCTTACCGACTCCGCTAAAAAGTTCGTAAACGGCGAACTCGGCGGTAAGCTCGGTCTCCCCGGCGGTATGCCGGGCCCCGGCAAAGCATTGGGAGATAACGTACATTTCGATTTCCGTTTCGCCGTCTCCGACGAGCTGGCTACTTTGCTCGGTTTGACGAAAGACGAGCTCGCTCAAGCGGTCAAATCCGGCAAATCGATCGCAACGATCGCAGGCGAGAAAAACGTCAGCGTCGATTCCGTCGTCAGCCTGCTTACGAAAGCGTCTCTCGAAAAGCTCGACAAGCAGCTCGCCGACGGCAAACTGACGCAGGAGCAGTACGATAAGGCGAAATCGACGCTGACCGACTCCGCAACCAAGCTTGTAAACGGCGAACTCGGCGGCAAGCTCGGGCTTCCCGGCGGTATGCTCAGCTTCGGCATCAAAGGGATGGGCGAAGGCCTGCATTTCGATTTCCGTTTCGCCGTCTCCGACGAGCTGGCTACTTTGCTCGGTTTGACGAAAGACGAGCTTGCTCAAGCGGTCAAGTCCGGCAAATCGATCGCAACGATCGCAGGCGAGAAAAACGTCAGCGTCGACTCCGTCGTCAGCCTGCTTACGAAAGCGTCTCTCGAAAAGCTCGACAAGCAGCTCGCCGACGGCAAACTGACGCAGGAGCAGTACGATAAGGCGAAATCGACGCTAACCGACTCCGCAACCAAGCTTGTAAACGGCGAACTCGGCGGCAAGCTCGGACTCCCCGGCGGTATGCCGAATCTCCCGTTTGGCCACGGCCAGCAAGGAAAAGACGGCATGAAGCGCGGCAAGGTGGGGCCGGGAACGAACGAAACCGGGGATAACGCAGCAAGCGGCTCAAAAGCAAACCTGCGCCAAAATATTCGTACCATCACTCCATCCGGTACAAGCGGTAAAACGATATCGAGCTGAAATGCGGACATAAGCCAGCTTTCACACAAATAAACATATTCCAGTTCCGCTTGATCAAGGCGACCATGTAACTGCTGCCCGCCAAGCGGACTTATTTCGAGCCTTCCTCGCACACCAAGGAACCGATTTCCGTTATATCGTCATTGTCGGACAGCAAGCCCGGCTATGGCGCAAGTAATGGAACGCGGTTCCTTTGTTATTACCTTTTCAAAAAAGATGCGGTGTGAAAAACTCCACCGCCAGGCAGCGGCAGAAGTTCAGGGCTATGGTACGATCAGCTAATATAGGCTTTTCAGCAAAAAAAGGGCGGCCCGGAAACGGACCGTCCTTCTTGCTTTGTCGCCTTTTGACCGATTACCGGATTTCCCCGAGCTTGTGCTTCACGGTACCGTTCGGTGTATCGATGACCTCGTACACATTCACGTAGTTGGTCGAGTTGAACTGGCTCAGCTTCAAATTGGAGAAAGAGATCGAGTTGTCTCCATCCACCAGCTTTGTCGAGCCAAGCAGCGAAGCCGTCTGTGTAGCGAAAACGTAACCCGTCGAGTCGACAACGTCAAATTGCAGCTTGGATGTCGCGGCATCCGCAACGATCGGGTCCAGCCGTTCGATGCCGATGTCCAGCTTGAGCGTATACGCAAACGTCGAGCTGAGCAGTCCGGCGAGCATGAGATCGGCTTCTTTCACCGTCAAGCGGTACGGATACGTATCCCATACGCTATCCGCCGTGTTGTCCTGCTCGTAGCCGAGCTTGACCGCACCTAGAGGGATCGAGTCGCTGCCACTGAAAAAGCGCATCGTTACCGGCTGTCCGTCTTCGGCTTTCGGTACGATAAACGAATACGTCATGAGATAGCTGCTGTTCGTCGCAACTTGCGAGATGACGTTCGCTTGTCTCGTCCCCGTGTACACGCGGCCGTTCTCGTCCATAAGATCCAGGTTCAAATTAGGCAGCGCATAGGCCGTATTGTCCCGGTTGCTTATTTTCAGCTTCGCCACCGCCGTCTTGAGCCCGTAGTTCTCGTTGTCGTACAGTCGCAGCTCCGAAACAGCCATATCGAACTTATGATCGAGCGGCAAATCGATCGACTCTCCGAGTGCATAATCTGCGCCTGCGCCTTGGTTATAAACAACCGCCTGATCGAGCAGCGCGATGAACACGGGAACCGTCGTTTTGCCGGAACCCGTGCTGCCGGAAGAACCGGAGCCCGTAGTTGTATTGCCGGAAGCTGCCGAACCCGAGCCCGTTCCGCTTCCCGTTGTTCCAGTCGTTCCCGTCGCCGCATTCGAGCCGGCGGTGCTGCCGCCTCTCGATTCGAACAGGATGAGCTGCAGATCGCTAGCGGTCATTCCCTTCGGCAGCAGGCCGCCGAACGTAAACGTCTCCGACTCGCCTTGCGACAAGTAGGCGGAATGCGTATCCGCATCCGTCGCCGTTACCGAAACGCCTCCGTTCGCCGCCTGAAAGTTCGCGGTCAAAGCGGGAATTTCGACGACTCGGCTGCCCGGATTCGTTGCCGTTACTTTGGCGCGGACCCACTGCCCATTTTCGCTCTGCGAAACGACGGCCGACTCCAGCTTCAGCGTAACCGTCTCCTGGCCCTGGCTGTCCGAAAGCGTCCGGCTGTCCCCGATCGCTACCGGCTTCGCGGCGCCGCCCAGGTCCAGACTGTCCAGCACGGTGGCTTCGTCGCCGGTCATTTTGTAAAATTGCAGCGCCCAGCCTTTTCCATGCCCGTCGTCCGGAATTTCCGCACGCACCGTTATTTTTTGCGGCTTGCTCGGAAGCAGCGATTTGTCGGCACCGTCGATGGCCGTTGCCGTTACCTGCTGTCCGTCGGCACCAGCGAGCCGCATCTTGAGCGCTGCCGGCAGCGTGACGCCGGACGAACCCATGTTGGTCGCGACCAAGTCGACGTACATATTCCACCTGCCGCTCTCATAGACCGGATATTCGCTGCCGATGCGGAATGCCACACGGGCATCGCTGGCTAGCGACTGATCCGCTTGCGCCAGAGGCACGATCGCCTCCTGAACCCCTCCGGCAGCGTCCTGAAGCGCATTCGCCACCGAGAACGAAGCGATATCGTTCATCGCGACCGTAGTCCCGTAGCTCCAGCCGAACATCGTGACGTAAAGCTGATCCGCCTTCAGTCCTTTCGCCACTCTCGATTCGTAGGCAAACTCCTGGTCCTTGCCAGGCTGCACGCGTGCGCTCTGCGTACCGGTAAGCTGCGCCGAGTAGCCGAAGCCGCTGCCGTCCGTGACGCGCGCTCCGTAATAGTTATAGTCTACCGGCGTGCTGCCGCCGTTGTGCAGCATAACCACGAAGCGGAGAATCGAATCGTCTCCTCCTTCGGAGAAGCGTACTTTCTCCAGCGTGAAATAGACGCTGTCGCTTAAATAAATGCCTTCCTTGCCCGCTTGGGCCGCAGCAGGAGCAAGCACGCCGCCCAGCAGACTGACCGCTAAAACGATCAGGCGCATCGTCCGAAACATGCCGCCAGCTCTTTTGATCTTCATCGTGTAAATCCCTCCAGTCTGGATGCGGTGTTCGAGCCGGAAAGCCGGACACGCAGCCGCTTAATCGAATCGAAGCGCATCGATCGGCTTCAGGCGCGACGCTTTGTTCGCGGGATAAAGCCCGAATATGATTCCTACCAGCACCGAAAACAGCAGCGCGTACAAGCCGATCTCCAGCGACAGCTTCGTCGGCTGGCTCGGATTGATCATCGGCCAGCCGAGCGACGCTCCGATCCCGAGCAGCAGCCCGAGCAAGCCGCCCAAACCGCTAATGACCGCCGCCTCCATCAGAAATTGCATCATAATATGCCGCCGCTGGGCGCCGATCGATTTGCGGATGCCGATCTCCCTTGTCCGTTCGCTCACGGTGACCAGCATTATGTTCATAATCCCAATTCCGCCGACGAGCAAAGAAATGAGCGCGACGCTGATCATCTGGTTCGTCAGCGAGCTGGAAGCTTCCTTGCGCGCGTTCATCAGCTCATCCTGGTTCGAAATGCGGAAGCCGTTCGAGCTTTTGAATTTGGCGGTGAGAAATTGTGTGATCGTCGTCTGGGCCGCGGCGAGCTGATCGACCTCCGGCGCCTCGATATAGGCGTTGCGGATTTGCCCGAGCTTAAAGGTGCGGATAGCGGTCACGATCGGCACGATGACCGAGCTGTCGGGAGACGTCCCCCCGATGCTCGAGCCTTTCGGCGCGAGCTTGCCGACGACCGTAAAGATGCTGCCGTCGATATTGATGTCCTGGCCAACCGGATCGGCTTTGCCGAACAGCGTCTCGGCGACCTCGCTGCCGATGACCGCAACCTGGTTACGGAATTCTACGTCCGCCTCGGCAAGCGCCCGGCCGGACTCGATCTCGGTTTTCATCAGCGTAAAATAGCGGTCGTTCGTACCGATGACGTTATAGCTCTCCGACTCCCGCTCGTACTTGACATTCGAATTGTTCTTCGTGACGGTCGGCGCAATCGTTTCGATCTCCGGCAGCAGCTCCAGCTCCATCAGTTCGTCGTAATCGAGCTGCTGGGCCCGCCCGTTTCCAAGCAGATTGACGACGAGCAGGTTCGTGCCGAGCGCCTCGTACTGCTTCTCGATCTGAGCCGTCGTCCCTTTGCCGATGGATACGAGCGTAATGACAGAGGCGACGCCGATAATGACGCCGAGCATCGTAAGCAGAGTGCGCATCGGCTTCGCCGTAATCGTGCGAAGCGCCATCGAGACAAGTTCGAGTATATTCATTGATGCTGCACCTGCCTTGGGTGGGAGCCTTCATTCGTTCCGCTCCCGGTATCGGTATGAAGAAGCGGGCTGTCGCGCGTCTCGCCGTTACGCACATCGCTGACGATTTCGCCGTCGCGGATCGACACGACGCGTCTCGCATTGTCCGCAATGTGCAGATCGTGCGTAATGAGCACGATCGTATTGCCTTCTTCGTTCAGCCGGATCATCAGCTCGAGCACCTCGGTTCCGGTTCGCGAGTCCAAAGCTCCGGTCGGTTCGTCCGCCAGCAGCAGCGACGGCGACCCGGCCAGCGCGCGGGCGATGGCTACCCGCTGCTGCTGGCCGCCGGACAGCTGGCTCGGCTTGTGGTCCACGCGAGGCCCCATGCCGAGCGATTCGAGCATGCTTCTGGCGCGTTCCTTGCGCTCGCTTTTGCCCATGCCTGCGTAAATGAGCGGAAGCTCCACATTTTCCAGCGCCGTAAGCCGGGGCAGCAGATTGAACTGCTGGAAGATAAATCCGATTTTTTTGTTGCGCACGCTGGCCATCTGGCTGTCGTTCAGCTTCTCGGTCACTACGCCGTCCAGCTTATACGTGCCGGACGTCGGCGTATCCAGCAGGCCGATCGTATTCATCAGCGTCGATTTCCCCGAGCCGCTCGGCCCGACGATAGCGACGAACTCGCCTTCGTTTACGGTCATCGACACCTGCTTCAGAATTTGAATCTGCTCCGCTCCCCGGCCGTACGTCTTGTCTATCCCGCTTAACTCTATGATCGGTTTCGTCATCGGCCACCTCCGCCGGCGCCGCCTCCGCCTCCTCCCGGCGTACCGCCGCCAGGGAAACCTCCTCCTCCGCCAGCAGGGAAGCTTCCGCCCCCACCTCCGCCTGGGAACTGGATCATCTGCTGCATCATTTGCTGCTGATTCGCATTCCCCGAAGTCCGGCTCTTCGGCAGCACGACGAGATCCCCTTCGTTCAGGCCGCCGGTCACTTCCACCGCCGTTTTGCTCTGAATGCCGATCTGGATCGGCACATTTTCTTCCGTCGTGCCGTCAGGGTGCTTGACGGTGACGGTGGCGCTGCCGCGCTGCCGTCTGACCGCCTCGATCGGAACGGTCAGCACGTTTTGTTTATTTTGAATCAGCACCTGCGCCGTTCCGGTCATCCCGTATTTGAGCTGCTGCTCCTTGTTGTCGACGGCGATGACGGCATCGTAGTAGGTGACCCCGTTCGATGTCGTGCCGACGGTCGAGACCTGGAGCACCTCGCCTGAGAATACTTTCCCCGCTATCGCGTCGACCGTAATTTCCGCTTTGAGGCCGGGCTTGACATTCTGAAGGTCCAGCTCATCCACTTGAATCGGCAGCGTCATCACGTCCAGACTCGCAACCGCTCCGAACAAGTTGCCGGCCGTTACCGTCGCCCCGACCGGATAATTCGCAAGCACATTCGTTTTTTGGCTGGCAAAATCAGTCGAGAACACGCCGTCGAACGGCGCCTTGATCGTCAGATCGTCGACCTTCTGCTGCGCGGAGTCGACCGATCTTTGCTGACGCTCGATGCTGGACGTCTTGCTATCGATGGAATCGTCCAGCGTATCGTTCGCGACAACCGCGATCAGTTCGCCGGCCTGTACGATGTCGCCGTCTTTCTTTTTCATCTCCGCTATCGTGCCGGACGTCCCGGATAGAAGCGCTACCGTAGACAAAGCTTCCAGCTTCGCCGTGCTCTTCGACTTGATCTCGCGCCCGTTCACGATAACTGTTCCGGAAGCTTCCATATCGACGGCTAACGTCCCGTCATTGTCGACCGCTATCGTTACGTCGGCCATCCGGTTGCCGGCGCTGTCGGCTTTCACCGTCTGTCCTACCGACTGCACATGACCGGTCTTCGTCAGCGCATACCCCGCAAAGCCGAGGTCAACCTCGTCGCCCGCTTGGAACTGAACTGCCTCCTCGAGCGGGAACGGCAGCTTCACGAGCAGCTTCGAAACGACCGAAACGGTGCCCAGTTTGGCCGATTTGCCGACGGTCGAGCCGACGTCCAGATTGCCGACCGACAGCTTGCCGGCCGCCGGGGCGACGATGCGCAGGCCCGCCTTCTGTTTTTGCAGATCGGCCAGATCCTGCTGAAGCGTTGCGAGCGTAGTCTGGGCGTCCTTGAGCGAAGCCTCGAGCGTGCTGCTCGATATTTCCAGAAGCACGTCCCCCTGCTTGACCGGCATGCTCCGGGACAAATTCATCGCATTAATCGTGCCGTCTGCCGGAGCGGTAATATTTTGCAAGTTTTGCGTAGAAAATTGTGAAGTGCCTGATACGGTAAGACGGATGTTGCCTTTCTGCACCTTGGCGGTTTGCTCCACGCTCTGTGCTGCGGAGGTCTTACGGTCCGACTTCATAAACCAGTAAGTGCCTCCGCCGCCCAAAGCGACTACTACAACAGCCACGATTGTCCATTTCAACGTTCGCTTGAGCCCCATGCTCCACTTCCTTCCCCTGCGCGCCAATATTCACGATGGCCGGCATAACCGCCGGCGGGCTATAAACTCTTCCTTAACTATATAACCCGGGATGGGAAGTGTCCTTAACCGCGCCTTAACGTTACCTGAAAGTTTGCTGAAAACCCGGCGCCGGGGCGTACCCTTCTTCTCCGCCGCCGCCCGGCGTGCTATGATGAAAGAAACGCTCCGAAACGTTAAACGACACGAAACCGGACTTATGCGCAGAGGTGGAGCCCATGTCGAGAAGACAATTCATAAAATTGCTGATTTCCTTGCTAACGGTCGCAGCCGGCTTGACCGCCGGCCTCTGGAAATGGCTCGGCGGAGGCGAATCGGGTGCATCCGAATCGCCGGGACAACCGCCCGCGCAAGCTCCGGATGCTCCACCCTCTTCCCCGGACGCATCGGCGGCGCATACCGTGCCTCTGCTCTCGATGATGATCCTGAGCGACACGCATGTGAACGGCGCCTTTGCCGAACAGGGCGACAAGCTGCGCAAAGCACTGGACGATGCCGCCGGTTTCGAGACGAAGATCGACGCGCTGCTCATCACCGGCGATATTACGGATGCAGGCAGCGAATCGGATTACCGGGAATATAACAAAATCATGAAGGACTATAAGAGCCTGCCGCCGATCCACGCCAACATGGGCAACCACGATTATTACGGCATCTGGATCGACAAGGAAGGACAGTGGAACAAGGACGCGATGCCTAACGGCAAGTCGGACGCCCTTTCGCGCCGGATGTTCCAGAACCAGTTCGGCCTCGAACGGGTGTATCACGATTTCCATGTGAACGGCTGCCATATCATCATGCTGTCGCAAGAGACGTACGTGCAGGAAAACCCCGACGTCGGCGAAGGCGCCTGGTATTCCGACGAGCAGCTCGCCTGGTTCCGGAAAGCGCTCGAGCCGCACAAGGACGGAAGCCCCGTGTTCGTCATGATCCACCAGCCGCTTCCGGCAGAGGGCCAGGACGGAGGCACCGGCCAGCTCATTCGCGCCAAACAGTTCCGTTCCATTCTGGAGCCGTATCGCAACGCGTTCGTCTTCTCCGGCCACCGCCATCAAAACTTTCGCAGCGGCCAGCATTACACGGCGGAGACGTTCCACTGGTTTCAGAACGCGTCGGTCGGCCGTACCCGTCCGGCGTCGGCGGCTGAGCCCCCGACCGCCCAAGGGCTTTTCGTGCAGGTGTATGCGGATCGCATCGAGCTGCGCGCGCGGGAATTTATGGACCGGACATGGATCGCGGAAGGCAAGTGGACGGTGCCGCTAGCCAAGTAGGCGGCATGACGCAAAAAATAGGAAAAGCGGCCTGGTGGAAGATGGACTTCCGTTCCAGGTCGCTTTTTTTGCTGCAGCTTATCCAGTCCCTCACTATCGCAGCCCCGCTATCGCTACATTAGCCGTCTAACGCGCTCCACCGCCTCGCTCACCGCCAGCCGCGCATCGTCGGCAATGAACTGGCGCAGCGACGGGTTGTTCACATGGTCGAGCAGCCGCTGCAGATGTTCGACGGCTTTGGCGGCCGAGCCTTTGTTCCATTGCTGCTCCGCTTGTCTGGCCGCATTTTGCGCCGCCGGGGCGATCGGCGGTTGAAGCTGCCATTTCCCGATCAGCCCCGCAACCATTTCGGCCAGAGGAATGATCCGCACATCGTGACGTCCTGCCGCGAGCGGCAAGCCGATCGTGCCTTCGGACGCCTGCACGGTGTACCCGCCCGGCTGGAGCAGTGCTCCATCAACAATAACGAGAGCATCTGCCGGAGCGTGGATACGTACCGTTTGCGTTGCCGAGGTTTCGACGACGCCGTATGTTTCGCCAGTCACGGTGTCCCGATCGAACGACGCGCTGAACGGTGACGATGCCGCCAGCAGCGTAGTGCCGCCGAGAAGCAGCGACGAGCCGCGGGTCATTTTGAACCCGGCGATTGTAACGGCTGACGTGTCGCTGACGACCGCCTGCTCGGCATCGCCCGTCACGCCGCCGACCGCAAACGGTGCGGAGCCGGTACGGAATACGGCCAGATCGCGAATGTCGCTGCCGTCGCCGCGTTCTACCCGCGCGCCGATGCCGTTCGTTCCTTGAACGAGATCCGCTTCTACGGTTAACTTGTTCGGATCGGCTGTGCCGCCCAGGAGCAGTTGGATCGAATCCAGTCCGATGAAATAGTTGCTGGACGACGCGTTTTTGCCCGTCACCTCATAGCGGATCGTATGTGTTCCCGCCGTTAGCGGCACGGTTCCGTGCGCAAACGAGAACGGCCCTTCCACAGCGGCCGCATAGCCGTCGTAGATGCCCCCGACCGGTTGCCCGTCCACATACGCCTGTACTTTCCCATACAGCGGGGACTTCAGGAAACGGCTCGTAATGTCGTAGTCGCCTGCCTGCGGCACGTTTACCGTCACCGTCATAAAGTCGCCGGCCGCCTCGCCCCGATAAAAGATCACGGTCGCACCGTTCGCCTGAACCAGCTTGACCTCGCGTCCGGAGCTGGCCGTCAGCGGAAGCAGGTTCGATTCGTCGAACAGTCCTTGCGGATGGTAAGTTCTTGTCTTCATTACGGTCAGGAACCGGTGATCGGTCTTGGCGCTGCCGCTGCCCACCTTCGCATAGTAGCCGTAAGATTCCGCGCCCGGATATTTGGCAAACGTAATCGGCAGCTGCGAGCTGTCCAGGAACGTCGCCGCCAGCTCCGCGCCGCCCTTGCGATAATATAGATCGCGACCGTTTACCGTCTGGCCCGCCGTGGCCGACTGACCGTCGATCTCAAAATCGGCGATCGCGCCGCCGTACATCATCCAGTCGTACACATGCGGGGCGTTCGACTGAATGTCATCCAGCATAACGAACGTATCCGGCTTTAAGTAGACGACGTGGCGGTCGAAGCGGGTCAGCTTCGGATTGCCGTAAGCGCCAGCAGCCGAGCCTTTGATATAATCGTAGGTCGGAGCGAGCAGCCCCTCCGTCATCGTTCCTCCGCCTAGAGACGATTGGCCTTTGCCGTCAACCTGAATCGTGCTGTGGCCTAACCGCACCGTAAAGTCATTGACCGGTCCTGCCACATAATCCTGGTAACCGGGGTCGGTAGCGACCCAGCTTCCGTTCGTCGCAATCTGGAAGCTGTTCTGGTCGTAATGGTTGTGCCCAAGAGCCGACTTGTTGCTCGCCATGGCAAATAGGACGTCATCGCGTTCCCATCCGCTGCGGAGCAGCGCCCAGCCGTTCTCATCCAGCACGGTGGAAGGCTGCCAAGTGTCCGGAGGCGTGATCACCGCGTTCGGGCGGAAATAAATGAAGCCGTCGGTACCGCTTGCCGCTCCCCCGGTCTCCTTCAAGTACCAGCCTGCTTGTCCGTTGTTCAGCCAGGCGTTGATGACGTTCATTGTCAGGCTGAAATAGTTCGACGGATCGGAATCGGAGAAATTAGCCAGACCCGCTCCTCCCGGAGCAAGCGAGTACACGATCCAGCGAACGAGATAATCGTTCAGGAACGGATGCTCGGCCAAATCCCGCACGCCGGTGACGCGGTCGATATGGTCGAACGCCTTGATCATGTTGTCCATCGCATAGCTCGTATACAGCATGCCCTCCTGCTGGCCGGACGTCACCCGCTCGTCGAGATACCACTTGTAATAGCTCATCGCGCGTGTCAGGTAGGCGTTCGCATTCGGACTATGGCCGAGCAGGACCGCCGCGCCGGTTCCGAGAGCCGCCGCACGCAGCGACTGGATGTTATGATCCAGCTTGCTTCTTACGTCCTTATAAAGCGGGATCAACCCTTTCGTTTCGAGCGCGTTCATGACGGTCGTCCGCTCCGCCTCAGTCAGTTGATCGTACAAAATATCGAACGTCATGCTGACGCCAAATGTCAAATGGGCCGTGTCGAGACATGTATAGCCACCGCACGCATAGGTAGGGTCCGACCAGTTGTTCCAGCCGGCTACGGACAGCATATACTGCTTCGCTTTATCGGCGTATGCCGTATTGCCGGATACGGCGTACGCGAGGCTAAGCGTTTCCAGACGGTCCTGGATCGAGCGCGTCATCATCGTCCAATACGGATAAGTCGTGTAGCCGGGCGGACTTTCGATTGGTCCCGGCTGTACCGGAGGCAGCGGGAAGGTGACGACTTTGCCGGCGTAATACGTCCGGGAGAAGCTCGTCTCCGTCAAGTAGGTATCGGCCGCATTTTTGACCGTATCCCAGATCATTTTCCCGGTCCGGCCGAACGGGGCGTTTACCGTATCCGTCGCCTTGGCCTGCAGGGCGGGCAAATCCGCGGAGGTGAAGTACAGCCGCGGGTGGCTCGGCGTCAGCAGGGGGAACTCCCGCACCGGTTCGGGGGGCACCAGCACAAACGAAGCGGCGTCGAAATATGCGGTGCCGATATTCCCTTTGTGCAAGTACATTAGCAGCGTAGCATACGCGGCTCCCTGTGGAGCGTAGCTCTCGATCGTGATCGGTTTCCAGGAGCCGATGGCCGAGTTTGTAGCGATTTTCGTATCGATCCGCACGTTCGAGCTGTTCCAGAACTCCAGATAAAGCTGGGATACGCCCGATTCGTTATACGATTGCACCGAAGCCCGGTACAGTTGGTCGGGAACGACCGGCATACTGCCGCTGCGCAGCCCCGGACCGGAATTTGCGTCCGGATCGACCATCTTCAGGCTGTACGTGCCGCTGTAGACGGTCGTCGTTACTGACGAGTAATCTTGGCCGGCGCCAAGCGGCGTCCAGCCGACAGGCTTCCCTTCAGTTACTTCTTCAAAGCCGCCGTTATAAGGCAAGTCCCGCGATACCTCGATAAAGGCCGCATCGTCGAAATACGAAACGCCCACATTGGCCGCATGCTGGTAGAGCAGCAGCGTCGCGTAAGCCGAGCCGACCGGCGCTTCCGCGAGCAATTCCCCTCTTTTCCACGCTTTGGCCGAAGCGATCGTCAACGTTTTGACGTCGATACGTACGCCGGCCGCATTCCAATATTCGAGATAGAGCTGGGATACGCCGGAGTCCGTGTACGCGTACACGGACGCTTTGTACAGCTTGCCCGGCTCTACGGCGATGTTGCTGCTCCGGATGCCGTTAGCCGCTTGCGCGCTGCTGTCAGTCAGCTTGACGCTGAACCCTCCGCCGTGAACCGGCGAATACACCGATTCATAGATCGAATTGCCGAAGCCCGTCCATCCGGTCGGCTTGCCGTTTGCCGTCTGCTCGAAATCCCCATTAAGCAGTTGGCTGTCATAGGCGGGTCCGCCCGGATCGGCCGACGCCGCGGCCGGCATCATCGCCGCAAGCAGCGAGAGCAGCGCGAGCCAGACGAGCATCGATTTGCCTTTACGCTTCAAATTCATCAAAACGCTCCTTCCTCTGGTTACGATTTGGACGGATGCTCGTTCTGAATTCAGCTTATCTATACAAGGTTTTTACCTGTATGTCCTCGCCTTCATAATACCAATTGGAGAAAGCGTTTCCATGATGCTTCGGAACTATTCGCCGCTCATGGAGAACGGCTACTTTCGTCGAAAACGCGGGAATGCTGGAGAATGAAGCCGAATCGGGCTAGCAGGCCGTGACCTGGCGTCCCGGTACCGGGCGGCCTTCCGCCGATTTTTGCTGCGGCCTGCGACTGCGGCTAGGAACGGGGCAGATCGCTGCTGTATAATAATGGAGGATGGCTCATACGTTCATAGCGAACAGGACCCAAGCCGCCATAACTGACGGCCGAGGCCCTGTCTCCGCGCTTACCCGCTCCTACTGTTTAAGTTTACGGAATAAATCCTGAAATACGCGATCGCGATGAACGAAATGGACGTAGCGGATAAAATGCCGAGAAGCGTCGAAGCTCCAGCGGAACTGTTCCGACAGCAGCGGACTATGTACAAGCTCGTTCGGCAACCACGCGTCGTTGATCAGGTAAGCGATCGCGGAGATATCCCAGATGACCCGGGAGTAGCCGAAGTGGTCGTTTGCGCAGTTACGGAACGTTTCGTACAAATAAGCGCCGACCGGACCGCTGTCTTTCACGTAATCCTCCACCTCGGATAACGTCGTCAGCAGATGCGAGGCCGCTCCCATACACGGAACCAGAACAAGTGGGACGCCGCAATCCAAAATCGTACTGGAGGCGTGAATATCCTGAAACAGGTTGAACTCCTTCGTGTGCGGCCAGTGCAGGGCGTGCCCGCCAAGCCAGACGACGACAATCTTCTCGATAATGCGCGGTTCCATCAGAATGGCGGACGCCACATTCGTGATCGCTCCGATCGCGACGACGTACAGCGGATCGTTATCGGGGCTGGCCATCGCCCGCTCGACCAGATTGCGGGCCGCCTCGCTCTCGACCAGCGTCTCGGGACCGGGCAAATACGAGCTCGAACCGCGATACACCGGAATGCCGGCCATGTCGGGCATATGGGAGGCGATCGTCAGCAGCTCGTTGTAGCTTTTCTCCATCCCGTCCAAAGGTCCGCTCGACAGCGAATTGTGGAAAGGCGCCGCATAAAACGCCTCGACCTGAAGCCGCTCCGGCGATCTTACCGCATAAGCGACGGCGAACTGGTCGTCGATTTCATTGTACGTGTCGGTGTCGAGCACCATACGCACGCGGCCTTTCGGATGGGCGAGCCGTTTCAGCAATTGTTCCTGCGTTAGCTTCGGATAGGTGATCATCAGGTTCCCTCCCTGGGTTATAGTGGTACTAGAGCCCATTGTACACGGGGGAACCGCGCCATATTTTCACGATTCGGCGATTTGTTTGTACGATGTGGCTAATGTCGCCCTTAAGCCGGAAGGAGGAGCCGCCCATGCTGGCCCAGATGGATTTCATCTTTCACGCGATGCGGGAAGCCCGCTCGTATATGCCGATGCACCGTCATCGCTGCTACGAGCTTGTGTATTACCGCGAAGGAACGGGGTCGACCCGGCTGCACGAGCTCGAATACCGGTACGAGCCGAACACCTATACGGTCATCCCCCCCGGAATGATGCACGACGAGAGACGGTTCTGCGACACCGATGTCGTGTTTATCGGCTTCAGCCAGCTTGGCCGCGATATGCCCGTACTGACGCACGGGCTGTTTCAGGACGCGCCCTCATCGCCCATTCTGCGCCTGCTGCTTGATATCAAGACGGAGATGCAGGAGAAAAAAGCTTATTACGGGCAAAAGCTGAATCTGCGCCTGAGCGAAATGCTGATCGAGCACGCCAGATCCGTCTCTCCCGTTTTAGCTGACCAGACCGACGACAATTTGTTGTACGCGCGGACATTTATGGACGAGAACTTGGGCCAGAAAATCGCCGTGGAAGATTTGGCCGCGCTTGCCGGCTACAGCTACGACCATTTCCGCCATTTGTTCAAAAAAAAATTCGGCGTATCGCCGATTCAATATTTGATCGATAAACGGCTGGAGAAGGCGCGCAGCCTGCTCCGCCACACGTCGCTGCCGGTTACGTCCGTTGCGCTGGAATGCGGTTTTTCCAGCGACGCCCAGTTTTGCACGATGTTCAAGCGGGAGCTTGGCGAAACGCCCCGCGCCTTCCGGCAAAACAGCTACCGCTCGCTTTAAGTATCCGGCGGGAAGCCGTCATCCCCAAATTATACACATGTTATCCACAGCCGCCTGTCAGGAGGCGGAACCCGCCGTCCGCCTCCGCCGTCAAGGCGCCAAGCCTTTCATAATAAACCCGATCGTAGCCTCCAGCTCGCGCTCGTCGTCCCAGTCCGCGCCTTCCCGCGTCCCGTACAACGTCCGGGTCAGCACATACCCCATAATGGCCGATGCGCTCAGTCTTATAATGGTCATGACCGGCAGATCGGCCAGCTGGCCCTCCGCCTTAAACTTGCCGATGACGATTTCCAGCCGCTCCTTCACCTTAACCAGCACGACCTGCACGAACTGCTCCTGAAGCTCGGGGTGAAACGGCAGCTCCTGCACGACGATTTTGATCAGGCTTTTATTTTTTTGCAAAAATAACAGCCGGTTTTCGATCATCGCCCGCAAAAACTGCTCGTAGCTGTCGTAATCCTGCGTAAGCACATCGCGAAACTCGCGAAGCAGAAACGGAGCGATCATCTTCAGCATCGTCGGCGTGACGATTGACAGCAGCAGCTCCTTTTTCGTTTTGAAATGGCGGAAAATCGTCCCTTCCGCCACCCCCGCCCGCTGCGCGATCTCGCTAGTCGACGAGGCGGCATATCCTTTCTCGGCGAATACCTCGATCGCCGACTCGACGATGCGTCTTTGTTTGTCGGTCATTTTATCGCGGCCCAAACCGGCTTGCAGCAGCTCCTCGATCCAAGGCTCGATTGCTTCGGACATATCGTTTGACCCTAACCTTTCCGCGCCGTGCGTTGTTTGATAAGCACGATTGTATCACACCCGCTCCCCGGTTGTTAAATCGCCCGCTGCTTCTTGAGCGCGAACACGTTCAGCAGGGCAAAAACGACAGAAAAGCCGATCAGGATATAAACATCGCCCTGAATGTCCGCAAGCCCTTCCCCGCGAATCATAATGCCGCGCATCGCATCCGCCCCGTAATACAGCGGCATGATGTAGCTCAGCTTTTGCAGCCAGGGGAGCATCGCCTCCAGGCTGAATAGGCCGGAGAAGAACACCTGCGGCACGATGACGAGCGGAATGAACTGAATGATTTGAAATTCGCTTCCGGCAAAGGAGCTGAGCAGCGTACCGAGCGTAAGCGCGGTCAGCGTCAGCAGCAAATTGATCAGCAGCACGAGCCAGATCGAGCCTTCCATATACAGCCCGAGGACGCCGATCGAATACCAGGCGATGAGCGCGGCCTGCACGAGCGTAAAGACGCCGAAGCCGGCCAAATATCCGGCGACAACCTCGTAGCGGCGGATCGGAGTCGCCATCAGTCGCTCCAGCGTACCGGTCGTCCTCTCCCGCAGGAAGGCGACGCCGGCCAGCAGGAAGACGAAAAAGAAGGAGAAGAAGCCGATCAGCACCGGACCGAACGAATCGAACGCGGACATCCCTTCCT
This sequence comes from Paenibacillus ginsengarvi, assembly GCF_003626695.1. GTDB lineage: Bacteria > Bacillota > Bacilli > Paenibacillales > NBRC-103111 > Paenibacillus_AB > Paenibacillus_AB ginsengarvi. The sequence continues at coordinate 82,994 of NZ_RBAH01000019.1, forward strand.
TGCCGTGCAAATAGGAGATCTCCGGCTGAACCGCTTGCGAACCGGCCTGCATCGTCTGCTGAATGACGAGCATAACCGCTTTGCTGACCGAAGGATCGCTGCCTTCGAGCAGGATCGAGGGCTTGCCGCCCGCTACCGACAGCACCGCGTCGAGCTTCCCTTCCTCCAGCGCCTGCTTCGCCTGGTTGGCGTCCGGATACGAAGCAACGTTTACGTCATCGCTTTTCATCCGCTCCGACAGCTGCGCCGGAACGTCTACCGTCCCGATATCCAGCTTGATCGACTGGCCGTCGAATACGAAATGGAGCAGCGTAAGCACAAGCAGCGGGGCCAGAAACAGCAGCGCGAGCGTCCGTTTGTCCCGAACGAACTGCCGGATGATGCGCAGCGCAAGTGCGCGTATTCTCATGACCGATCGCCTCCCCCGAGCACGATGAAAGCATCCTCGATATTCGTCGTCCCGCTACGCTCCATAAGCGCAGCCGGGCTATCCACCGCGGTCAGGCGCCCCTCCCGAATGAGAGCGATCCGGTCGCATTTGTCGGCCTCGTCCATCACATGAGTTGTGAGCACAATCGTCGTTCCTTTCTCCCGCAAAGCGAACAGCTCCCGCCAGATCGACTGCCGCAGCACCGGATCGATGCCGACGGTCGGTTCGTCGAGCACGAGCAGCTCCGGCTCGTGCAGCAGGGCGATCGCAAGCGACAATCTTCGCTTCATCCCGCCGGAGTATGCGGCCACCTGTTTGTTCAGATGATCCGTCAGGTCGACGACGGCCATCGAAACTTCGATCCGCTCCTTGCGCCGGGCGCCGGACAAGCCGTAAAGCGAGGCGAAGAACAGCAAATTTTCTTTCGCCGTCAGCTCGTTATACAACGCGTCCGATTGCGCCATATACCCGAATCGCTGGAACATCGACAGCTGCGGCATCCGCTCGCCGAGCATATGGACGGTTCCGCCGTCCGCCTTGTCGATGCCGGTCATCAGCTTGATCAGCGTCGTTTTGCCGGACCCGGAAGGACCGAGCAGCCCGAACAGCTCGCCGCGTTCCACGCGCAGCGTAACGTCATTTAATACAGTGCGGCTGCCGAAAGTCCGGACGATGCCGTGAAGATCGACAGCGGCCGTTTGCGGCAGGTCGGTCGAGGCAACGCTTACCATAGGGCATTCCCCCTGAATGTGAGTAATCACTCATTTTCTTACCCTCATCATACAGGATGGACAGCTTGATTGTAAAGTGAGTAATCACTCATTTTTACGAGTAAAGAAACGCCGCTCATATCGCATAGGATGGCTCAATGAAGTCCCGCGACGATTCACGTCAACCGTTCGCCCCTGGATCGTAGCCTGCCACCAGCAGTACGTCGATGTGCCTTGCCGATCGCAGCACTTCCTTCATAACCGAGCCGCGCCGCAGCTCCGTCCAGAACGTCGACTTGGACTGTCCCATCACGATTTGCGTGGCCTCGTACTTCGTCGCCCCAGCAACGATCGCTTTGGCGATCTCCCTGGAGCGCCGCACCCGGAGCACCTCGAATGTTCCGCCGAGCCGCTCCGTCAGCTTCTTCAGTGCGTCCAGCCGTTCCCCGTCCCCCTCTTCGCCGCGGGCATTATTTGCCGCCATCACGTACGATACGTACCAAAGCGCCTTAAGCCGGTGCGCGATGCGGAAGCCGCGGCGTACAAGCCGCTCCGCCTGCTGCATACAGTCGACGCATACGTAGATCGCTTCCTTGCGTCTCCACGGTCCCCGCAGCGAGCTGCTGCGCTCCCACGACTCCAGCCTCTCGTCCACATCGTCGGCCAGCTCCCGCAGGGCCAGCTCCCGCAGAGCGATCAGATTGCCGGTTTTGAAAAAATGGCCGAGCGCCTGCTCCACCTTATCCCGGGCGTAAATACGCCCCTCCTGCATACGTCTGCGCAGCGCTTCCGGAGTGACGTCGATCAGCTGCACTTCGTCGGCCAGCCGGAGTATATGATCCGGCACCGTTTCCCGGACGCGCACGCCCGTAATTTGCTCGACCGCATCATTCAAGCTTTCGAGATGCTGCACGTTCATCGTCGTAATGACCGAAATCCCGGCAGCCAAAATGTCCAGCACGTCCTCGTACCGCTTCTTGTGCTTGCTGCCCGGCACGTTCGTATGCGCCAGCTCGTCAACGAGCACGACCTCCGGATTGCGGCGTATAATTTCGGCGGTGTCCATCTCTTCCAGCCGGACTCCCTTGTACTGGATCGTTTCGCGCGGCACAATGTCCAGCTCTCCGACTTGACCGAGCGTTTCCTCGCGGCCATGCGTTTCCAGCAGACCGACGCAAATATGGATCCCTTTACGCAGCAGGTCGTTTCCTTCCCGCAGCATCGTGTACGTTTTGCCGACGCCCGGTGCGGCGCCGATATATACTTTGAATCGTCCGCGCTTGATCCGCTCGATTTTCCGGTCCAGCTCCTGCGAGCTCAGCCTCCGGAACAGCTCGGCCTCCGCTTCCGGCTTCGTCATGTGAGCGGGCAATATACGTTCCCCGTCATGCTCGGCCCGATCGGCGACGATAAACAGATCGACATGGCGCGTCCGTTTCAGGATGTCCCGAACGATCGAGCCGTGCCAAAGCTCCTGCCACCTCGTCTGTTTCGAATGCCCGAGCACGATGCGGGTAACGTTATTGTCCAGGGCGTACGCGGATAGAGCGTCCGGGAGCGCCCGGCGGGAGGGCAGCGGAAGCTCCTCGAACTTCGCCCCGATGCGCTGGACGAGCTTCATCATGGAACGCTTGAACGCTGCCGCTTCCTTCGCCAGCTGTTTCTTCGGATTAACGAAAGCGACGACAAGCAGGTCGCCGTTCAGCCTTTTGGCGATTTGCTGGCCTCGGCGCACGTAGATCGAGCCGTTGAAATGGTACTGCGTCGAAACGAGGATGCGCTCGGTCGCGCCCGACGGGCCGACCAGCCCAAGCTCGTCGCGATGCTTCTCAAGCGAATCGTTGACGCCTTCGGCAACGAGACGGAGCGACAGCTCCCGCAGCACGGCGAGATTGCCGCGCTTCAGCAGCTCGCTGCCCGGATTGCGCAGAGCTCCTTCCGCCACCCGGGCAAGCATCGTCTCCGGCGTCACGTCGATCAGCACGACTTCGTCGGCCAGCTCGAGCGTGTCGGTCGGCACCGTTTCGCTCACGTCGATGCCGGTCATCTTTTTGGCGATCGCCCTTACATCCTCCAACTCGTATACGTTCACCGTCGTAATGACGCTGATGCCCCGGCTCAGCAGCAGCCGAATATCTTCGAGCCTCGTTGGGAAACGGGATCCCTCGCGGTTCCGGTGAGCAAGACCGTCCACCAGCACGACCTCGGGGTTGCGCGCGATGAGGGCATCCAGGTTCAGGTCCTTCTTCTCCTTCCCGTCCTTCTGCCAGTGGATGCTCGGAACACGCTCCAAATCGCCGACTTGCCGGACCGTCTCGGGACGCTGCATCGTCGAAACGGCGCAAATGACGACGTCGATGCCCTGTTCCTTGAGCGAGCAGCCTTCGCGCAGCATATGGTACGTTTTCCCCGAGCCGCTCACTGCTCCGATGTACACCTTCAGCCGGCCGCGGTGCAGCTTGGAGATCGAATACAGCAGCTCCTCTGGCGTTTTCCTTTTGAACGTGTCCATATGCGTATCCCCTTCCTTGTTCCCTATGCGGCGGCAAACAGCCGGAAAAGCCGGACAGAAGCCCGAAGAAGCCTCGTCCGGCCGTTTCTTATTTGCGAAGCAGTTCGTCCAGAGCCATATTCAGCTTCAGCACATTTACGCGAGGCTCCCCGAATACGCCGAGATCGCGTCCCTCGGTCGCGTCTTCGATCAGCTGATGAAGTCGCTCGGCGGATAAGCCGGTTTGCTTGCTGATTCGCGGCACCTGCACTTCAGCGGACTGCGGAGTAATATGCGGGTCGAGCCCGGACCCCGAGTTCGTGATCAAAGCGATCGGCAGCCGGCTTACCGGCACGTCCGGGTTGCTAATCTTCCAATCTTCGATCGTCTTCTCGGTTCTCGCCAGCAAATCCGCGTTCGAAGGGGCATAGTTGTTCGAGCCCGACGCCTCCGCTTTGTAATCGATACTCGACACCCGGCTCTGAAAATGCTTAGGGTCGTTAAAGGTTTGCCCGATTAAAGCCGAGCCCACCGCCGTTCCATCGCTTGTGCGGATCAAACTTCCGTTCGCCCTGCCCGGGAACAGCAATTGCGCCGCCCCCGTAGTAACGAGCGGGTATACGATTCCGCACAGTACGATAAAAACAAGACTTATTCGGATGACGACTCCCAGGGACATTCGCGCCGTCTCGGATTGGGCTTCTGCCGCTTTGTTCATTTCTATTCTACCTCTCTTTCTATTAACCGCCTCAACGATTCGGGTCAAATCCACACATGAACGACAAGGTCGATCAGCTTGATCCCGACGAACGGGACAACGATTCCGCCTACGCCGTATACGAAAATGTTGCGCTGCAGCAGCTTGCTCGAGCTCATCGGCTTGTATTTGACGCCTTTCATGGCGAGCGGGATGAGCAGCGGAATAATAATGGCATTAAAGATTAACGCCGATAAAATCGCCGACAGCGGCGAACCAAGCTTCATGACGTTAAGAGCCTCCATCTGCGGAATGGCGAGCGTAAACATCGCAGGAATGATGGCAAAATATTTGGCCACGTCGTTGGAGATGCTGAACGTCGTCAGCGCCCCGCGAGTCATCAGCAGCTGTTTGCCGATCGCCACGACCTCGATCAATTTCGACGGGTCGGAGTCCAGATCGACCATATTGGCTGCTTCCTTGGCCGCCACCGTACCGCTGTTCATCGCCAGCCCCACGTCCGCCTGCGCCAGTGCGGGAGCGTCGTTCGTGCCGTCGCCGGTCATGGCGACGAGCTTGCCCTCCGCCTGCTCTCTGCGGATGACGGCGATTTTGTCCTCCGGCTTACTCTCCGCGATAAAATCGTCCACACCCGCTTCCCGCGCGATCGTGGCGGCCGTCAGCGGATTGTCGCCCGTACACATGATCGTTTTGATTCCCATTTGCCGGAGCTGTTCGAATCGTTCCTTCATCCCGGGTTTGACCGTATCCTTCAAATAAATGAGGCCGTACACTTGTCCGTCCACCGCGACGGCGAGCGGCGTGCCGCCAACTCTTGCTATGGCGTTTCCTTTCGCTTCCAGGTCGGACGGAACGTCCCCGCCCTGCGATTCTACCCACTTCTTAACAGCGTCGACCGCTCCTTTGCGCACTTTGCGGCCGTTCGGCAGATCGATCCCGCTCATCCGGGTTTCCGCTTTGAATTCGATAAACTCGCCGCCCGTTGCGAGTGCCATGTCGTAGGCGAGGCCGTTCTTCTTCATCAGCTCCAGAACGGAGCGGCCTTCCGGCGTTTCATCCTTAATCGAGCTGATCGCCGCCCATTCGGCCACGGTATTCATCGATGACGCGCCTACAGGAACAAACTCGCTCGCCATCCGGTTGCCGAACGTAATCGTACCGGTTTTGTCGAGGATCATCGTGCCGATGTCGCCCGACGCCTCCACCGCTTTGCCCGACATCGCAAGGACGTTAAACCGCGTGACGCGGTCCATCCCGGCAATCCCGATAGCGGATAGCAAGCCGCCGATCGTCGTCGGGATCAAACATACGAGCAGCGAGATGAGCACCGGGACGGTTAGCTCGATATTTAAATAGTTCGCCAGCGGCGCGAGAGTCACGACGACAATCAGGAAAATAAGCGTCAGCGTCGTCAGCAGCGTGTTCAGCGCGATTTCGTTCGGCGTTTTTTGCCGCTGCGCCCCTTCCACAAGCGCGATCATCCGGTCGATGAACGACTCGCCGGGATCGCTCGTAATGCGTACCGTAATCCGGTCGCTTACAACCCGGGTACCGCCCGTTACCGAGCTGAAATCTCCGCCAGCTTCCTTGATGACCGGAGCGGATTCCCCCGTAATCGCCGATTCGTCGACGGACGCGAGCCCTTCGATCACCTCGCCGTCGCCGGGAATCATCTCCCCTTGCGAGACGAGGACGATATCGCCCTTGCGCAGCTCGGTGGAAGGCACCTGCTTGACGGAGACGCCTGAGACTTTGTTCGCGGTAATCTGTTTTTTCGACTGCTTGAGCGAATCCGCCTGCGCCTTGCCGCGACCTTCGGCCAATGCTTCCGCAAAATTGGCGAACAGCACCGTAAAGAGCAAGATCAAAAATACGGTCAGATTGAAGCCTATGCTTTCCTCGGTCCCGAAATAGCCCGGAATCAAGGTCATCAGCAGGACGATAAACGTGCCGATCTCCACCACGAACATAACCGGATTTTTCATCATTTGCACTGGATTCAGTTTGACGAAGCTGTCCCATATCGCACGTCTCACGATCGCCGCAGTCAGCAGCTTGTTTCGAGTCGTTGCCATAGTCGGTTGTTCCCCTCTTCCTTGTTCCTTATTAACGAATCGTCAAATGTTCGGCTATCGGTCCGAGCACAATCGCAGGCAGAAACGTGAGCGCGCCGATAATCAGCACGACCCCGACCAGAATGCCGACGAACAAGCCGTTATCGGTACGGAACGTGCCGATCGTCTCCGGCACCCACATTTTCCGAAGCAGAGAGCCTCCTACCGCAAGCATCGCAATCATCGATATATACCGGCCGAATAACATGACGAGACCGGTTGATAGGTTCCAGAACGGCGTGTTGTCGCCAAGTCCTTCGAAGCCGGAGCCGTTGTTCGCCGCCGAGGACGTATATTCGTACAGCACTTGTGAAATACCATGAAAGCCGGTATTCGTAATCGCTGCCGTCCCCGCATTCGTAATAAGGGCAAGCGCCGTCGGTGCGAGAATAATGAGCGGATGGACCAGTATGGCTACGGCGATCAGCTTCATCTCGCGGGCCTCCAACTTCCTTCCGAGAAACTCGGGCGTCCGTCCGACCATCAAACCGGCGAGAAATACGGCCAACATCGCATACATAAGCATATTGACGAGACCGACGCCTTTGCCGCCGAACACGTTGTTCAGCATCATGAGCGCAAGCGGCGTAATGCTCCCGAGCGGGGTGAGCGTGTCATGCATGTTGTTGACCGAGCCGGTCGTGGCTGCGGTCGTAACGGTCGTGAACAACGCCGACTGAGCGATGCCGAAGCGCACCTCCTTGCCTTCCATGCTGCCCTGCGACGAGTCGATGCCGAGCCGGTTCATGACCGGGCTGCCGTTCGATTCGGATACGTACGCGAGCGACAGGAAAGCCAGAAACAAGATCATCATCGCCGAGAAAATGACCCAGCCCTGCTTGCGGTTTTTGGCAAACAAGCCGTACGTGTGCGGGAGCGCCGCCCCGAAGCACCACATCGATAGGATTTCGATCACGTTCGTGAGCGGATTCGGATTTTCGAACGGATGGGACGAGTTCGCTCCGAAAAAGCCGCCGCCGTTCGTGCCGAGATGTTTGATCGACTCGAGTGCGGCGACAGGCCCAATTGCGATGTGTTGCTCCTGCCCTTCAAGTCCCGTCACCGTAATGGCGGGCTTTAGCGTCTGCGGCACCTGGAGCGCAACTAGCACAAGCGCAACAACGAAGGCAAGCGGCAAAAACACCCGCACAATCGCCTTGACGAAATCTTCGAAAAAGTTTCCGAGCGTCTGTCCCCTGCTCGTAACCGCGCGGATGAAGGCGATGGCCACGCACAGGCCGGTTGCCGCCGATGTGAACATCATCATCGTGATGACTGCCATTTGCGAAAAGTACGACAAGCCCGTCTCTCCGCTGTAATGCTGCAGATTCGTGTTCGTCATGAAGCTGATCACCGTATTAAACGATAGCGTCGGCTCCATATTATCGATACCGCCGGGATTAAACGGCAGCCATTTCTGCATTCTAATAATGAGGTAGCAAACGGCGACGAGCACGATATTGGTCGCGATAAAGCTGAGACCGTACGTTTGCCATGTCATGCCCCTGCGATCTTTCAGCCCGATCAGCGCGAAGATCGGCCGTTCCGCGAAACCGAACAGCTTGTCGGTCCGGTTCGGCTCATTGCGAAATACGTTATATAAATAGGTGCCCAGCGGCTTCACCAGCAGCACCAACATAGCGATGACGACAGCTATTTGCAAAACGCCCATAGTAGACGATGCCCTCCCTCAGGTACCTTTCGTTAAAATTTCTCCGGATGCAGCAGCGCGTAGACGAGATACGCGAATACAACCACCGTGAAAGCATAAACGACGATCATCCGCGCGTCCCCTCCTTCTCCCGAATCACACTGCCGCACCATTTCAGAAAACCTGCAAACAGCAAGTAACTTGCCGCAAGAATGATAAGCATGAGAATATCCTGCATTCTCTATCCCTCCATAACTTGTTGAACCTTATTTCAGAACCGACTCCAAGAGAAATGAAACTTTGTCGGTCGTCGTATGAACGACATAGTCGGCTCCCAGCACCTTATAAATCAACCTCGGATTTCCCGAGCCTGTAATGACATAGATCGATTTCGCGGTCCAGCTTCGGCATACGCGAATATACCGGCAGCTGAGATTAAGACTGCTCTCGAACAAATAAACGCTGCCGACCGGAAAATCCGGGATGACCCATGTGTTCTCGTTAGCCGTATCCACTACGGCGATTGTTTTCACCCCGAGCTCCTTGAGCCGTTCCTGCTCTCTAATGCTGTTGGCGAGACCGGCGACGGGTTGCCCGATCTGCTGCAGCCCGCGAATAAACCGTTCGCCCGCCTTGTTCGGGGCCGATACGAGAATGATGTCCTGCCGTTTCTCCACTTGGCTTTTCTCCTCCTGATTCTGAAGACCGCTTTACGCCGGCACAACAAAAAGAAGCCTGCGACAAGAGCGGAAGCTCCTATCGCGGCTTCTTCGGGACATGCGGGAACAATCCCGCTGTTCACCTGAAACGCACGGCGATGGTGGCCTCTCTCGTTTACGCTTGCGAGGTTAGCTGTCGGATTCGGGCGTGAGAGTCGCCCTACCTTCGGCATCTTGCCGCCAAAGGATTCACCCCGTGGAAGACGCCGAAGCGGCTTCCGGTTGGTTCCCCCGTTCCTTTTCCATTCAAGGATTCAGCGATTGGTCGGTCACTTTCTTGAAAACCTTTTTCATACACAGGCACAGCAAAAACCACAGAGGCATAAACCCTGTGGCCGCACGTTAACGGTTCACAAGCTTCATCATCCTCTCTCCCTATACGGCACCGGACCACAGGCGAACAACAATATCGTTTGCACCTGTCGAATGCCGTGTTACGCTTACGAGGTTAGCTGTCGGATTCGGGCGGTGAGAGTCGCCCTACGGGTACGAAAAACTATGGATTTTCGCACGCCGATTCACCCCTGTGACGGCGAAGACGGCTCTCACACCGCTTCCCGCGCCACTTGTTGGTTCCCCCGCTTTCTTGGTAGTCATCCCCAAGAAACTCAGCGACCAGAATCAGGAAACTTTATTTGGATTGGATGAACCGAATATTACGCTTGCCGAACCGTTCTGTAAAGAGAGCCGGACTTCCGATTCCGGCATAAACAGACTTTCGCAGCAGCAACACCCGATACGATCTTCAGAATACGCTATGATGCTCGTTATTTCTTTACTTTTCTCAACAACAGCGAAAATCGCAGCATCGGAAAGCTTGCTTGCCGATCCGATATGCAATTCTGCGATGAATCCGTTTCCACCACAATTTCTCGTTCAAAAAGCGTTCATATTCGCCAATTTCGTAGTTTACTTCGGCAGCGAACTCGCGTAAGCTTCGATTTTATTTGGCGATTGACGATTTCAGGTAAAACCAGTAGACTAAAAGCATATCCTATATTATGGTATTACCACTTGTCTTTGAACTGGAAGAATCAGCTTGGGCTCCTTTTTTTCATTCATAAAGGGGGAATCGGCGTTGAAACGGGATATCCGCTCCTATATGTACCGGGTGGCGATTGTGCTGATCGTCGTGTCGCTTGTTCCGGCTTTGTTGTCAAGCGCTTACAACACGAATCTGTTTATGAAGCAAACGATCCGTCTGGTCGATGCGAGAAACGGAACCGAACTGACCCGCACCGGAACGCTGATGGAGCGGATGCTGCAGCAGATTATGGATTTCGCCAGCAAGACCGCCGGCGACGCCCGCTTTGCCAATTTGCAGACGGCGACGGAGCAGTGGAAGGCGTGGCTGGAGCTGAACAAGCTTTTGTACGCCAGCCCCTACGTCACCGAATATATGCTGTATAACGGCGCCGACCGGTCGCTGCTTATTTCCAATTACGGAATCGAGCGTAATCCGGAACGAAGCGCCATTCCGTGGATTGCCTCGCAAACGCCGCAAATCCCTTTATACCAGTACGAGATTAAGACCGGATACTCGAAGCCAAGCAAACAGATGGCCTCCATCGTGCAGAAGCTCCCCGGACTGCAAAAAGAACCGAACTATATCATCTTTCATGTAGACTTGGATAAAATGTATACGTCCTTCCTGAGCGAGCTGAATGCCGACGCAGAATTGTACAATTACTATCTGACCGATGCCACAGGCACGGTCGTGTACCACCGCGACAAGTCGTTGATCGGTACAACGCTGCCGGATCAAATGGGAAACACCAATATTCAAGTCGACCGGATCGAGCTTCAAACGTTTGACTGGGCTTTAGTCCGCGAAGTGCATACGCAGCTGTTGTATAAAGAGGTAAGCGCCCTCAAAAATAAAGTGCTGGCTGTATTGTTCACCGTCATCGGTGTCATGTCCGTATTTATCTTGTTTGGGGCCCGCGAGCTGTATAAGCCGTTCCGCAGCGTTGTCGCCAGAATGACGGAAAACGAAGAGCAGCTAAGAAGATCGCTGCTTGGCCGTTTCATTCGCGGGGAAACCCCGGTTTGTCCGGACCTCGTTCGACGATGGCCCGAGATGTCGCCTAATCTTGTCGTAGCGATCATGACCCCGAAGCATTCGCTAGAAGGAAAAAAAGCCGGGAAAGCTGCCGCTTCCCAGATTCAGCACATTCAGCAGCGCCTAACTGCGTCCGCAGCGTTCCGCTTGGAGCTGTTCAAGGAACGAAGCGGGGATGATGTCGTCCTGTTCCAGCTCGAGCATGAAGATATGAACCGGTTTATGACCGAGCTTTTGCTTACGCTGGAACCTGCCGAGCTGGAGTCGGTTATCATCAGCGTCGGCGGCATTCATTCCTTGGAAGACGTTCATACCTCTTATATTGAAGCGCTGTACGCTTACAACATTGGGCGCATTTATACGGGAGACAGTCCGGTTTACTGTTTCAACAAGCTGCCGATGGACTATGAGGTTCCGATGAAAGCCGCCGCGATCGAGGAGTTGGAGCTGGCAATCCGGCAGCAAAACGAACGGAGTTTTACGGAGGCGCTGAACGCTTTATTTTCCGAGCAGCAAACTGTCGTGGAGTATAATCTTAATTTTTATCAGACGGTTTCGCTGCTGCTTCGCATGTTCGGCCAGCACAGCCTATCGTTCTTAAATGAATTAAACCAGCTTATTACGGACAAAGGGATTATGAACGTCACCGCAGTGAAACAGTTCCTGTTTGCGAAGTTTTATAGCTTCCGCGATTATGCCGAGGAAACGAAAGATTATGCAGGCCGAATCCATGACTATATCGCCGCGCATTACACGGAAAACTTCTCGCTGGATGAGATGGCCGAGCATCTCGGCATATCCAAGCAGCATTTGATAACCGTATGTAAAAAAAGGTATAACCGCACGCCGATCGAATATTTGAACGAAATCCGTATCGAGGAAGCGAAGCGGCTGCTGGCGGACACCCGGACGAAAATCGCCGACATCGGCACAAGATCCGGCTTTAACAGCAATAGCTATTTTGCCAAAGTGTTCAAGCAGTACACCGGCATCACCGCTTCCGAGTACAGAGAGCTGTTGTTTACGCGGAACACGGAGAAAAAGCCGCAACTCGCCGAAAGCTGACCGATTGTCCAACTCGCAAGCCGACAGGAACCAGCTGTCGGCTTTTTTACTTCTCGGTTGGGGGCTCCCCCGGAAGTATTCGGAATAAGCTGCGAAGCTTCTCTTCACTTTTGGGGGAACAGTATCACGGGGGCTCCCCCGAAAGTATTCGGAATACGCTTCAGAGCTTCTCTTCACTTTCGGGGGAATATAACACAATATTCAACTCGTTGAACTTGGGCTTGGAAGCCGCTCACTGCAACGGTTTTAATATATTGTGATTGAAAAGACCATCAATGAAGGGTAGGTTGAAATTGTTCCGGCGTCCGGGGCCGGAATCGTTCGATGAAAACTGAAGGGGATGGTCCGATGAAGAAGGAGAGACGTTTTACGGCGATTCCGCCCACGCTGCTGGCCGCCGCTATGCTGCTGGCAAGCTGCAGTGGAGGCGGTACTGCCGCGACCGGCGGCGATAAAACCGACAGCGGAAGCCTGGACAAGAACAAAACGGCGCTGGAAGGAAAACCGAAAGAGCCCGTCGAAGTTGTATTTTATGCACAGAACGGAATGACGCCGGCCGACTTCGACAATCGGTTCGGCAACAGCCTCAGAAAGAAATTTCCCAACTACACGATCAAGTACATCCAAAACACGGGCAAAGGGATGGACGTTCCCGGCATGCTCGCCTCCAATACGCATTACGACGTTTATTTCGCCTATGTCGGGTATTTCGAAAACGAGTTCATCTCCTACGATCTGCAGTTTGACATGTCCGAGCTGATTAAGCAGCACCAGCTCGATCTGAACCGGATTGACCCGTCGGTCATCAGCGGTATCCGGAATTCGAGCTACGGCATGTATGCGCTTCCCGTCATTACTGATACGCTCGGCATCATGTACAACAAAGACATTCTCGATAAATTCGGCGTCCCCTATCCGAAAAACGGCATCACCTGGGGAGAAATTATCGATATGTCACGCAAGCTGACCCGGACCGAAGGCGATAAAACATACGCCGGATACGTGCCGTTTACCAATTACATGCTGTCCATGAATCCGCTGTCCATCCCGCTCGTTGACGAGAAGACGGGGACGCCAACGATCAACCGGGATGAACGCTGGAAGAAATTTTACCAAACGCTGCTGATCGCTCCCTCCGAGGTACCCGGCATTCAGGAATATTTGAAGAAACATGAGGTCATCGACGGCTTTTTCAAAGATCAGGAGGTCGCGATGATTGGCGGCATCACCGCCTTCGCGGCCAATAGCCGTGAAGATCAATTGAGCAAGTTCAACTGGGATTGGGTGGCGCTTCCGTCGTTCCAAGATTTGCCGAATGTAGGGGGACAGCCGTATACTCAATATTTCGGCATTACTCGAATGGCCAAAAGCAAAAATACCGCAGATGCGGCGATGGAAATGCTGAAGTATCTCGTATCGGACGAATTCCAGACCGAAGTCGCCAGAAAAGGCTTTATGCCGGTGTTGAAAAATTTGGACGTCAGGAAAGTGTTCGGTCAGGATACGAAGGTGAAGGATAAAAACTGGAACGCCTACTTCTACAACAAACTGGCGGAAGTTCCGTATAAAAGCGTCAATGAAATGCCGATTGCCTCGCTGTATGTAGCGAATATGAATCAGGTCATGAAAGGCGAGATCGACTTGAATACCGCCTTGCGGCTGTCGGAAGAAAGCGCTGCGAAAAAGTTGCAGGAGCTGAAAGCGAAGTAACGACTGCCGCGGGTCAGCTTGGGAGCGTAAGGGGGCTTGGATCGATGCGTTCGTACAGAGAGGTCAAAACGATGCTTGCCGCGATGCTTCTGCTAGTTGTCCTCGCAGCGGCTTCTTGCGATTCGGCTGCTCCGGAGCAACCGGGTCCGAACGGCAGCCAACCGGTCTCGAGCGGAATTCGCATCGTCGGGCTGAATTGCAATCCGTCCTTTGACCGGCAAACGGCCGAGGAGAAACGGGTGCATGATCGACTATTGGAGCAGACGGGCGCCGATGTGCACATCACCTTCTCGGAAGAGGGATCAGGCGGGCCGTGCAGGTCGAAACGGGCGGCGATGCTATCCTCCGGCGAGCAGCTGGATTTCGCCGAACTATCGATAACCGAGGCGGTGCAGGCGTTTAACGAAGGGCTCCTTTTGCCGCTCAACGATCTGCTTGACCGGTACGGGAGCCATCTCAAGAAAAGCGTCGTTCCCGAAGCGTTCAAGCTGGCGACGTATGAAGGAAACATACTCGGCATTCCGATCGAGAACGGTCTGCATACGCTCAGCGCCCTGCAAATCCGCGCTGACTGGCTCGCCAAGCTGCAGCTGCAGCTCCCGCGAACGATAGACGAATTTGAGCAAGTGTTGCAAGCGTTCAAGGAACGAGACCCCGACGGGAATGGCAAGATGGACACCGTACCGCTCACCGTTTCATCGGGCGGCGCGTTTAATATGCTGGAGAGCGTGCTCGGCTCGAGCTTTCTTCCGCAAGGTTACGCCTGGTGGCAAGATGCCGACGGAAAATTGAAGCCGCCTGAGCTTCATCCCGCCTATAAGGCGTTTCTTGCCAAGCTCGCCGATTGGAACGAGAAAGGCTATTTGTGGTCGGATCTGCTGTTGTCGGCGGCAAATAAACAGCAGGAGTTGATTGCCGACAACCGGGCAGGAGCGGTAGCCGCCACGTTTTCGGGAACGATTGTGAACGCCGGCGAGCTGCTGAGGAAATCGGTGCCGGACTACAGCTATTTGCCGGTCGTGCTGGAGGGCGAACAAGGACTCAATCGTTTGCCTGCCTCGCCGATCGCTTATTCGGTCTGGGTCATTTACAAAAAAAACGCCAGTCCCGAAGCGGTTATGAAGTTTTTTGACTACCAAGGCACTTACGAAGGCAACATGCTGACCTCGTTCGGTATCGAAGGCGACAACTACACGACGACTCCGGACGGGATGGTCGAGTTTATCGCCGAGGACAAAACCGATCTGGCCAAAGCGCATTATTACGCCAAATACAAAACGGTGTTTATTAACTGGCCGGGCAAGCCGGTATGGCCGGTTAACGCCTGGACATCCGCTGCGTACAATTTGAAGCGTGAGCAGGTAAACCGGCTGCCGCGGTTCGAACCGATCGATTATGGCGTGTTTTACGATGCGACCAAATGGCAATCGTATCCGAAGCTCGATGCTCTGAACGCTTATCTGAGCGAGCAGAAGGTGCGGGTGTTAAACGGCGAAATAAGCGTCGACAGCTGGGACGGCATCATGGCGCGTTGGCTTGATATGGGAGGGTCGCAAATGATCGACGATCGCAACAAGCAGTATGCCGCGTCCTTGAGCCCGTAGGTTTCCCCGTAACCATACTGTCTGCAAACCATTCCGGGAGCGTGGGCGCATAGCCATAGGGTCGAAGCCCCGTTCCTTGGTTAAAGGTTTGCGCCGTAAAGTGGTTAGACCATCCTATAGGACTGACGAGGTAAGGAACCGCGATGAGCAAATACCGTGCGGCCGTTATCGGGCTGGGCTATATCGGATTAAAGGCGGATATACCAAGGAAACATGTGCCATTAAGCCATTCGCTGGCTTACCGGTTGAATCCGCATATCGAGTTTGCGGCAGCCGCAGGCGTACGCCGGGAACAGGGCGAGATGCTCGCCCTGCTCGCGCCGGAGACGAAGTTTTACATGGACTTGGATACGATGCTTAGCGAGCAGCAGCTAGATCTGATCAGCATTTGCACGCCCGAACATGTGCGACTGGAGCTGCTGCGGACGGTACTGTCCCGTTCGGAAGCACGCGTCCTCTTTCTGGAAAAGCCAGTTGCAACGACCGTTCAGGAGGCGGAGGCAATCGCCGAGCTCGCGAAGCGCTATAAGCGAACCGTTGTCGTCAATTTTTCGCGAAGATGGAGCGAAGGCGTTCGTCAAATTCGTCAGGCGGTGGTATCCGGGGAGTTCGGCACATTGACCAACATCCATGTGCGGTATACGCGAGGGATCGGCAACAACGGCTCTCATCTGTTTGATCTGATTCGGTTTACAGCGGGTCCGATCGCTGAGGTCCAAGTCGTCAGGCAAGTCGCTACGAATATGGACCGCAAAGATGACCCGACGTTTTCTTTCTTATTTTCGCTGGATGGTGGCGTCCCCGGGTACGCGGAGGCGTTTGACGACCGCCATTTTCTTATGTTCGAGATGGACTTGTACTTCGACAAGGGCAAAATCGAGCTGTTACGGACCGGCGACGACATCCGCTTCTACACGGCTTCGGAGCATGCGTCGGTTCAAGGCAAACACCTGACGCTGAAACGCGAGGAGACGAATCTGCTGGCGCGCGTTAGCCTTATTCAGCTCGCGGTGGAGCATATCGTCGATATCGCTCAATACGGCGCCGCACCGGTCTGTACGCTCGACGACGGCCTCTGTTCGCTATATGTTGCCGATGCTTTAATCCGGTCGCATCAAAACAGCGGAGCCGTCCAAACGGTAAAGAGAATTGAGAAATAAAGTATAGGAGCGGGAGAGGATAACCATGTCTGAAATGATCCATATCGGCAATCGCCGAGAGCTGTTCTGGGTTATAAGCCCAGCACAGTCGTTACCCGCCCGTTTACATTCGAAGGCAGCCGATTGTCCATCAATTTCGCCACCTCTGCGAGAGGTTATGTGAACATCAAACTCGTCTCCGAAGAACGGACGCTGCATTCGGTCGAGCTGTTCGGAGATAAACTGGACAAAACGGTTCCGTTCGTCGACGGAGACATCGCCGCGTTGTCCGGGAAACCCGTAACCATGGAAATAACGATGAGAGACGCGGAGCTGTTCTCGTTTCAGTTTGAATAAGACGTAAACAATGCGCTGCCCCGCCCCTTCCGAATCGGAAAAGAGGCGGGGCAGGTTTGTTGTATAGCAGCTCGCCTACTTGCGTCAACCGGATACCGGCCGGAGCAGCCCCGTTTCCACACATACGGTCAGCAGCAGCTTCTTAAGACCTTTTTCGAAACGGATATGAATCGTCTCGTCGTCCATATACACGATTTCGCCGCTACCGAACGACCGGTGAAACGCCTTTCCCGTCTGCTTCAAGCGGGCGATCGTTTGCCGGGATTCCTCGCTCAGCGGCCTTTTCGCCGGTCGCGCCGGCTCCGCTCGCCTTGCCGCCGAAGCCGGGGCTGGCGTCTGGCTTGGGGAACGGGAGGCTGCCTTTTGCGGCGCCCCCTGCCGATCGGATGGCGCAGGAGCCTGCAGCTTGCGAATATGCTCCATAAAGCGCGACTCCTTCGTCTTCGCCCCGTCTCTCCAGCGGTAAGCGAGCAGCTCCAGATGCGACTTGGCCCGCGTCATGCCGACGTAGAACAGCCGCACCGCCTCCTCCATATTCGCCGGCTCGCCGCCTTCGAATTTTTTGATATCGTCGTTGGACGGAATGATTCCTTCGATCAGATCGATCATGTACACCCGCTCGAATTCAAGCCCCTTCGCGCTGTGAAATGTCGACAGCGTAACAGCGTTCGTCCCTTTGTTGTGCCTGGAAGATTTCATCGCCTGCTCGAGATGCTTCAGCCGGTTCGCAAACTCCTCCATCGTGGCGAGCCCCTCCGCGATTTCCTCCAGCGCGTTTACGATGCCAATCAAATACTCTTTGCGAAACCCGAGCCGTTCGCACATTTTATCGATCGCCTTCTCGTACCCGAGCTTGCCGCTTATCGTGCGAATCGCCTCAAGCGGAGCCGCCCCGCGCATATTCGCGAACGTCTCCTTCGCCTCCAGGAGCTGTTTCACCTGATAATCCTTCAGTTCGCCATATGCGATCAGATTGTCGAACACCGATTCGTTATTGCGAATATCGCGAACCGCCGCCATCTGCTGCCTCGTAACATAACCGATGCATTTCGTATGAATGCTTTCGAATAACTCCGGGCGTTTGTCCGTGTACGTCAACCGCATGAAATTGAGAATGTCTTCGACGACCCAATGCGAGAAAAAGCGGTTGTCGCCGTCTTTCATATAAAACGGAATGCCGCTTTTGTCCAGCACGTTCATAAGCGCGATGGACGACGAATTGTTCCGGTACAACACGGCGACCTCGCGCAAATGCTCGACACCGGAAATTTGCTCGGCCACGTATTTCGCCTGATATTTGTAATCGGACAAGCTGCGGATGACGATCGGCTTGCCGGACTCGTTTTCGGTAAACATCGTTTTGTCGTACCGGTTTTTGTTGCGCTTGATAAACCGGTTCGCCGCGCCGACGATCGCCTTCGTGGAGCGGTAATTTTGCGTCATTTTCAGAATCGCCGCGCGCGGATACGTCCGCTTGAAGTCGAGCAAATATTGCGGCTCGGCCGCCCGCCAGCCGTAAATGCTCTGATCGTCGTCGGCAACGACGCATAGGTTGCCGTGCGCCCGCACCAGCTTCTCGATGATCGCATGCTGCACGAGCGACGTATCCTGGCTTTCGTCCGTCAGCACGTAGTCGTACCGCCGCTGGTATTTGCCGAGCAGCGCCTTGTCCCGCTCCAGCGCCTCATGGCCGATCACGAGCATATCGTCGTAATCGATGAGCAGCTTGTCCGTCCCCGTCCGCTTGAACGTCTCGTATTCGCGCAGCACCCGCTCCGCATCCGGCACGTCGCACTTGACCGACGCCCACTTTTCCTGCGGAATCAGCTTATTTTTTACGTAGCTGATATACGTCGTCAGCTCTTCCATCTGATCGTCGGTCAGACGGTTACGCGTGATTCGTTCGTACAGCTCCCGCAAAATGATTTTCTTGTGCAGTACCGGTACCGGCAACGTTATGCTGTCTGCCGCAGCCTGCTCCGTCTCCGGCTGCAGCTCTCCTTCGATCAGCCGATACGCCGTTCCCGTGCGGCGGAAATGGTCGCGGGCGATCTCGAACGCCAGGCTGTGAATCGTCGAGAAGTCGACGCAGTCTGGCGGCAGCCCGGGAAAAAACCGCTTGAAGCGCTCCTTCATATCGCCCGCCGACGCCCGGCTGAACGTGACCGCCTTCAGGCGCGACGGGTCGACGCCCTTCTCCTCAAGCAAATACCCGATGCGCATAATGATCGTCGTCGTTTTGCCCGATCCTGGAGAGGCGAGCAGCAGCAGCGGCCCCTCGGTACGTTGCACGGCCCTCCTCTGCACCTCGTTCAGCGAGACGCCGACTTCGTTCCGCTTGCGTTCAAAAAAATGTTCAGCCATTCGCCTATCCACCCTTATAAAAACAATCCTCCCTCCAGTATAACCACCGGTGAGAGGATTTGCATTAAACGTCCAGCCCGTGCTGCCGCTTCAAATGGTCCGAAATCGAGGTGAAGCTGTAGCTGCGGAGAATGCTCTCCAGCTTCGCCTTCGTCCCGCGCACGTTGTAATAGTGAATAAAACCTTCCTTCGCCGGCAGCTGCAGCCGATGCTCGGTCGGGTCGATTTCCCGCGGATGCAGATACACGATCGAGTTATGCCCCTCGCGGTTCGCACGCGCGATTTGCCGTTTGATGAAAAACGTGGGGAAAAACCGGAAGTAAAAGCCGCCCGAATAGCCCATATTGCGGCCGGCCATATTCATGACCGACATCGGCACCTCGAACAGGTTCAGCTCCCTGCCGTTCACCCGCGGCCTATGAATATGCCTCGGAGCATCGGGAATGCCGTACAGAAACGTCTTTACCGGAAAAATGCTGGCATCGTATTTGAGCCCGAGCTCCTCCAACGCTTCGAGGTAGTGCAGATTGCGCTCCACGATCGACCAGGAAGGCGCCCGGTAGCCGAGCACGGGTTTGCCGGTCAAGCCTTCGAGGATGCCGACCGATTTCTTGACGTCCTCGTAGAACTCTTCGTAAGACTGCTTGTACGCCAGCTCATGCCCGTATCCGTGAGAAGCGACATCGTGGCCCTCCCGCGCGATCGCCTTCACCACGTCGGGATACATCTCCCCGATACAGCCCAGCACGAAAAACGTCGCCTTCGAGTTCGTCTCCCGGCACAACCGGAGCAGTTCCTCCATATTGAGCCGGAAGTGGGTCGACTTGCCGCCACCGTCCATGGCAAGGCCATCGTAATTGGCGTGGTACCATTCCTCAATGTCGAAGGTGAGCATGTTAGCCGCATTCGCTATTTGTGTCACTTTGCTTTGCTCCCTTTTATTGCAAACGAAGTGCTGAACTGATTCGCCAGCGCCCCTTGTCCAGTTCCTTGCGTCACGAAATGGAACGGATGGTAAATATGCAAAAATTCGATATGCTCGAAGCCGTATTTCTTAAACACGCTCTGCAGCTCGTTCATCTCGAACATGCGGTCGAACTTTTTGTCCTTCTCGAACAGCTTCAGCAGCTTGCGCTGAAGCGAGTTCCGGTTCAGCGTCTCTACCAGCAGCGTGCCGCCGCGTTTCGTCACCCGCGCCAGCTCCTTGATGACGTCCTCATACTGATCGATCAGCTGAATGACTCCGTTGCATACGACTACGTCAAACTTGCCGTCCTCGAACGTCAGCGCCGTCAAATCGCCGGGCATCGTCTTCAAGCCGCGGGCTGCGGCAAATTCCAGGCTTTTCTCGGAAAAGTCGACGCCATAGACGATATTATGCTCGACCAGCGGCTCGCTAAAGGCGCCTACGCCACAGCCGGCGTCCAAAATCACTTTGCCCTTGCACGGTCCGAGAAAGCGCAGCGTATTTTCCCGCTGCATGAAGAAGCTTTTCTCGTTGAAATAATCCGATGATTTGACGGAGGCGCCGTGCACCTCGGCTTTTTTATCAAAATACTGCTTCCAGTTATGATTGGACATCCGCGTAAAGTCCTCCAGTTCGTAGCCTCAGGGGAATACATATTTAATCAGCTTTTTGCCCGCCAGATCGGTGACAAAGGCAGGCGCCTTCTTCCACAGCTCGACGAACAGGCCGAGGCTTTCCTTGTCCGGCGGTCCGCCGGCTCCCGCTCCGCCGTCGTAAACGGCGTAATAGAGCTGCTCCGGCTTCGCGCCCCACTTCTCCTTGAACGTGTACGTCCCGGAGCCGGCCGGCGAGCGGCCGAGGTCCAAATAGTCGTACCCGTTCCTCATCCCGAGCTTCGCCGCTTCCCAGTACATGAAGTTGTTCAAATATTTGTTGTTGTATTCGATCAGATTCGCTCCATACGGGTAGTAAAGCGTCGAGTTGCCCGGACTGCCGAGCAGCAACATGCCGCCGACAACGTCCCCGCTCGTCTTGTCCAGCACGCTTAACAAAAACGCATGCCGCGGCAGCCGTTCGAAGAACGCCCGGAAGTAGCGGATATCCGGCGCCGGCGAGCCGAGCTGCTTCATTCTCCGGACATATACGCGGTAGAACGCGTCCAGATGGCCGGTATCGAAGGAAACGTCGAACCAGTCGTTCTTGTACACCTTGCGCACGTGGTTCCGGTTGTTCCCGCTGGACAGCGCCAGCACCTGCTCCTCGCCGCCCTCAAGAGGCAGCTTGAACGTATAGTTATGCGTATTCACGGTCCAGCCTGCTTCGTCGGCAAGGGGGCGATCTTTCAGCCTCAGCTCGGCGTAGCCCAGCTTGCTTTCCCGTTTCAGCGCTTTAACCGACTCGACGGCAAACCGGAACGACTCGTCCCCGTCCGCGCACAGATCGCAATAATTGACGAACGGCAGCGAAACGGCTACCTGCTTCAAGGTCAAATTGCGCCCGGCTACGAGCGGAATCATGGCGCGAAGACGCCCGCTCTCATCGATGACGGCGCGGTACTGGCACCGGTAGCCGAAACAGCTAAGCAATATTTGACGAAACGCCGTCGTATGAAATACGGTGCCCTTCGACCAGGCCAGCTCGTCCCATTCGTCCCTCATCCGTTCGGTATAGGCCACACACTTCAGCATGAATCGTTATCCTTTCATCCACATCACTACGCCTATCAATATAACAACGCATCCGGCCCACTTCATCATGCTGATATGCTCTTGAAAAATGAAGATGGACGCGAGCAGCAGCAGCACGTATTGGAAGCTGGTCACGAATGTGACGTAGCTCAGCTCGAATTGGGACAGGCAGTACACCCACAGAAAAGCTCCGATCGCATACGCGGCGAACCCGGCGAGCAAAGCGGGCGTCGTGATGTAGCTCAGGAGAATGCCGAACAGCGGAGCGTCGAAGCTAACCGAGCGGCTGCCGAGCTTCAGCAGCGTACTGCCCGTCACGGTCATCAGGACGCTTCCAAACAGCATAACGAATTTAATGATGGCCCTCCTCCTTGAGTCTTTTTTCCAGCTCATCCAGCCGCAGCTTCGTAAGCCCGAGCTCCTGCGTGAGCGCCTTGTTGTGCGCCTTGAGCCCGGATATGCTGACGCTCATATTCAGCAGCAGCAGATAGGCGCTTGCGATCAGAATCGCAAAAAAAGCGGACGGCGCGTAATAAACGCCGATGATATGCGAGAACCAGTCCATCAAATCTTTAAACACCGACATAATCAGCGTAAACAGTCCGATTACAAACCAGACCAGCGAATACTTCTCCTGGATCATCCGCGCCCGCACCATGAAAAATACCGATAAAATCATGATGAGGCTGAACGCGATGCCCATTAATTGAATCGTTCCGCCCTCCACAGCTTTCACCACCTAGTCCGAATACAGGAAAAGAGCATCGACAAGGTAACCTTCGCCATATAATAAGCGCTCTTGAGCGGCGTTATGGACGAAGAGCCATGCTCGCGGCGACTCATTTCAACGCCTACCTCGCTAATTCGCAGCCCGTTCTTCTTGAGCAAAATAATCGCATCCGGCTCGGGGTAGTCGTCCGAATAATGCTTTTGCAGCAGCTCGATGCATTTGCGGTTGTACAGCCGGAAGCCTGACGTGCCATCCGTCACCTTCGTGCGGATGAGCAGCCGGAACAGCACGTAAAACACCTTGATGCCAAGCCTGCGGGTCCACGTCGTCCGGAAGGAGCGGACATCTAGAAACCTGGAGCCGATGACCATGTCCGAGCCGGTTCGCAGCAGCGTATCGTACAGCTTGTTCACTTCGCGCGGCAGATGCTGGCCGTCCCCGTCGATCTGCACCATATACGAATAGCCGTGGGCGTATGCGTATTTGAAGCCGGTCTGCACGGCGCCGCCGATGCCCAGATTGTACGGCAGATCGACGACCTTCACGCCCTCCGCCTTCCGGGCCGTCACCGATGTGGCGTCCAGGGAGCAGTCGTTGACAACGAGAATATCGCAGTTATCGATGCTGCTGCGAATATCGTCAATTACTTTTAAAATGTTATTTTGCTCGTTGTAAGCTGGAACGACGATCAATATTTTCCCTTGTCCCATAATAGCATCCCCGTATATTTTTTTGCGACTACGAAAATTCCCCGAACCGTTCTGTCCGCTCCATATGCAACCGCAATGGCGATGAAAGGAATACCGGGCGCCTTATATCTGTAAAGTCCGTCGATAAAAAACAACACGCAAAAGAGGAACACGGCAGCAATGACAAGCCAGATGACCGATGCTCGCCGAAACAGCCCGTTTACGGCGGCTGCCACAGTCCCGACCGCGAACAAGGCGATGGGAACGAGATGCCTGACGTACGTTAGCATGCCGCTGCGGGCTTCCGGGTCCCACACCCATCGGCCGAGGAAGGCGATCGACCTTCGTCCGTACAGGATCAGAATATGATCCCAGTTGTGAATGAAAAAGCTGAGAATGAGGCTGTTCGCGATGTCAATCGTATAGTCCGGCGTAAAGTGATAATCATAGCCCGAAGGCTTGTCGTAAATCCAGCCTTCTGCATACATGTTGTACAGCACCTTTTTGGCGTTTAGCTGCATCGATTCGAGCAGCGGCTCCAGTCTGCCGCTTGCGAGCGCAAATACGAACACCGCCAGTCCGGCGACGAGCACGCCCCCGATCAGAAGGCGGTATTTGCGTAGAAAGGCGACGAGCTTCGTTTTGTCCATCCGGATGAACGCATACGCCATAACGAACATCAGCGTCATAACGCCCGCCGGGCGAAATACGAGCATATACAGCGATGTCGCGATAAAAAGCCATTTGTACGTCTTTTTCCCGGTTTCGAACGTTTGCAGCAGGAAGTACACGCACAGCAGCAAAAGGCTTATAAAGAAGCTGTCGGTCAGCAAATACGTCGACCACAGCGTTATATCCCATGAATACCCGTAGATCAAGGAAGCGATCACCGCAGTCGTCCGGTTGAACAGCAGCTTCGCGATTTTGTACACGAGAATAACGCTGAAGCTTGCGGTCAGCACCTGAATGAACACAACGGCGACAGGGTCCTTGAATAAGGCCAGCAGCGCGGTCAGCAGCAGATTGTAACCCGCATACATGATCTCGTCCATATTCAGGCCGATCCGGAAATGAGTCATCAAGGAATGGGCGTAAGCGATGTACCAGTCGCTATCCTCGGATTCGGGAATGCCCCGCCCCGACTTCATCAGCAGCCAGAAATAGCGGACTTTGACCGCGAGCGTAAACAGGACGAGCGGGATCCAGTACACGAAGTCCCGGTCCTTGTATTGGTTATAAAGTTTGTACACGCTATCAAACAGCTCCATACATCGTAGTCGCGGGCGCACCCGCCTGGATAGGCCCAGCTTCAGTATTGCCGATTCGGCAAGCGATATTGCGAACGTAAACGTTCTTTTCAACTTACCGAACCATCACCCCATAGCGGTTAAGCGATCGCGCATAGGAATACAATTTTTGCCATTCCTCCTCGAAATAAGCCATTTCGTTCTTATAGTCTTTATTTTACGACGTATATCGACGTATTTCCTGCCTTTTTCTTAGTATATGAACAAATTATTATGATATTTTTTTGTAATCGGCCAAAAGCGCAGGAATAAAACTTCGCGCCGCTGACAGACAATGTTAACAAAGCAGGAGGTGAAGTCCCTTGTGGGAAAGCAAATGGATATGGGTAACGGCTCTGGCTCTAGCGTGGATGGAGCCGCATCTGTCGTCCGAGGCAGGCGCAGCATATGGCCCGGCAGCCCGGTTCATTCAGAAGCTGGAGAAGGAGAGCGGGCATACGCTCCGAATGAGCTGGAACGCGGATACCGGCACGCCGGGAACGCTGGAAGGGAGGCTAAGCAAGCCTTCACGTCATACCCCGGAATGGATAACGCTCGAATTTGCGGAAGCCGCGAAGTCGCTTTACGGGCTTAAGCAGGTTCGTGAAAATATGAAAGTCGCACATGTAGAGCATCGGGATACCGGCACGGTGGCCGTTCGCCTGCAGCGCTACTTGTACGGCAGGCCGGTTTGCGGGGACTCGCTTACCGCCGAATTGGACGCTTCCCGCGTCATTCGCCGGGTCGAGGGGACCATTCATGCCGATTTGGAGCGCAAAAGGCTGCGTCGTCCGATGTTCCCGGCCCTGTCCGCCAGGGAAGCGGCAGCGGCGGCAGCCGCCTATGCGCAGAACCCGGATGCCGCCGGGACCGCCCGGGTGGAAGCCTGCTATCTCCCGACCCGGGAAGGCGTTCCCCTCGTTTATATCGTATCGCTACCTCCCGATACGAGTTACGCTGCCTCTCCGCGTATCGTAACCGTCCATTCCTTGACCGGCCGGGTCATCGACGGCTACTGAACGGCGAGCCGGCCGGCCAAGCCGAACTCCCGGCTCATTTCCATTCCAGAGCCCGCAGCAGCTTATGCTTCATAAGCTCCAGCAGAAACTCCTCGTAATAATCTTTGCGGACGATAACCCGGTACCGATGATCGGGGTACGCATACAAGAGCACATCGGTGTGTACCTTATTCGATTCGAAATACGTCTGGACGAGCCGCAGCGCCTCGTCGTGCGGCTTCTGCCCCATCAGCTCGATCGTGAATTCGGTATCGTTTCCGTTTGCCGTCTCCTCGATTCGGATCACTTCCGAATCCCATTCGTAATGAAGCTTCATCGTAAACCCTCCTGTTCCCTATTACATTAAATACCGCAGGTATATATACACGCTTGAAATGACGATCGATAAGAGCATTAACGGAAAAGCAACCTTCAAAAACGAGACGAACCGGATCGGATAGCCTTCTTTTCCCGACAATCCCGCCACAATCAGGTTGGCGCTCGCCCCGATCAACGTACCGTTGCCGCCGAGACATGCTCCGAGCGCCAAACTCCACCAGAGCGGTTCCAGATCGGACACGCCCATGCTCCCCATTTCCTGTATCATTGGGATCATCGTCGCCACGAAAGGAATATTGTCCAGAAACGCCGACGCGATCGCGCTCATCCATAGGATCAGCATCGAGCTGGCCACAAGCTCACCGCCGGTCAATTCAACGGCCTCCTTCGCCAGACGCGAGATGACCCCCGTCTCCACCAAACCGGCGACAAGCACGAACAACCCGACAAAAAAGAAAATCGTCGTCCACTCGACTTTGGCAAACGCCGCTTCCATCGAATGCTCGCCCGTCAGCAAAAGCAGCAGAAACGCCCCTGCCAAGGCGACCGTCGCCGACTCGAGATGAAACGTCTGGTGAAGGAAAAAGCCCAGTATCGTGATGCCGAGCACGGATAAGCATTGGATTAGCAATTTACGGTCGGTAATGACCTCATGTTCGTCCATCTGCATGATCGATTGCTTCAGATCGTCGGTAGTCTGAATCTTTTTCCGGTACAGCCATACGAATATCGGCAGGTGAACAGCCATCACTATCGCTACGATAGGGGCAAGGTTCGTGATGAACGCCATGAAGGTCAGTTCCTTGACCGCGCTGCCGATCATAATGTTTGGCGGGTCTCCGATCAGCGTAGCCGCTCCTCCGATGTTACAGGAAATAATTTGTGTCACGAGAAACGGAATTGGATTGACTCTTAGCTGCCTCGTAATGCTGAACGTCACCGGCACCATGAGCAGCACGGTCGTCACATTATCGAGAAACGCCGAGCCGAGCGCCGTAATGAGCGCAAGAAAAAGCATGATCCGGACAGGCTCTCCCTTCGCCTTCTTGGCGGCTACAAGCGCCACGTATTTGAACAAGCCGGTTTCCGCCGTTATGCTGACCATGATCATCATGCCGATCAGCAGGCCGAGTGTGTTAAAGTCGATATGATGGATCGCCGTCTCCTGATCGACGATTCCGAGTACCACCATCACAACCCCGCCCAGCATGGCGATAATCGTACGGTGTATTTTTTCGGCGATAATCAGTCCGTACGTAATGAGGAAAATACCGATTGCGAGCATTGCCTGCAGTTCCATAATGCCTCCCGATTCGTAAGGATGCTTTAATTTGCCCTTGCCGGCCAGATTTTAGCAGACCCGCCATCTTTACGCGAGCGCAAAAATGGCAAAAAGGAGCCGCAATTGACAGGCTCCTCCAGGTACATCCCGATATGCTATTCCGGTCTCATTATATACAGGACCGGTACGGTTGTAAAGACTCGGCACAGCGATTCCCGGGGGTCATAAGGCCGCGGATCGCAGCTAACCCCTTAAGCCGATTTTAGGGATTGTCAGCTTGACCGGCTTTTGTTATAGTTATGGAAAAATGACATATTCCTACTTTTGACTTTTACCCTGCGACCAGGAGCTGTCAACTACAACGATGTACGCCCTCTATCAGAAGTACAAACACTACGACTTCATCCTCTTCCTTCCGATCGTAGCGCTCTCGCTATACGTCAGGTTGCGATATTTCTTCTTCCTTGCAAACAACAGCAAATTTCCCGATTCGGCAGACAGCCAGTGGTATCTCGCTTACGCCAGGTCGCTCATCTCCGACTTCGATATCGGATCGCATATGAACGATCTGATGTATTTAGGCTATAATACGCTGCTGACGCTGCTGCTCCTGATTTTCAAAAACACCGAAACGATCCTGCTGATCCAGACCGTAACGGCCAGCCTAAGCGTCATTCTCGTCTTCAAAATCGCCCGCATGCTGTTCAACCGGACGACGGCCGTCATCGCCTCGATTTTTTACGCCTATTCCTGGGATATTACGCTGTGGTCCACCTACATTTTGACAGACAGCTTCTTCATCAGCCTGCTTCTGCTGTGCGTCTATTTCCTGCTCAAAAGTCTGGAATCGGATAAAAAAGCATACAAATGGCTGTTTGCCCTGACTGCGGCTTACATGTGTATTTTCCGGCCTACCGGGCTGCTTTCCTTCCTGTTCATCGTGATTTACCTGGTGATTCGTATGGACAAGCGGAAAGCAATGGCCTTTATCCGCAAATATAAATATGCGCTCGGCGGCGGCGCTGCGGCGATCATTGCCGTATTCGCGATCCTGCTGCTGGGCGGCAAGCTTACTCCTTTGATCCAATCGCTGCAATATAACGCCAAGCTCGTTCTGTACAATATTTACGCCAAGGGCTGGGTATACGACCAGCCGACGCCGGGGGCCATGCCCTACAAACCGGATTATAGGATCGATATCGCCGATAGCTTGATACTTAGCTTTCTCGTCCATAACTGGGATCATATCGCCGTCCTGTACGCGAGACGGGTGGTTGCCTTCCTAGGGCGCTGGGTATGGCTTACCGATTTACACACGCTCGGGGGCATCAAGCGATTCGTCATCCATATGATTCCGACCTTCCTGTTCCTGATCGGCTTTCTTGCCACGATCGTCAATCGGGTATTCAAGAAGACCTCGATTATTTGGCTCAGCTTTTTGGCGATTTTCATTTTCTGCATCATCCTGTTTATCGACGGCATGTACAGGTACAGAGCCCCGAGCATCCCGTTTATCGCCATAGCGGTCGCCTATGGGGCGGACAGCATTCTGCGAACGCTGTACCGGTTCATCAGGAAATATGCGGATAAGCTGCCGTGGAAGCGAAATTCGGTCGATTTGTAAAGCTTCCAAATAGTCTTCAATTTCCATACATTCGCGAACAGGCTGCGGCGCAGCCTGTTTTTTTGCAGGTTCCCAAATTTTTTTAAAATATTCCTTTACAGGAATATTCCCTTTGGGGTATACTATGAATGTAACGAGCCAGTACAGATGACTGGAAGCGGATCATGACGGGTCCAGAACGACCTGAGAGGGATTATGCAGTCATGGACACTACAACATGGAGTGCGCTTGCCGAGCCGAATCGTCTGCACATCGTAGAGCTGCTGCGCGACGGCCCCTTGACCGTAGGAGAAATTGCCGATCGTCTCCAGCTTCGTCAGCCTCAGGCATCCAAGCATCTCCGCGTTCTTCTGGACGCCGGCATCCTGGAACAACGCGCCGAAGCGAACCGACGCATCTACAGATTGCGTCCCGAGCCTTTTCAAGAGCTGGATGCCTGGCTGGAGGCGTACCGGCGCATCTGGAACGAGCGCTATGACCGGTTGGACGATTATCTCCGCAGATTGCAGGCGAACACGGAAAGCGGCAACGAAAACGAATCTTGAACCCATTCGAGGAGGATTACTAATGACAACTTCTAACACGGCAGGCCAAATGATTTCGAGAATCGAGAACGAACGGGAGCTTGTACTGGAACGGGTGTTTGATGCGCCGCGTTCGCTCGTCTTTCAGGCTTTTTCCAAGGCGGAGCATCTGAAGCATTGGTGGGGACCGCGTGGCTGGACGCTGACCGTGTGCAATATCGATTTTCGTCCGGGCGGCGTATGGCATTATTGCATGAAGTGCATGGACGAGAATCAGGGCGACTTCTTCGGATTCGAATCCTGGGGCAAAGCGGTGTACGAGGAAATCGTGCAAGGCGAGAAGATCGTGTATGTGGACTTCTTCTCCGACGCCGAAGGCAACGAAGCGAGCGGCATGCCCTCCACGCGCGTCACGCTGGAGTTCCACGAGCTCGAGGGCGGCAAGACAAAGCTGTTGAACCGCGGTCAATACGATTCGGCGGAATCGCTGCAAAAAGTTATCGACATGGGCATGATGCAAGGCATCACCGAAACATGGGACAGACTGGCCGAGCTTGTGGCCGATTTGAAATAAGATTCCTTTGCCGCAACAAATACGGAAAGCCGCCGGTCCCTGGGCCGACGGCTTTTTGTGTGCCTGTATCTTACTTCCCCAGCTCCAGCATCGCCACGATGGACGACACCGCCTCCGCCCGGGTCGACAGCGTGCTCGGCCCGAACGTTTGGACCGGAAGCCCGCCCACGATAATAATGCCGGTTTCCTCCGCCTTGGAGACGGCCGGCCGGGCCCACGACGCAATATCCGCATCGTCCGCGAAACGGGTTTTGCCCGCCTGTTCGTTTACGGGCAAACCGGAGGCGCGTACGACCATCGCGATCATCTCCGTACGGGTAATATTCGCATTCGGCCGGAACGTGCCATCGTCGTAGCCGCCGATAATACCAAGCTTCACCGCCTGCTGCACCGGTATGAGCGCCCAGCCGCCGATCTGCTCCTTATCCGCAAACTCAAGCGGCTTCCCTTCGTCGGCAAGCTTCAGCCCTTTCATCAGTAAAACCGTAAATTCCGCCCGGGTGACCGTGTTATCCGGCTTAAACGTGCCGTCCTCATAACCGTCCACGATTTGCCGCTGTACCGCTTTGGCGATCCACGCTTTGGCCCAATGTCCTTCGATGTCGGCAAGAGGCGCTTCGGTTACAGTCACCGTGCAAACGTCGGAAAAATTGCCGACCTCCGTTTTGACGGAAATTTTCGCTGCGCCGGCCGATTTGGCCGTAACTTTGCCGTTTGCGTCCACTTCGGCCACCGCGCTGTTGCTGCTGCTCCACTTCACGTTCGGGTTAGCCGCATCGGCGGGAGATACGATTGCAACAAGCTGCGCGGTCTGCCCTTTCGCCAGCGAGATATCGCGCTGCTTCAACGCTACTCCGGTCACTACGGCTTTATTCGGGTCCTTGAACAGCTCCAGGCTCCACTTATCCAGCATGATCGGGGAATCGATCTTGTAAATGTCGCGGAGCGAGATCGGCACCTTCGTTTTAACTAGCGTATACGCCTCCGCAAGCATCAGGTTATCCGGCAGCTTGTAGGCATCGACTATGGCGGACAGCTGGTACGAATAAAGCGTGCTTTTTTTCGTATCGGTCGTTTTGTCCGTATAGCTGATTGGTGCGACACGATCGTTCCCGCTTTTGACACTGAACGTTTTCGTGCCGTCCGGACCTCTGCGGGTGATCAGATAAGATGACTCCATATTCGAGTTATCGATCCATTTCAGCGTGACGGTACCGTCGTCGTTAGCGATCGCGGTGAAATCGGTCGGATCGGCCGGCTGCATAATGGGAAAAGGTCCGATCGTCTTCTCCGAGTACGTTTTCGAACCGATCAGCGGATCGAAATAGGCGCTGATCCGGAATTTGGCGGACGTGAGCTGCGGATCGATGGGCATCTGGAAATGTTTCACATAAAACCCGCCCGACTCTGTGAAAGGCAGCGATGTCCATGTCGCCCCGTTGTTGGTCGTATACTCGAATTTGACGTTATACATCGAGGTGCCGATGGCACTGTCGGAATCGAATGCGGGATAGTAGCCCTTTCCCGCAATCAGCATATTCACTTGGGTGAACGTCTCCAGATCCATAATAGAAAGGCGATTAATCGAGGCCGCATCGGCACGCTGCCCCGGTTTCCCGATTCCCAGCATGACCAACACAGCGAACAGCAGAACGAACGTTTTTCTGACCGTTCCCATACACGAACTCCCCTCGGCTTATAATGCGTTGCTTGATTTCAACGGTACTGCGGTCAAGCGGATTTATCTGCGCCCGAAGCCGAAGCTTCGCCGCTGTCCGGAGCCTGCTGCTCAGCAGCATTCAGGCTTGCCGCTGCCTCCATTTTACCCGGCCTGGCGCTTCAAAAGCGCTCCTAAATGAGACGGCTCGCCGGGCTCGGTTCAAGTCACGATTGAAACCATCCGAGTTTTCTGGTAAGTTAGTAAACATAGATTCGGTTAGGTGCGACTGGCGTAAACGTGGAGTACCACGAGGAATCACCTAGCCTCATATGCCGTTCGCCTGGGCAAAGTATTCGGTCAACCTATGACCGAATACTTTTTATTTTTTTCGGGAAACGGGAGGATTAGAGCGATATGCAAACATCTATTCAAAGCTTGGCTGTCGTGGTCGAAAAGCTGGAGCGGCACAAGATCGGTTACACCTTGGGCGGGAGCGGATTGCTATGCAGCCTGGGGCTGGCGGACAAGGTCGGCGACTGGGATGTGATGACCGAAACGTCGAAGGGCGACGTCCTCGCCGCCCTGCAAGACTTCGAGGTACAAGAAATAACGAGCGGCGATTATCCGTTCGCCTCCGAATATAAGCTGATTGTTCGAAGCACGAGCCCCCAGGTGGAAATCATGGGCCGATTTTCGATTTATAGCGGCGACGGCCTATGTCATATACCGTCCATTCCGCTGGCCCGATGGAACGGTATCCAGGTCGGCAGTCCTGAAGCCTGGTATGTCGCTTATGCCTTGATGAACAGGAAGGAAAAGGCGGACATGCTGCTTGCCCATATGAAACAAACGGGGTTTCGGGAGCCTATCGTCCGTCAATTGATGCAGGAGCCCCTTCCCGACGACATTCGGCGGCAGCTCGACTCTCTTTTGCAAGGCTCCTGAGGATACAATCTTAGCCCCGGCGAGGAGCTCTTCCATTCCAGCGTATCTTCGAAAAGGCTGCCGGCGGTATTCTCGCGGCAGCCTTTAGGTGCGGATTTATGAAGTTATTTTGAGGAAATTGCACCTTTGCTTTTAAGCCAGGAAACTAGCGTATCTCTCCGGGTATCCAAACCGCCCGCCGCATCGAGCGGCGTCTGATCCGTGTAATCGGGGGACCCATTGATGTCGGCTCCTATGGACAGGAGATACTCGGCAGCACGACGCTGGCCTCCGCTGCATGCTTGCCAGAAAGCCTCTGTAATGTCATTCCTAGTTGGTGTCGGCTCGGAGCCGATCAACTCCTCCACGCGAGACATCATTCCTAGAGCTGCTGCGTGCCAAAGCTTGTTCACACGCGCGCCCCGCTGTACCAAAAGTCTCGCAACGTTCCAGCAACCATATCCGACCGCATTGTCCAAAGGAGTACCGCCAGCAATGGAGCCGCCAACCACTTCCATGTCGGCTCCGCTGTCGATTAACGCAGCTGCAACATCTGCATCGTCACTGCTGGCCGCCCAATGCAAGGGGGTCTCCGCAAAGGTTCCCCCTGTAGCCGGGGCATTGGGATCCGCTCCTGCATCAATCAGCATCTTTACAATTTCGGGACCGTTCGGGAAGTATCCCGGCCAATCGGTAACCACGTGCAAAGCAGTACGAGAGCCCCCTTTGTTGTCTATAGCTCTCATTGAGGTCAAGCCGGGAAACTCGTCCAGAAGACGGCGCAACTCATCCAAGTTGCCCGTTTGAACTGCCTGTACGAACAATACGACCATCGGATCGTTATGCTTGACTACCTCCATACACTCGCTCCTTGGATTTCGTATGTAAAGTTGCCCTCATAAGTCCATTCATTACTTCTATGATAACAATCAAGGTTGCCAAATTTCCCACAGGTTTCCGTCCAAATCATAAAACTGAAAGTTGGGTCCGCATTCACGCCCTTCCGGTATATCGCTTGCGATGCGCACCCCATTTGTCTTAAAGCGCTGGAATAGCTCCTGTATACGCGGCGTAATGAAACAGCCTACTGGGACGCGGTCCCCATTATTGTTGGCAAACCCTAACCGTCCGCCTTCTGCATTCGACTGAATCAAAAACATAGCGGGAACCGTAGTTCTCAGGCCAGCACCAGGCAGCTTATCTTCCTGGTCGGGAAAACGCAAAATCGCAATTGCATCCCCTTGCTCAACGGGTTTAAATCTGGAAGGTTGTCTACAGCCTAGATTGTTCCGATACCATTGCACCGATTCGTAGACATCTTGCACTGGAACGTAAATACAAGTAATTCCCGTAATGTCCTCCATCTTGTTTTCCGTTTGAATATCATCCGCCTGGTTTTGGCTCAATTAGCATCCCCCGCTTGAATAAATTTCCAACATACAGCTATAATACCGCACATTTGTTCCCCTGTAAACGACCTCGAGCTTGTTTAATCCGCGCTCCTCCAATTATTAAATCATGATCTGCCGAATTGAATTGGGAAATTATCGAAAAATAATAGATTCCATGTATTTTTTACTAGATTAATATCTAATCGCATAAAATAGAAACACAACAAAGGAGCAGCCGCGACTGCTCCTTTCGTAATATTTGCCTGAGGCCAGTTATGCTTTAGGCACTATGCCTTCCTCTTACTTCGCGACCAGAGAACAACCGGAATCAAAAGCAAGGATAAGAACCCTCCCGCCAAAGAAAGCGTGGAGTAGCTGGACTGGGCCACAACCATGCCGGACAACACGCCTCCGGAGGCACCGGACAACGCGATCAGCACATCCACCGTCCCTTGCGTCTTCGCCCGGATTTGCGGCGGTGTCGCATCGACGATCGCCGCCGTTCCGCTAATTAAGCCGAAGTTCCAGCCCAAACCAAGCAGCGCCAGCGCCAGAACGAGCAGAACCATCGAATCGCCGGGCGCAAGCGCAGCCACTAACCCTGCCAAAAGCAGCGTAACGCCGGCGGCGTAGGACATTTTCGTGCGGCCAAACTTGTCAACGAGAACGCCTGTAATCAGGGAAGGCAAATACATCGCGGCTACATGGATGCCGATGACGATGCCCACCTCGCCCAGTCCGTGCCCGTGATGCTTCATATGAACCGGCGTCATGGTCATAATGGCAACCATAACGATTTGGGTTAATACCATCACCGTCGCCCCTACGATAATCCCCGGCTTATGGACGCTCGGAACCGCTGCTTTTGCAACCTCGCCGCTTGTCCCTTCCTTGGCCCGCTCTGCCTCGGCAATGGCCTTGGCGACCAGAAGCGGATCGGGCCGGAGGAACAAGAGCAGAACCAGTCCGGCGAGCAAATAGGCCGCGGCAGCCAGCATGAATGGCCCCGCAAGCGCAGGAGCCCCCACGGAGGTCGCTACCTTTCCTGTAACAGTAACCAGGTTCGGTCCGGCCACCGCACCGAAGGTTGTAAAGACCATAGCCGTGCTAATCGCTTTTGCCCGCTGCGTTGGCAGCGCCAAATCCGTACCGGCATATCGCGCCTGCAAATTTGTCGCTGTGCCGGCACCGTAAACGAGCAGGGAAATAAAGAGCAGCGGTAAGGCGTGGAAGACAGCCGCCAAAACGACGCCAATAGCGCCAATACCTCCAGTCATAAAACCGGCTGCCAGCCCTACCCGGCGACCGAGCCGCTGAGACAAACGACCGACCAAAAGCGCCGCAGCAGCGGAACCTAAAGTAAACAGGGCGGACGGAATACCCGCATAGCTGTCTGTTCCTAGCATATCTTGGGCAAGCAGTGCGCCTACCGTAACACCTGCGGCCAAGCCCGCCCCGCCGAACATTTGGGAAGCGACAATAATCCTGAGCGTTCTTTTGTACAACAAACGCTGCTTCTCAGGGGATGCCACGTACTCCTTCAGCGGATTTGGGAAGCTATTTATGTTTTTTTCCAGTGGTGATGTACTTAGTGACATGGCTGTAACCCCCTCTCATGAAACAAATCCTTATAGCACAGACCCACAAGCTAATCTTACCGGTTAGCGTCAAGTCGCGCTTGGAATAAAGAAATGACCGTCTCGATTTCTTCCATCGTCGTATACCGGCCCAAGCTGAATCGAATAGCCCCTAATCCTTCATATTCGCTGATGCCCATAGCCCGCAGCACGGGAGAAAGGGAAGTGCTGCCGGAATGGCAGGCCGATCCGGTCGAGGCAGCGATTTCCGGGAACTGCTGCAAAATGCGGTGCCCATTCATTCCCAAGAAGCTGACGTTTAACGTATTCGGCAAATTCAGCTCGGGGTCGCCATGAAACTGTACGCGGTTTCCAAAGGCAGCAGACAACCCCTCCTTCAGCGTTTCCCTAAGCATCCGCAAAACAGGGGCATGCACTTGCCCGGCTGCCAGCTCCGCCGCTTTACCCAGCCCGACAAGGTAAGGGACATTTTCGGTTCCCGCCCGCCTGCCGGATTCATGGCCGGCTCCATGCACGAGCGGAGTCAGCTCGGTGCCTTCCCGAACGTATAGCGCTCCTACGCCTTTGGGTGCGTACAGCTTATGGCCCGCGATGGACAATAAATCCACACCCAACGAATCAACGTGAACGGGGATTTTACCAAACGATTGCGCTGCATCCGTATGAAGGAGAATACCGTATTGCTTGGCGATCGTAGCAATTGCTTCGATCGGCTGGAGCGTTCCGACTTCGCTATTGGCGTGCATGACGGAGATCAGGACCGTATCGCTGCGAATCGCCCGCTCCACATCATCGGGCGAGACCCGGCCCAATCGATCGACAGATACGTAGGTTACCTCTGCACCAAGCGTCTCCAGGAAAGCGCAAGGGTTCAAAATAGCCGGGTGTTCAATCGCCGTCGTAATGATATGTGCGCCGCGATGGCGTGATGCATAATAAACCCCTTTTAAGGCATAATTATTGGCTTCGGTTCCTCCGCTTGTAAAAATCACTTCGCTTGGCTTCGCCCCAATAGCGGAAGCAACACGCCTTCTCGCTGCCTCAATCGCCTCTTGAAGTGTCGCCGCAGCCCAATGCGACGAAGAAGGATTGCCGTAGTGCTCCTGCAAAAACGGCAGCATTTCCTGAAACACCTCAGGAGCCACCGGCGTACTGGCGTTATAGTCCAAGTAAATCGGTTTCAATGGATCTGTGCCTGGTATTCTCGCCATTCATATACTCCTTCCTCCATAACAAAAGCGGTAAACCCCTCCTGCTGCATCTGCTGCACCGCCTCAGCCGCAAATACGCAATAAGGGCCGCGGCAATAGGCGGCAATCTGCGTTCCTTTAGGAAGACTTTGCAGGTAATGATGCAGGTCCCCCATCGGAACGGAAATCGCTCCCGGGATATGCTCGGCCTCAAATTCATCGGACGGGCGCACATCCAGTAAAATCATGCTGCCCTCCTCCATCTTGCCTAATACTTCATTCAGGGAGAGCGTCTGCAGATCGGCAAACCTGCTCATAAAGTCGGTTTTAATTCGGACTACGTCTCCAAGCTGCAGCTCGCTGATTCGCCAAAGGGAGTTCAAAAAGGCCTCGATGTCAAGGCTAGCGAGCGTATAGATCACATAAGTTCCCTTCTTGTTAAACTTCACCAGATTGGCGTCCAGCAAAATTTGCAGATGGCGTGAAACGTTCGCCACACTCATCCCTGTAACCTCGGCCATTTTCTCCACGGATTTGGGTCCTTGAGATAGCAAATGCAACAGTTCCAACCGTTTATCGCTGGACAAACATTTCCCAATTCGGGCAAACTGCCGGTACAAGTCGTCTTTGAAAGCACGAATGGGAAGCTTTTGGCTCATCACTTTCATCCCTTCTACCATATTCAATCAATTACTTGAATTATAATCTTGTTTTCTTTTTTTCGTCAAGATAGCGATTTTGAATAATGTAAAAAACTAAAAACCCCCATTTTAACATAGGGGGTGTGGGGATCATATTGGTTTGTGCTGCTTTTATACTGTACCTGACGTATCCATTCCGTCCGGGCCATCGACGAGATCCACCAATCCGATACCGATCGCGGTGATCGCCGCTGCTTTTCCCAGCTTCATCGCGCCATCCTTCAGTAATTGCTTATCGTTTTCCTTGAACCCTGTCACCATA
This sequence comes from Paenibacillus ginsengarvi, assembly GCF_003626695.1. Taxonomy (GTDB): domain Bacteria; phylum Bacillota; class Bacilli; order Paenibacillales; family NBRC-103111; genus Paenibacillus_AB; species Paenibacillus_AB ginsengarvi. The sequence continues at coordinate 120,555 of NZ_RBAH01000019.1, forward strand.
TCTTTCCCGCTATCGACTACGTATTCGATTCCATGGCCAACACCTCTGACCGTTGTATGGACAGCATCTTCAAAGTCGTCAAGTCCTGCTCTCGCCTGCTGCTTATCCGCCGTCAACCAGCCCGCACCTACATCCCAGACGCCGCTCGCCGCTTGCCCTGCCAGTTCACCCGTCTTCGCCGTTACTCTTTCTACATCATTGCCGATTTCTTTAATGTAGTTACTATTTACGAGTTCGCCGGCAACACGCACCGTACCTCCAAGCACCAAACCTGTCACATCGCCCGCCAGCTTCCCAAAGCTTTTCAAAAAGTCCACCCGAAGCACCTCTGTATGTTCAAATTATTTAATATACCGAATGTTTAACGACTTCCTTAATGACATCAGTATACAGTAGTACCCGTATGAACAAGAACAGTCTAGGGGCTTTATTTGAACTGGACTTTGGTCGGAGGAACGATTCCTATGTATTCGTTGACACGGGTCTGTTGCCGATCAATACGTCTCATACACCAAGGCTTCATCCATTTCAAGCTCGCGATCATAAACGGCATAAATATACAGACGTCCCGCCGGCGTATCGCCCGCGTCAAAACCTAGGCGAATCGTACCGTCCTCCTCAAACAATAACTCGCTGTATACTAGCTCCGATACATCCTCCTCGGGATGCTGTTCGGCGATATTCTGAAGCGCCTGCTCCTGTAGTTCCTCCATGCGTTCCCATGCCATCTTGACTAGCGGAGACAACCGCTCCATCGCTTCTTTTGTCACTACACCGGCAGTAACAGCCAGCTCTTTTCCCATATAAAGCAAGGCAGCTTTGTAGTCCGACATCGACATATCGTATAGAAACGTTCCAACGCCATGAACCGTATGATCCGGCTCGCGAATGAGATTGTTGGTGTAATCCAAACGCTTCAGCTTGGGAAGAAGATTGGTATCCAAAACGGAAATTTTATTTTCCGAGCAGTATATCTCTTCCAGATGCGGATGGTCGAATGGAAGACTTGTAATGTGGTTGTTGAAGCAGCGCAAGCTTTGCAGTGCCCGATTGCCGCTCACATCCAAGCGGGAAAGGTGGTTATTGTTGCAGCGGAGCTCGAGCAAGTTCTCACAGCTTGAAAGGTCCAGGTTTATCAAGTAATTGCTACCGCAATCGAGATACTCCAGCTCCTTGTGATTGTTCAGCTCCAAAGCGAACAAAGCATTGTAACCGCAGCTTAGCTTGCGTAAATGCCGGTTTTGTTCCAATTCCAGCTTAGAAATCATATTCCAATAACAAATCAATTGTTCCAGACGCTCATTTTTGCTTATGTCCAGCGTCTTTATGCGATTAAACCCGCAGTCTAACGTTTCAAGCATCGAATTAACCGTCAGATCGAGGGCAATTATTTCATTCGAGTTGCAGTTCAGCTGCGCTAAATGCGGATTGCCGCTCGTGTTCAAAGCTGTTAATTGATTTCCTGCGCACTCCAGTGCGACTAATCTCGTAAGCCGGCCGATGTCCAGCTCTTTTAATTTATTGTAGGAGCAATCCAATTGCTTGAGGGAGGTAAAATGCTCCAACCCTCTAAAACTCGAAATTTCTTTGCGGGAGAGCAGCAAAGTTTCAATTCCTTCCACATCGGCCGACCGGATCGTATCGCGGCCTCCGCAAAACGTTTCAAGAATGAAAAACCGGAATCGTTCATCTATGAAATCCATAGTTATATCCATTGTTGTTCTCCTTCCCATACAGACTCGCCCATATATTGTATAATGCCGGGAGGCTCATCGCTACCATCAAAGCTCTTAACCTTCTGGGTCAAAAGAACGAATACAAGCAGCTTCCACATCGGCACCTAAAGCGTAACCATAGCGCCCTCGTTCACCGGGATGAGGAAAACACGATGAGAATGTTCATAGAGCGGTTCACGATCGTGAATTTTATCATCCCGTCTTCGTGAAGGAATCCACTAGTGGGAAGGCCGGAAATCGAGGATACTTGAGATATCAAATTTCGGAAAAGGAAGTGCTGTTACTATGAACGTGGCGATGTCCGTAGGGTTGTCCGCTCTGATCTTTTTTGTAATCGTCCTGTCCGTGTTCAAAGGGATGAAAAAACCGGTTAAAGGCTCGGGAGCCAGGCTGCTGCTGCCGATCGTCTTCGTCTCCACCTCGCTACTTCAGCTGCTTAATCCGGAGCTGCACGTGCAAAGCCTGCCGCTGCTTCTCGCGGCTGCAGCCGGCGCGGTCGTCGCGCTTCCGCTTATCGCCGTAACCAACTTCGAAGCCCGTTCCGGGACGGTTTATTTTAAAATAAGTTATGTGATCTTCGTCTTCCTGGGCGCCATCTTCGCGCTTCGCCTCGTCCTTATGTTCACGATGACGAGCCTGAGTCCCGATGTGCTCGGCTTCATCTTCAACGTCGCGACAATCAGCTACATCGCAGTATGGCGCATCGCCTGCTTCAGCAAGTTTCGCAAGGTTCAGGACGGCCAACGTGTCGCTGCCAGCGTCCGCTAATAGAAAAAGCCCGCCTGTCGCAGAGCATGGTGCTCTGGCGGCAGACGGGCTTTTGTTTATTCCAAGGCGGTCACCAGATCTTTAATCCAAGGCAGCGCCTTTAGCGGCGCGATTTGGAACTCTTGGCCGGGAACGGCGCGAACGGTGCATAAATATCCCGCTTTGCCGTTTACGAGAGCCGAGCATTCCTTACAGGCATTGGCGGAGCGGCAAGAGTAACGGACCGACAAAGAAGGATCGCGGTGCTCGCGAATCCAAAAAATAGCGTCCAGCAAACTCATTCCGTCCCGGAAGGGCACCTCATAGCTTTCCAGCACGGAACCGCTCTGCCGGTCGCCCCGTACTACTTGCAGCGTGACGGTGGACATCGTCCATCCCCTCCTTTATGGATTCGTGCCTTGCAGCACATTCGGTTGAATCTCCCACTGCCGGCGATCGTTCCAGCGAAATGTATAGCTGACCGGCTGTTCGTTCGTTTCCTCATAATCGAGCCGGACATGCGCCCCTCGGGATTCTTTGCGCTCCAGGGCGCCAAGGATGATCGCCTCTCCCGTCTGCAGCATACGGGCGGCTTCAACCTTTTCGACAAGAGGCAGCACGTACGTCGATTGCCGCGCAAGCGCGATTTGCTCCAATTCTTCGCCTAACGCGCGAACTTCGTCCAGCGCCTGGAGCAAGCCGGCTTCTGTCCGCAGCGGTCCCGCCCCTTTCCACATGACATGCTGGAATTTGCGTTTGAACGCTTGCAGGGACGACTGGTCGCGGCCCGCCGGTTGCGGATGCCAGAACTGCTCGAGGCGGTTCATTTCTTTAGCGAGCGCTTCGTCAATGACGGCCCTCTTGGACGGCTCGCCGGAGTGAGCGGCCGCTTCCCGTGCGGCCGTCTCCCCTGCAATCCGCCCGGTTACGAGCGCCTCGGTTATCGCATTACCGGACAACCGGTTCGCGCCATGCATCCCATAGATCAGTTCTCCTGCCGCCAGCAAGCCCGGCACCCGGGTACGCATCTGTTCGTCGACGCGCACGCCCCCCAGCATAAAATGCGCCATCGGCGCCACTTCCACCATATCCTGGGTCAAGTCGACATTTTGGCTGCGCAAAATATCGATGACAGGTCCGAACGCTTCCTTCAGCTTTTGTTCCGGGACCATGCGGAAATCGAGATAAGCTCCGCCATGCTGCGTCCCGCGCCCTTCCTCCACCTCGCGGAAAATAGCGAGCGTCGTCTGGTCGCGCGTCGCCGTATATTGGCCGGACACTTCGCCGTTATACCGGTCCATGAACTCTTCCCCGTTGCCGTTCAGCAGGCGGCCGCCCAGTTTGTACCGGAACGGGTCCCACATAATCGGATCGATGCCGACTAACGGCGGGAATAAGTGGGCGATCGGGAAAAATTGCACCATTTCCATATCGCGCAGCTCCGCTCCCGCTTCCGCCGCCAGCATATAACCGTCCCCCGTCATATTGGCGGAGGCGCTATTTCGCTCGTACACTTCCGTCAGTCCGCCGGTCGCCAGTATGACCGAAGAAGCTTCAACGCTCACGGGGCGATACTGCTCGATATCGAACCCGACCGCGCCGACTGCCCGGCCTTGCTCGTCGACGACGATGTTCGTGACCATGACATTTTTGTAACGCCGGATTTTCTCCTCTTTCCAGATCGCCTTTTTCAGCCCTGCCGCCGTCGCGCCGCCGGTATTCAAAATATCGACGTAAACGCAGCGGGATTTGGAATGTCCGGGAGCAAAAGCCTGCGACCGTTTCCCCTCGGCCGTTCTCGCCCAATTGACGCCATACGTTTCGGCCTCCAAAATCACTTCGGGGCCCCGTTCGACGATAGCCCTTACGATGGCCGGGTCCGCAAGTCCGCGACTGCCCTTCATCGTATCCTCGAAATGAATCTCGGTATTGTCGTCGTCGGCCTCGCCCAGCGCGACCGCAACGGTCATTTGGGCGAGAATCGTCGCGCCTCCGCGGCCGATCAAGCTTTTGTCTATAAGCAGCACCCGGGCTCCTTCATCCGCCGCAGCCCTGGCCGCCATCATACCGGCCGCGCCCGATCCTACGATAAGTACATCCGCCTGCAGTTGTAGAGGCTCCATGCCATCCTTCTCCTTCCATTTGCCGTTTATGACTTGCGTAACCCGGCACCAGCTGCTTGTACAAGCACGCCTGCTTCCTCCAGCGAACGGCGTATGCGTTCGGCAAATGCGACCGCGTGCACGCCATCGCCATGAATGCAAATCGTATCGGCTTGAATCGGAACGTCGATCTGCTGCTGGGATAAAACTTTGCCTTCTTTGACCATCCGGACGACTTGGTCGACCGATTGCCGTTCGTCGGTAATGAGCGCATTCGGCAGCCTGCGGGAAGTAAGCGAACCGTCCTCTTGATACGTCCGGTCGGAAAATACTTCGCTTGCCGTCCTGAGACCGGCTTTCCGGCCCGCCCGGATCAGCTCGCTGTTCGCGAGACCGAACAAAATCAGCTCGGGATCGATCCGGTACACCGCTTCTGCGATCGCTTCGGCAAGCCCTGCGCTGCGGGCCGCCATATTGTAGAGCGAGCCGTGCGCCTTCACGTGCTGGAGCTTCGCGCCTTCCGCCCGGACAAAGCCCGATAGCGCGCCGATCTGATAAACGACGATATCGTAAGCTTCCTCAGGCGATATATCCATATCCCGCCGGCCGAAGCCGATCAGATCCTGCAGCCCGGGATGAGCGCCCAGCGCGACGCCGTGCTCCAAGGCAAGCTTGACGGTACGGCGCATCGTAGCCGGATCGCCGGCGTGAAAGCCGCAAGCAATGTTGGCGGAAGTGACAAACCGCAGCACCTCGGCGTCTCTCCCCATCGAATACGCTCCAAAGCTTTCTCCCATATCGCAGTTCAAATCTACAATGTGCATCATTCTCTCCCTTTCCTGGTCGATAGAATCTCCTCGTCATGAATGGGCCATTTGCTCCATCCCGCGGCGAAGCGTTTGCAAAGCCAACTGCTGCGCCACATAGGTTTGCTGTGCTTCTCGCAGCGACACGAGCCGGAAGCTGACTTTTCCGCCCAAATTCGCCTGCGCCAGCAGCGGCAAATCGGCCGAGATGACCTGCGCAATTTTGGGATAACCGCCCGTTGTCTGGTGATCCGCCATCAGCACGATCGGATTGCCGTCGGAAGGCACTTGGACGGTTCCGAAGGTCACCGCGGACGAGATCATCTCCTGCTGCTCCCGCAGCAGAAGCGGGCTCCCCTTGAGACGATACCCCATTCGGTCCGACTGCGGCAAAATGGTAAACGGCTCGTGAAAAAAACGATGCCGGCTTTCCTCGTCGAACAGCTCATATTCTTGTCCGGCCGTCGCTTGAACGGTCGGCTCGGGCTGGTAGGGCGGGATCAGATCATGGGATACCGACCAGGGACTCGCCGCATAGCCGTCTTCGTCCTCATGCCCGCTTACCACATGGAGCAGCCGCTTGTTCTGGGAAGAAGGCTCCCTGAGGGCGATTCTGTCCCCTGTCTCCAAAGCTCTGCCCAAGTATCCCCCGAGCTTTGCACGCAAGTAGGTCGAGCGGCTATTCATTTCCGCCGGGAGATCTAACCCGCCGCCAATAGCGACATACGACCGACAGCCCTGCCGGGCTTTGCCGAATTTCAGACGGCTCCCTGCCGGCACCATGATGGTTTTCCATAGCGGAACGGATTTGCCGTCCAGCTCCGGGGACAAGTTCGCACCGCAGATGGAGATTAGCGCCGTGCGCTCAAACGCCAGTTCGGGACCGATGATCGTAATCTCCAGACCCGCTTCGCCCTCTTCGTTGCCGACGAGCAGATTGGCAATACGCAGCGCCAGCCGGTCTACCGCCCCGCTTACGATAACGCCATACTTTTGTGCCCCGTACCGCCCCAAGTCCTGAACGGTTGTCAATAATCCAGGTCTTTCTACAAACAAGCTCATCGTGCAGGCTCCTTCCACCGGTCATATTCCGTTCGGGAAATGCGGCGGAAGCGAACAATATCCCCTGCTTGCAGCCGGGTAGGCGGCGTCTGCCCGGGAAGGAACAACGGTATCGGCGTTTTCCCGATCAACTGCCAACCTCCAGGGGTTTCGATCGGATAAACGCCCGTCTGGCCGCCGGCTATGCCTACCGAGCCCGCCGGTATTGACAGCCGCGGAGTTTCGCGCCGCGGAGTTGCGATTTGGCCGGACATACCGCCCAAATAAGCAAAGCCCGGGGCAAAGCCAAGCATGTAAACGAGATAATAGGCAGACGTATGGATGGCGATCACCTCTTCCGCTGATTTTCCGGCAAAAGCCGCTACCGCCTCCAGGTCCGGCCCGAACTCGCCTCCATAACAGACCGGAATTTCCACTATTCTGGCAGGCCGATCACTTGTCGTCACCAACTGATTAACGATATCGCTTAGGAGGGCCTCCGCAATCGCGAACGGGAAATCCCTATTTTCAGGAGCGACGAGCCCGGCGTGCTTATCGATCAGCGTCAGCGCATCGTAGTACACAGTGACGGTAGTAAATGCGGGTACATACTCGATCAAACCGGCAAACGGCCGATCCTCCAAAAAAGCCGTTAGCTGCCTGACGCGCTGATGCGTCTCCGACGTAATGGCATCGCCCCACTGAACGACAATGGCCGTATCTCCAAGCGGTACGATCCGCACATCCTGCGGCTGTTTCTCCTGTAAACGGTCCTGAGCGCCTATCATGCTAACATTTGCACCTCGCAATAAGTAAAACGTAAACGGAATACTGGATGAAGGTCACATTCAAACAATAAATTCCGTATTTCGGATTTATCATACCGAAATACGGAAGTAATCAAGTATACGATCATTATAAAGCAAGAGGATCTAGCTTGTACATGATACAAGCCAAAAGTTCAAGATTCACGCCCTCGCTTCGATCTCCTCGCTCTCGACATCGTGGCCGACCGGCTCCCACTTGATGAGCAAGGTGGCGATCAAACCGAGAAACGGAACAATCGCGAGCAATAGCAACGTCTTATGCAGCCCTACGGCAGCCAGTACAACCGGGAACAGGAAAAAGCCGAGAATGCTGCCTACGCGCGTCGCGCCTTGTCCGAAGCCGGCTCCGATTCCGCGCAATTCGGTCGGATAAGACAGCGTCGCCATCGTCATCCCTTGCGATCCCGGACCGAACGCATGACCGAATATAAACGCGGCCAGCAGAACTACCGAAATGCCGATATACGTATTGCCCAGCAGCCCCATGCACAGCAATCCGATTACAGCCACGATATAACCGACAATGGACAACTTGCGAACCCCCCAGCGGGTATTCAGCGAAGAGCCCATAAACCCTCCAAGCGCCCCGAACAAGTTAAAAACGATCGTGCCGGTAATCGCGTAGATGACGCCTTTTCCGAAAAGAATCGTAGAGATCGTTGGAATGTAAAAGCCGACGGCAAAGTATTCCATGCTTTGCGTAAACGTGATGATCGATGCCAGCAGCGTGCGCATCCTGTATTTGCCGCGGAAAATAGCGGTATACGGCACCTTCTTCTTGCCCTCTGCCGCACTCCCCTTCGCTTCGGGGTGGACAACCACTTCTATGTTATACGTTTTGCGAATGACTTTGGCACTTTCCTCGACCGACAAATAATTCGCCGCCCATAACGGGCTCTCGTTCATATAAAAATAACGCAGGAACAAAACGATAAGGGCAAAAACACCGCCAAGGCCGACAGACCATCTCCATATATATTCATGCTGGTCCAGCAAATAAAAAGGAAGCGCGATCAAACCCGTAGCCGAAGCGGCGCAAAACCAGAGCGGGCACCATAACGTGACGTTCGAGCCTTTTTTCTTCATGTTGCTGTACTCCGCGATAAAGCTGAGAGCGATCGGGATATCCAGACCGACGCCAATCCCCATCAAAAAGCGAAAAATGACAAGGGTGGTAAAGTTGGGCGAGAGCGCTGCGCCGAATGCGGCGAACACCATAAGGAACAAGTCGATCATAAACATTTTGTTCCGGCCGAACTTATCGGTGTAATACCCGCCAAAAACGGCGCCGAGCAGCGATCCTACAGCCATGATGGCCGTCAGGCTTCCGAGCTCAACGGAAGACAGATTGAACTGTTCTTGCAGCTGTGCCGTGCCAATCCCGATGCTCGTAAAATCGTATGCATCGACAAACACGCCGGCAAGCGCCAGCAAAATAATTTTAAATCCAGACCGGCTAACTGGATTGCCGTTGACAAAATCAATAATATCCCGCCGGCTCCTGACCTGTAAAACTTGAGTGCCCATCCTCGTACCGCCGCCTCCTCCATATAGTCCGCCCAAATTCCGAATATCGGAATTTAAAATCCGAAAATCAATCCCGATATATACGATCATTATAGTTGGTTTTGATCAAAAAGCAAGATCTATTTTGCATGTCAAGTCAAGCCCGTGCTCGAAAGCAGCATTCGCTCCATGAGATTTCCGCCGCATTTCGTTGTATACTGATACTTGGCATACCAAGAACAAACTGGAGGCAAACGATGCAAAACAAAAATAAAACGGTCGTCAGATCGATGGACCTTCTTCACCTGTTCCTGACTCATTCGAAGCTCACCATTAATGAGATGGTGGAGCTGTCCCATATACCGAAAACCTCCGTGCACCGCATGATCGGCTCACTTGAAGAGATGGGCTTTTTAACCAAGCAAGCCGACGGCGGCTACACCCTCGGCCTGTTATTTTTGCAATTCGGGAACCTGGTGGCGGAACGCCTCGATATTCGGCATGCCGCACTTGAAGTGATGCAGCGGCTGCGCGACGACGTCAACCGGGCGGTCCATCTTGCAGTGCGGGACGACTACTCCACGATGTATATCGAAAAACTGGATACCGACCACCCGGTACGGCTGTTCACCAAAATAGGCAAAAAAGCCCCGCTGTACGCAGGCGCTTCCTCCCGGATCATCCTCGCCTTCATGCCCGAGGAGGAACGGGAGCAATATTTGAATGAAGTGGAATTGAAGCCGCTTTGCTCCGGAACGATCGTAGACAAGCAGCTATTACGCCACGCCTTGGAACAATCGCAACAAAGCGGCTACAGCTTCAGCCGCTCCGAACTTGAAAACTACACGGCCGAGCTCGGCGCCCCCATTATGGATCATACCGGCCAAGCCATTGCGGCGCTCAGCATTGCCGGGCTTGATGTGCAGTTCGGAGACGAACATCTCCCCGCCCTTATCCAGAAAGTCCAAGAAGCGGCCTATGACATCTCGCTAAGGCTAGGCTTCTCGGTAGGCCATCCGTTTCCTATCGTAAAGTAATGGCAGTTTCATTTAAAATGTTGAAAAGCCGCATGATATGCGGCTTTTCATGAGATCGTTCACGAGGCGCTACCGAGTCTTTTGTCTCTGCGTAATGCGGGACAAAATCTCTTTTCGCTCGGTTTCTTCGAAGGCGAAGATCTTCGGACGATTGGGGATGTCAAACTGAATGTGAGAATGGGAAAATTCCATAACCAACGTGCCGATCGGCTTATTCTCATGATTTTGAAGTACCATCCAAAACATACGAATCTCATTCCCCGGGCTACCCCACTCCGCTTTTTCCACTGAATTCCGGAACAGAAGGCAACCCGCGATCACAAAATCATCTTCTCTGGCCGTGTCTACCAATTGAAATCCATTGCGCTGCAGCTCCTGCCAGGCAGGGGGGATCAATTTGTCCAAATACATGCCGTACGTCGCATCCTCATATTCAGGAAACAGAGCAAGAAGTTCATCTCTACTACCGGTAAGCACCGAACTCCAGTTGCGCTCGATATACGCATCGAATGCCTCACTCAATGATTCAACGGTCATTTCTGGTTTCAATTCGATCATTTGCATATTCCTCCATCCGCTTTATTAACGAATTACAACTTCATTGTATATCATTGAAGCGAATGCAAAGGTTTTGACAAAAATCTATCGAATTATCAGTAACATAAGAACCAAAACTTTATAAGGCATATAATCTTTAGAGCTATCAGGGGGAATCATGAGCCGTCTATTACGTCCTGCGGATATCGCCAAACAGCTAGGGATAAGTACAAGCTCTTTACGAAACTATGAAGCTCGGGGACTCGTACCGCCTGCTAAGAGGGCTCCCAATGGATATCGAGAATATACCTCCGAGCATCCTGTCTATTTTGAGTGCATCGTTGCCATGTCTCCAGGGTTCGGCATGGAAATTACCTCGTCAGTCCTTTCCCTGCTTCAACGAAGAGAGCTTGGTGAAGCGCTCTGGTTGCTCAACGATGCTCAAACTGCCATGCATGAGGATCGCAAAATGCTGGATGAAGCTGAAGGGCTACTGATACAGATCAAAGAGGAGAAAACGAGGGAACGTACGCGGAAGAACATAGGGGAAATGGCGAGAGCCACGAAACTATCCGCCTCCACTCTCCGGTATTGGGAAAAGGAGGGGTACATTCAGTCTGCGAGAACTAACGAAACAAATCGCTATCGCCAGTATGACCTGTTTCAAGAAGTGAAAATATGGCTGTTGAAATCAACCCAAAACGCAGTCTACTCCAGCGACGTGGTCCTGCTTAAACAAGCGATTGCAAAACTGTCAGAGGGTGACCTGCATACCTTACAAGCGCTGATCGAAACTGCGCGCGGGGCATTGGTTCAGCGCAACAGAGAGCAGCTTGGGGGGCTGCATCGTTTGTATCAGTTGTGCACGGAACTTAAGTTGATTTGACGTCCCCCGAATCGCCGCTTATAATCGATTTGTTAAAAATGGAAGCATGTTTGGGGGATACTTGATGAGCTTTAAGAAAACGATTCAATTGACATTCGCCGCGTTTTTGTTGATCGGAGTGTTAGGCGCATGTTCGGATGGGGAACAAGAAGCTGAAGTTCCCCTTAAGGATGCGAACGCTTTGGAAGAACCGGCAGACAACACCGCGCTGCGCAAAGAAGCGGAAGAGGCGTTCAAACGGACGGTCCATACCAATTGGGATTGGAACGACCTGCGCGTGGTTCGAACGGATTACGGCGAATACATAGCATGTCCGAGCGCTATCGGACCGATGATCGTTTACGATGCAGACGAGCGCAAAGTATACGCGCTGAACGGACAAGCCCGCGGCCGGCTGAAGCTGGATATTCGGGACAATTTTAATTTGCTCGATGCGGACTACATAAAAGTATGTACTCGAATCGTGGAAAAACAAGAATCCGCCCCGGCTGCGGCCAAAGACCGTGCGGCGCTGATCGCTGCGATAGAAAGCGGCAATCCGGCGAGGGTCCGGCAAACGCTCGACAAAGCTTACATCAATGAAATGGACAAGGCCGGCAAAACGCCGCTCCACCGGGCTCTAGTCATTCCGCCGTACAAACGTCACGAGATTGTCGACATGCTGCTGGCGGCAGGAGCAGACCCGAACGTGAATGGGCCGGATACGATTCCGGCCATTTCGCTAGCCGCCATGAAGCAGGATTTCGTAATGTTTCGAAAGCTGATGGACGCCGGCGCCGATATCCGCAAGGGCGATTGGGAGGATGCCCGGCCCTTCATCTACGCCGCGGCCAACGATGCCCGGGACATTATCGATTTCTTGCTCCAGCAAGGAGAAGACGTTAATCGGCCCGATTCCGTCGGACTGTATCCGGTCGATCACGCGCTTATCACCGGTCAAGAGAACATGGCGAATTACTTGAGAAGCCTAGGCGGCAAGAGCATGCTGGATCAGGCCAAAACCAAAGCTGACGCACAAAAGCTTTTGAAGCAGGCCAAAATTGAGGAGACGCAAAATTTCCTGGAACTGCAGGTCTTATTCCATAACAATATTTTTGTCACCAAAATGATGTTAAAAGCCGGGTATCCGGTCAACAAAGCGATGAACGAAGCGCTCCCGAACATCGCCGGTCTCGGACGTTATGAAATGGTCGAAGCTTTATTGGAAGGCGGCGCCGACCCGACAATCAAGGTTGACGGGAAGACCGCTTTGGAGGAAGCGAGGACGGCCGGGCACAAGGATATAGTCAAGCTTCTGCAAAGCTTCGGAGCCGATCCGAACGTCAAAGCGACAAGAAAACCCGGAATGTGGTTAACCGCGGCGCGATCCGTTCCCGGCTCGCCGGCCGCAGCCGCAGAAACTGCCGCACCACCGGCTAAAGTGCAGGAAACGACGGGAACAGTCCCGCAAGCAGATAAACCGCCGCAACCGAACTCGCCTGCGCCGACCGTGAAACCGGGGAATTCGGCGGCCGAACAACCCGCGGCGCCGGATGAACTGCCTGACGGGGTGCTGAAGCCCGGTGCAAAAGGGCCCGGAGTCAAGGCAGTGCAGGAAACGCTGCTCAAGCTCGGCGAATCGATGCCTAGCGGGGCGGACGGCAGCTACGGTAAGGAAACGACGGAGGCGCTGAAGTCATTTCAAAAGAAAAATGAGCTTACCGCAGATGGCATCTATGGACCGTCGACCAAAAAAGCAATGCAGGAACAACTCAAACAAAGCCGATCCGGTTCCCCGTAAATAAGTATGCCAACTAAGAGGTCATCCATCGATGACCTCTTGTTCGTCTATGAAGCTGGCTAGAACCTCAAAAATAATGGCGCAACAAATCATGAAAATGGCATACGTTCCAAGCGGGTTTAGTTTATCATGAACTTGCGTTACCAATCGTCCCTGAACGATACTACAATGGAGTTGAAACGAATATGAGCGTTTGGTTAGGAACCTGTAAAATCGACATCACTCCAAATCCCCCCGTAATGTTGGCCGGTTACAGCAACCGAAATGGCGTCTTCGAAGGGGTACACCACCCGATTTATGCGAAAGTCCTTTTCCTTAGGCAGCAAGACGAGGAAACGGGAACAGTTCGTAACCGTCTGCTTGTTGCCGGCGATCTCATCTGGTGGTCAACCGAACTGACGGAGAAGCTGCGACGGGAACTGGCAACGCGCTGGGGCATGGGGGCGCAAGACATCCTTCTCAATGCCTCGCACAGCCATTCCGGTCCGCAAACAAGTTTCCTGATGCCGTCGCTGGGCTTAGCGGACGACAGCTATCTTCAAGATCTGGAGCGCAAGTTGCTCGCCGGTATTGAAACTGCCGAGGCCAATTTGGAGCCTGTTACTATAAAGCGCGGGTCCGGAGTTTGTGACATTGGCGTCCACCGCAGGAAGCTCATTGACGGCAAGATGGTTACCGCTCCGAATACGCAGGGGGTCACGGACCCTGAAGTCACGGTGATCCGTTTCGTCAACGGCACGGGAGAAGCAAAAGCATGGATCGTCCATTATACGTGCCACCCGACGACGACGAGCGCCAACTTCGTATCATCCGAGTATTGCGGCTTAGCCATGGAACAACTGGAACGTGAAGTGGGTGGCGGCGCCGTTTCCTTGTTCTTCCAAGGGTGCTGCGGCGATGTACGCCCGCCCTTGTACCGTGACGATAAATTTTACAGCGGAACCGATACAGACGTTCAGCAGCTTGGAGCACGGTTATACGAATCGGTGAAGAACGTGTTGAACGGTCCTATGCATGAACTGCAACCATGCTCGCCACAAGGGAAGCACGTCAAACTGCCATTGGCCTTCTCTTCTGTCCCTACCTTGTCGGAGCTTGCCGCATACAGCCAATCGGCGGAACCGCACATACGCAGCTGGGCAAAGCTGCTGCTGGACCATCCGGAACTGGTACGGCCTGCGGCAGAGCTTGACCTGGTACGCATGGATATTGCGGACGGGCTATCGCTGCTCGCCATGAATGCGGAAATGGTCGTGGAGTACGGTCTGTTCATCAAAGATCGGTCAGACAAACGCACGCTCCCTGTAGCTTACAGCAACGGGATGATCGGTTATGTGTCCACGGCCCGGCAGCTTCGGGAAGGCGGATATGAGTCGGTCGGATCCTGTGCATACTTCGGTCTTTGTTCGCCGTTTACGGAAGCAGCGGAAACAGCGATCCATCAAAAGCTGGCCGAGCTTATCGAGTAGTAGAGTGACTAGCTGAAAAAAAACAAGCAGGCACGGTCGTTGCGATCCGTGCCTGCTTGCTGCTTGTCTACCAAAACGCATGGTTTACCGGAAGGAAGCCAACACCTTGCGTACCCCTGCCGCGATGTCGTGCATATCCGCCTCGCTCGCCAGCAAGACGTTCTGATGCAGCCACAAAATTTCTTTGTCGCATGCCCGCTCGCTGTTCGGACACGAATACACGCGTTCTTCTCCGGTCCATTTCTTCGTCTCCTTGATAACTGCCTTGTTCTGGTTGAGAGAAACGTATCCGTAGCTTACCGGTATGCCTTCCGCATTCAGCTTGCGGATCACGTCGTTTTTGTTAACCCGGTCGGCCAACTCCGGATCGATGCGGAACATAAACAAATGCAGCGCGTGCCGGGTAGCCTGCGGATCGCGGGGGAGCGTACGGGCTCCCGGTATGTCGTCCATCAGTTCGGTGAGCAGCTTGGCGTTCCGCTCGCGCAGCTCCATTTGTCCGTCCAGACGAGACAGTTGGCCGAGCAAAATCGCGGCCTGCAGCTCGGTCATCCGCAAATTCCAGCCAATCGTCTCATGCTGATACCAACCGCCCTCCCGAATGCGCCCCACGTTCGCCAAGGACCAGGCATGGTCGGCCAGCTCCCGATCGTTGGTCAGGATCATTCCGCCTTCCCCGGCATTGATATTTTTGCTCGATTGAAAGCTGAACGTGCCGAGGTCGCCCTGGGCACCGACGCCTACGCCGTTCCACCTAGCGCCGACCGCCTGCGCCGAATCTTCGATCAAGCGAAGTCCATGTTGATTGGCAATCGCCTTCAACCGGGTTAGGTTGGCAGGGGAACCGGCAATGTGAACAGCGATGATCGCTTTCGTCTTCGAAGTGATCGCCGCCTCTACCTTCTCCGGATCGAGCAGTAGTGTATCCGGCTCGACGTCGACGAATACCGGAATCGCGCCAAACAAGAGCGCGGAACTGGCCGTGGCGATAAACGTATACGGAGGCATGATGACTTCGTCGCCCGGCTGTACGCCAGCCGCCTGTAGAGCTATTGTGATCGCAACCGTGCCGTTGGTAATCGATACCGCATGCTTCGCATCATGGATGGCGGCAAATTTCTCCTCCAGCTCAGGCAGCTTGACACGACCGGTGCCTCCCCATTTGCCGGAGCGAACGACTTCGAGAATGAGCCGTTCCTCCAATTCGTCGTATATGGGCCATGCCGGAAACGGTTTCGTTCTGATTCGCGGACCTCCATCGATTGCCAATTTGTCCATGGTATACATCTCCCTTGTGCCGATAGTTCAATTGCACCGACTTGGATCATCTAAAGCTAATTTCTGATCTGATCGGATTGTAACCCGGTTCAGGAAAATATTCGTGACAAATTCCATAAACAATAGGTCATATCCATGCCAAGGCGGGCGACGAAAATAAAAAGCAGGCTGAACTTAGCTAAGTCCAGGCCTGCACAAGTTAGCATTCCGGTATTCTTTTGGCGATTGCCCCTTAATCTCTTTGAAAACTCGATAAAAGGTACGAGGCGATTCAAATCCTGTATCGAATGCAATATCCATAATCGTTCTGTCCGTCATAATCAGCATACTGGCCGCGCTATTTATACGAAGTTGGTGCACGTATACAAGGAAGCTTCGTCCCGTTTTTTCTCTGAACATCCGGCTTACATACGTTTCGCTGATATGAAGATACTTCGCTACCATATCTAGTGTTAATCGCTCCGTATAATGCGCATGAACATAATGAAGAGCAGTCCAGAACAACGAGTTCCCGTCCTCCCGTTCATTCGGCTTTGCCGCAGGGTCGCCGGCAGCGGCAATTCTCAGAAACAGGATCAATGCCTCGGATAGCTTATTGCAAATCATGTGATTTCGCCCGCGCGGCTCGGGATTGCGGTATTCCATTAGAAGTTGCGCAAACAGGTTTTTCATCTTAGCCGCTTCTTCTCCACAAAACGCAACACTTGACGGAAAAACGGTTCCAATCTGATACAATTGTTCAGTCCATTCCGAAGCGTATGGCGAACCAAATAATAGGTTCATATCGAACAGGCAGCAGTATTTTCGAATCACACATCCGTTGTCGCTCGTCATTTGATGAATGTGATAGGGAGGCAGAAATGAAATCGTGCCCGGCTCCATACGATGCAGAGTTCCATTTATGCTCTGGTAACCGCTTCCGTCTATGATATAAGTAAACTCAACAAAGGAATGATAATTTAACACAGTTGTGGGATAGGCATGAATTCCAATATAAAATGGCAGTTGACCTTCCCTAGAGCTGCTTCCCTCCATGAATTCATAGTGCTCCAGTTTCTTGTTCATCTGAACCGAACCCTCCCGAAACAAAAAAGGTGCCTGTTTCCCTCATCATATCACTATCATTTTCCGCCCCGCAAGCAAAGTGCGTTCCCGGTGCTGCCGGGGCTCAGGACGATCTTCGCGGCATTGAATTACACTGAAAAGCAAAGACAATATGACAATAAAAGCAGACGATATGTGCTGTTTCCGCACCGTACAGCAAGAGATAATAAAAAAAATAGGAGGGCACCCGCCATTAAAATGAAATCGTCCGAAGCCCTTCCACCGCAAAAACCGTAAAAATTTAAACATAGAGGTGTATACAGGCATGTTATACCCGTTAAGTAACAAATTCGGAGACATTTCATTTGATTCCGTTGCAGGAACGTGGTCATGGACTGCAGATCAACGCTTGGTCATGGAATCCTTTTCGCTGGTATGGGAAGTAGATGACTCCCAGATCCGCTGTCTGGAGCAAACCGATTCGGTCGAAATGAGGCAAGGCGAAGACTTGCACGGACGATACTCGGAACTGGTTGCCGATTGCGGCGCCTCAAGTACGGGGAAGAAGTTTGCGATCTCGTTCCGGTTATATGAAGAGGAATGCTTTTTGACCATAAAAGCCCGGGTCAAAAATGTCGGGAATACAGTCATTAAGCTCGGGAAATGCCATTTATTGCACGAGAGCGGCAATATTGATCTTGGCGAGGGAGCCGAGGAAACGGTGGTGCTTTGTCAAACGGCCTGGGTTACCGATAATAATGTGAAAAAGCTTTATTCCGAAAACAACTGTCACCGGAGCAAAACGGTCGGTTTGCTGTATAATCGGTCCCATAAACTTGCATTCAACTGCAGCTTTATGACCTTTGACAAAATCAATACGGAGATCGAATACAGCGCGTCCCATAACAAGATTCATGTTGATGGTTACTGCGACTTTGATGATTATGAGCTTCAGCCGGATCAGGAAATCGAGTCCGAAACGATCGGGTGCGATTGGTCATACGATCCTTACGCTTCTTTGGAAAATTGGGCAGCGAAAGTGGGCCACTATTACAAACCCCGGATAGCCCCGAAACCGTCCGTCGGCTGGCTCGGAGGATGGACTTGGAGGGACGGTTTTACGGAGCAAACGTATGAAGAACTTGTGCTGGAGAATTCCGCCGCCATCCAAATGAGACTCGAAGGGTTTGATGTCACGAATTTCTGGGTAAGCATCGGCAATTTAAAGCATATGCTGCCGGGAAACTGGACCGCGTTTAACAAAACGACGTTCCCCCACGATTTCGAATGGCTTGTTTCCAAATTGGCGAAAAACGGACAACGTCTTGGCTTTTGGGTCGCTCCTTTCTGGATACCGGATAAGCTGAGTCCCCTATTTGAAGAACACAAGCATCATCTGTTAAAAAGGCAAGGAGAGTTCGTCAAATGCGATTCCAGGTGGAGGTTCGGGAAGTCCGGCGATTTGCCGCCTGACGAACGGGCTGGCTTCTATTGCCTGGATGGGAGTCATCCCGATACGGTTGACTTTTTGAAGCGAACCTTTGAATTTTATCAGAAGCTGGGGATCAGGTACTATATGATCGATTTTCTTTATGCGGGATCGGGCTCGACCCCGGGACACTTCCCCTATGATGAATATTTCGACCGCTCCAAGGTGAAAGGTCCCGAAGTGTACAGAGAGGCTTTGAAAACGATCCGGGAAGCTGCAGGCGAGGATGCGTATATTTTGTCTTCGACCGGAACAACATTCCAAAACATCGGTTGTGTCGATGCTGTAAGGGTTGCCCCCGATTGCGGTGAAGGACGTCCGCTTATAAAAGGGATGAACGAATACCCCGCCATGTATACGATCAATACGTGGAATTTGATTCGAACCGTATCGACCACGATGGCCAACACTTATTTTACGGATCGGAAGCTCTATTATAACGACGCTTTCAATGTGATGACCATCGATAAGCCTATTCCTTTGAATGAAGCGATTATTACGGTCAGCATGTTTGCTTTGTCAGGCGGTCCCGTGATGCTCGGGGACGATATTTCGACCATTGGCGAGGAACGGCTTGCGCTTATCAAGAAGGCGCTTCCGCCATACAACAAGATGGCAAAACCGGCGGACCTGTTTGACGCCGTATATCCGGATTGGCCCAAAATATTCAATTTGAAGGTCGAGAAGGGCTGGGACGAATGGAACGTTATCGGCGTCTTGAATACCGAACCTACGACCGTAAAAATGGAGCTCTCGCTGGACAAACTTGAGTTGGAACACGGCCCTACCTACACCGTGTTTGATTTTTGGAACGAGATGTATTTGGGCGAAATAAAAGACCGGCTCGAAGTCGAGGTGCCCCCCCATCATATCCGGGTATTTCGAATAGCCAGGTCGAGGCCGCATCCTTGGCTGATTGGGACCGATATGCATGTAACCCAAGGTGGGGTCGAAATCGAACGGCTCGAGTG
The DNA here is from genome assembly GCF_003626695.1 of Paenibacillus ginsengarvi. Lineage (GTDB taxonomy): Bacteria > Bacillota > Bacilli > Paenibacillales > NBRC-103111 > Paenibacillus_AB > Paenibacillus_AB ginsengarvi. The sequence goes on from NZ_RBAH01000019.1 coordinate 139,811, forward strand.
GAATCCGAACAGGCGCTATTTGAGCGGCGTATGCATCCGGCCAAAAGGGGAGGCAGGGAATTTGTTCTTGAAGCTTCCGAAAGGGTGGAAGCCCGTTCAATATGAAGGGATTCAAACCGCAAAAGTCCCCATGGATCAAAGCTTAATCGTCCTCAAACCTTTGGTGTTTCGGACAGAAACACTCACTTGGCGCATTGACTTCGAACTGGAAGACGAAGCGCAACATCACAACTTGCTTCATGTCGGGGAAGAGAGAGTCATTTTGGAATGAAAAATTGAAAAAGAGCGCTCATGCGGCGATCGTTTTCCGGTATTCCACCGGAGAGCGGTCGCTAAGTTTTTTCGATAGCAGCGCAATAGGCAACGAGTGCATAAAACAAAAAAGGAGACAGTATACCTGAAGGCTACCACTCCCCTTTTCTCCTTGTTACCGTTCTGGGACGCTTTTTCATAATTCGCTCGACGTCTCGCATGATTTTCCCAGCATTGTAAATTTCGCAATTAACTAATCCTGATTAAGCAACAAAAATCTTGTTAGCTACTATGAAGTTTGCGGCATCAACGTTGTTGTTAGAAGCTTCATTGCTTTTAATAGCCGCACTTCTGTTCGTTGTTAATACTGCAACATTAAAGAACCCGTAACTGCTAGTAGAGTATAAATATTTGCCCGTCCAAGACGTCATATTGACGTTAGGTTCAACAAATAAATTTACATGGCCAAACATGGAGTCGCCCCGAACAATGGCCGATGCCCCAGACACAGTTACATTCGACAATCTAATAGTTACAGCTGGCGAATATGTTGTGAACCTGGGCTCAATTAAAGGTGAATTAACTACTATACTGCCGCCACCGTTAAAGGTAATGTTATTGCAACCAACCATAAATCTATTGCTTATAGTTAAAGTGACACCGGCGTTAATAGTGAAAATAATGTTCTGAATATTATTCAGTACTGAGAAATCATAACTTGCTGAAACAGTTAAGTTGCTGGTTAAATTAACTACACCATTCCAGTTGGAACCAAGTATCCGAATAGCCTCTTGCAAATCAGATAAACTTTGTACAGCGTTACTGACACCCAAACCTATACCCTTATTTCCTGAACGTGATGGGTCCATATAGATTGGTAGCTTAACAACATTCTCCCCTTGCAATCCTACTTGCTTCATATTTCGCAAGTCAGACACATAGAATCCATTTATTGCTTTATAGGTTGGCACATTAGATATTTTGAGAAACGCTGTGTTAGTGTACTGGTCGTAAGGAACACCGTCTAATAGATTAAACAATGAATTATCCCTATAGTACGATGAACCCTGTAAGTGTACATAATGCCCCTTATCGCTAGACATACCGCAACTGTAAATAACTGAAGTACCAGCACGTAATTGCATGCTGCGGATGTTGCCCCAGTTGTATACATCTAACTTACAGTTGTAGACAATCCAATCATGCATCATAATATCATTCGGGCCTTCGATATGTGGGGTAAATATCGAAATGCGGCCACCAAAAAGCATATACGGCGCACCCCACCCCTCTGTTACTGTGTCATAGATAGATACGTCTGCATCTACTGCTGTGATCGCTGAAGTTAAGCCCTGCTTAGATACCGGTAATGCACTGTGACTGTAAACTAAACCGTCTGTTACAGAACTAGCTGCCGAAGATACTTGTCTATTAATATAACCTTCCCTAATAACTACTGAACCCGTTGACCCACCCATGTAAATCCCTTGATTGTGCGCTAAGATACGTGGTCTGTCGAATACTAAATTCCAAGCTGTGCAGCAAGTAATGCCTACTCTTGGAGACAGATCGTCCGGATTATAGTCACCCCACGACGCTTGTTTCTGAGGACTAGCCCATGATCCAAGCGTCCCGATCGCTACATTAATATTTCCAGACTCCGTACCAAATGCGTTAAGGCCGATCTTTGTTTTGCGTCTGGTAACTAAGTTAAATCTGTACTCACAGCCGCGTACCATAGAGTGCGTGTTAATATTTGCCGAGTAGGTGAAGAACTCCGTACTGTCTGAAATCAACACCCAACTATTGTTTACATACTTGAACATCGGTGTGTACAGTGCAGCTACCTCTAAGTTATCGCCATCGTAGAATAATGTGGCTCTGTTTTTTTGAGTAACTACATCTGGTCTTGCAAAATAATTCAAGTTACCTTCGCAGGTTATAGTGCCTTTACACGGTAGACGCAGCGGTTCTGTATAGCGGTAACATCCGCGAGGCAAGTGAAATGTCAATGATGGTATTGCATGTTGTAAGGCATTAGGGTCTGTTGTTCCGACTTCTGGATTGAAGTGGTGGTTAAAACAGTTGTATAAAGCTTGGTAATCATCTTTAACGCCATCGCCTACAGCTCCAAACCATTTCACATTAATAGCAGCGTTGTCAGTTACCCGTACCCAGCCGTTAAAGCAAATGCCACCATCATTTTTGTTCGATTTAGTTGCGTCGTATACAAACTCACCGCCACCTTCTAAAATCCCTTGCGCAGCATCATAATGTTTTACGAAAACTCTGGAGCCGTTAGCTGGATTAGAAATTGCTAGCATCTCGTTAATATCTAGCAATCCACTATTGATTTCTTGTTGGTTTTTACCTGTTGAATCTTTGATAGCACTCGCTGGATGTGCTTCAGCCATTTCACGGCCTGCCAGCTCGTTATGGGTTACAAGCTCAAGCTTCGCCGCTATTCCTGGGGGAATTTTGTCTTTGCCGTTAGACCCTTCGTATACGGTTCCGGCAACCGATAAGCCCTCTTTCCCGTAAGCCGTTAACGATCCCGGGAGTATGCTTCCCGCGGCTAAGGCCGCACCGGCCATGCCGAAGGCCGTCAGTAGCTTTCTGCGGCTTACATGGGTGACGGGCTCTTCCAGCTGTTCCTGTTCCATACCTTTCCCCGCTTGCTGCTCCAACTTTTCTGTTTGTAAAATAAGATTGGTTTCGGCAGCGTTTGCCAGTGCGATAACGATACGTACGGTCATCTCAATGCCAGTTGACTGCGTCGGCAGTGGTTTTTGCTGTGCAGGGTCAACATGCCCGATTGCAATCATTGCACCTGATCTGTCAAAGATAGCAATCTCTCGAATGGTAAAGCCACCAACATCTGGTGGTATTACAGATTCAAACATCAGTGTATTTGTTGCTTGCGAATCACGAATCGGGTTAGATGCATGGCCACGCCATACTTCATGAGCTAGAGCAATCCTATTTTCAGTCAAAACAGGATAGGAGCCATTGCCATCACCAACGGCGACATGTGTAATCTCAAGCTGATTTTCAGAGGTTGCACTGGCTAATTTAGCTTTGCCGATTACAGTTAAAATTGAACCAGTCATTTTTTATTCTCCTCATCTATGCCGATTTTTCCCAAGACAGGATTCCAGGCAGGCCCCGCTACTTCTTCGTCACGAACTGCAAAAACAAAGAGCAAGCGTTGTATCAGGATAACGGAACGAGCTTCAAAGCGTTGCCGGAGTATATTTTGGCAAGAACGTCGTCCGGCAGATGAAGCGACCCCAGCACTTCCTGGTGAACGTTATCGAAATAATCGCGGCCGTACAAGATGCGGTCCTGGAATTCGAGGATAAATTCTCTCGCGAATTCCGGATCGCGGCTGAATGCTCTCGCTCCCGAGCCTGCGGAAATATCGCAATACAGGTTCGGATATTTGCGCAGCATTTCGCCAACCTTGCCGCCCGGCTGGACTTTTCCTGTCGGATAGGCGACTTTGTCGTACTGGTCGTCGCCGGATATATGTGCCCAGAAACCGGGAGCATGACCGAGGAAATACGTGTCCGGACAAGCCTTGACAGCACGCTCGAAGGCATCGATGCCACCGCCGTACCACCAGTTCGGACGGGGATACGTCGACCCTGTAGCGAACTCGTAGTCGATATGTACCGTAACCGGCAGCCCTTTCTCCCCGCAGAAACGGAATAGCCGAATCGCGTCCGGATTATCGTACATCATGCGGAGCTTGATCTCGCCATACACGCGGACGCCGTACAGCCGGATCGCATGATCTAGTTTGTCGATCGCATCGGGACGGCGCGGATCGGGCGCGTAGCCTAAAATGAATTTGTCCGGATACTGCTCCGCATACCGGACGCAGCGGCGGAACGAGATCGGGCCGTCCGGCAGCGATGCGTCGGGGACCTGTTTTTTGTATGTCGGGCTGTATTCGTCATCCGGGCATTCCCAGCTAAGCAGCCAGGTTTTGTCGATGTTGTACTGCTTCATGTTGTCCAAATACCGTTCGATATTGTACCCATACCAGTCCGGGTGATTATGGCAGTCGATAATCATGGTTCGTAACCTCGCTTTATCGGTGGTGGTGTTCCTTACCCACACATATTGTACAGACTAAATACAGATGCGGTGCCGAGAGAGAAGCGTGCTAACGCTTTTGACCGATGATCCTTGGCGATGATCGACGCCGTCTGATCCGCAATCGCCAAAAAGTCTTCGGCCCGGTTAATGCCTGCCTTCTCTCCATGGGATTACTTGCCCTTCCGCTCTGCGATAGTTTTGTTGGCGGCTTCTTCAGCCTGTCGCAGCGCGGTATTGACGTCCTTTTCGCCGGCTACGACGGCTACGATGGCATCCTGAACAGCGCCTGTTGCAATCGTGGTGTAGGAATTGCTCGCCAGCGGGGGACTGTGCTGCAGCGCTAGGAAAGCGGACACATTTTTTCCTTGCAGCATTTGCGATTTCGTCCCGAATGCGCGTTTGACGTCCGCATCATCTAACACGGAAACCTGCGTTCCGTCTTGAACGGCGAACGACTGAAACTCTTTTGACGTCAAATAATCGAGTACTTGAAATGCCTGCTCCTTGTGCTTGCTGATCGATGTGACGTAGATATTGGTCGGATACGGCGCAGGCCCGGCTTTCGGCGTCTCCGGGTACACGGGATAAGTGGCAAAATCAAAGTTCATGCCGGCAAGGCGCTGAAAAGGCAATCCGCTTGATCCGATATACATCGCAGTTGTGCGTTCATCGAAAAAACGTTTCTGCTGGTTCGCCGCATTGGAAGCGGCCGGGGAAGTATCGTAACCGGGCACAGCATAAAACCGTACCAAATCATGGATCAGATTTTTCCATACGTCCGTCGTAACCAGCACTTCATCGGTTCCCGGCCGGAACAATTGCGCAGAACGCTGATTCATGCCGATCGTATCGCGAGTTGCGGCCGAAAACCCGTAGTATTGGACATTGCCGTTGTGAACCGTTAATTTCTTGTTTAATTCGTACAACTCATCCCATGTAATCCCGTCACGAGGGTAGGCTACTCCAAATTTATCGAACAGGTCTTTGTTATAGACGGTCGCGGCAATCGAATCAAATAAAGGCAAACCGTACAGTGCTCCCTTTCCCAGTTCTTTTAATTGCCGAATGCTATTCTCGTCGAACTTCCCAAGGTCGACCCGGCTTTTTTGGATAAAGGGGGAAATATCGTAGCCCAAATTAAAATCGAGAAACTGGGTTTGCGTCGCGCCGATAGAGACAAATACGATATCGATCGCTTGCTTAGCCATGATCAGTTCCGGGATTGCCGTGCCGGGCGGCCCGCCCACCAGAAATTTGGGACGGATATTCGGGAACTTTTTATGGATGCTTTCGCCAAAAAACTGCTCCAACTTCTCCACGCTCCAGTTGCCGGCAAACGGATGATAAATCACCATGTCTACGGGCTCCGCATTTGCCTTTGACGGCGCCTCCGTACGGTTTGACGGAGAATTTTGCGGATCGGCTGTTTTTGTCTGTTGACACGACGCAAGCATCAAAACGGCCAGTCCTGCGATCCCCGCCCGCGACCCTCGATTCCATAAACAGTGCAAAGCGTTCAACCTCCGATAATAAGATAGAATGCGTTTACACGCGTACTTTCCCATCTCTGTTTTCGGCTGTGTCAAAGTATAATGCGGCAAATCACCTAGAGTCCCGGCAGCAATGTCCGGTCTTTGAAAAACAGTTTATCCCCGTATGGAGTAAGTCCTTTCGTATCTCAAAGCTCATATTGCCGAAGGAACATTTCGGATACAGCCTTTCCCGGATCGCTGTTGAACTGTACTTTGCGTGTCGTCGGACGGACAAATTCAGAGAACGCGGATTATAAAACCAACTGGAACGGTAAAAGAACCAGCGCTACGCAAAAAATTGGGCCGCCCTTTGCGCCGTATACTTCCCCCGCTTCACCGCTTCACCGGTCCCTCAGCCGCGAACGACGTGCCTATCGTTCCTCCGATCACACTGCCCGCGGGATCCAACCCTTATCTTCTTGTATTCCATCCATATCTCGCCGTTCCATCAAGTATGCCGCCTCCCATTTTCAAATTTGATTTTTCAAAATGGTTATCGCTTCTATACCAGTTGCGAAATGTATGCGATTACAGCCATTGTAGACGGTTCAGTTCAGAAAAACTCGCCAAAATCGATCGTTTGATACGACAAAAAATGTTTTTCGCCGCCGCGACGGGCATCGCGTGCAGCCTGCGACAGATGGATGTGGGATGAGATGTTCGAGATGCCCAACAAACTGACCCGAATGGATGGTGGTGTCCAGTATTATGGCGTCCGCATGAATGGAATTGGGCTCCGCGTACAACACTCCGGAACGGTATACGGGACTGAAGTGGGAGTTGGCGCCCGTTCCGCTATTGTCTGAACGGGACAACGTCAGCATGCAGCTTTACCCACGGGTTATAGTACCTGCCCCAGTATAAGCAAGCACAAGGAGCTTGCTGTGAAGGCGATGGACTTCTTTACCTCGGATTCATCAGGCTGCACGCGATGCCCGATAAGCGGCAGCGTAAAACATTTTTTTGTCGCATCAAACGATCGTTTTTGGCGAGTTTTTCTGAAAAGAACCATCTACAATGGCTGTAATCGCATACATTTCGTATTTCGATATCGAAGCGATTACCAACTTGAAAGTCCTTTTAAACCAAATAACGAAAAGGGTGTTATTCATGCTGAAGCCATCGATTGCGCTCGGAACGGCGGGACTGCTGCTTGTACTCACCGCCTGCTCCGGAACGGGCACGCCGGATGCCGGCAAAGAGGCGGGAGGGACTCCTACCCAGCCCGAGAAAAAAGAACCGGTCACGCTTTACTTTTACAACGTCGGCGACAACTTCAACCCCGAAGGCTACTTCGAGGAAAAGTTCGGCAAAGCAATCAAGGAGAAATTCCCGCATATTACTCCAGTGCTGATCCCTACCACGACCGGAGCGCTTGACAAACAGATCGCGACGAACCAGTCGATCGACGTCATTTTCGGCTCGGTCGGCCTGGTCTACAACAGTATCTTTTTGAACGAAATGCAATACGATATTGAACCGCTCGTCAAAAAATACAAGACGGACTTAAGCCGCTTCGAGCCGCAGGCGCTCGAGATGATCCGGCAAATGAGCGGCGGCAAGCTGTATGCACTGCCGTTCGACACCGCAGCTTCCGTCATTTACTACAACAAAAACTTGTTCGACAAGTTTGGCGTCGCCTACCCGAAGGACGGCATGACCTGGGACGAGCTGTACAACATGTCGGTCAAGCTGACACGCAACGAAGGCGGCGTCCAATATTACGGCTTCACGATTTCGCCGAATCATTACTTTTTGCGCAACCAATTGTCGCTCAACTTCGTCGATCCGCAAACGCTGCAAGTGTCGCTGACGAACGACAACGTCAAAAGCCTCATGGACAACATCGCCCGCTTTTATCAAATTCCCGGCTTCAATCCGGATAAGACAAAGATGGACAGCTTGACCAAAATGTTTTTCAAGGATCAAGTATCGGCGATGTGGACGCCGGTGGCCGGTCTGCACGTTGAGGATGCCCTGGCCCCGCTCAACTGGGATATCGTCTCGTACCCGAAGATGAACGGCTTTGGGCCACAGCCTTATCCGGTCTTCATGTTCCTGAACGTCGGCAGCAAGTACAAGGATGACGCGTACCAGGTGATGGACTTTTTGTCCTCCGAGACGTTTCTGACGGAGAAGGCGAAGGCGGCGACGTTCATCCCGTCGCTGAGCAGCGCTAACATTTCGAATGTATTCGGCCAGGACGCCCCGCTGTACAAAGGGCGCAATGTCGCCGCGATCCCGCTGAAAAATATGGCGAAGCCGTCTCCCCAGAGCAAATATTACTCGGCGGCGACGGCACAGCTAACAAACGCCCTGCGCGGCATCCTGTACGAGGGCAAGGATCTCAACACCGCGCTGCGCGATGCAGAAGAAGCGGTGAAGAAAACGATCGAGGCGGACAAAAACAAGTAGCTGCGGAGGCCGAAGGTCGGCGGAAGCGGTTTGAACGGAAAGCGAAAACAAACATGCCGGAACGGTCCCCGGAAAACGGGCTCCGGCCGGTATGCTTGTCTTTCGGAGGGAAGGGCCCGGCCCATTGTACCCATTTGCATCCGAAAACAGGAAATCCGGCGCTGGCGTCGAAACATATCGGCTATGGCGAACTCTCCACCATTTCCAAATCTAAATAGGACGAGCCGATAAAATAGCGGCATTCCCTTCGTGCATATAAAAATTTCATAGCCTTAATGTGCATGAAGCCAATTGGCCATTTATTTGAACGATAAGGAGTGTGGCTACACTACTCATGGTCAAATTGGTCTTATTTTTTTTGATGGCATTATGCTGCATCGTACCTCGGCAAAATGATTCAAGACTTTGCGGATGCCGCAGATGATCTCATCGATAATTTGATACAATACGGTCACAGGAATATCTCATCGGAAGATGCGGAGGAATGTGTATGACCACGTTTCCTTTTTTCTGGGAGGACCACTTGCGCCTGGTCTCGTTTCGCAAAGGCGGACTGCCGTTATTTATCCGGCACTATCATAACGCCATAGGCTACCCGAACCATCATCATGAATTTGTGGAAATTTCGCTGATTACTCGCGGACATGGAACCGAGATCATCAATGGGGTCAGGCACCCCCTGCAACCGGGCAGCATCTGTTTGCTGCTCCCATATCATTTGCACGCGCTGGAATTCGATGAGAACCAATCCGACGGTCTGCACAAGATTAGCGTCATGTTCGATATGCAGTTGCTGTTCCAGACTGATTTCGCTGAAGTCGGCAGATGGATTGTCCAGTTGTCGGACAACATGACTCCGTTTTATGAGCTGGCGCCCGCCGCGTATGAAGAGATTGCTGCTGCGTTGACTGCATTGAACAACGAGTACTACGCCGATCCCGAGCCGATGGGCAAGCAGGGGTTTATGCGTCTCCAGCTGTTGGTAGCGATCTACTTGTACTTTCGCCACCATCCCGGCTTCGCCTCGATGGAGCAGCCTTCTCCCGCGCAGCCGACTGAATGGGATTATGTCAAATACGTCCATACGCATTTCCTGGAGGAACAGTTGTCGCTGGAAAACGTCGCACAGCATTTTGGCGTCAATGTGTGTGTGTTTCGCCATACGTTCAAACGTCTCGTCGGCAAAAACTTTCTGGAATATTTGCACCTGTTGCGCGTGCGCCGCGCAACCGGTCTGCTCAGCACCACAAATATGTCGGTGGTGGAAATTGCCTACGAAGTCGGCTTCTCCTCCTTGCGCTCGTTTATCCGTGTCTTCAAAGAAATAACCGGCATGAGCGCATCCGACTACCGTAAACAGCACACATGTGTGGACGAATAGCAAAAAAAAGATGGCGGTTCATCGGACTCGATCGCGGCAGGACACATAGGTTCTACTTAAGCCGTGGCCCGGGTCAATTATGAACATCATCCTCATGAAAAAAAAGCCCCGAAGGGCTTAATCTTAAACAACCACCATAGGAAGCCAGTTTGCACCATTGTCTGCTGTATTAATCCAACCGATGCGAGTTGCATTAGGGTCTGACGCTTTAAATATAGTTCCTGCCGGCAATCTTGTGCTGTTTGTTGGTGCGTCAGTAGCTTTATAACTGTAACCAACCTCAATTGCACCAAACAGCGGCGTCGTTATTCTTGAGTTATTATCCAAAGTTAACGTCGCTTGACCGGTAGAATAGTATTGTTTAGCCCCATCGTTTGACGTAATTTTTGCATTTGTAAATGCTACATTTGCTTTATAGAACAGTACACCTTTATTACTCGCATTAATCGCAGGTCCTAAGTAAAGCTCTACATTTTCCACAGTGAAGTCAACACTAGATAGTTGGCTCGGAATTCCAAATGAAATCCCCCCATTACCAGAAAACACAATTCTGCTTGTTCCATCTGCATGGCCAATTAATCGAACTCTACCAACACCGCGGGTCTTTGAATTACACAAATAAACGGTTCCGTTTATTTCGTAATCTCCTGACGGTAATCGAATAATGACATCATGAACTAACTCCGTATCGTAAGCTAATTTTGTTAAATTTACGAAATTAGTCGTGTTTGTTGTGGCGTTACCTGTGTTTGTTAAAGTGTTATCCTGTGTCTTTTTAGAAAAGTCATTCAATAGGAATCTGATAGGATTTTCAAATCGCCAATTAGACGAATAAGTCACTTCGGTAGCAAAAATACTCTGATCAAGAATGGTGACGCTTTCAGCAGAGAATGTATTCCCCAGCGATAACACATAAGTCGCACCCAACTTATTATGATTCCATAACCCTGAGATTGTGGTAGAAGAACCACCGTCAATTCGTATTAAGTGGTCTGGCGGCGTTGCGGCGTTGCCGATTGATAATGTCATAAATCCATTAATATTCAACCCTTGTGCAACACGGACTTTCATAATGCGGGTAGAACCTTCAGCACCGCAACCATTAAGGGCTACACCTCGAGCAATATCAATATAGTACGGATAAGCTACTACACCATTACCCGTGTTATTAATGATGTGATCTGCTGCACATGAGTTGAAAGTCATATAGGTTGACTCGCCGAACCAGTAACCGAACTCAGTATGGTTTAAAGCATAGCAACTATTTAATGTCACAGAAGTACATACACCCGAATCATTAACCCCGGGTCCTGCGATAACAATTCCACGTGGAGAATAAGCCGTTTGAAGCTGCTCCAGCAATGTCACATAGGTTGCTAGACGAACACAGTCTTTCTTTGCAACATAGAATTGGCATTGGCGAATAGCCATATTCGGGTAATAGGTGTCTGAACCTTTTAGAACATAATTACAGTTTGGAGCTGTTGCGGTTGCCCCACCCCATACCGATAAGTTTTCAAATTTCTTATACAGACCGCCGCCTTTCAATAGAATTGCGGCTTCAATTGTAACACCTGTGCCTAAATCCACTTTAATAGACGTTAAGTTAGCCGTACCACGAATAGAGATAGGATCCAAGTAAATGCTTCGTGTAGGCGCAGGAATAACTAAACATGCGGAGTTTGTGGCATCATAGGATTTCCAGCGGTACTCTACTATAGGCTTTGGAACAACCAACTCACCGCCGCCACGCCCGTGCAGGTAGTTAATAGCAGCTTGGAATGAAGGTCGATCGTCGTAGACACCGTCACCTTTTGAGCCGAACATCTCTACTGTAACTTCAGAGCAGTCTAAGCGAATCCATCGACCAGTAGCAATTCCGGGAACCTGAAAAACCGTACCGCTATTTGCTGTCGATGTACTTGTAGCATCCCAAATAAAGATACCACCACCCTTATATGGATTAAGTTCAATTAAAGTGTCGGGTGAATGATAACCTTTTACAGCAACACGCATACCATTTTGCGGTGAAAGTATGGCCAGCATGTCGGAGATGGAATCAACATGGCGATTGTAATCGTTCACCTGCTGCTGGGATAACCCGCTTGAATCCAAAATCGCGCTCGCTGGATGCGCTTCAGCCATATCACGGCCTGCCAGCTCGTTATGGGTTACAAGCTCAAGCTTGGCCGCTATTCCTGGTGGAATTTTATCCTTGCCGTTAGACCCTTCGTATACTGTACCGGCAACCGATAAGCCCTCTTTCCCGTAAGCCGTTAACGATCCCGGGAGTATGCTGCCCGCGGCTAAGGCTGCACCGGCCATGCCGAAGGCCGTCAGTAGCTTTCTGCGGCTTACATGGGTGACGGGCTCTTCCAGCTGTTCCTGTTCCATACCTTTCCCCGCTTGCTGCTCCAGCTTTTCTGTTTGTAAAATAAGATTGGTTTCGGCAGCGTTTGCCAGTGCGATAACGATACGCACCGTCATATTGATGCCAGTTGACTGCGTCGGCAGTGGTTTTTGCTGTGCAGGGTCAACATGCCCGATTGCAATCATTGCACCTGATCTGTCAAAGATAGCAATCTCTCGAATGGTAAAGCCGCCAACATCTGGTGGAATAGCTGACTCAAACATCAATGTATTTGGTGCCTGCGTATCATGAATTGGAGTAGAAGCAGTACCACGCCAAACTTCGTTAGCCAATGCCACCATATTTTCAGTCAAAACAGGATATGAGCCATTGCCATCACCAACGGCGACATGTGTAATCTCAAGCTGATTTTCAGAGGTTGCATTGGCTAATTTAGCTTTGCCGATTACAGTTAAAATGGAACCAGTCATAATTTATTCTCCTCCATCTAAGCCGATTTTTGAAAATCGAAGAACCCCAGCAAGTATGGGATATTTCGCTGTGGACTTCTGTCAAGAAAACGCCCAAGTCGTAATACCAGCCGTTCCACTGATTGTAGTTGGATTCGGCATAAATGACTCGATCGACTCGCTGCCGGAATTCCAATGCACATTGTTCACTACATTCGCTTCCGAGCCTTTATCGAAGTAAAAGCCGCGCTTCGTCGAGCGAATGACGATATTGTTCAAAATCGTCCCGTTCGCATAGGCGGGCTCTTGATGCAGATTCCATTGCTCGTAAAATCGGTCCCCCTGATCGATGTCCCGGATTCGGGCCCGCGTCGATAGCGGGCTCGTTCGGATTTTGATCGCGCAAGCCGACTCGGCGGTATTACCCGCCGCAGATCAGTATGGTCAGCGTCTCTACGGCCGATTGGTGACCGACCTCGATCCCGGCCGGGTCGACCAGCGGCTTCGTAATGCGGTATGTCCGCTCGGGAGGCAAGTATACGTTCGCGAACTACTGCAAGACGCCGTTGACGACGTCGGAATCGTCCGACACCTCGTCACCATTCGCTCCAAACCATAACACGTTCATCCCTTGACCTAAACTCATGGCCAGCCTCCTCGCTCGAAATGAAATCGCTTTCGGTTACAATCCGGCTTATTTGCCTTTTTCCGTCTTGATTAGCTGGTTGATCTTTTCCTCAGCCGTCCGCAGCGCGGTGTTCGTATCCTGCTTCCCTTGCAGCATCGCTTCGTATTCGGCGTTCAGCAGTGTATACGCGTTCGAATAGTACACCGAGAAAGCCATAGCCGGCGCCGGCTTGCTCTTGAATACGGCTTCGATCCGTTTTCCTTTCAGCTCGGAGATTTCCTGGGCGAACTGCTGGCTGTATTTCGGATCTTTCAGCGTAGAGATACGGGCCGTTTTTCGCACCATCGCGTTTTGCACCTCGTCGGAGAACATCACTTCCATAACGCGCATCTGATCGTCCTTATATTGGCTCATCTTCATCGGAATAAGCAGGTGCAGATCGTACATGCCGTATGTATTCGGCTTCTCCTTGTAGCTTGGGAACTGCGCGAGGTCCCAGTTCAGATCCGGCATTTGCCGCAGGGTGAGGAACAAATTGACCGATCCTAGCATCGCAACGTTCCGGTCTTTGGAGAAGCGGTCGATCGCCCCCGTCCCCGTTTTGTAGTCGTTGCCCGGTATCGAATAGATTGATTTGCCGATCTCGAACGCGGTTTTGTACGGGTCGCTGTTCACCATCGCCTTATCCGTCTTCGGATCGATCACGTTCAGCGACAGCGGGAAAAGCAGGCGGGCCAAATTGTCCATTTCCAACCCTCTGTACTGCGTGCCCCCTTCCTGGCGGCCGACTTTTTTGCCGAGCTCGATCGCGTTTTCCCAGGTTAAACCGTCGGACGGATACCCGACACCGAACTTGTCGAAGATGTCCTTATTGTAGTAGAGCGCGTTCAGATTGACTGCGTAGGGGAGGGCATACAGCTCGCCTTTATCCGAAGCCGACTTCAGCGCGTCCAGCGCGCCCGGGTCGAAGCGGGTCAGATCGAAATTATGTTTTTTGGCGAGCGGGGTTATATCTTCGAGAATGTTTAAATCTTTATGCGGGGCGAGCCGCCCGTTATACGTCACCAGAAAGTCGACCTGTTCCCCCATAGCGAGCATTTTGGCCATATCGTTCTGGGAATTGATCATTTCGAGCGTGATGTGCGGATATTTTTTATGAACCGGATCGGCCAGCAGCATTTTGAAATCCTCCGGCGTAAAATATGTGCCGAGCTGATGAAATTTCAGCGTAACCGGCTCGAGGGGCGCTTCCTGCTTCACCCCCACCGTCTGCGGGTCCGCCTTGCCCCCTTCTTCTTCTTTCTTGGCGGCGCAACCGCCAATCATCAGAGCCGCCGATACCGCGATGACAAGCGCACGTGTTTGTTTGTTTGTTTGTTTGTTTGTTCTCATACATTGACCCTCCTGCATGTTGGTTATGTGCGGCCTTTCATGCCGCAGTTCAACGAATTTGAAATGTGGATAAATCAATAAACGGAAACGTTTCCAAAAAGCCGATAATAAAGAAATCGGGTATGTTGAACCTCTCGATTCCCGAACCGGTGCACACCGCGATCCGGCTAACCCAGTCTTTCCCTCCCCGCTCACGTTGGATTGTCGGAGCGAGTCCTTCCCCTTTACTTGCTCTTCTCCTTCCGCGGCTACTTGTTTTTGTCCGCCTCGATCGTTTTCTTCACCGCTTCTTCTGCATCGCGCAGCGCGGTGTTGAGATCCTTGCCCTCGTACAGGATGCCGCGCAGGGCGTTTGTTAGCTGCGCCGTCGCCGCCGAGTAATATTTGCTCTGGGGAGACGGCTTCGCCTTCTCCGTCAGAAACGTCTCGGTGGACAAAAAGTCCATCACCTCCTTGTATTTGTTTTCGGGAGAACGACTGCTCCGCCGATTACTTCTTGCTGAAATTATCGATAAACTTAACCGCTTCTTCCTCCGCTTTGCTAAACGCCGTATTCATGTCCATCGTATTCTGATTGACCGCATTCGCGTACTTCGTATAGATGTTGAGAATATCTGCATCGTAAACCGCTTTGGGTGAAATGGGCGCGAACTTGTTTTGGAACACCGCCTGCATCCTCCGGTTGCTGAATGGCGACTGCTTCCCGAAGCTGTCAATTACGTTCTTCGATTTGACAACGGGCATAATTCCTTTGTGGGAAAGAGAAAGCTGGAATTCATCCGTGAGCAAATATTTCAACACTTCCATCGCTTCGTCCGGATGGGCGCTTCGCTTCGTCAAACCGAAGAAGGCGGGATACGACTGCGATCCGGTTCCCGGACTGCCGCTGAAATGAGGCAGCGCAGCCCAATCCCAATTGAAGGCTTGCATCTCCGTCGGCCAAGCGTAGATCAAGCTGGATAAGTAAGGGAACATGGCGACATTGCGATCCTTAACGAACTGATTAATACCGGGGAACGATTTCGTCTTCTGAATAAAGTCTTGATAACCCGGCTCCTGCGAGGAGTCGATAAAAAATGTTTTGAAAAATGTTTTCCAGCGCTCATCCTTGTTGATCGTAGGCTTGAACGAAGTCATATCGACCGTCGGTGTCGAAAGCGGATTCATTCGGAACAGGTGAAGGAAAGAGGCGGCCATCCCGAAATACTGCGTCCCCCCGTCATTCCTAGTCATTTTTTTGGATAAGTCCAGCGTTTGCTCCCACGTTAAGTCGTCACCCGGGTACGGTACGCCGAATTTATCGAAGATGTCTTTGTTGTAGTATAAAATCAGATTGGCCGTCGATACGGGCAGAGCGAATATTTTACCGCCCTGCACCTGCTGAAGCGCCTGAACGACGGTCGGCTCGATCCGATTCAGATCGATGCCATGCTTTTTGATTAAATCCGTCATATCCACCTGCAAATCGTTCTGGATGATCGCCTGTTCGTAGTTACCGATTGTGGCGTAAAAAATATCGAATTTTGTACCGTTTGTGAGCAAATCGTTTAACGTAGCCCCTTGTCCGGACTGTATGTACTTAATCGTATAGTTAGGAAACTTAGCCCGGAGCAGTTCCCCGAACCGGTACTCGAAGCTTTCCTGCGGGTCGGCGCTGGTGGAATAAAAGACGATTTCTACGGGGTCTTTTTTCGTCTGAGCTTGCCCCGCTTCACTTTTTTCCTGTTGTGTTTGTCCGGCACCGGTTCCTCCCCCGCAAGCAGCTATGATAGCCAATGTAACTCCCGCTCCGAACGGCTTGATCCATTTCCAGAGCCTCATCTGTTGTCCCCCTTCACTTTTTTGGATGATCTTTAGCAAGTTCTATGCTATAGGAAAAGAGGATAAATTTCTTGCCACTTCCCGAAAAATATCGGTCAAAATTCCACAACCCTGCAATCGCCGTTCGAGCAATAAGGCAATCGAATGGATATAAATGCAAATAACTCTCCAAGTATGGAGAGTTATTTTTCGTGGGAACTATTCGTTACTTTTTCATCTGAATCGCTTCGGCGATCTTCTTGGTCGCTTGCTCTTCGGCGGTCCGCAGAGCCGAATTCAGATCGGTTTCTCCAGCGATGACGGACATGACGGCGCTATTCATCGCGCCCGTCGCGTTCGAATCAAACACGCCGGCGCGGGCTGGCGCAGCAGGTTTTAGTGCAGCGATCGCGCTAACGTTTTTCCCTTTCCACTGCGCTACGTTGCGGCCGAAAGCTTCTTTCACCGCCTGGCTCTTCAGCGGCGTAATCGCGGCAAAGTCGGAGGTGATCGCCGTTTGCACTTCATCGGTCAAAAGCTGGGCGATGCTTTGGAACGATTCATCCCGATGCTGGCTTGTCGGAGCTACGGTAATAATGACCGGGTATGGCTGCGAGCCGACGCCCGGCAAGCTTTTCAACTCCGGCAGGCTGGCCGCGTCCCAGTTCATATTTTCCTCAGGCTTCGGAGCGTCAGAGTTAAACGCCAGGAACATGGCACTTGTCTTCTCTTTGACGAAGACGTTCCGCGCATCGTTCAGAAGCTTGGCGTCATAGCCCGGCGCTTTATATAGCGGCAGCAGCGTGTTAATCCACGATTTCCACTGGTCGGTCTGCAAGACGGCTTTTTCGCCCAACACGTCAGTATACGGAATAGAAAGTGGATTCACAACAAGCAACGGGTTTGGGCTAGCGACAAATCCGCGGTACTGCACGCCGCCATCGCTCCGCGTCAGTTTCGTCGCAACCTCCGCCACCTCTTCCCAACTCATATGGTTTTTCAAATAAGGAACACCGAATTTATCGAAAATATCTTTATTGTAATACAGCGTCAGCCGCAAATCGTACAAGGGCAAGCCGTTCTGTTTTTTCCCGTCCACCTTCGCCGCTTCTACATAGGAAGGCTCGAGTCGGCTAAGATCGTATTTTTGCTTCACGATCAGATCCGAGATATCGCCGCCGTACAGCTCGAGCAGGCTGGAGCGGTAGTTGTTGACGGAGGAAATAATTAGGTCGACTTTGCGCTGCTCCGTAACGAGATTTTGCACATTGCTTCCGACGCTCTCCACCACTTCAAACTCATAATGGGGATACTTTTTCTGAATCTGACTGCCGTATCGGCTCATAAACCATTCCATGTTGCCGCCCTGTGGCGTGATGACGAGCAGCTTGACCGGTTTCGCCGGTTCCGTAGGCTTATCGCCGCCTGCTAAGGCGTTCCCTTCCGTTTTCGCGCCGCTTTCATTCCCGCCGCCGCATCCGGCAGTCAGCAAGACGATGGCCATCGCAGCGGCCAACCCTGCACCTTTCCATTTTTTCATATAGACCCACCCCATTAGTTAAATTGGATTGCTTGAAGCATAGTTTTGCCACTGTACAATTCGCTTACCTTCTTGGACTCAATCCAATGGGGCAAGTAGCAGAAGCGTCAGATCGAGCTGCAATTCTTTTTCGCAAAATTTGACAGCGCTTACATCAAAATTGTCGCCGTATGCGCTCCCCTTTACCCGGCAGCTTGCACGCCTACAAAATCTCTCCACCTCCAAAGCTACCGATCTTCGCTTTGTTTGTCAAAAGTATGCTCCCTTCGTTGCTCAATCGGCTCATCGCCCGCTCAAGCGCTTACGTGCTGCAAAGCCATTATCACACACCGGCCTTCGGACAAAAAGCACAGATTGTGCAGTCGAGTACACATATCCTCTGCACTTTCGAAACGCCTGCAAGATTCGTATTGACTGCGACCCAATACCCCCTATAATGGTAGCATGGCACCGCGTAGTACAGCCTCTTTTTCGAAGGGGTATCAGGTGAATACTAGTAAAGGAAGGGACTCGTATGAAAGGTTCGCCAGATGCTTTCCGTCTCGTTCATTTGCTCACGACACTGAGGCTGTCCGAATTCGAATGTGGGACTTCCACGCTAGGCACGTACCGCGGCAAAAGCTACTACACGTCCATTCGCGTCCAGCCGTGGGCACTGCTGACTCAAATAACCGACGGGCCCGTACAAATTACGCTCCATCATGAAACGTTTATCGTGAATCCGGGGCAAGCGTTATATATACCGGCCAATCAGCCTTATACGCTGCAACTGATCGATCGCGATATCGTCTCGCACTGGCTTAATTTGAATTTCACTATATTCGAACATTTTCCGCTGCTCGATCTGCTCGATGTTCCTTATGTATCCCCTGTATCCGTTGGAAACGAGGTAAGGAGGCTGCAAACGCAAATTAACGAGCTCGTTCATGCCGAGCGGTCCGATCCCGGCGAACTTCTGCGCACGGCCGGCCTTGTGAAGCAGCTCATGTACGTCGTGCTAGAGCTGATCATGTCGTTTTCGCCCTACAAATCCGGAGGCATTGAAAAAATCAGCAAACTTCAGCGTTTCCAGCCGGTACTCGATTATATCGAAAGCCATCTGCATGAGAAAATAATCATATCCCAGTTAGCCGGCCTGATGTTCATCTCTACATCGCATTTCCATAAAGAGTTCCAAGAGGCGTTTGGCGTTTCTCCGTTGCAATATATTCAATCGCAGCGATATAAGAAAGCGCAATCGTTGCTGGCTACTTCCGATTTGACGATCCATGAAATCGCAAATCGGGTCGGCTATGAGCAGCCGTTTCCATTTATCCGCTTTTTCAAATCGCTGTACGGCGCAAGCCCCGGCCTTTACAGGAGAATGATGATCGAGCGGTTTAACTAAGATGTTTCGTCATTGGACTGTTCATTGGGCAGCGTCTCTCCATAATACTAGAGATATCAACAATTACATTTGGTGATGTTTACTAGATTGTCATTATCCCCGTTACTTCAAAAGGCTACCATAATTGCTTCCTCACCTGTTATTATCTCTCTGAAGCGTCCGGTATTATGGCTAGTCCGATAGCTGAACAGGCTGCCGAGCGGCAGCCTCCAAATTCTTAATAACCCTAAAGTCATAAAATACATTTTCTATGCAAATAGAGTCAACTTTGTAAAGCGAAATATTTACTAAAAGGTAGGAGCAGGTAGTTCGTCTATTTTCATACGGAGTAAACTATAAGGCTTCTGCCGCAGGTCATTACCATAATGAAATCTTGCCTGCCGATGTAATTGGTTCACGATGAAATATAAGTATTGATCGGGACCAATAGAAAAAGTATCCGGCCATAAAATCCTCGGATCATGTGCGATGGTTTCCATTGTTCCATTAGGCAATATCTTTCGAATACTATTGTTTTCATAGTCTCCAGAATAAACGTTTCCTTTTGCATCGGTGACCATTCCATCTGAAGCACCTTTTTCTCCCCAATACTTCACGTGATCCTGTACATTCATATCCGGTATCGTTCGGTCTCTTAGGGCTTCCGTTGAAATCGAGTACAGATGACGACTGGAGAGAGGACAAAAAAACAACATCTTGCCGTCCGGGGAAATCGCTATACCATCGGATGCCAATCTAAAAGGTGAAGTAGATCCGTCTTTGTTTCGATTCTTCAGGATTTTACCTTCAACTTTCGGTAAGAAAAAGAGATCGGGCGAGGTTGAGTTTGCTCCGTTTAACCGTCTCCAGGCATAGCCCGTTTCTAAATCAACGACAATAATGGCTCCTGGTCCTCGGGAAGACGAATCCGTTATATAAGCATAACCTGCTTTACCAACACGAAAATCAAATCGGACATCATTCAGATAAGTGGTTGGCAGGACAACATTTTCCGTAAATGTATATATACTTCTTATGGTATTTGAATTTAAATCTACAGCGACTAACTTCGCCCCCCCGTTGATGGGTTCTGAGAAATTAGGAGCCCCCGTATCCAGTACCCAAAGCGTTCCCTTTCCATCAGCAACGACGCTTTGAACACTAATGAAGGACGTTGTGATATTCGATTGGCTTACCAAATTAGCGTCTAAACTAGGATAAGGCTGTAATGTACCGCGAACGATTTCAGCCACCGTAAATTTAACATCGTCTCCCCATCTTGGAAAGCAAATAAAAATGCGCCCAGTTTCAGAAACCGTAACGCCTGTAGGCATGGCTCCGTAAAATAAAAAAAACGCCTCAAACTTACCGAAATACTTTTCACTCGGTAACATCACTTGCATAAAATCCTCCTCAACAAGTTCCAACTGCTATTACCTATTTATATGACTGAATGTGGTTCAAGTGTCTGGATAATAAAATATTTTTACGGGCCCCGAAAAGGTGAGTCCTCATATTCTTACGACTGCATGGGAATATTCGAACCCCAGATTTTCGGCAATCCATTTTAGTATAGGATCCAATGCGTAGGAAAGTCTAACTTTGATGAAAGTAAGGAGGGATAATTACTCAATGAATACGCCAACGCTAGCGCCGCACGAATCGATGGAACTGCATGAAGCGTTAAACTTCAAAACGCTCTGCCTCGCTAAGTCAAAACTTATGCAAGGCTTGGTCTTTGACCAGGAGCTGAAAGCGTTAATGCAGAAGGACGTCATTCTATCCACGCAA
The DNA here is from genome assembly GCF_003626695.1 of Paenibacillus ginsengarvi. GTDB lineage: Bacteria > Bacillota > Bacilli > Paenibacillales > NBRC-103111 > Paenibacillus_AB > Paenibacillus_AB ginsengarvi. The sequence goes on from NZ_RBAH01000019.1 coordinate 160,832, forward strand.
CAGATCGCCGAGCTCCAGGCCATCTACGCAAGAGCTCCATTCCAAGCGCCTGTTCCGAATAACCCGACACCTATCACACATTAAAGGGGAACGCCAATGAACACCGATTATTTAGACCCGATTAATTCGTTAAATATGCCGGAGATGGCAGATATGACATTTGCAATGGACTTCCTTATTCGTGCCAAGGAGGGTGTGCGAAATTTGTCCATCGCCCTGACGGAAACGGCTTCTCCCGATGTAAGAGCGCTGCTTCGCAATCATCTTATGCAGGGGATTGCACTGCACCAAGAAATCACGGAGCTTATGATTCGCAAAAAATGGTTCCATCCTTACGAGCTGAACGAACAGTACCAACTCGACCAGCTTTCAGCGAAAAATACGGTGATGATCGGGCAGATGAATTTGTTCCCGGATGATACGTCGCGTAAAGGGATGTTTGATCGGACCCCGGATGAACATATTGGAGGACATAAAGCATGAAGGCGGTAACGTATCAAGGGATTAAAAATGTCGTGGTCAAAGAGGTGCCGGATCCGAAGATTGTGAAACCGGACGATATGATCGTAAGAGTCACCAGTTCCGCCATTTGCGGTTCGGACCTTCACCTGATTCACGGAATGATCCCTAACCTTCAGGAGAACTATGTCATCGGGCATGAACCGATGGGGATCGTAGAAGAAGTAGGCCCCGGAGTGACCAAGGTAAAGAAAGGTGACCGGGTGATCATCCCTTTTACCATCGCATGCGGGGAATGTTTTTATTGTAAGAATCAGCTGGAAAGCCAATGCGACAATTCAAACGAACACGGGGATATAGGCGCATATTTCGGCTACTCCGGAACGACCGGTGGTTACCCTGGCGGGCAAGCCGAGTATTTACGAGTTCCGTTTGCTAATTTCACCCACTTCAAGATTCCTGAAAACTGCGAGCAACCGGACGAAAAGCTAAGCTTGATCGCCGATGCCATGACGACGGCATTTTGGAGCGTAGATAACGCCGGTGTCAAGAATGGAGATACGGTCATCGTGCTCGGCTGCGGTCCGGTCGGACTTCTGGCCCAGAAATTCTGCTGGCTGAAAGGAGCAAAGCGGGTCATCGCCGTTGACTATGTCGATTACCGCTTACAGCATGCGAAGCGAACGAACCATGTGGAAATCGTAAACTTCGAACAGGATACAAATATCGGCAACAATCTCAAGGAAATGACCAAAGGCGGCGCCGATGTCGTAATTGATGCGGTAGGCATGGACGGCAAGATGAGCGATCTCGAATTTCTAGCCAGCGGTTTGAAACTGCAAGGCGGGACCATGAGCGCATTTATCATTGCGTCTCAGGCTGTCCGCAAAGGCGGGACCATCCAAGTCACTGGGGTATACGGCGGACGCTATAACGGATTCCCGCTCGGCGACATCATGCAACGCAACGTGAATATCCGTTCCGGGCAAGCTCCGGTCATTCACTACATGCCGTATATGTACGAGCTGGTTACGTCGGGCAAAGTAGATCCTGGAGATATTGTTACGCACGTCATTCCGCTTAGCGAGGCCAAGCACGGCTATGAAATGTTCGATACGAAAACGGACAATTGCATCAAAGTCATCTTAAAGCCCTGAATATGGGTAAATACAGGGGAGGACAATCCGAATGAATTCCAATTACGCTTTGCATGAGATGCTGGAGGTTCATGAAATGGCTGCGTTCAAGACCGTTTGCATGACCAAATCCAAAACCATGCAAGCTCTGGTAACCGACCCGGAGCTCAGGCAAATTTTGCAGCAAGACGTGCAATTATCACAGCAGCAGCTTCAGGAGCTCGGTGGAGTGCTGTCTAAAGTGACCCTAACCTAAAGGAGATAGAAACATGAACACCCTATTAGAACACTTGACAGGGCTTCATACGCTGACCGACGACGTGATCGCAATGGATTTTTTGATGAACGCCAAGAGCGGAGTCAGAAACTACGCCATGGCCGTAACCGAATGTGCCACCTCCGAAATCAAACAAATTTTGATGAAACAGCTCGACGAAGCTATAGACTCCCATGAAAAGATAACAAACTACATGATGCAGCGGGGCCTATACCATCCCTACCATATTCCGGAGCAAATTCAGCTCGATCTGAAAAATATGCAGACCGCTATGAACATCCCGTCCTGACACCGTATTTCGTCCCGACAAAACGCGCAAAACCACCATGGTTCAGGCGCGTTTTTTGATTTTAGGCGAAGACTTTAGAGAATTGAACGACGGGAGTTTGAGCTGGAGAGGTTCATTCAATTTCTTTTCTTCTCATCCAAAAAATCAATTTTTACGCAATCTAAAAGGGAGCGCCGAATCTTCCCCTCGGGCTCCCTTCCAGATCTGTTCAATCATTTTGCTTATTGGTTCCACACTTTTTTATCACCAGACATAGTTACATCAGGCAAGTGAACATCACTCTACCGTAACCGACTTCGCCAAATTGCGCGGCTTATCCACGTCGTTGCCGCGAGCAAGCGACGCATAGTAGGCGAGCAATTGCAGCGGAATAACCGAAAGCGCAGGCGCGAGCAGCGACAGCGTACGCGGGATCTCGAATACGAGATCGACCGCCTTGCCGATGTCGGGATTGCCTTCGAAAGCGATAGCGAACACTTGTGCGCCTCTGGCTTTCACTTCTTTAATGTTGCTGACCGTTTTCTCGAGCAAATGCTCCTGTGTCGCAAGCGCAATGACCGGAATCCCTTCCTCGATCAGCGCCAGCGTCCCGTGCTTCAGCTCTCCCGCCGCATAAGCCTCGGAGTGGATGTACGATATCTCCTTCAGCTTGAGCGAGCCTTCCTGGGCAACGGCGTAATCCGAGCCGCGGCCGATGAAGAACAGATCGTTGTGGCTCGCAATATGCTCCGCATATTCCTTGATTTGTTCGGCTTGCGCAAGAATTTGCTCCACCTGCTCCGGCAGCTTTAGCAGCGCGGCGATAGTCGACCGGATCATAGTTTCGTCCTGCAAGCCTAGCGTTTGCGCGAAATGCAGCCCAAGCAAATAAAAGGCGATCAACTGCGATGTATACGCCTTCGTCGAAGCGACGGCAATCTCAGGTCCGGCCCAGGTGACGATCACATCGTCCGCCTCGCGGGAGACGGAGCTGCCCACTACGTTCGTAATGGCGATTACTCTCGCCCCGCTTCGTCTCGCTTCCCGTAAAGCCGCCAGCGTATCGGCTGTTTCGCCGGACTGGCTGACGACGATAACGAGCGTATTCGCCGTAATGATCGGATCGCGGTACCGGTATTCGGACGCGACATCAACTTCTACCGGAATTCGCGCCAACTGCTCGATGACCGCTTTTCCGACGAGGCCGGCATGATAAGCCGTTCCGCAAGCGACAATATGAATGTTATGAATGTCCCAAATCTGCTGCGGCGTCAGCTTCACCTCGTTCAGAACGACCTGCCCCCCGGCGGCGTCGATCCGGCTGCCCATCGTATCCCGATACGCTTTCGGCTGCTCGTATATTTCCTTCAGCATAAAATGATCGAATCCGGCTTTTTCCGCGGTCATCAGATCCCAATCGACATAAAACGTTTCCCGGGAAATAAAATTCCCCTCAATCGTCCGCAAATCGACACCATTCTGCGTCAGAACGGCCATTTCACCGTCGTTTAAAATATAAACGTTGCGCGTATGCTCCAAAATCGCGGGAATATCCGAGCCGATAAAATTCTCTCCGTCGCCGACGCCGATAATAAGCGGGCTCGCCAGCCGTACCGCTACAAGCTTCTCCGGCTCATACTCGGTCAAGACACCTAGAGCGAACGCTCCGCTCATCTTTTTGACCGCCTGCTGCACAGCCTTGACGATATCGCCGTCGTACAAATCCGCGATCAGATGGGAGATGACCTCCGTATCCGTCTCCGATACGAATACGTGGCCTTTGGCCGTCAATTCCTCTTTCAAGCTCATATAGTTCTCGATAATGCCGTTATGCACGACCGAAAATTTCATCGAATTATCCGTATGCGGATGAGAGTTCACATCGGAAGGCTTGCCGTGCGTAGCCCAGCGGGTATGTCCAATCCCGATCGTCCCGTCCAGCGGCTCCTGCTCCAGCCTGGACTCGAGGACGGCCAGCCGCCCCTGCGCCTTCCTGACAACCAGGCCGTGATCCGTAAATACCGCCAGGCCAGCCGAATCGTATCCCCGATACTCCAGCTTCTTAAGACCCTCCAGCAAAATCCGCTGCGAATTCCGCTTTCCAACATATCCGACAATACCGCACATAGTTCCATACCTCCGAATAATGGGATGTTTGAACTTGTGCGCCCTTTCTACGAGAACATGCAGCCGTGCATGACAAAGAAGCGTACAAACCGTACGATTTTTTTCAAGGTTAGCCTATTCCGTTTTCAAAGAACGCAGCAAGCTCATCGTGTTATTGCTTGTATCGAACCCGGTCTCGCAGCTCCGCTCCGCCTTACGTGCGCGAACGGCTTCTGCCGATCCGGTTTATTTCGAACCTGTACGCAATCCAAAAGACATAGGTCTTTTTAATCGCGCTTTAATGCATCATGCGGAAATCTTGTCAGCCCGGTTGCCCGAACCTTTTGCCTTCCCGCTTTCGGCCTGATGCGGCTGCCGAGAGGTCCCCGCCGAATATTTCGAACACCTCTACCTCGTCCGCTTGCCCTACCCAGATAACGATACGCCCTGATTCCGATCCGGCGACCGCCTGACAAGCGCTGGCGCTTATATACTAAGATAAACCTCCGCCCACCTTTCCATTTTCAAAGTGATAATACCATCATATTCAATTCTGCTCCTTGACGCAACCTCCAAATTTCCCGCAAAACACCCGTCTATCGGCAAAAATCCCCCGGATGCTCATCCGGAGGACTTGTCTTAGATACGCTTTGTATCAAATACAAACGCTATACCAGCTCACGCTTCACAATTTCGCATATTTCGGCGACGTATGACTCCACAATGTCTTTATCCGGTCCTTCCGCCATAACGCGAACGAGCGACTCCGTACCGGAAGGACGAACAAGCACGCGACCATTGCCCGCAAAGCGGCTCTCTACATCCTGAATGATGCTCTCGATTGCAGCATTGCCCTTCAGCTTCGTTTTGTCGGCTACGCGCACATTAACGAGCACTTGCGGATATTTCTGCATAATGCCTGTCAACTCGCTCAGCTTTTTGCCCGAGTCCGCTACTGTGTTTACAAGCTGGAGCGCGCTCAGGATGCCGTCTCCAGTCGTGCTGTAATCCAGGAAAATTACGTGTCCGGACTGCTCGCCGCCGAGGTTGAAGCCACCCTTGCGCATTTCCTCCATCACATATCTGTCGCCTACGGCCGTCTGCAGCGCATTCATGCCCATCTTCTCTACACCCTTGAAAAAGCCGAGGTTAGCCATCACCGTCGTCACAATCGTATCCCGGTTCAGCTTGCCTGCCCGCTTGAGCGCATCGCCGCAAATCGCCAGAATATAGTCTCCGTCGACCTCGGCTCCGGATTCGTCCACGGCGATCAAACGGTCGGCATCCCCGTCGAACGACAAGCCTAGATCGGCACCCAGCCGAACGACTTCCTCCTTCAGCTTCTCCGGATGCGTCGATCCGCAATTATCGTTAATATTGCGGCCGTTCGGCTCCGCACCGATCACATGAACGTCTGCTCCCAGCTCGCGGAAAATAGTCGGCGCCAGCTCGTAAGCGGCTCCGTGAGCGCAGTCAAGCACAATTCGCAATCCCTGGAAGGAGCGAGTTACCGTCGTTTTCAGAAATTCCGCATAACGGAACTTCGCCTGTTCGTCGTCTCGCGCCGTCCCCAAATCTCCTCCGATCGGGCGAGGCAGCTCGTCGACAGGAGCATCCAGCAACTGCTCGATTTCCAGCTCGGTTTCGTCGAACAGCTTAAATCCGTCGCTGCCAAAAAACTTAATCCCGTTATCTTCCACCGGATTGTGCGAAGCGGATATCATAACCCCGGCATGTGCGCCGGACGTTTTCGTCAAATAGGCCACTCCCGGCGTCGAGATGACGCCAAGACGGACGACATCTGCGCCGATGGACAATAGTCCTGCCACAAGCGCCGCCTCCAGCATAGCCCCGGATACGCGCGTATCGCGGCCGATCAGTACAACCGGCTTCTCCGAAGCGTGCTGGGTAAGCACATACCCGCCGCAGCGGCCGATCCGATAAGCCAGCTCTGCTGTCAGTTCTTTATTGGCAATTCCGCGAACCCCGTCTGTTCCGAAGTACTTCCCCATGTTCCAGTTCCCTCTCCTTTATCTATGGAGCTTTAACGAAGCCCGTTCATTAAGCTCCTGTGTCCGCGAATAAGCTTTCGGTTTGGCCCCGATCTAAGGCAGCTGTTTCACCTGCGCGCTTTGAGCGGCTGTATTGTCGGTCGCTTTGGCCGTTATTTCCACTACAGCCTTCGTTTCCGTCTCCACTTTTTTGACGAACTGCGGCACATTGACGTTCACATTTACCGTATGCTCGCCCGGCGGCAGGTTGCTGACATCGACGATGACCTGCACATCCTGCGCCTTCAGCTTCTGAAGCACCGCAGGAGCTCCCTCGAGCATTACATTAATCGTGCCGTTAGGCGGCGATTTGATGCGCGTATCGAAGTTGTTGTTCTGCCCGATAATCGTGATCGGCACTTGCTCGAACGTCCGCTTATCGGACGGCACGACTTGCACCTTCACTTCCATTTTCGGCGGATCGACCGAAGTAATCTTCGTCCGGAGCGGAACGTCCAGCGTGTACAGCTGGTCGGTTTTGAGCCCGCCCACGTCGACCTGCGGCCCTTCGTAGAAATCGAGCGTATTGAGCAGTTCCTGCGGTCCGTACACCGTAATCTGGTCAACGGACGGCTGGAACAACGATATGCTGTACCCCGGCGCAGGCTCACCTACGACCTTGAGCTGCAGCGGCATCTTTTTGAACGGCTGCGTAATCGGCACTTCTACGTCCACAACGGTCGGACTGATCGAAACTCCCAGCTCTTTGCCGTTTTTGTCGACGGCGACCAGCTTCACCTGCTTTGTAACAGCCGATTGCGCATTCTCGATGTTCACGTCGGCTTTGACCGTGATCGCCTCTCCCATAAGGCCGCTTGGCACCGTAAGCAGGACGCGATTCGGCTTGGCTACCGGCTGCCCGGCCTTGAAGCCGTTCGCCGGATTGCCGATCAGGTTCACCTGTACGGGAACCTCCTTCGTCTGCTTCTCCTCCAGCGTTACTTTGGCATAAGGCGGGAAGACCGAAACTTTAACTCCGGCCGGAAAATCTTTGGCAATGAGCGACAGCGTATTTTCTCCGACCTTGGCTCCGTTCAGATCGAGCACGATCTGGTACTGGTCGGTTCTGATTTTTTTCAGCGCCGATTCCTTGCCCTCTACCCGTATCATAACCTCCGTCGGATCGATTGAGGCGATATGAAACTTGTTATCGTCATAAATAGGCGTAACCTTAACGTTATAAATCGTCTTTTCCTGATTAGTCGAAATGCTGCCACCCGACGTCGAACGATCGTCCAGATGTACAACCGCCCACAGCAGGATGCCAATAAACAGCGCAATGACCCGGACGACGTTCGGATTGCGAAGCCATTTATCCATTGGCCCCTTCGCCTCCTTTCCGCTTCCAGAAAGGGGTCTTGCCCTTAACCTTCATCTTCGGGCGAAGCTCCTCGAACAGCTTCGAGACGAGCGACTCCTCCTTGATATCGCGGACGATCTGGCCGTTGATCGCAAGCGAGACTTGTCCCGTCTCCTCCGATACGACAACGCAGATCGCGTCGCACACTTCGCTCATGCCGATCGCCGCCCGGTGGCGCGTACCGAGCTCTTTGCTGATGAACGGGTTTTCCGACAGCGGCAAGTAACAGCCCGCCGCCATAATCTGGCCTCTGCGAATAATGACAGCCCCGTCGTGCAAAGGCGTATTCGGGATAAAAATGTTGATAAGCAGCTCGGACGTAATATGAGCCTCTAGCGATATACCCGACTCCAAGTAATCATTCAGGCCGGTTTCCCGCTCGAATACGATCAGCGCGCCGATTTTGCGCTTCGATAAATAGTTAACCGACTTCAAGATTTGCGAGATGCGGTTTGTGACCTCGTGCTCTTCATCGGACGAGGACGACCCCCGAAACAGCTTGCCGCGGCCCAGCTGTTCGAGCGCCCGTCGCAGCTCCGGCTGAAAAATAATGATGACCGCAAGCACGCCGAACGTAAACATCTGGTTCATCATCCATTGGAGCGTGTTTAAGTTAAACCAGATGCTGAGCGCCCAGGTCAGTACGACGACGATGATCCCTTTGAGCAGCTGAACGGCACGCGTTCCGCGGACAAGCAGGATCAGCTGGTAAATGACATAACTTACGATCAAAATATCGATTATGTCTTTGATGCGAATATCCGTCAATAGTTCCATGCTTGTTCCCCCATGGCCGTATCGAGAGCCTATCTGTCTATTGTATAATCATAACATATTTCTGCAAAAAAACCTCATTTTGCGCCCCGATTGACGGTCCGAATGTTTCTACGAAATCCGACAAAGGAACCGCCTATCCCATGTACCGGCCGATACGGCCCAATTTGCAAAAAAAATCCGCATGTCGAAGGCGAAACATTTTCGCTTCCGGCATCCGGATTTATTTGACGAACAGGGTGAACAGTTGGTTCAATTTGTACCAGACCCACTCCGCCGCTTGATTGACGCTTGTAATATCTCCGGATATTTGAGCCGTAGAAGCGAGAGCGTAATTGCCGTCGATCACGATCAGATTCCCGTCGATTTTGCCGTTTACTTCGATTTTGCCGTTCTCTACGATCAGGTTGCCCTGGTACGTTTGGCCTTCTGGGACAACAACCGTGTTTCCTTTAATGACGACCTGCTCGAGGTTCGAACCGTGCACGACCAATTGGGTGTCCTCATTCCACATGCTCATGAAGCTGCCCAACATGACGATGCAAAATAATGCGGCCACTGTCGCAGCCGGATGGCGTCGCGGCCACCTCATCCAGACCGTCCGTTTCGCCGGAGCGGGAAGCTTCTGCATAATCGATGCAGTTGTCAGATGGCTCGGCACATGGACCGGCTTCATCGAGGCCATGAGAGCCGCCCCTGTCTTCTCCAGCTTCGTATACCGCTCCTGGCAGCTGGCGCAGCCGATCAGATGCTTCTTGAGTTCCGCCGCCTCGGGTCCCGTCAAGTCCCCGTCCAAGTAGTCGTGCATCAAAAGGATGGCTTCTTTGCAATTCATATTACAGTGCCACTCCTTTCCTTGGCTATCGCTTTGCATAAAGTATCGTAACGTACAATACGTTTGATGTTTGAAATCGTTTCAACATTTGTTCTTCACAGCAGCGAATCTTTTTCTAAACGTTCCCGCAAATATTCCCGGCCGCGATGAACCCGCGTTTTCACCGTTGTCACCGGCATATCCAGCACTTCTCCGATCTCCTGAAGCGACATGTCGTGCAAGTAACGGAGGATGACCGCCGATTTATATTTTTCCGGCAGCGAGTCGATCGCTTTACGCACCTGCTCCTGCGTCTCGGATAACACCAGCTCGCCCTCCGGCGTGCGATCGCCGCTCGCGAGCATCGAGTACCAGTCGTTTCCCTCGCTGTCGTTTACTTCCGCATCGAGCGAATACGACGCCCTGCGCTTGCGAAGCCGATCGATACACAAGTTCGTGCCGATGCGGTAGATCCACGTCGAGAACTTCTGCGCCTCGTCAAACCGGTTCAAATTCGTATACACCCGCAAAAACGTTTCCTGGACCACGTCTTCCGCTTCCTGCACATTATGCAGCATCCGGTACGCGAGATGATAAATTTTATCTTTGTACAAGTCGACCAGTTCGCTGAATGCCCGGCGGTCGCCTTCGCGGGCCAGCTTGGCCAGCCTTGTTTCTACAAAATTCACCGACATTCCTCCCATCCCGGTACCTTGCGGCCCGCCGCTGCGCTACGATTCGGTTCTCTCCCGCGCAGACGGGCCTTATTCCAATAGGTGATACCGAGAAGTATCAACGCCATTCCTTATCTTTATCCATCTTTATTAGAGTACCGTTTTTTATAAAAAAAGTCGAGAACCGGCTCCCGAAGGAGCCGATCCCCGACTAGAAATAATTTGAAGCGCATCAGCCTGTATTGCGAAGACCGGCTGCAATGCCGTTGATCGTCAACAGCACTTCTCTCAGCAGCTTGGCGCCTTCCTCCGACGACTTATCCAGCGAACGCAGCTCGCTAAGCAGTTGAACCTGCAGGAAGCTCAGCGGATCGACATACGGGTTGCGAAGCTTGATCGATTCCTGAATAACCGTCTGGTTATCCAAAATCTCTTTTTGGCCTGTAATTTGCAGGATCAGCTGCGAGGTCAGCTCGTACTCCGAACGAATCTGTTCGAAGATGCGCTGTCCGGCTTCCGTATTATTCGCCATCTGCGAATACTCCTGAGCGATCAGCATATCGGCCTTGCCCAGAGCCATCTGCAAATTGTCGATCGTAGAGCTGAAGAACGACCAGTTCTGGTACATCGTCTGCAGACTGCGGAGGTTATCCGGATTTCCTTGATAAAACTTCTGGAGACCCGATCCAGCCGCGTACCAAGCAGGCAGCAGATAGCGGCTCTGCGTCCATGCGAATACCCACGGAATGGCGCGCAGATCCTCAAAACGGTCGCTTCCTTTCCGCTTGGACGGACGCGAACCGATGTTCAGCTCGCCAACCTCCGGAAGCGGAGTCGCTTCCTTAAAGAACGCATAGAAGTCCGGGTCGCGGAAAATGAGATCCTGGTACTTGCTCTGCGATTGCTCCGAGATCGATCGCATGATCGTCTCGTATTCGGACTCGTTGTCCGTATCCTGCGGGTTTTTCGCGAGATAAGCGCTCAGAATAAGAGCCGACGTCGCCTGCTCCAAACTGCGATAGGCGATTCCTTTCAGCGCATAACGGGAAGATAACACTTCCCCTTGCTCTGTAATTTTGATGCCGCCACCGATCGTCTCTGGAGGCTGAGCGAGGATACTACGGTTCAAAGGCATGCCGCCGCGCCCGAGCGCACCGCCGCGTCCGTGGAAAAACTTGAGCTTCACGTCATAACGTTTGGCCGTTTTTGTAATCTCTTTCAGCGCCACGCGAAGCTCCCAATTCGCGGTGAGCACGCCGCCGTCCTTGTTGCTGTCGGAATAGCCAAGCATAATTTCCTGGACGTTGTTAAAATCGCTAATGCTCTCCCGGTAAGCCGGAATGCTGAATATCGTTTCCATAATAGCGGGCGCCGCATGCAGGTCATCAATCGTTTCAAACAACGGCGAAGGCTGCAGGGTACAGCGTACCGTTCCATCCGCCTCGCGCCGGTATAAGCCGACTTCTTTGCCAAGCACCATGACTTCAAGCAGATCACTCGCGCCTTGTGTCATGCTGATCAGATAAGTCGTAATACACTTCGGTCCGAACTCGGCCTGGGCCGCCTTGATCGCTTTGTATACGCTAATGACTTCCATCGTCGATTCCGAGTATTCCATATAGGAAGACATCAGCGGGCGCGGATCGGTAAGCAAACCGCTCAGCAGCTTGACCTTCTCCTCTTCGGATAGCGAGGCATAGCTGCTCGCGATGTTCATTTTCCCGAGAATTTCGTTCATCGCGCTTTCATGCTCTTTGCTGTGCTGACGCACGTCCAGCCCGGCCAAATGGAAGCCGAACAGCTCGACTTGGCGAATGAGCTTGCGGATGTATATATTAGCCGTGTAGTCGGCGTAGTGATTACGCAAGCTGCGGTCGATCAGGCGCAAATCCTCGAGCAGTTCATCCGGAGATGCATATTTGGCTTTTGCGCTTTTTCCGTGCGATTGCGCGTTCGCGATTTTTTCGGCCATGTAGGTGAGCTTGATCCGGTAAGGCTCCTTATCGTTGCGCCATACGTCCTCGGATTTGAGCTGAATGTGCTGCTTGTCCGTCTCGATCGATTCGAGAAGCTCAGGCAGCACCTCTACGATGTTCGTGCTGAAGCTCAAGTGATTCATCAGCTCACTGAGCTGCTCCTCATACTTCTTAAGAGCCAGCTGCCGGTGCAGCGTCAGCGTTTCCCAGGTGACTTTCGCCGTTACCGACGGATTGCCGTCGCGATCCCCGCCGATCCAGGAGCCGAAACGCAGGAAAGACGGAATCGTCCATTCCACATCCGGATAATACTTGCCGAGGCAGCGTTCGAGTTCCTGATACAGCTCCGGAAGAACATCGAACAACGTCTCGTCGAAGTAATACAAGCCATTGCGCACTTCGTCGAGTACCGTTGGCTTGCGGTCGCGCAGCTCGTCCGTTTGCCACAGGGTAAGCACTTCACTGACCAGCTTCTCGCGGAGCTGCTCCCTTTCCCGGTTCGTAAGCGCCGGGTGGTCCAGCTTCATGACATCTTCAGCAATGCGCTGATGAATATCCAGCACGACCCGTCTTGTTGCTTCCGTCGGGTGAGCGGTCATCACAAGCTCCAGCGAGATAGCCTTGATCATGTCTTGCATCTCATCCGCCGGAATTCCTTTTTGGTGCAGATCAGCCACGATATTTTCGATCGATCCCGGCTGCAGCTTCTCCCCCGTAGAGCGGTCATAATCGCGCTTCCGCCGGATGCGATGATTTTGCTCGGCAATATTGACCAGCTGAAAATAAATGGCAAAAGCCCGGACGACATTGTGCCGATCTTCCGGACTAAGCGAACGGATCAGTTTTTTAAATTCCTGCAGCAGTTTCGGATCGGAAGAGGCCCGAAGCGTCTTGCTCATCTCGCGAATTTGCTCCTCCAGGTTGAACAGCTGCTGGCCTCCCTGATGAATCAGAACTTCACCAAGAATATTTCCCAGAAAACGTACGTCTCTGCGCAGCAATTGATGGCTTGACGATCCTTGCGTCGCTTCTATTGTAGTTTCAGTCATAGTTCTGTCTCCCTCCATCCTTATCACATTCGACAAATTTCACGGCATTCCTGCTTTAACGTGGTAAATATGAGGTTTTCAAATATCAACCGTTCACAGCGAAAATATCCGGCATTCCGTCCCCAGGCAGCTTTAACGTCCGCCGACGAGTCGAAACCGGGGGCCACAGGTCTCCGTCGTCAGCTAGGGCGGAATTCCCGTTAAAAAGCCTAATACGGCAAAAAAAGACTTCTGAAGCCGCTGCATCATTACGCAGAACGACAGCGGAACGCCTTTCTCAAAAAACGAACTTTTCACCTACGTCCTTATTATATTATTAAGAATACGGCTATAATTCAAGGGGAAAAACAGGAAAAATACGAGTCCGCACTATTTTTTATGTATCCCATTAGAAAAGGAGGCCACAAAATAAAAAAACCTTTGCTCGGCAAAGGTTCATACTTGTAAGTCGATAAGCGGGTGATGGGAATCGAACCCACGCTACCAGCTTGGAAGGCTGGAGTTCTACCATTGAACTACACCCGCGAAATTAAAGATCGGGACGACACGATTTGAACATGCGACCCCCTGGTCCCAAACCAGGTGCTCTACCAAGCTGAGCTACGTCCCGACTATTAAGTTTCCTGATTCTTGATCAGGATAAAAATGGCGTGCCCTGAGAGATTCGAACTCCCGACCTTTTGATTCGTAGTCAAACGCTCTATCCAGCTGAGCTAAGGGCACATCTTATGGAGCGGACGACGAGATTCGAACTCGCGACCCTCGCCTTGGCAAGGCGATGCTCTACCACTGAGCCACGTCCGCATTATAACTTGATGCAAGATTTGAAGATGGTGCGCGTGGAGGGACTTGAACCCCCACGCCGAAGGCGCCAGATCCTAAGTCTGGTGCGTCTGCCAATTCCGCCACACGCGCTTTAGGGAATGTGAGCCATGTAGGACTCGAACCTACGACACCCTGATTAAAAGTCAGGTGCTCTACCAACTGAGCTAATGGCTCATAGCTAAATACTGGGGATCTAGGATTCGAACCTAGGAATGACGGAGTCAAAGTCCGTTGCCTTACCGCTTGGCTAATCCCCAATAAAACAACTGGTGCCGTCGAGAGGACTTGAACCCCCAACCTACTGATTACAAGTCAGTTGCTCTACCAATTGAGCTACAACGGCTCGTGATGGACGCTGACGGGATCGAACCGCCGACCCTCTGCTTGTAAGGCAGATGCTCTCCCGGCTGAGCTAAGCGTCCGTGCTATTAACGTTCCCCCTGATTAGGAGAACTATGTATTGGGTGAACCTAAAGGTTCTCATCCCCAAATCGAAGCTGTAAAAGAAAGTGACCCGTAGGGGATTCGAACCCCTGTTACCTCCGTGAAAGGGAGGTGTCTTAACCCCTTGACCAACGGGCCGCGATTTACCGCAAAATGGGCGGCGAAGCTTCCAACCGGAATCGAACCGGTGACCTCATCCTTACCATGGATGCACTCTACCTACTGAGCTATGGAAGCATGGCTCCCCGAACAGGACTCGAACCTGTGACAACTCGGTTAACAGCCGAGTGCTCTACCAACTGAGCTATCAGGGAATGTACATCCGCTTGGCAACGTCCTACTCTCCCAGGACCCTGCGGTCCAAGTACCATCGGCGCTGGAGGGCTTAACGGTCGTGTTCGGGATGGGAACGCGTGGATCCCCTCCGCCGTCATCACCAAACGAATGACTCAAGGATTATTCCTTGAAAACTGGATGCGAAACGAGCGATTGAAGCAGAATCGAGTGCCTCGGGGGTATCCGAGGCTCTTTGGATAAGCCCTCGACCGATTAGTATTCGTCAGCTGCACGCATTGCTGCGCTTCCACCCCGAACCTATCAACCTGGTCGTCTACCAGGGGTCTTACGAATTGGGAAATCTCATCTTGAGGGGGGC